>CAJOEZ010000004.1 GCA_905233685.1 uncultured Bacteroidales bacterium | reverse complement strand
TCAACAATGTCAAAGAACAAATTGATAATAGTGAACTGTTATTATTTTAAGTTATACATTCAAATTTAAACCGTCCAAATTTTTAGTGGACACTAATGGCAATTTGTATGAACTAAATAACGAACCATCATGAAAAAAACGGCAAAATTGTTTATCACATCACATGTGGCCACCATACGGCACATATGATGAGCAAAGCAACATTATAAAAAATAGGTTTTAAATACAATTTATTACAACAATCAATACTAATCGTTATGAAAAGGCATTTTAGGAGTTCGGCAATCGTAATCTGTATTGCTTTTGTAATACTGTCATTGTGTTCCAGCAAGTGCAACAGGGATCCTTGCCATAAAAACATAACAGTGGCCAACAATTCGGATTCCATTGTTTCAATCTGTTATCTAGCTCGCGATACTTATTATAATTATTGGCTAAGCAAGAAAACGGAAGTTAATCCAAAAGATTGTACAGAGATTTCAAAAACTATCAGATGGTGTTTGGAAGATTTGCTTGTGTCAAGCGAGCCAGCAACGAATTACACGCTTTACATTTTACCAGCGGATTATACGTTTATCAAAACCACCACATATGATTCGTTATTCATAGTGTATGACGTGTTGAAAACCATTGATTTGATGGAATTGGGGCCGGATTCTTTGCTACGGACGAACTATACAGTGTATTATCCATAGCAAGGGGATTATTTTTGCCTAGATGAACCGCGAATACGGTTGTTCGGTGCGGCTTGTGAAGAATGAGTCGGCAGAATAACGCTTTGGGAACATCGGCAAGTTCTACATCGGATCAACATCCAATTGCACCTGAACGGCCTTAAAATCAGAGTTCTGCTGGAACAAATGAATCTGCTGCGCAATCAACTCCTTGACCTTTTGGGTGTTGTAGTCGCGCCGGAACTTCACCATCATCTGCTTGATATACAGGTTTTTGACCCTTGAAACAACGGGGTATTCTGGCCCGAGGAGGTCTTGCTTGAAAATGGGGCGCAACATTGAGGCCAACTCCGCTGCGGCGGGATTAAGTTTTTGGTAGTCCTTATGCTTTAATCTAATGAGAATCAAGCGATAGAACGGCGGATAGCCGAACTGCCTGCGAATGACCATCTGCTTCTCGTAAAGCCCACGGAAATCGTTGCGCAAAACATCTTGCAATACGGGATGCGCCGGCTCATAGGTCTGGATGATGACCTTGCCCTGCTTGCCCTTGCGTCCTGCCCTACCCGCCACCTGCGCCATGAGTTGGAAACTGCGCTCGTGGGCGCGGAAGTCGGGGAAGGAAAGCATATTGTCGGCGTTGAGGATGCCCACCACCTTCACCGAGTCGAAATCCAAACCCTTGGTGACCATTTGTGTGCCCACAAGGATGTTGGTTTCATGGTCTTGGAAGGCCTCCAAAATGCTCTGGTAGTCGTTTTTCGAGCGGGTTGTGTCGAGGTCGAGGCGGGCAACTTTGGCCTCGGGCATGACGAGAGCCAAATCCTCCTCAATCTTCTCCGTGCCAAAGCCATGCATCCGAATGTTGGTGCTGTGGCAAACGGGACACTCATTCGGGACGGAAGCCGTATAACCGCAATAATGGCAGCGCAGCACGTTCTGGCTTTTGTGGTAAATCAGGCTCACGTCGCAATTGATGCACTGCGGCACATAATGGCACTCATCGCACTCTAAGCGCAGCGAAAAACCGCGCCGGTTTTGGAACAAAATGGTCTGGTTGTGCTCGTCCAAGGTCTCTTTCATCGCGTCCAAAAGCGTGCTGCCGAAGTCGGCCTTCATGGTCTTTCGCCGCCGCTCCACGCGCATGTCGCTGAGGATGATTTCGGGCATCTGAACGCCGCCAAACCGCTCCGTGATTTCCACAAGGTGGTAGCGACCGTTCAAGGCGTTGTAATAGCTCTCGTAAGACGGTGTGGCTGAGCCTAATACGATGTTCGCCTTGTGCATGGCGGCCAACACAATGGCGGCATCACGGGCGTTGTAGCGCGGTGCAGGGTCGATTTGCTTGAAGCTGCTGTCGTGTTCCTCATCGACGATGATGAGCCCTATGTCGGAATAAGGCAAAAAGATGGCCGAGCGCGAACCGATAATAATCTGGTGCTTAGGCGATTGCGTTTGTCCGAAGTCGCGAACTTGTTCCCAAACTTCTACCCTTTCGTTGGTGCCATAACGCGAATGATATACGCCCAACCTGTCACCGAAATACTCCTTCAAGCGGTTGATAATCTGTGCGGTAAGTGCGATTTCAGGCAAGAGATACAGCACTTGTTTCCCTCGGTCGATGGCTTCCTTGATGAGTTTGATGTAGATTTCCGTCTTGCCGCTCGACGTCACGCCGTGGAGCAAAACGGGCTTGTTTTCCTCAAATCCAGTTTTGATTCCGTCGTAAGCTTTCCGTTGTGCCTCAGTAAGTTGAATCGAGTCCACATCGGTCTGCACTTTGAATTCCTTCAGTCGGCTGACCTTGCGCTCATAGACCTCAAAAATGCCTTTTTCGGCCATATTTTTCAGTATGGTGGAGCTGGCATTGGCCTTTTGCAACAAAGCCTTTGCCATGACATCGTTGTCGGCGTCGCCGCCGAGGGTAAAAAAGGCGAGCAAAACTTCCAACTGCTTGTAGGCGCGTTTGGTCAAAGTGTCCATCAGTTCATGCACTTTAGCTTCGTCGCGGTAATCACTCGCAAGCCGCACAAAACGCTCATACTTAGCCTTGTACTTCTCGTTCAGTTCCTCCTCCATCACCAAAACGCTCTTTTCCATCATCGAGTGAATCAGCGGCATCACTTTCTTGAAACCGATGATTTTGCTCACCTCACTAATGGCAATTTTCGGCTTGATTTGCAGAGCCTCCACAATGAGGTACTCAAAGTCGTTAAGCGTCACGGAATCAATGACATAATCGGGCGAAAGGGCAACGGTGGTTTCGCTGCTCAATTTCAAGGCGGAAGGCAGCGCAGCCTGCATCACCTCTCCGAGATGGCACATGTAATAGGTCTTCACCCAGTCCCAGAACTTCAGTTGTTTGTCGTTCACAAGCGGCTGGTCATCAAGCAAATCCATGAGGAATTTCACTTCCACCGAAGGCACTTTTTCCGTCAACCCAACAATCAGTCCCGACATGATTTTGGTCTTGCCGAACTGCACCACCGCCCTTTGACCCACGCGCACTTGGTCGTTCAGCGCGAAAGGCACGCGGTAGGTGAAAGTCCCGGGAACAGGTATCGGCAACAGGACTTCAGCGAAAAGGGTGATGCGGTCGGAAGACATATCAATGCGAATTGACTACAGTATAGCCAATCAGTTCGTCGTAGCCCTTGTTGGTGTTGAAATAATAAAAATAGAGCTTGTACACGTTGTTGGTGTCCCAGTAGTTGCCTGTAGTAAGTTCAGTGGAGACTTTACCCGTATTGCGGTCAGCGGTGACCATCATGAAGTTGTAAAGCCCCTGTTTCAGCATCAACGAGCAGGAGTAACCGTGCAGGCGGTAGTCGTAGGTCATCCGGTTGCTCTCATCGAAACGCCAGTCGTTGATTGCACCCATGATATACATGTCCTCATGCGTCAGTGGGGCCTCGCTCTTGTAGAAAAAGTTCACCAAGCAATAGTCGGCCTCGATGAAACTGTCCATAGTCTCGTCTGCTACATACACAAATTTCTCGCCGTGAATGTCATCGTAAGTCGCGTAAGCCTTCCCTGCCCGCGACTCGCAGGTGGCAATGTCGATTTCGTAGGACAGGTCGTTTTGCCGGATGTGGGCCAAGTTCTCCGACTGGAAATGGAAGTCGCTGGTATTGAAGCGCATAAATTGGTAAGTGCCCTCAAAAACGGTCTCAGGATGATGCTCGTATGAGAAATAGTCGGGATAAACGTAGGTCGGCTGCAAATCCTCGGCGGCATTGTCCCAGCGACCGTTCTGCCTGATGGTCAAAAAGCTGTATTGCTGCGTGTTACCCGTCAAATAACTGTTAATGCTGACCTTGACATCAAGTTGCTGGTGCGTGTCGGTGAGCGAGAGGTCGTCGGGATAGCGTGGTACGGTGGCGCTGATATGGGTCTTCTCGTCCACAATCATGAAACGGCGGGTGAAATACAAGTCATTCAGGTCGTCGCCGTATACAATGAGCAAATAGTTGCCCGAGATGAGCGGCGTCATGTCTTCGGTCGGGAATTTGAGCTGATAATTGACATAATCTATCAGCGTATTGCGCGAGAAGGCGAAATTGTCCAAACGGTCGGATTCATAACCCGAAGCGTATTTTATACGCTGAATTTCAGTGGGTTGCCAGAAGTGGGTACAATGGATGAAGGTGTAGTTGAGCACGTCGCCCTGCCCGTCGATAATATCGAATGACAGTGTTAGGCGGCCCATCATGTCCTCCAAAGGCACAATGGGGTCGCTCAATGGGTTGTCGTCGACAAAAAGCAGCACAGTTTGCACTTCAGGCTTGTAATTGAGGTTGTCGCAAGGCAGTTCGAAGTCTTGGGCAAACAGGCCCATTGTTGCGTGAAGGGCCATTAATAACACTAATAAAGAGAGTTTCTTCATGGTCAAGTTTTTCTTCTGATGATTTTCGCGTTGCAAAATTACAAAATTTTCTAATTTTGCGGCAAATCCCGAGCATGAGCCAAGTCATAAAGATAAAACAAGGTCTCGACATCCACCTGAAAGGTAAGGCGGAACAAGTGGTGAGTTGTGTCATTCCGGACTATTTTGCCCTGCACCCCACTGATTTCATTGGCCTTATGCCAAGACTTCGTGTGCAAGAAGGTGACCAAGTGAAGGTCGGGACACCGTTGTTTTGCGACAAACGTGATGAACGCATCCGATTCACCGCACCTGTCAGCGGCACCGTGAGTGAAATTCGTCGTGGCGCGAAACGACAGCTGCAAGCTATTGTGATTCAGTCAGATAAACAGAATGCGGCCTTGCCTTTTGAGGTTGGCGAGTTGACCAAGGAAGGCATCACGCAAAGCCTGTTGGAAATCGGACTTTGGCCTATGATTCGGCAACGCCCTTATTCTACCGTTGCACGTCCCGACGACACGCCCCAAGCCTTCTTCATCAGTGCATTCGACAGCTCGCCACTCGCCCCCGACATGGATTTCCTCGCTGAGCATTTCCCCGACTCGCTGCAGAAGGGTTTAGAGGTGCTTAATATCCTCAGTGACGGAAAGTTGCATCTTTGCGTCCATGCCGAAAAGACCCAATCGGAAGTGTTGCTCAAGGCGAAAAACGTTGTTATACATCAGTTTAGCGGACCGCATCCCTCGGGCAATGTGGGCACACAAATCAATAAAATCTGTCCTATCAACAAAGGCGACATTGTTTGGTATTGCGGTCTGCCCGAAATCATTAACATAGGACATTTTTTCCTCACAGGCCAACTAGATTTCGGTCGCATTTACGCCGTCGCCGGTAGTGGACTGCTGCATCCGCATTACATCCAAACCAAGCTCGGAGCGTCCGTTTCTGCCCTCGTGAAAAACAACCTGAAAGATGACCATCAACGCATTGTCAGCGGCAACGTACTGACGGGCAAAGCGGTTACTGAGAACGGTTTTATCGGGTATTACCATAATGTGCTCAGTGTCATTCCCGAGGGCGACCAGCGCCACGAACTTATCGGCTGGATTTGGCCTGGATTCAAGAAATTCAGCATGTCGCGCACTTTTCCTTCGGGCTTCATTCCTAATGCGTTGCAGCCTGATTTCGAATTGGATACCAACTACCACGGCGAGGAGCGCGCCTACGTGATGACGGGCGAGTTCGAGAAGGTCTTTCCCTTCGACATCTATCCGCTCCAACTCATAAAGGCTTGCCTCGTCGGCGACATCGACCTAATGGAAAACCTCGGTATTTATGAGGTTGATCCTGAGGACTTTGCCCTCTGCGAGTTTGTCGACACATCGAAAACCGACATTCAGGCCATTATTTTTGAGGCTTTGGAGAAACTGAGAAAGGAGGCCGAAGGATGATTAAGAAATTGCGACATTTTGTCGACAAAACCAAACCGAACTTCACGGAAGGCGGCAAATACGCTTGGCTCCAGAGCACTTTCGAGGCCTTCGAGAGCTTTCTTTTCGTGCCCGACGAAACGACGAAACGAGGCTGCCACGTCCGAGACGCCATCGACTTGAAACGCACCATGATTACCGTGGTCATTGCGCTCATGCCCGCCTTGCTGTTTGGAATTTGGAACATTGGTTATCAACATTTTAAAGCCGTTGCCGAATGCGCCACCTTTTGGCAAATCATCGGCTTCGGTCTGCTCAAAGCCTTACCTGTCATTGTGGTTTCCTACATCACGGGCTTGGCGATTGAGTTTGCCTTTGCGCAAATACGGCACCATCAGGTCAACGAGGGTTATTTGGTCACAGGAATGCTGATTCCCATGGTGTTGCCGCCCGATATCCCATTGTGGATGGTTGCGGTGGCCACAGCCTTCGCCGTCCTCATCGGCAAGGAAGCCTTTGGCGGCACGGGCATGAACCTTGTCAATCCCGCGCTGACAGCCCGCGCTTTCCTGTTTTTTGCCTACCCATCGGTCATGTCGGGCGACAAGGTCTGGATTGCCGACCAACCTGACGCCTTCTCGGGCGCTACGCCTTTGGGCATCCTCGCCAACGGGGGCACAAACTTGCCCGATGCTTGGACGATGATTTGGGGTGGTATTCCTGGCAGCATGGGCGAAACCTCGGTGATTGCAATTACCCTTGGTGCAATCCTATTACTAATGACAGGCATTGCCAGTTGGCGCATTATGCTCTCCGTCATCTTTGGCGGTGGTCTCATGGGGCTTCTTTTCAATGCCATTGGTGCCAATGAATATATGCAATTGCCGTTTTACTATCACTATTTGATGGGCGGTTTCATGTTCGGCGCGGTTTTCATGGCTACCGACCCCGTTACGGCTGCACAAACCAATACTGGAAAGTGGATCTACGGCCTGCTCATCGGCATTTTTGCGGTGATGCTGCGTGTGCTGAACTCCGCCTACGCTGAGGGCATGATGCTCAGCATCCTGCTTATGAATTGCTTTGCACCGCTCATCGACCATTGCGTCATTGCGCGCAACATCAAGAAGCGCCAAAAACGCGCTATTGTCCAACAAAAAACCTTTGCCCGATGAAAAAAGACATTAATAGTAACCGATATATCTTTCTGTATGCCACGGTTTTAATCGTTATTGTGGCCGTCTTGTTGACCGTCACAGCACTATGGCTGCAGCCTTTTCAAGACCGCAACCAGAAAAACGAAAAACGTATCAATATTCTCAAAGCAGCAGGTATTCAAGATGTTAATGCCAAAAATGCCGCGTGGCTATTCGAGAAGCATTGCACAGCAGAATTTCTGTTGGACGAAAACGGTAACCCGACCGAGGACGACGGCCTGCCCGTATTCGTCATTGATCGTCAAACCAGCGTCATTCCCATGCAGGGCAACGGCCTTTGGGGACCCATTTGGGGCTATATTGCCATCGCCGCCGACGGAAAGACGATTGTCGGTGTTACTTTTGACCATAAGTCGGAAACCCCGGGGTTGGGCGGCGAGATTACTACGGAGAAATTCCAAGGCCAATTTGCCGGCAAGCAAATCATGGACAACGGCAGCACGATTCCCATCGAATTCGATGCCATCACGGGAGCAACAAAAACCTCAAATGGTGTTAAAGAAATGATTGACAATACTTTGGAGAAGTATTCGGCCTATTTGAAGAAAATCGCAGAGAAAGGAGAATAAGCCATGCCCAATGTCAAAAAACTCATCATAGAACCTCTGCGCAAAACCAATCCCGTCACCGTGTTGGTGTTGGGCATCTGCTCTTGCTTAGCCGTAACCGCCCAACTCAAACCTGCCTTGGTAATGGGTGCCTCAGTGACGGTGGTGACGGCGTTTTCCAATCTTATTATTTCGTTATTGCGCAAGGGTATCCCTTCACGCATCCGTATCATTGTGCAGTTAGTGGTGGTCGCCACTTTGGTCATCCTAATCGACCAGTTCTTGAAAGCCTTCGCCTATAATGTCAGCAAGCAACTCTCTGTGTATGTTGGCCTTATCATTACCAACTGCATCATCATGGGACGTTTGGAGGCTTTCGCATTGTCGCATGGATCTTGGGAGTCGTTTTTGGATGGATTGGGTAACGGATTGGGTTATAGCTTAATACTCGTCATCGTGGCGTTCTTCCGCGAGTTGTTTGGCTCTGGAACACTCCTTGGATACCCAATTATTCCGTCATCTTTCTATGAGGCAGGCTATCAGAATAATGGCTTAATGATTCTTCCGCCGATGGCACTCATCGTGGTCGGCATCATCATCTGGATACAACGCACGCGTAACCCTGAAATGCAGGAAAACAACCAAAAATAAGCGGTCATGGAACTCTTCAATCTTTTCATAAAATCGGTCTTTGTGGACAACATGATTTTCGCCTATTTCTTGGGTATGTGTTCCTATTTGGCCGTGTCGAAGACCGTCAAAACGAGCGCAGGCTTGGGGCTTGCCGTGACTTTCGTGTTGGTGGTCACTGTGCCTGTCAACTATTTGGTGAACAAATACTTATTGGCTCCGGGTGCTTTGGCATGGATTAGCCCCAAATTGGCCACGGTCGATTTGAGTTTCCTGACCTATATCCTTTTCATCGCCATCATTGCGGCCATCGTGCAGATTTTGGAAATGATTATTGAAACTTTCACGCCGTCGCTGTATTCTGCCTTGGGCATCTTCCTCCCGTTGATAGCGGTCAACTGTGCCATTTTGGGTTGCTCGCTGTTCATGCAAGAACGCGGCTTCAGCAATGTGGGCGAAGCGGCGGTTTTCGGCTTGGGTTCGGGTCTTGGCTGGCTTTTGGCCATCGTTGGCATCGCGGCCATACGAGAAAAACTACGTTATTCCAAGATTCCCAAAGGTCTTCAAGGCGTGGGCATCTCGTTCATTATCACAGGTTTAATGGGGATTGCTTTCATGGCGTTTATGGGGATAAAACTATAAATCGAAAGCAAAACAGCATTTGTTTGCAAACTATCATTTAATCGACATGCTTGCAACTGTGGTTTCACCTTTTGAGCCACCAATAATTTGGGTATGGTCTTCAATAAGAATCATAGTATGACTGCCTTCTGTAATTGTATAATAATCGGCAGTAGTGTAAACACTGCCATTGGGCACGAATTTAAAAGCCACTTTCACTTGTTTAGCATCTTTGGCAGCCTCAATAGAACCACTTGAAGCATTTGCAGAAAGGAATCCCACATCGTAGTACCCTACAGCACTCGATCCAGAATACTCGTATGCTTTGACATCATACATACTATAACCTGAAGTTCCGTTATAGATTTCATAAGTTGTTGATTTAGTGCATGCCGTCATCAAAACAGTAGCAATACAGAAAAGAAGAATAGTGCATTTCTTCATTTTTTACCTTCGGCTTCCAGTCCCTAAAGCACAGGAGCATCCATTTGCTCCGAATTATTACGACAAAAGAAGCGTAGAACTGACTATGCCACGCTCTGAATCGTAGGTCGTAGGAATTACCTTTAGTACAAACATAGATAGTAGCCCCACGCTATGCGTGAGAAACCACTATGCTATCTCTTTGTACTAAATTCGTAAATTTCCTACGTTTACGATTCAAAAGAAAAGCATAACGCTTCTATTTAATATGGACTTGGAATACCAAATCCAACTGCAAAAGTACATAAAAAAAAGGAACATGCAAACCGATTTTGGAAATTTTTCTAATTTTGCAAGCAGAAACACTATCAAAATGGAAAAACGAGAAAAAGTCCAATACTGGCTTGACATTGCAAATGAAGACCTTGATGTTGCCGAGGACATGCACTTGACAAAGCATTGGCTTTATGTGGCTTTTATGTGTCATCAAGTCATTGAAAAATTGCTCAAAGCCTATTGGACTGCGACACGAGACGACATGCCTCCCTACATCCACAGCCATATCAAACTGCTTGATAGTTGTGGCTTGTTGGAACAGATGACCGAAGATCAATTGGAATTCATCGATTATATGGTGCCGATGAATATTGAGGCCCGCTATCCTGAATACAAACAAAACCTTGCAGCACACCTGAATGAACAGGCAAGTCATGATATTATTGAGAAAACCAAACTTTTCAAGCAATGGATACTCCAAAAGTTCTGACACAAGCCGAGGCTCTTGACATTGTAAGAGAATACAAACAAGCGATTGCGCCTCTTTTCGACGGCAAGGCCAAAGTGTATCTTTATGGTTCTTATAGCAAAGGAAACGCTAATCCATGGAGTGACATTGATGTAGCCGTTATCATTCCTACCCTTGAAGGCGACTGGCTGAAACTTTCCATCGCTCTTAATCGTAATGTGCGCAAAGTGAATCTCCGTATAGAACCTGTTCTGATGATTGAAAACCAATGGTCTCCGCTTTATGAAGACATAATGCTGACGGGCATTGCAGTTTGAAACAATGAATCTCGCATCAACCATAGTTTTAAGCATCGCCGTTTTCTTAGGCATCGTTCTTCTACTCGTTGCCCTACTGCTTTGGGTGCGCAACAAACTCCTGCCCAAAGGCCAGGTGAAAATCACCATCAACAATGACAAAGAACTGTCTGTGCCGACGGGCAATACCTTAATTAATACGCTCGCCGAGCAGAAAGTGTATCTACCTTCGGCTTGCGGCGGCAAAGGCTCTTGCGGTCAGTGCAAATGCCGCGTAGTGGAAGGCGGCGGCACGATTTTGCCTACCGAAGTCGGCTTCTTCACCCGCAAACAAATCCAAGACCATTGGCGCTTGGGCTGCCAAACCAAGGTGAACGAAAACCTCAGCATCATCGTGCCTGAATCGGTGCTGAACGTCAAGAAATGGGAGTGCGAGGTCGTTTCCAACCGCAATGTGGCCACTTTCATCAAGGAGTTTGTGGTGAAGCTACCCGAAGGCGAGTCGCTGAACTTCACAGCGGGCGGTTATATCCAAGTGGATGTCCCAAAAATCACGGTGGACTTCAAGGATATGGATGTGGAACCTGAATACCGTGAGGATTGGGACAAGATGCACCTTTGGGACTTGCAGATGCGCAACCCTGAGCCCCAATTCCGCGCTTATTCGATGGCCAACGCACCGAGTGAAGGAAACATCATCATGCTCAACGTGCGCATCGCCACGCCGCCCTTTGACCGCAAAAAAGGCCAATTTCTGAACGTCAATCCGGGCATCTGCTCCTCTTACATCTATTCACTTAAACCCGGCGATAAGGTGATGATTAGCGGGCCATACGGCGAGTTCCACGTGAAGGAAACAGACAAGGAGATGATGTTTATCGGTGGCGGCGCGGGCATGGCGCCCATGCGCTCGCAGATTTTCGACCAAGTCAAGACCAAAAACACGGCAAGAAAGGCTTCCTTTTGGTACGGTGGCCGTTCATTGCGCGAGCTGTTCTATGTGGACGACTTCACCGAATTGGAGCAAGAGCACCCCAATTTCAGTTTCCACATTGCGCTATCGGAGCCAAAGCCAGAAGACCATTGGACGGGCGACGTCGGCTTCATCCACAATGTGATTTTTGAGCGTTATCTGAAAAACCACCCCGAACCCGAGGAAATCGAATACTATCTCTGCGGCCCGCCGATGATGATTTCGGCCGTGCTGAGGATGCTCGACGACTTGGGCGTGCCCAAGGAAAACATAGTATTTGATGATTTCGGAAACTAAAAGAATCGGGACGTGCTTGGTGCGTCCCGATTCTTTTAAAGTTGCTCTACGATACGTTTTTGTATCTCGAGGAATTCTGCCTCGCTGAGGTGTACATGTTCTTTCTTGAAGTCCATGTCGCCTTCCTGCGTGATAGGGATGAGGTGAATATGCGCGTGAGGCACTTCCAAACCAATGACAGCCACGCCAATGCGCTTGCAAGGCACGGCTTTTTCAATGGCTTTGGCCACCTTTTTGGCAAATACCATCATGGCGGATAGCTCTTCGTCCTCCAATGCAAAGATATAGTCATTCTCGCGCTTGGGAATCACCAAGGTGTGGCCTTTCGCCACGGGATTGATGTCGAGAAAGGCAAAAAACTCGTCATTTTCTGCAATCTTGTAGCAAGGGATTTCCCCTTTCACGATTCTTGAAAAAATAGTAGCCATAACAATAGGTTTTATCGCGTGATTTCGAGGATTTCAAACTGCACTTTGCCGGCGGGCACCATGATTTCGGCAATTTCGCCCACCTGCTTGCCCAGCAAGCCTTTTCCGATGGGTGAGTTGATGGAAATCTTCCCTTCCTTGAAGTTGGCTTCCTTTTCGGGCACGATGGCGTAGGTCATCATCATGTTGGACTTGATGTTCTTGATTTTGACCGTGGAATACAACAAAACCTTAGAAGTGTCCATCTTCGACTCGTCGAGGATGCGGGCGTTGAAAATCAAGTCCTGCAATTCTGCGATTTTGGCTTCCAACAATCCCTGTGCCTCCTTGGCGGCATCGTATTCTGCGTTCTCGGAAAGGTCGCCTTTGTCGCGGGCTTCCTGAATGGCCTGAACGATACGCGGACGCTCACGCAGGATGAGGTCGTCCAATTCGTCTTTCAGCTTCTGCAACCCCTCTGGGGTAAAGTATTTGATTTCTGACATGACATTAGTTTTTGTTCAAAAAAAGCGTCAAAAAAGGAGACCCTTACCGAAATAAGGGTCTTCCTTTGGTTTGCGACTGCAAAAATACGAATTATTTCTATATCGCGAGCGATTTTAGAAAATTAATCTTACACCGACGCTGTGGTGACCTTTGAAGGTGAAGGTGTCTCTGAAGGCATAGTCGACAGCCAGTCTTACAGGATTCTCGCCCTTGCTGAGGGGAGCCTGCACAGACAGACCGGCGCTCAAGCCTCTGTTGACGTTCATGCATTCGTCCACATCTTCGAAGCCACCTTTGGCCCAGATACCTTTCTCCCAAGTATAGCCGGCACGAACCAGAAGGATTTCGTTCCAGTTGTACTGAAGTCCAAAGGTCAGTTGGTCCTTGGTGAAGGAGTTGGAGCAGAAGTTGCCAGCCAGAGTCAGTCTCGAAGTCTCGCCGAGGACGAAGTCGTAGGCGGCTGCGATGCTCAACTGGGTGGGCAATTCAAACTCGTCGGCACGTTGGACAACGGTGAACTGGTTCGGGTCGCCCTCGACGAGGAAGGCTTTGTACGACAAACCATCTCCCGAGAACTTCATCGTGGGTCCAATGTTCTTCAGCGTGATGCCGAAGTGAACATTGTCGAAAGGACCGGTGACATACTGGATACCGGCATCAATAGCGATACCGACACCGCCCATGTCTCTGATGGACTCGCTGATGATCTTCAAGTTGAAGCCACCGCTGATGCTGTTGGAGAATGCCTTGGCGAAGCTCAAGTTGATGTTCATCAAGCTGGGCTTATAGGTGCCGAGGGTTCCTGGATCGGGGTTTTCTGTGGTCGTCACGGGGATTACACCTAAGCTGAACGACATCATAGAGACACCGAGCACGCTCGATTCTCCCACGCGGGCCAGCAAACCGAATGCTGACACGTGAATGTCGGCGCCCGAGCCAGCCAGCCAGCTCGTGTAAGTGAAATTGGCATCGAACTTGTTGGTGGCCGTGATGCCAGCAACGTTACCGAAGAGGGCATCAACGCCATGCACTGACGACATGCCCGCGTTACCCCAGCCCGCAGAAGCGGCCCAAGGGTTAATCAGAAGTTCGGGAGCTCCTGCCTGGCCTGAACGATCCGGATTACCTGCAAATGCTTGTGATACTGTGAATCCAAAGAGGACGGCCAGAATCATCGTAATATATCTGAATAATCTTTTCATGATGTGATAATTTAATGGGTTAGCAGTTACATTGAATTTAGAAGGTGTTCAGGTCAATCTTACGCATGGCACCAAAGAACTTGATGGTTCTCTCACCACCACTGGTGAGATCCTTGACGTGAATCAAGTAGAAGCCACTCGCTACCGGTGTGTTGGCATAGTTGGTCAAATCCCAGTTGATGTTGGGATCGTCATTGTCCTTTTTGAACTGACGAACCTTCGTGCCGTTGATGGAGAAGATAGTCACAACGCAGCGCTTGGGCAGGTTGGCGATCTTCACCCTGTTGGTCAGAGCGTTGCTTTCGTAGTTCGAATAGGCGTAGTACGGGTTGGGCACCACGGTAATCAAATCGAGGTCTTCGTCTGACTTCACAGGATCATTCATCGTCGGATTCATGCCTTCAATCGAGAACTCGTACTTCGGATACAGGTTGTTGATCATCAACTCCTCCGATTCTTTCTTCAGCGGTATTCCGGCATAGCCAACATCGTAAGGCTTGGCTACGCGGATACGGATACGGCAGTCATTGCCTTCGGGCAGCCACTCGGTGCCTTCAATACCCATCGGGATACCCACCCACATGGCCATCTTGAAGAAGTTATATCTCAAACCGTTGGCCACATTGTTGTTATTGGTGTTCTGAATGGCCATCAGAGTGTTGTAAAGCAACCTACCGCCATCATAGCCATAGTTTTTCATCTCCTTCCAGGGAGAAGTAGCGGCCATCGGGATGGAGTCCATGCGGAAGATGTAGACGAAGTGCTTACCACCCATCACAGGCTCATTGTCGGTGCCATAATTTCGGATGATGGACGGATCCAGCAATTGAGACATCTCACCGTTTTCACCGTCGACGGTCGACTTGAGGAGCTTGGTGGGGTTGAAGATCATGTCGCGTCCGTTCATGTCTTCAAGATAGGAGTCTTCGCTGTAAACCATATTCAGACGTGCGCCTGATTCCACATCAATCGCATAGCCTGGGAACCAGCCCATGCCTTGCGGGGCGATGAAGTCGGGATCGGACGGGTCAAGCGAGCCCTCACGCTCTTTGAAGTCGCCTTCTCTTGAGCGGCCCTTCTTGTCGATGGAAGCGTGCATACGCAAGCTGAACGGACGGACAAAGCCTTCGGAAAGGTTTCTGTCTTCGCAAACATCAATCACGGGGCAACGCGTCCAGAGGTTGGTGTCGGAGGTGAACACGATATCGACACTTGCAGTGAGCTTGAACTTATCGGTATCACGTGTGTTGCTGTTAAACATGGGAGCTGGAATCGTTGAGGTCTTCACAGCGGTCAGCAGGTAAGGAGCCCACGTACCGTAAGCAATCTTCTCGAAGTTCTCGCTTGGATCCCAAGGTTGGCTCTTACCAGCAGAATTATATGCGTCAGATGTCATGTTGTAGTCGTTGTTTGAAGCGTCATCCTTGTCGTAGTACGTTCCCGAACGAATCCAGTTCAGCACTGTGCCAGGAATGTCCTTGTCGCGGAGACCGTCAAGCCACTTATTAGTCGGGTCGTCAAATTCGATGGAGGAGGTAATCACACCGTTGTTTGGTGCCACCACAGCTTGGACAGGGTGCCATTCTTGGTCATAGAAAGTTGAACCCACATCGATACGGCCGAAATAGTAAGGTTGGTAAACGAGGACGGAGATACCTCTGTCGATGAACATCTTTTCATCACCGTAAACCGTAGTCGTGTCGCTCTCGAACACCTCACCCGTCGTCTTGTCTTTCAGATACCAGTGCGAAGCCATGCGAACAGCAGAGTCGCCTTGGATGGAGAGGTCGCCCGTCACGTTATAGGTGGTAGACTGGAACAAGGTGTCAAACCACAATTCATAAGAGGTGGTAACCACATTCAGCGGGTCGATAATCTTGACGCCCAAAGGACCGTAACCGATTTCGTAGGTCGGGTGATAAGCGATAGGATAATCGGGGCTACCAAACACGTTGATGGAATCGTCAGCCATGGGCTTGCTCAAAATTTCCTCAATAGTGGCACGGCTGAGTTCAAGTTCGTTGCCGCCGTTACCTTGACCAACGATACGCGTAATGGCCGGGCTATCGCCATACTTGCAATTGAGTACGGTACCGTCAACAATCTTGTGCGGAACAGCCGCATACACTTGGATGTTCTTTCTGCCTTCCAAATAAGGCTTCTTCTGACCGTAGAGGCCGGTGGCATCGTCGGTATGATAAGGAGCGAAGTTGTTGTAAGAGTATGCAACAGCCATGAAGTAATAGGTCTTGTGGTTGACAAGGGTCGGGTTGTTGCCCGTGGCAAACTTGTCTTCTCTCACCACGAAGCTGTGGGTAATACCGCCATCAGCACCGTCCACTTTCAGGACAGGCACACTGGCTTGCAGCGATTCGTCATACTCGTAGTTAATCAGGCGAGCCACATTGTTACGAATGTCGCACTGGAAGACCAAACGAGCCTTGTTGTTGTCGTTCAACTCATCGGAGCCGACTTCGGCATTGGCCAACTGGTAGACCTTGTAACCTTCAAAACGATAGTATCTGTCGTAGAAGGTAGTGTCCTGATCGTTCTTATAATAATACTTGTAAATAACCGTGTCGACACCATCAATCTGGCAAGCGATGGCCGTTGAGTCGAGCTTCATATCGTTGTCCACTCTCATCTCCGGAATCTCAGGATCCAGTTCGCTGTAACCTTCCTTGTAGTTGTTGGAAAGGGCGGTGTTCGACAGATAGATGATAAGTTCTTGGTCGAGTTCGCGGATGGTCAAATCGGGAGCGCTGGGGCCGTCGATGACTTTGAAGCAGTTGTCGAACAAAGCTTGGCACTTGTCGTCAACCACGCGCAGCAGCTCCACAGAAGCCCAGGGGCCGCCGGAAGTGGCACGTGCCCACGGCACACCGAAAGTGATGTAGTTGACAGCGCCAGGTTGCAGCGTGAAGGGACCAGCCGACTGCATGAAACGACGGTCAGCAGGCGAGTTGCCGCACTGTTCCTCGGTCCAGTACTTACCAGAAGTGTTGTAGTTGGCATTGGGCGGGAAGCCTTGGGTACCCCAGTTCCACGGGTCAGAATCGCCAGGGAACATGAAGTCGCACTCAGGGCCGACCACATCGCTACCCGTGTAGGCATTGCCACCATAACGCATCTTGGCACCGTTCTTCCAAATACCACGCAGGTAGTTGTAGTATTGAGGAGCGGTCTCGGGGTCACCGTTATCATCGGAGCTGTTGTTGTGATACACGAAGCGGCGCATACCGAAACGTTCGTCATCGATGATGCCGTTGCCGAAGTTCACGCCGTTGATGCTCTCGTCAACGATTTGGGTATAATTTGTGGTGTCATAAACCACCGAAATGGTATCACCCGTTGAGGGGTCGATAACAGCAGTAGCATTAATCGTATAGGTGTATTTGGGGTTATCCAGTCCATCGGGGTCCATGTAAGGGCCTTGGAAGAAGTCGATACCAATCGCCGGAGGTTGGCTACCGTAGGCTTCAGGCTGACCGCTACCGTCAACGGCGGTACCGTTGTAACCATAGCCGAGACCGCGTGCGACGTCGCAGCCGACGAAGTCGTCCTGAGCATAACCGAGGTCAATATCGGTCCAGGGCGAGAAGTAAGTGCCTGTCAAAACATAGGTTGAACGGTTAATGATTTCGTAGCTGTAGAACGTCATGTTGTTGATTTCGTCGTTCGTGGAGAAAGCGAAAGCTTGGGCACGCACTTCGATACCGATGGCGTCACCACCCGACTCAGTGTGGGAAGCACCCTTGTCGTTGAAGATCCACCACAGGGTTTGGTCGCCTTTCAGCACCTGGTCGGCAAGGATGGAGCCGTAGATGGTGCCTTCGATTTCCTCGTCCTTGGTCGGAATCTTGGTGTGGCAAAGCTCGTTGGTGATGTCATAATAAGGATAGTCACCTTGGGTGGGGTCGTACTCACCGTCGCCGTCTCTGTCATAGAAAGGAGCGAGATAGTGGCTGATACCGGCGGGGTCGTTTTCACCCGGATGAGCAGGCCAATTCTTGATGATGGACGGCATCACATAAGATGAGCTCGGGATACCGTTTTCGTCGCAGTTGGCGAGGAATTCATCGACTTGGGCACGGGTAATCTTGAAAATCTTGTCCCAAGCGGCGCAGGTGACGTCGTCGATGGTAGCTCTACCGTCGGTCGTCAGAGGGCCGGTGTAATAGTCGTTACCGACTTGGCGGAAACGCAGAGCGGCGCACTTCAGCTGGCCGTTGATGTCGACGCCAGCAATCCAAAGGGAGCCTGCATACAAAGAGGTAGCCACACCGTTGGCGGGAATGTAGTACTTGGAACCGGTTCCACCTGGGAGGTCCCACCACATGTCACCACCGGCATTGATACGCGTTCTCACGTTGTTGATGTCTAACCATTCGAAGGAAGACGAGGGAGCGCATCCGGCTGCAGTCTGGGCACGCTGGCCTTTGTGGCCAGTTTTCTCATATTTGTAGACTTCAGCCTTTCCTGGAATCACAGCACTTACCACAAGCAGCGCTGCTAACATAATTCGAAATATATTCTTCATGATACTTATAATTTATCGTTGTGAATTCAATGCTCGCAGTTAGAAGTTAAAGCTCAAACCAATTCTGATCTGGCGGGGCGTGGAGTAGTTGCCGCCGCTGTTCACATACAGACGATACATCTCAGTGAATGCCTGCGGGTCGACGGTGCTGTTGATTTCACGCTGCCATTCGGGAGCCGTCAGATAACCGTCATCATCGGGGTTACCGGTGGCGGCATACACGTTGGTGATGTTCTTCGAATTCAGCAGGTTCAGAATCTGCACGTACACGTTCACGAAAGCATCGCGACCGGTCTTGCCTTCCTTGTTGCCACCGAGGTTGAACTTGATGTCCTTGTCAACACGGAGGTCGAAGCGGAAGGAAGCAGGGATTCTGGAACCGTTGTAGGTACCTTTCAGCAGTTGGGTACCACCTGAAATCGGGGAAGTAACGGTACGGGAGGCCGTGTAAGGCGTACCCGAACCACCGCCGACGGTCAGAGACACACCGGTGTTGGCCAAGAGTTGGATGGGAGCCTTGTCGCTGTTCTTGCGGTTGATGACGGGGCCGTCATACTTCTTGCCATCGGCAAAACGATAGTCGAGCACGAGGTTGAAGCCGTGACGACGGTCGGAGTTGGTCGGGAACGTCGATCTCAAGTTAGGCACACCGGCAGCAATCAAAGCGGCAGCGGTGGTGGTCGACGAACCGGTCATGTTGGAGAACTGCAAGGTGTAGCTGGCACGCACACGGGCGTTCTTGGTTCTACGCAAGTCGTATTCGGCGGTCAAACCCTTGACGGTACCGAAGTCGAGGTTGCTGTAGGAGTTGTAAGCCTTCGGGTAAGCACCGTTGAAGCGGTACATCTGAATCATGTTACGAAGCTCACGATAGTAAGCCGTGATGGTCAACGAAGAAGTGTTGGTCACTTTCTGCGTGAAACCGAGTTCGTAATCAATGGTCTGAGCAGGCTTCAAGTCGGGGTTGTCGAGGGTGCCCGAAATCTCGTTGAAGTTGTAGTAGTACAGCGGGCTGCAGTAGTCATTGCTGGAAGGACGCTGAGTCAGCACGTCATAGTGGGCGAAGAACAAAGCCTCATCCGAAATCGGGAAGGAGAACGAGATACGAGGCATGATGCTCCAAGAAGGATCGTAGTCCTTGAACGAGTTGATGTCCACTCTCTGCTGGTCAGCATTCTTGATCCAAGGCGAAACGCCGGTACCCTTGTCGAGGACGCTCGGGTCGGAAATTTCAGCACCTACGCTGTTGTACCAAACATTACCCTTACGGTAACCGACGATTTCTGTCTTTTCGCTGATCTTATTCACATAAGGAACGTAGTCGCTGCCAATGTTACCCGGAACGGTAGCGTAGGATTCGTCATCCATCTTGATTTTGCCGTTTTGGGCAAGGTCGCCAACAGTATAGAAGTCGTAAAGGACGTAAGGATCCTTAAGCACGCTTTGGTTGGCATCGTAGCGGTCGACACGGACACCGATGTTGAAGATCAGGTCTTTGAATGCGAATTTATCGGAGATGTAACCTGCCATGTAGATGGGCTGCAAGGAGCCAATCGGACGGGTGAACACGCCGTTTTCGTCGGTGTCGTTAAAGAAGTTGGACAGTGAAGGACGCTCGGTCAAACCGTACTTTCTGCTGCCGTCGTAAGTGTAACCGTAGTAGTAAACGTAGAGGTTACCGTCACGGGTCAATTCGTCGGCCGAGAACATATTGAGGTTGAGGCCGCCGTTCACACGACCCGTCTTCAAATTACCATCCTTATCGTAATATTGGATGGTGTTGTCGTTGAAGTCATACGTATCGATGAGGATGTAATCCAAGCCGTCAACTGGGAGGCCCATAGCCTGACGCAGTCTGGAGTCGAACACATATTGTGACGTGGCGTCATACATTCTGTAAAACTTCACGGTATCAACATAGCCGTCGTAGCTGGTGGCGAAGGGATGATTCACGTCCAATTCCTTAATGTGGAAGTTGGCCATATCCTGCATCAGCGACCAGTAGTTGGAGCTGTACGACATGGCGGCTTCGTTCCTTTGCTCATATTGGAAGCCCAACTTGACTTCATGGCTGTTGTCGCCTCTACCGATGGTCATGGCTACGTTGGCATTAAAGGCAATCTGGTCTTCCACGCTCTTGCCGTAAGAAGCCTGGATGGTGCCCGGCACGGAGTAGAGACTGTAGACACGACCAGGAGCCACGCCGTTGTATAGACCGTTGTTCAACAGGATGTTCGTTTTGGTGTCAAAATAACCTTCGGCGCCAAAGGGGGTATAAAGGTCGTAGTAATTCTCGACATAAGTCGCGAGCAAGGGGTTGAAGTCCGACGGGGTGAATTCAACGAGGGTGTCATGGTCCCAAGTGTTCAGCGCATAAACGTCGGTGAAGTTTTTGTAGTATAGACCGTCAACAAGCACGGAGTCAACATTTGCGCCAGCCGAGTAGGTAGCTTCCTTTCTGGTGAGGAACTTACCGATGTTGCCGTATGCAAAGACATTGTTCCACAGGTCGGGGTCGCCCGATTCCGAAATCACGTGCGTGTAGTCCAACTGCAAGCTGTAGTAGAAGTTGGAAATCAGAGAGGTGCTTTCAGGATCGGTCGGGAAACGATGTGAGAAACGGATATAGCCGCGGTAGGTGCCCGACTTGCTCATATAGTTCTTATCCGTGTTGAAATAATGGTTTCCACGACCACCGGAATAGTGACCGTCGCGCTGGTAGAACGAACCACCGATGGTCAAGTTGGTGTTTTTGCCCGTGCGGATGTTGAAGTTACCCGTAACGTTGAGGCTCTGGTTGTTGGTGTTGTTGAGGAATCTCGTGTGAACCAGGTCGGTTTGGGCATCGGTGAAAGCCGCCGTTTGGTAGGTACTGAAGCCCTGACCCGTCAAAGTCAGCGGGTGTTGCTCAATGTAGTCCTGCCATTCGTCGGTGGCGTGGTAGAAACCTACTGCGGAGAGTGAACCCACTTTGTTGCGGTTGTAGTCGGCAGCGAGGAAGAAGCCGAGCAGAGCTTCTTGGTCTTCCTTCTTGCTCTTCAAGATGGGACCTTGCAAGCTACCGCCGATACGGGTGTGGCCATAGCCTTCAACAGACTGTTCCACTTCGATGCCGCCGCCCCAAGTGCGGCTGGGGCCTTTGGTGGTCATGTTGATGATACCGCCCATGGCGTCGCCATATTGCGCGGGCGTACCACCGAGAATGACGTCCACCTGGTCGATAGCGCCTTGCGGGACGCTGGCACTACCGATAACCTTCACACCGTCGATGTAGTAGACGGCACCTTCACGTGAACCACGGATGGAGCCGACTTCACCATCTTGCGAGAAAACGCCACCGACGCTGGAGGCGACACCTTCAGCCGTACGGTTAGGCAACTTGGAGATTTCCTCTGCGGTGATGGAGGCACCTGAAGTTGTGTTGTCCTTTGAAATCAAAGGAATCTCGTAATCGATGATCGTGACTTCGCTAATGTTGATAGCGCCACTGGCCATCTTGATGTTGTACTCGGTGATTTTGTTGGCAGGGATAACCAGTCCGCGCAATACGAACGGGTTCATGCCAATGCAGCTCGCCTTGAGGTCATACGTTCCCGGAGGAATCGGGTTGATGTCATAGTTACCGTCAAAGTCCGAGGATGCACCTCCCACCTGCGATCCGCCCTTTTCAACAATGACGTTCGCAAATGGTACCGGTTCTCCAGTTTCGTCGGTAATCTTGCCTTTGAGTCTTCCTTGCGCTTGTGCCATGGTCATCGAGCAGGTGGCCAAGACGACGGCAAGGGTCATTAGTAAATTTTTAAACATACCTTGTAATTTTATGTAATACTACTTTGTTTAGTGCATTAAAAGTCGTCAAAATTACAACCTTCTTTGAAAGTACGCAAGAAAAATCATCTTTTTGCGTGTTTTTTTCTTCAAGAAAATTGTTTAATTTGTGTTATTCGATTGAAATTTAGTAATTTATAAAAATAACATTTTTGAGAGAATTTTTTTGTTCTATTTTAGGGTAGCTACATTTTAGATAATAAAACGGCCTCAAGAGGAGAAAAATGGGTTGCTTCGTTGCCTCCGGCGCATCCGTTCGGCGTGGCGTTTGTCCTTTTTGATCATCTTCTGAGTCTTCTTTGCCTGGTGCTTGTAGTGTGCATCCTTGGCTTTTTTATATTCGCGCTGGCTCTTTTTCTCCTGCTTTTCCATCTGCCGTTCGGCCTTGCGCATGGCCCGTGACTGCTGCGAAGCGCACGAGCCAAGTAATAGAACAAGGCTCAGCAGGATGCAAACGAAACCTTTAATTTTCTTCATTGCTCTATGTTTTGGGCGGCAAAAATAAAGAAATTTCCGTGAAAACATACGAATTTCACGAAAAAAGCGTTTCCTTAGTACTATGAAAAGAAATGGAATCATCATCTTGGCGGCCCTGTTGACAATGGCGTGGCAGGGATGCGAGCACTATCCGCAGAACCCCAATCGGCCACAAGCCTACATCAATTTCACTATCTATCCCAATACAATGGAGCATCAGCCGCTCAACACTATCAGCGGTTGGGAATATCTTACCAGCGACCCAAACAGCGACAGCCGCGGCATCATCATCTACCGCATGAATGAGACAGAATTTCTGGCCTATGACCGCATTCCACCCAACTTTCCTGATGCTTGTACCGACAGCCACGGTAACACTACCCGACTCGTGGTCGACTTTCCTTTTGTCGTTGACCGCTGCAACAACGCTTACTATAACATCCTGAATGGACAAATCATCATTGCTGAACCAGACATGATTCCCAGCTTCCCCACCGAGGGCGAGACGGTTTTCCCACTCATCCAATACAGCACGATGTACGACGGAAACAAGCTCACCGTCACCAACTGAGCCTATATATTAATTAATAAGGTGTAAGAAAAATCGGATTTATCCTTCCATGATGCAACTTTGCCGCTCGATGGAAGCTTGGTGGATGGCCTCGAAAATCTCGGTAACCATTTCAGACGAGAGTCCCAAATCGGCGCCCGTTGACACATGGTCGGCGAGGATTTTTTTCCAGCGGTCCATCTGAACTACAGTTACATTGTTCTGCTTTTTGTATTCGCCAATCTGCGCACTCACTTCCATTCGGCGAGCCAATAATTGCAACAATTCACTGTCGATGTCGTCGATTTCGCCGCGAAGGTTGGCGAGGTCGCGCTCCACGCTGCCAGAGTTTTTGGCACGGAAGGTCAGGTTGGAGAGCAATGTTTTCAACTCTTCTGGTGTGATTTGCTGCTTGGCATCGGTCAAGGCCTCGGCGGGATTAATGTGACATTCTATCATTAATCCATCCGTAGCGAGGTCGAGGGCCTTTTGCGCGGTGGCTTGCAGCAGGTCGCGGTTGCCGCAGATATGGCTCACATCGGTGATGAGCGGCACGTTCAAGCGTTGCGTCAGCTCAATCGGAATCTCCCACATCGGGAAGTTGCGATACGGCGACTCCTTGTAATACGAGAATCCGCGATGGATGGCCGCCAACTGCTTCACGCCCGCCTTTTGGAAACGCTCGAAGGCACCAAGCCAGAGGTTCAAGTCGGGCGAAACGGGATTCTTGATGAACACGGGAATGTCCACGCCTTTCAAAGCATCGGCCAACTGTTGCACCGAGAACGGATTGACGACCGTCCGCGCCCCGATCCACAGCGCATCGACTTCGTATTTCAGGGCCAGTTCGACATGCTCGGGCGTGGCCACTTCGGTGGCGGTAGGCAGTCCGGTTTCCCGTTTCGCTTCGCGGAGCCAGACGAGACCTTGCTCTCCCCGGCCCTCAAAGGCATCGGGGCGGGTGCGCGGCTTCCAGATACCGCCACGGAGCATGGTTACTTCGGGGATTTTCGTCAAGGCACGTGCTGTGGCGAGGATTTGAGCCTCGCTTTCTATGCTGCAGGGGCCGGAGAGGATTAGAGGATTATTATGTGTTAGAGCAGGGGTTGAAACCACCTGCTTAATGTCCTGCGCCCCTACGGGGCTGTGGTGAAGTCCCGTAGGGACGACGGAATTTAGGTAGGCGGTGGAATGAAATGGAACCCCTGCCGACAAACGGCAATCCGATTCCGATGGAACCCCGTAGGGGTGATAGGAATCCGCATGTTCAATCCCCAAATGCATATCGTTCGTCATATTCAATTCCATATTCATTCAATGTTTCGCAATATTCGTCATGATACGATTTTGTATTATGATGTTCCGCTTGCCCGAAAATGTATTGTTTCGTCCGCTCCATCAATGATGGACTGACACTAAACGCCCCATACCCTTCTTGCCATTGGAACGGCTCATAATACGAATCCACCGTTTTCAACCATTTACTGCTTTTTGCCTTGATGATACGAACCATTTCCGACAAGGCAAGTGTTTTTGGCAATGACATTAATATATGAATATGGTCGGCGACACCACCAATGGCAAACGGGATCGAACCTTCACTACGAATAATCCCACCAATATATTCAAATACACGCCCCAAATCCTCATCGCGCATGATGATGCCCGTGCTTTTCGTGTGGAAAACAATGTGGGTGTACAATTGTGTGTATGTATTCGCCATAATGATTGCAAATGTATAGAATTTTATTCGACCATAGCATTTTTTTTTGTTATTTTGCGGTGTAAAATCAATTGGACAACAAAGAAAAATCATCATACCGTGAAAAGAGTAGAAATCAAGCAAGCCTTGCAGATGCAAGCCTCTGACAATGAGATTACTGTAATGGGCTGGGTGCGCAACAAGCGCGGCAGCAAGAACGTGGCCTTCATCGCCTTGAATGACGGCTCCACCATCAACAACCTGCAATTGGTCATCGACCTGAACGTGATTCCAGAAGAAAAACTGGCCTTGATGCATGCTGGCGCATCGCTGTGGGCCAAGGGCGTTTTGGTCGCCTCGATGGGCAGCGGTCAGGCAGTGGAACTTTCCGTGAAGGAAATCGGATTGTTCGGGCCGGCCAACCCCGACGAATATCCGCTGCAACCCAAGAAACACTCTTTGGAGTTTTTGCGCGACATCGCCCACCTGCGCTTCCGCACCAACACTTTCGGTGCTGTGATGCGTCTACGCCACGCCATGGTATTCGCCATCCATAAGTTCTTCACTGAGAGAGGTTTCTACAACATCCATACGCCATTAATCACCGCCTCTGATGCTGAAGGTGCCGGCGAGATGTTCCAAGTGACCACCCTCGACCTCAACAACATCCCTCGCGACGATCAAGGCAACATCGACTATAAACAGGACTTCTTCGGCAAGTCGACCAACCTCACCGTGTCGGGTCAGCTTGAAGGCGAGTTGGCGGCCACGGCTTTGGGCAAGATTTACACCTTTGGCCCGACCTTCCGCGCCGAAAACTCCAACACCACACGCCATTTGGCCGAGTTCTGGATGATTGAACCGGAGATGGCCTTCTACGACATCAACGACAACATGGATTTGGCCGAAGAGATGCTCAAGTACTTGATTCAGTACGCTTTGGACAATAATATGGACGACCTCCAGTTCCTCAGCAAGCGCCTGCAAGACGAAGAGAAGGGCAAGAAAGAGGAAGACAAGTCGATGGAGCTCATCAGCAAACTGCACTTTGTGCTGGAACATGAGTTTGTGCGCCTGACCTACACCGAGGCCATCGACATTCTGCGCAACTCCAACTACAACAAGAAGGGCAAGTTCCAGTATCCCGTCAACGGTTGGGGCGTAGACTTGCAGTCGGAGCACGAGCGTTATTTGGTCGAAAAGCACTTCAAGAAGCCCGTCATTTTGACTGATTATCCGAAGGAAATCAAGGCTTTCTACATGAAGCAGAACGAAGACGGCAAGACCGTCCGTGCCATGGATGTACTCTTCCCAGGCATCGGCGAAATCATAGGTGGCTCCGAGCGCGAGACCGATATTAATAAGATCCTCGATCGTATGCATGAAGTCGGCATCCCCGAGGAATCCATGAACTGGTATTTGGACAGCCGCCGCTTCGGTTCGGTGCCTCACTCGGGCTACGGCCTCGGCTTCGAGCGCCTGCTGCTCTTCATCACTGGCATGACCAACATCCGTGACGTCATTCCTTTCCCGAGAACACCGAAGAATTGCTTGTATTAACATAGTGTGGAGTGAGGAGTTAGTAGTGTTGACTAAATTCAGGAAAACTACCAACTCCTAACTCCACACTCCTAACTCCTAACTAAATGAATAACCAACGATTGTCTCAAACCCAGCGGCAGGAGCTGAAACTGTCGCCACAGCAGATCCAACTGATGAAGCTGCTGCAACTGCCCATCATGGAACTCGAACAGCGCATCAAGGAGGAGCTTGAAGTCAACCCCGCCTTGGAGGAGTCGCATGATCACGACGACTATGAGGACAACGAGCCAACCGTTGACAACGCCGACGACGGCGAAAACGACGACTACAATGATGATGAGGTCGATTTCAACAAGGACGACGAATTCGACATCAACGACTACCTGCCCGAAGAGGACTTGGACGACTATTCCTACAAGCTGCAAGCCAACAACTACAGCGGCGACGACGATGTCTATGAGGCACCCGTGGTCAATGAGGAGACTTTTCAGGACTATCTGAACCAGCAATTGGCCTACCACGACCTCACGGATGAGCAGCTTCTCATTGGTGAGTACATCATTGGCAATTTGGACGACAACGGCTACCTCAACCGTCCCGTGCCGAACATCGTGGACGACCTGCTCTTCACCATGAACCTTGCCACCACTGAGAAGGAAGTGGAAAACGTGCTGCACATTGTGCAACAGCTTGATCCTCCGGGAATTGCCGCACGCAACTTGCAAGAATGCCTGCTCATCCAGCTGCAACGGTTGCAGGCGGAAAACCAAAGCCCTTACATGGACTACAAGTTGAGCATGACCATCATCAAGGAATGCTTTGAGGAATTCACGCGCAAGCACTACGACAAGATTGCCAAAAAGTTGAACGTCAGCAACCGCGAGCTGAAACCCGCCTTGGACGCCATTCTGAAGCTCAACCCGAAGCCCGCCGATGCCTCCACTTCTGGCACGAAAAACATACATTACATCACGCCTGACTTCTTCGTCTCGGTGAGGGATGGGAAAATCGAGCTTTCGTTGGACGGTCGCAACGTGCCCGAGCTTCACGTCAGCAAACAATACCTCAAGATGCTCGACGAGTTCAGCAAGAGCAAGGACACCCGCAACATGCAGGAAGCCGCACAGTTCGTGAAACAGAAAATCGACTCCGCCCGATGGTTCATCGATGCCATCAACCAACGGCAAAACACGCTCTACACCACCATGAAGGCTATTATCGACTTACAGGAGGACTACTTCCTGACCGGCGATGAAACCAAGCTCAAGCCCATGATTCTCAAGGATGTGGCCGACAAAATCGGGTTGGATATCTCCACCGTTTCGCGCGTGGCCAACAGCAAATATGTGCAAACACCCTACGGCACCCATCAGCTGAAATACTTCTTCAGCGAGGGCATCACCAACGACGAGGGCGAAGAGGTCTCGACACGCGAAATCAAGAAAATCCTGAAAGACGCGGTGGACAATGAAGACAAGGCCAATCCCATGACCGACGAGCAACTGATGTTCGTGCTGAAGGACAAGGGCTATCCCATCGCGCGACGCACCGTGGCGAAGTACAGGGAGCAACTTGGCATTCCTGTAGGACGGATGCGAAAAAAAATATAATATTCGGGCAAAATTCTCGTTTTTTCATTGTGAAAACGAACCTTTATACACACAAAAAACGCTGGAAATGGGCCTTGGCCGTAGTGGCCATGCTGGTCATTGCCGCCTCGCTATGGTACACCAACCGTCTTGTGAAGTCCATTGCCGAGCAGGAAACCCGACAGGTGAAGATGTGGGCCGCCGCCATGGAGCAACACGCCATGATGATGAAATCAACGGAGGAGTTTTTCAACAAGGTGAGCGAACAAGAGCAATTGCGCGTCGACTTGTTGGCCAACGCCTATCGTCGCCTTATCGACATTTCGTCCAATGAGAACACTGCGGTCTATTTGGACATCATCCAAAACAACATCAGCATTCCGTTAGTGCTTACTGATGGAAAAGACAACATATTGTCGTTCAACAACTTGCCGCCCGAACAAGAAGGGAAAAAGGTTTTCGATGCCGAGATGAAAGAGGCCTACTCCAAGTTTCCTCCTATCAAGATTGACCCGGGCTACGGCATTGTGCAATGGCTGTATTACAACGAGTCACTGAACTACACCGAGCTGAAGGCCGTCTTGGAAGCCATGATCGACCACTTTATGGAGGAAATCACACTTAACTCGGTGGGCGCACCCGTCATCATCACCAACGAAGACCAAAGTCAAATCCTCGGCTTCGGCAATCTCGACTCCATCATGATGCGTGACACTGCCTACGTGCAACGACAATTGGCCATCATGGCCGATGAGAACGACCCGTTACAAATCGAGTTCATGAACACGGGCAAAGCCACCATCTTCTACCGCACCTCCGATTTGGTGGAACAGATGCGCTATTACCCTATGATTCAGTTCTTTGTGTTTGCTTTGTTCCTACTCATCGCTTACCTGTTGTTCAGCTATGCCCGCCGCTCAGAGCAAAATCAGGTGTGGGCAGGTATGGCCAAGGAAACCGCACACCAATTAGGCACCCCGCTCTCCTCGCTGATGGGCTGGATTGAATTGCTGAAAATGCAGGAAGAGCCGTTTGTGGGCACCCACGAAATGGAAAAAGATATCGAGCGGCTGCAAATCGTGGCCGACCGCTTCTCAAAAATCGGCTCGGTACCCGTACTGGAACCTACCGACATCAATTATCTCATCCGCGACACGATGGATTATTTGCAAAAGCGCTTCTCCAACAAGTTCGAGTTTGAAATCAATCTGCCTGAAGGCGAACTGATAATGCCGCTGATTCCTTCGTTGTTCCGCTGGGTGCTGGAAAACCTGACCAAAAACGCCGTCGACGCGATGGGTGACAAAGGCAAAATCACCCTTGACCTCATTGACGACGGCGACCACATCCACCTCGACCTGAGCGACACCGGCAAGGGCATCCCGAAGTCGCAAATCAAGATGGTGTTCAATCCGGGTTACACCAGCAAAAAACGCGGATGGGGACTCGGACTCTCGTTGGCCAAGCGCATCATCGAAGACTACCACAAGGGCAAGATTTTCGTGAAATCGTCAGCCGTTGGTGAAGGCACCACGTTCAGAATCACTTTAAAGAAGTAATCATTCCTTCCACCTTTGAAACGATGGCAATGGTTAGTTGTTAATTATTTGGTTTTCAGCTAAAAGTAAAACAATGCTGATACAGAAATGTCGTTAAAACTGAAATGCCACTGATTGGCCGCAGCATAAGCCCCCGAAACTTGGTAAGAGATTTTTATACGTCGATAATAAACTTGTCCCACATCAAGACCAAGAGCGAATTTAGGACTTACACGGAACTGAAACGACACGGGATTCACATACACCCCTGTCAACCTATAATCATATTTTTCAGTTTGATAGCTTGAAACATCTAACTCTTCTTTGCCAAAAACAAAATTCCCTCCGATTGTCGGGGTGTAATAAAACCTGTCAGCCAGCTTGACAAAATAAGCCATATTGGGGCAAATGCTTACACCTAAAACCTTGTCATAAAGCCATTTATCCCCATCTTTCGACGAAATCTCCTTGCTATAAGGAACTCCTACACCTAACTCCAAACGGAAATTCTTGGCGACAAAAAAGCCGAAACCTGCCTTTAAGCCCAAATAAGTATTAAACGGTCGCTCCGTTTTAACGGCATTGTGATAACCGTCGGAGTTCTCTATTTTCATATTTCCAAATGCGGCGTTTCCCGTAACAAAGACATATTTTTCAAACTTGTTTTGCGCGGAAGCGCTTATTGTCAGAACAATAAAGCAAATAATGACGGCAAATCTTTTCATGATGCATTCCATTATCAGGGTTACAGTGAACTATAAGGTGGCGAGAAAGTGTCGCCTTGGCTGACGTCGCCTGTATAGAGACCTTTCTTCAGCCAGCGCGAGCGTTGCGCCGAGGTGCCGTGGTTAAAGGTCTCGGGCATGGTGCGTCCGTAGGCTTGTTTTTGGATGTAGTCGTCGCCGATTTTGGCCGCCGCGTTGAGGGCTTCCTCGATGTCGCCGTCCTCCAATGAGCCGAACATCTTGTTGTCGTTGTAGGCCCAAACGCCAGCGAAGAAGTCGGCCTGCAGTTCGAGGCGCACGCTGATTTCGTTCGCCTTGGGCGTGTTGCGGCCATATTGTGCCATTTGCTGGTGTGCCTCACCCAAGATGCCAAGTTCGTTCTGCACGTGATGACCCACCTCATGCGCGATGACGTAGGCATAGGCGAAGTCGCCGTCGGCCCCGATTTGTTTTTTCATGCTCTTAAAGAACTCTAAATCAAGGTAAACGGTATTGTCAGCGGAGCAATAGAACGGTCCGCTGGCTGAGGTGGCGTTGCCGCATCCCGAGCTGACGGCATCGCTGAAAATGACCATCTTAGGGGCGTGATAGGTGCGGCCCATCTTCTGGAATTCTTTGGTCCACACATCTTCGGTACCGGCGAGAATGCGCTTGCAGAACGTCATCAGTTCCACATCCACTTGGCTGTAGTCCTTGCCGTCTTCGACGTATTCGGTTTGGTTTGTCGAGCCCATTTGCTCCATGACGGCACTGGGATCGCCGCCCATGAAGGTGATAATCAATGCAATGATGATACCACCAAGGCCGATGCCTCCGGCGGTTGCGACCGTTTTCTTTCCTCTGCGGTCTTCCACGTTGGTGCTTTCTCTGCGTCCTTCTAATTTCATGATGTTTTCGTTTTTGAATTGATGGCACAAAAATAGGAAAAAACCGCAAGATAATGCCTTTTTTCTGAAAAAACCGTAATTTTGCCCTATCTTTGATAAACGCGTATAGTTTTAAATAGTTCAACAATAAACAATTACATCATGAAAGCATTTGTTAATAACACCGAAGTGCGCACCTATTACGGCGCGAAGGTGAAATCTGTGGTGCTGGCCTATTGCCGCGCCAACAATCTGCCTCTGAAACTCGAAGGCGTTGAAGTGAGAGACGCCTACGGCAACATTATCGACCTCGACGGCTCGCTACGTGCCAATTCCAAGATTTTTGTAAAATTTTGAAAGCCATGAAGAAAGTCAGTAAACTTATGATGGCCGCCTTCGTGGCCGTATTTTTCCTTTCGGCTTGTGGCCCCAAGGAGCAGAAAATTTACATTGCCTCGATTAATGACATGCACGCCAACATCGACAACTTCCCGAAGTTGGGTGGTATTGTCGACAGCTTGCGTAGCGTCCACCCCGACCTGCTGCTGTTCAGCGCTGGCGACATGCGTTCTGGTAACCCTATCAACGACCGTTATGCGGAGCCGTGCAAACCCATGATTGAGTTGATGAATACTGTCGGCTTCAATCTGGCGTGCTTCGGCAACCATGAATGGGATGGCGGCCCGATTGGCATACGCAACGTCCTCGGCTGGGCCAAATTCCCCTTTGTCTGCGCTAATGTCACCTTCGACGACACGCTTCAAATGCCTAATGTGTATCCTTACACCGTTTTTGAACGCAACGGCTTGAAACTCGGTGTCATCGGTGCCATCCAGCTCGGTTTGAACGGCCTGCCCGACTCCCACCCGGATAACTGCGTCGGATCGCATTTCGTCCCGATTGAGGATGTGTTGCCCCAGTACATCGATGAGCTGAAGGACTGCAATGCCATCTTCTTGCTGTCGCACTGCGGCTATGAGGCCGACCGCGAAACGGCTGAGAAGTTCCCGCAGTTAACGGCCATCTTCGGCGGTCACACTCACACTCGTGTGGCTGAGAAGCAACTCGTTGGCGACGTGATGATTACCCAAGCCGAGTCAAAGATCAAATACCTGACACTGAGTACCTTCACCTTCCGTGACGGCAAGCTTGTGGACAAGGATATGCAACTGCTCTCCGTCAAGGATTTCCCGAAGCGCGATGAAAAAGTCGCTGCCATGGTGAAAGAATACAACAGCGATCCTTTTTTCAGCACTGTGGTTGCCCAAAACCTTACGCCTGTCGATAGCTATGAGTCGCTCGGCTGCCTGATGACCGATGCCATCCGCACCATCACGGGTGCCGACATGGGCTTTCAGAATCCGGGCGGCGTGCGTTTCGACACGCTCTCGGTGCGTCCCGTGACCATCAAGGACGTCTTCACCCTCGACCCCTTCGACAACGAAATCATCGAGTACACGCTCAGCGGCGAGGAAATCATCCGCCTGATGAAGTGCTGCTTCATCACCGACCACGGCCCGATTTATTGCTCCGGCTGCTCCTATAAATATAAGGTGGACGACAACGGCGAGATGACCGACATCGAGGTGACCTTGGAGAACGGCAAGCCCTTGGACATGAAGGCTAAGTACAAAGTCGTGATGAACAGCTACATGACGAGCGTGTTCGATTATGAGCACGAGGACGAAGGCCACTCAACCTTCCGCACCTCGAACGACATGATGATGGAGTTCTTGGCGCAACATCCTGATTTGGATTACGGTAAGACTTCCAGAGTGACAGAAGAATAAGGGGAAACTTTGGCACGGTTTTGGTAGTTAGAGAAGCCGAACAACCAACGGAAGTCAAACCTTCAAAAACGAACGAACTATGAAAGCCAAGAACATCCTGATGAGCGTCCTGTTAGCAATGGGATTCATCGCAGCAAAAGCCGCCGGCTACCCGCCCGAACTCGCCTTGGTGTCGCAGCCCGTGTTGGTTTACAACAACAACTCCATCACCGTCTACTACGACGTGCAGAACATAGGCGACTACACCTACAGAGGCGACATTTGCCTCTATCTTAGCCCCGACAACGGATACTGCTACGCAGATAAGTACGTGAAGGTGTGCCCCGGCCGCATCAAGAGAGTGGCCATCGACATTCCGGCCTATCGCCCGAATCCCTCATGGACTTACACCATCATGCCTTACTACGAGTTGGACGACGAGCTCTACAGCTTCACCACCTTTGAGTACTTCGAGCCACTCAGCTTCTGCTGGAACGGCTACCACAATGAGCCTTGGGTGGTCATCACGGTGCCGCCTCGCGTGCGCTACTACACCCACCCTGGCGACTACCGCTACTATTACGACGGCTTCCGTCCGCCGATGCCTCCGCCGCCTCCTGGCGGTCCCGGCCACGGACCCGGAACGCCCCCGCCCCCGTTAGATCCGATGCACCACACCTACGGCTATCACCACAATAACAGCGGTTATCCAGCCCATAACGACTGGAACAACAACACACCTCCGCCTCCGCCCAACAATGGCGGCGACCATCACGATGGCGACCATCACGACGGCAACCACAATGGTGGTGGTAATAACGGCGGCGCAAATGTCAGGCCCAACAGCGGTGACGGTGGCAGCATGAGCCACGGCAATGCCAACAGCAACAACGCCTCGGGCTCCATGTCGAACGGCAGCAGCGAGAAGCCCAACAATAGCGGCTCCAACAGCGGCAGACCTAACAACAGTGGCAATGTGAGTCGTCCGAATAATAACACGGGCAACTCCTCAAGTACCACCAACTCAGGGTCGAACAGCGGCAGAACAGGCAACAGCGGCAACGTCAACCGTCCGAACAACAACACTGGCACCAACAGTGGAACCAACAACTTCAACAACGGCAGAACGGGCAACGAAAGCAACGTCAGCCGTCCGAATAACAACGGTGCGAGCAGCGGAGCGGGCAGTGCCAGAACAGGCAGCGCCGGAAGCTCATCCAGAAGCAACAACCGCAACGGTTCCGCAGGACGAGGCAGAAGATAAGCCCCAACCTGACAATCACAACGAAGGCGACCTCACACTTGAGGTCGCCTTCTTAGTTGTTAGTTCGTCTGGAATTAATCAATAATACTTTTCTTCAAACGGTTTCAGACCCTCGTCCTCATGCTTGATGACGACCTTCATGCCTTCGAAGGCATATTGTTCTTTCAGCGTGTCGAGGTCGTCGTTGCGCAAGCGGACACAGCCTTCGCTGGCGCGTCCGGGGACAGAGTCCTCGTTGTTGGTGCTGCCATGGATGCCGATGCCCGAGAAGCCTGGTGTTTTCAGGCGCATGAACCAGTTGCCGTAGGCCAAAATCGAGCCGCGACCGTCGCCGAAGTCATGGACCCAATCCGAGGCGTTCTGGATCTGGGTGATTGAAAAGGGCTGTTCCCACGTGCATTCAGGCGTTTTCATGTCGCCTTTCCGCTCTTTTTGGCCTAAATTCTGGCTCAAACAAACGGGAAACTCGGCCACGCGCACTGTGTCGTTTTCAACAACTTCGCAGACGTATAGCTTCTGCTCTTGTTTTGAAATGACGATGAAGCAATTTTCGCGTAATTGCATATCGGCATACAACGAGGTGTCGACGAGGGTAAGGGTGTCTTCTTGTATCGTCTCTACCTCAGCTGCCACAGCCTTACTATTATTGTTGTTGGAGCAGGCCACGAAAGGCAGGATGCAGGCCAATAACAGCAAATGGATTTTCATAAAGGCGAAAGGGTTTATTGGTTGAACAAATCACCAACGTTGGGCGCGTCTTGTGCGGCCTCCGAAGCCTCAAAGTAAGGTTTCTTGTCGAAGTTGAACATTCCCGCGATGATGTTGTTGGGGAACTTGCGGAGATAGGTGTTGTACTCCTTCGCCTTTTCGTTGAACTCGCGTCTCGCGTTGGCGATGTTGTTTTCACAGCTCTCCAATTGCGACTGAAGGTCGAGGTAGTTCTGGTTGGCCTTCAAGTCGGGATATTTCTCGACGGTGACCAACAAGCGTGAAAGAGCACTCGAAACTTGGTCTTGCGCAGCTTGGAAAGCCTTCAGGTTTTCTTCGGTCAAGTTGCTGGCGTCCAGAGTAGTGGAAGTGGCCTTAGCTCTTGCCTCCACAACTGCTTCGAGGGTCGAAGCCTCGTATTCGGCGTAATTTTTCACCGTGGCTACGAGGTTCGGAATCAGGTCGGCGCGCTTCTGGTAGGCCGTCTGCACGTTACCGACCGCAGTTTCAACGGTTTCCTGCTTGGAAACCAAGCTGTTGTAAATCTTGACGCCCCAAATAGCAAAGAGCGCAACGAGAGCTAAAATAACAATCAATCCTTTTTTCATAATAATAGATTTTTTAGTGAAACATTCTGTGTTGAAATTATCGGCCACAAAAGTATAGATTTTTTTTGTAATTTTGCACGTTATATCAATAATAAAAACGGAAATAGACAAATGACTGATAATCAACATAAAAACGAAGAAGCTATCCTTGACGAACAGGTGTTTAATCGAGGAGGAAAGCTGACGAAAGACTATACTTCGGGCCAAAAAGTGCTCTGTTGTAGCCGATGCAAGCTCAATCAGTTTGATTGGCTGAAGGATTACGAGAACCAAGAAGTGAAAGGCAAGATTTGCCTCGCGGAAGTGCGGTTCAAGAACGACCGAAAGGACTATTTCACTTATCCTGAAGACCTTGAATTGGAGGTGGGTGACATGGTGGCCGTTGAAGCCGCCATTGGGCACGACATCGGCATGGTCACCTTGTTGGGCGAGATAGTGGAGCGGCAAATGAAACGCAAACGCTTCCGCACGCCACGCGAGGAAATGAAAAAAATCTACCGCCGCGCTCGCGTCAACGACGTTGAGAAGTGGCTGGCTGCCATCAAGTTGGAGCAAAGTACACTCGCCCGCACACGCACCATTGCCGAAAACCTCGGCTTGGAAATGAAGCTCAACGATGTGGAATATCAAGGTGACAAGACTAAAGCCATTTTCTACTACACCGCTGACGGTCGTGTGGATTTCCGCGAACTGATTAAAAAGCTGGCCGAGGAATTCCACATCAGGATTGAAATGCGACAAATCGGTGTCAGGCAGGAGTCGGCCAAATTAGGTGGCTTAGGTTCCTGTGGCAGAGAGCTTTGCTGCGCCTCGTGGATTAGCAATTTCCAATCTGTGACGACTGGCGTGGCGCGAGTGCAGCAATTGTCGCCCAACCCGCAGAAACTCGCCGGACAATGCGGCAAACTAAAATGCTGCCTCAATTATGAGTACGAGGCATACGTGGATGCGCTGAAAGCCTTCTCTGACCCAACCATCGTGCTTCATTTCAAGAGCGGCGACGCGGTGCACCAAAAAAACGATGTCTTCAAGGGCATCATGTGGTATTCCTATACCGAGGATAAAGGCAACATCATGGCCATTCCCGTTGACAAGGTGAAAGAAATCATCGCATTGAACAAGAAGGGACAGAAACCCGAAAAGCTTGAAGATTACGCTGTTACGATGGAAGCCCACACCAATACCAACGAAGGCTATGGCGAGGCCGATCTTAAAAAGATGAGTGATTAACCCTTTTTGCTATGATGAAGGTAATTAATTGGATATTAGCTGTTTGTATTGCTTTGGCTTTAGCCTCGTGTGCCGATGATTCCTTCGAGGAGCGCACAGTCATCCCCGAGGCCGAATGGGCACAGGAAAACCGCGTGGCTTTCGATGTGGACATCAAAGACACCATCAGCGGATATGTTTTTGGCTTGGAGTTCAGACATTTGGAAAACTACCGCTACAGCAATCTTTTTGTCTTCCTGCACACACGGATGCCCAATGGTAATCTCACGCACGATACCATTGAATGTACCCTCGCCACTCCCGAAGGCCGCTGGATTGGGAAGGGCAGTGGCAGCATGAGAGACCTCCGTGTGCCGCTCAATGAAAATCTGCGCTTCCCGTTGAAGGGAATGTATCATTTTGAAATTGAGCAGGCTATGCGCGAACCTGTGTTGAAAGGCATCTCCGATATTGGATTATTCATTGAAAAACAATAAGATATGATTGATAACAAAAAGAAAAAGAAGCCAATAGAAACAAAATCGAAAGCGGTTCGTATCCTTTGGATTGTTTTTGGGGCGTTTTTGGTTTTGATTGTCTTGTTCTTCTTTTGCGTCGCCAAAGGCATTTTCGGTACCATGCCGACCTTCGACGAGTTGGAAAACCCGCGAACCAACCTTGCTACCGAAATCATTTCCTGCGATGGCAAGGTTTTGGGCACCTATTATGTGGAAAACCGTTCCAATGTGCGCTATAGCGAACTGTCGCAGTATATGCCAGAAGCGTTGATAAGCATTGAGGATGAGCGCTTTACGGAACATTCTGGCATCGACCCGCGAGCTTTGTTTCGCGTGGCTTTTGGTGTGATTACGGGACGTGACAAAGGCGGCGGCAGTACGATTACGCAACAGTTGGCCAAAAACCTTTTCCCGCGTGGCGAAAACCTGAGCACACCTAAGCTGGTGTTGCGTAAATTCCAGGAATGGATTACGGCTACCAAACTTGAACGCAATTATTCCAAGGAGGAAATCGTGGCCATGTACTTGAACACGGTAGCTTTTGGGCACAACGCATACGGCATCCGTTCGGCGGCCAAAACCTTCTTCGACAAAACGCCCAAGGAAATGAATATCGAGGAATGCGCGTTGATGGCTGGTGTGGTCAATGCGCCTACACGATTCAGCCCTGTGCGCAACCCTGAACGCTCGTTGAGCCGACGCAACCTCGTCCTGAAAAAAATGGCTGAAAATGGTTACATCACCCAGGCCGAATGCGACTCTATCTCATTGATACCTATCGATATGTCGCATTTTGGTATCATGGATCATAACTCGGGTCAGGCCACCTATTTCCGCGAGTTTTTGAGAGGCCAGCTCACCGAATGGGCGCAAAACACCACTCGTCCTGATGGCAAGCCTTACAACATCTACCGTGACGGCTTGCGTATCTACACCACCATCGACTCACGAATGCAGAAATATGCCGAAGATGCCGTTAAAGAGTTTATGGGCAAGGAGTTGCAGCCGATGTTTTACAAACACTGGCAGGGGCAGAAAAACGCGCCGTTCTCTAATGTGACCGCCGACGAAATCGACCACATCATGGAGACTTCGATGAAGCGCACCGATCGCTATCGTTCGCTCAAAAACGCTGGCATGTGCATGGACTCCATTAAGGCTGAGTTCGACAAACCCGTCCCGATGACCGTTTTCTCATGGGACGGCCCCATTGACACGATTATGTCGCCGATGGACTCCATCCGCTATTACAAGTGGTTCCTTCAGGCCAGCTTGATTTCTATTGAGTCGCACACGGGCCATGTGAAGGCATACGTGGGCGGCTTGGATTATCGTTTCTTCAAGTACGACCACGTCACACAGGCGCGCCGTCAAGTGGGTTCCACCTTCAAACCGTTCCTCTATTCCTTGGCCATGCAGGAGGGAGAATATACGCCTTGTACGAAGATTCCTAACATCCAGTATAACATTCAGTTACCCGATGGTAAGTTTTGGTCGCCAGGCAACTCTGGTGGTAATGTCGGGCAGGAAATCACCCTGAAATATGCCTTGGCGCAGTCCAACAATTGGATTTCTGCTTATCTGATGAATATTTTCGGTCCAGAGGCCGTTATTGGTATGGCTCGGCGTATGGGTGTGGAGTCGCCGATTGACGCCGTCCCCGCTATCTGTTTGGGTGTCTGCGACTTGAAGCTCATCGAGATGGTTGGTGCCATGAGTACCTTCGCCAACCAAGGCGTTTATATCAAGCCGATGTTCATTACTAAAATCGAGGACAAGAATGGCAATGTCATCCAGCGTTTTAGCCCCGAGGAATCGGAGGCTATGAGCGAGCTGACGGCCTACAAGATGGTGGAGTTGATGAAGGGTGTCGTGCAAAGTGGTACGGGTATTCGTCTCCGTTCCCTTTATAAGTTCACCAACCCCATTGCAGGCAAGACGGGAACCACGCAAAAGCAAAGTGACGGTTATTTCATGGGCATCACGCCCGACCTGACCACGGGTGTTTGGGTGGGTGCGGAAGACCGCAGCGTACACTTCCGCTCGACCAAGTTGGGTCAAGGTTCGCACACCGCTTTACCGATATGGGCCATGTACATGAGGAAGGTTTACAATGACAAGAGCTTGAATATCAGTCAAGGAGACTTTCCGAAACCTAGCATCCCGGGCGTTGACTTGAACTTCGACTGCGATCGTTATGAAGACAACGAAGCCATCGAATATATTGATGAATTCTAATCCGATCCTATGACTTCAAATTTCGTTGATTACGTAAAGATATTCTGCCGTTCGGGCAAGGGTGGTGCAGGCTCGCTGCACTTCCGCCGCGAGAAATACATCCCCAAAGGCGGCCCCGACGGCGGCGACGGCGGTCGCGGCGGCAATGTCATCATGCGCGGTAATGCCCAGCTTTGGACTTTGCTGCACTTGCGCTATACCAAACACATCTTTGCTGGCGATGGTGTGTCAGGCGGCAAAAACCAACTCACTGGCGCGGCTGGCAACGACATTTATATTGACGTGCCACTCGGCACGGTGGCTTTCCACGCCGAAGACCACACGCAAATAGCCGAAATCACTGAGGACAAGCAGGAAATCGTGCTCCTCAAGGGCGGTCGCGGCGGCAAGGGCAATGCCTTCTTCAAGACGGCTACTCTGCAAGCGCCCAAGTTTGCCCAGCCTGGCGAACCAAGCCAAGAGGAGTGGATTACACTGGAACTGAAGCTCTTGGCCGATGTGGGTTTGGTAGGCTTCCCCAACGCGGGCAAGTCCACGCTGCTGTCGGTGGTTTCGGCGGCTAAGCCTGAGATTGCGGATTATCCTTTCACCACTTTGGTGCCCAATTTGGGCATTGTCAGCTACCGCGAGCACCGCAGTTTCGTCATGGCTGACATCCCTGGTATTATCGAAGGTGCGGCAGAGGGAAAAGGTTTGGGAATCAGATTCTTGCGTCATATCGAGAGAAATTCAACTTTACTCTTTATGGTACCCGCCAACACCGACGACGTGAAGAAAGAGTACGACATCTTGCTCAACGAGCTGAAGAAATACAATCCCGAGCTGTTGGACAAAGACCGCATTTTGGCCATCACGAAGTGCGACCTTGTGGATGACGACCGCATCAAGGAAATCAAGAAGCACCTGCCCAAGAAGGTGCCGCATGTGTTCATCAGTTCCGTTGCCAATCAAGGCATTAACGAGTTGAAGGACTTGATTTGGTTGACGCTGAATAAGACCGACGAAGGGGAGGATTGGTAAATGAACACCCTCTCCGACATCGACTCCGATCTCTTTCTCTACCTCAACGGCCTCCACACCGATTGGATGGACAAAGTAATGCTGCTCATCACCGACATGTGGGTCTGGATGCCGCTATACCTATTATTAATATATTGGACGGTGAAGCAATACGGCAAGCGCTGTTGGTGGGTCTTCTTGGCTGTCGGTGTTGTGGTGCTTTGCTCTGACCAAATCTCGTCGCATTTATTGAAGCCTTATTTTCATCGAATTAGGCCGTGTTTCAATGAGGAATTTGAAGGTATGATATATCTTCCCAAAGGTTTGGCTGGTGGACGATTCAGCTTCACTTCTTCCCATGCCGCCAACACTTTTGCCATCGCAACGTTCTTGACTCCCGCTTTGCGGAACTTTCGCCCTTGGCCTGCTATCGTGCTGTTTTTCTGGGCCTTCGTTTCAAGTTACAGCCGCATTTACATTGGTTTCCATTATCCGGGCGACATCGTTTGCGGTGCCATTCTCGGTGCATTGGTCGGGCTGGTGCTTTGGAAAGTGTTTCAGAGGATAGAGAAAAAGGTCTCAGAATAATGTGGATTTTTCTTGTTGCGCGTCATCGGCATCATGGAACACCACCTTGATGCTTGACGACAGCTCAATGCCGCACAACGATGCCAGCTTAGCCTCCCTCAATGCAAGCTCAAGATAGCCGTGAGAGCCGAAAATGGCCACCAAATCGACTTCGCGTACATCCATGTAACTGTCTGAAATCTTGTCGATTGTGTAAAGATTGCCTTTTACCATGATGGTGAAGCTGCGACCACGGCGTTCCCTCTCAAACATTTCCTTGGTGATGTTCGTGATGAGGTTCTCGTAGGAATCAATGTGAATCACTACACCCTCGATGGTGTTGTCGCGAACCACGGCACAGAACACGCCACCCATGTTGAGCTTCTCGCGCGGCGCGCCGATATTCGACAACGGCTCTCCTTGGGCAATCATCGCGGCCACCTTGACGAAGCGGTCGCGCGTGGCGAAGTTGAACGTTTCGGAATCCTGCGGCACATCGATGTAAACCGCTTCCTCAAACTTGCCCTCATTAAGGATGTGGCTAAAGATGCCGTTGTCCGTTCCGATGAAATATTGTCCTTCGGCTTTCACCACAACGTGCGGATTTTCAGGCGATTCAACCGTGTCGACAGCGATGATGTGTATTGTTCCCTGCGGAAAGCTTCGAAAACAGTTCCGCAAGGTGAAGCCCACTTGCGGGATGTTAAACGGCTCGATTTCGTGGGTGATGTCAACGATGGTTGCATCGGGAAGATAAGACAAAATCGTCCCTTTCACGGCTGCAACGTAGTAGTCGGAATAACCCCAATCGCTTGTTAATGTGATAATTGCCATCGTTTCCCTTGACAAGTGGTCTGATTTTGCAAAGGTAACGCATTTATGGCAATTGCGCGTGGTATTTTTTCAAAAAAATTTCCTTCGCGCTAATTGAAGAAGAAAAAGAAATAAGCCGCCACCCACTCGCGGGGAACGCCCGATGCCTTGCCGATGCTGGAGCCTGAGCCATTGCGGACAGTGCCGTCGCGTTCCACCTTGCCGATACTGGCGCCTGAGCCATTGCGCACAGTACCGTCATTGTCCATTTTGCCAATACTTGAGCCGGAGCTGTTGCGGAAGGTACCGTCCTTATCAATCTTTCCGATGCTGGAGCCACTGCCATTGCGGATGGTTCCGTCGCTGTCGAACTTTCCGATGCTGGAACCAGAGCTGTTGCGAACGGTGCCGTCACTTTCAATTTTACCGATGCTCGAACCGCTGCCGTTGTAAACGGTTTGTGCCATTGCGCCTGAAGCCATCATCATGGCCATGATCAAGAAAAATGCTCGTAGTGCTTTCATTTTTTCTTCTTTTTTATGGTTGATTAATCAATGCAAAAGTAGTAAAAAAAGAATCAAAATCTATTCCAAATAGGGGAGAGGGCTAAGAACTGTATTGGAAAAAATGATTATTTTTGCAAAAAATCCAGGATGGAACAGGAGAAAATCATATTAGGTATCGACCCGGGCACCATGGTGATGGGTTATGGCATCGTCCGTGAGCAAGGCAAGAAGCTGGAAATCATCACGATGGGGGTCGTCAATTTGAAGAAACTTGAAAATCAGGCGCTAAAATTGAAGAAAATCTTCGAGCGTGTTTTGGAAATCGTCAACACCTATCACCCCGATGAGTTGGCCATTGAGGCACCGTTTTTCGGGAAAAATGTGCAGTCGATGTTGAAGTTGGGTCGCGCCCAAGGGGTGGCCATGGCCGCTGCGCTCTATCGCGACATCCCTATTTTCGAGTATTCGCCCAAGACCATCAAACAAACCATCACGGGCAACGGCAACGCCTCGAAAGAGCAGGTGGCCAAGATGGTGCATTTTATCCTGAAGACCGAAGAGAACCCTCAGTTTTTCGATGCCACTGATGCTGTGGCTGCTGCCGTATGTCATTCGATTTCAAAGGGTAAGGATGTGAACTACACCAAGCATACCACCGAGAAAGCCAAGGCACACCGTCGCCCCGATTGGAGCAAGTTCATCGCTGAGAATCCCGAACGGGTGAAGTTGTGAATTGTGCGTTTGGCTATTTACAAATTCGTATTTTTCTGGAAGGCCAAACGTTCGTCTCCATTAAGTAGGTGGATGATGCCACAGTATTGATAACCATGCTTTCCCAAGCCTTTGCGCATGATGACGTTGGCCTCGTGCGTGTCAATACGGATGTTGGGCGCGACGGCCTCACAATAGTCCAAAACAGCATCTAAAACGCCGTGCGAATCGGGTGTGCTGGCAATGCGGTGAATGACGTGATATGGCTCGTTGTCAAGCCATTGGCCGTTATAAATCACGTTGTAAGTCACCTCGGGGTTGGGCAACAGGGCAAACGTCCCGACAATCTCGCCCGATTCGTCCGCCATGACATAGCTGCCGTCTGATTCAATATCCTTCTGGAACATCTCATCGCGCGGATAGCCGTCGGGCCACTGGAAAGTGTTGCCGTAGCTGCGCATGATGTCGCGGGCTTGGTCGCGGAGGCGGAGAATGGTCGGCAGGTCGTCCATCGTGGAACGGCGAATCATGTATCCTGAAAGGAAGCTCTTCACCATGGCGTTGAAAGCTTCGGGGCGTTTGTTGGCAAGGAAATGGTCGCCTTCAAGAATGGCCAATTGCGCGTTCGGCAAACTGTTATAAATCAGCCGCGTATGCGATTCTTTAATCATGTCTTTCGTGCCGGCAATGACCAAAGTAGGCATGGTCAGCCGAAAGAGTTCCGAAGGCTCGATGTGAGGCTCATTGACCATCAGACCGAGCATTTCGGTGTTTTTCTTGGCTTCGGCTGATTTTTTGGAAAAGAATTTTGCGATATGGTAACCGATTTCGATGGGCCATTGGTACAAAGGTTTCACGCCGCTTGGAAATAGGTTGGCACCGTTAAGAATCAGTTTTTCAACACGTTCTGGATATTTTAGGGCAAAAGTCAGGGCGATGTTGCCGCCATCGGAGAAGCCGAGCAAAACAGCTTTTTCTATGCCTTTTTCGTCCATGAAGTCGTGCAAGTCCTCTGCAAACTGCTTGATGCTGAAGGTTTTCTCTCCTCTCGGCGATTTTCCGTGTCCGCGCGTATCTAAAGCTATGACATGATAATTAGATGAAAAACAAGGAATTTGATGCTCAAAATAGTCACAGTTCTCGCCGTTGCCGTGCAGCAAAATCAGCGGTTGGCTTTGGCCTTGTTCGATATAATGAAGCTGGATGTCTGACATATCTTTATGTCGGCCCTTCGACAAGCTCAGGGACCTAAGGTCGTTGAGCCTGTCGAAACGCCGTTTATTTAGGCATTACTATTCATAAAAAACATTCGTTCTTCTTCCGGAAACTTTTCAATCGCATATCGCAGCATGGTGCGCGGCATGGTTTGATAACGCGTTGATAACCAGTTTTTCAGGCGTTGCTCATCGCGTTTGCCCGCCTCGCGCAAAAGCCAACCGACAGCCTTTTGGAGCAAGTCGTGCAAGGGTTTGGGCTTTTCCAAAAAAAGGTCGGCAATGGCGTATGTGTCGTCCAATTCACCGTGACGAATAAACTGCATCGTGCTCACCATTCCGATGCGCTGCTCCCAAATCGTCTTGCCGTCGCGAGCGAGGTCGTAGAGCAGGGTTCTGTTCTTGTCCAAGAGCCACGTGCCGAGCAGTTCGTAACACGACAAATCCACCAAATCCCAATTGTTAATGTATTGTGTATGAGTGAGGTAGAAATCGATGCATTGTTGCTGCAAAGTCTTGTCTTTCTTGGCGTGCATGAAGATTTGCACCAAAGTCAAGAGAGCGGCCAAGCGCATTTCGTGATATTCGGAACGGATACAGTTTTCCAAATCCTCGAAAGAGGTCTCTTGCCAGCATTCTTTCACCACCTCGCGTGTCACCGGCACCTTGATGCCCAAAAACTTGTCGCCCTCGCCGTATTGCCCTTTCCCCGTCTTGAAGAATCGCGACAGGCCTTCGACTTGAGTGGGGTCTTGTGCGTCTATAATTCTATTGGAAAGTAGGTTTGTTCTCATGATTTTATCAAATTCGGCTGCAAAACTACTAAATTTTATTCGTACTTTTGCAGCCACAAGAAAACATGCGAAATCACATTCAGAAATATGATCTCTTTTTCGCTTTGATCCATGGAGGCTGGGTGTTTTGCTTCTGTGCGGTGTTAGTTTTGGTGGGTTGCGACAGACGGAATGTCGACAAGTTATCAGAAACCTTGAAGGAAGCGACGCAAGACTACAACCGTGGTTTGGAGTATGACCAGGCGTGGCAGTTTCGGTTGGCTGAGTTTTACTATGGCAAGGTCTATCGCACGATGAAGGAAAACCCCGAAGAAGATTGGTGGCTGTACGGCGAGGCGGGGTTCCGCTATGCCCATTTGCTCTGCGAGCGCGGCGACCTGGCTGGGGCCGTTGCCGTTTTAGGCGAGATATTGGAGCATGTCGAGGGGAACGATGAATTCCCTTCGGCACAACGGTCCACCTTGCTCAGCAAGATGGCCTACTGCCAACGGAAGTTGAAACAATACGACGCAGCCAAACAGACTTATGCCAAGGCCTACGAGGCCCGCATCAAGGCTGTCGGAAGCGAAGGCAACGGCATCTTCGACCTAGTCGTTCTGAGCGACTGCATCTTTTTGGCTTTCTTCGAGATGGACTACTACGAAGAGGCGGCACAATGGCTCGACCGCGCCGATGCGGAGTTTGCAGTTTACGAGCGGCATGGCGACTCGGCATTGATAGAGGAATACCGTGGCATTCAGGCACTTTATCGTGTGCGGCTTCTGCAAACCACGGGGTATCCTGCCGAAGCTGCCGCCATGTACGCCAACATACCCCCAAGCCGTTTTCTCACCCCACTGGGCAGCACGACAGCCGCCGAATACTTGATGGCCGTTGGTCGCTACAGCGAAGCAGCCGACCTCTATGCCGCCATCGATACGGCATTCTCCTCCTTTTACACCTCGCACATCACCTTTGACGTTGTGCGCGAAAAGCTCGCTCCACGCTATACGGCCCTCCGTCATGCAGGCCGCACCACCGATGCATTAGAGATGGCAGACACCATCGTCAGCGCCATTGACTCTGCCCTCACATGGCAGAAACGCAGCAATGCCGCCGAGTTGGCTGTCATCTACCAGACGCACGAGAAGGAATTAGCCTTGGAAAAGTCGAGGGCTCAGGCTGCCATCTACCGCCTTGTTGCCGTCGGTGCTCTGCTTCTCTTGCTGCTGATGGGCTACATTCTTTGGCGTGTCAACCGCGACAAACGCATTCTGGCAGAGAAGAACCGCATGCTCTATGAACAGATCAAGCAACGCGAGGAGGTTGAAGACAAGGAACGTGAGCGGCAGCAATCGCAACCGACCGAGACATTGACGCAGAACCAGCAATTGTATAATCGATTGTGCAAACTGATGCAGAACCCCGATGTCTATTGCGATGCCGAAGCCAACCATGAGACGTTGGCTCGGCTTGTCGGCACCAACTACAAATACGTTTACAATGCCCTGCGCGAGTGTGCCGGCATGACCCCTGCCGACTTCATCAACCAGAACCGCATCCGTCACGCTGCCCTGTTGCTCGCCACCACCAATGCCCCCATCGGCCTCATTGCCGAGCAGTGCGGCTTCAACAACCGCAGCACCTTCACTCGCCTCTTCCGCAGCCAATACTCCATGACCCCGACTGAGTACCGAAACGCATCCAAAAACCATGCTTTGTAACTTATTGACACAAAGCGTTTTCAAACCATCATACAAAGTTTTCAAGCCGTGAAACATTGTTTTTTGCCGCTTTACATATCTTTGTAACTTATTGACTCAAAGTGTTTTCAAACCATCGTACAAAGTTTTCAAGCAGTGAAACATCGGTTTTTGCCGCTTTATCTACTTTAGCCGCTCTTTTAAAAAGGATTTGAATATTTAAAATAAACAATCAAAAAATGAAAAACAGATTTAAATAATAATAAAATGACAAAACATCTACATCTTAAACCGCGCCTCCTGGCGCTAATCGTCGCCCTATCCATGGGCGCTTCAGGAACTGGGCTTTTCGCCCAAGACATCACTTTCGCCGATACCAACGTGAAAGCCATCTGTGTGGCTCACTGGGATACCAGCGGCGATGGCAATCTGAGCTATGACGAGGCTGCCGTTGTGACGAGCATTGGCACGGTGTTCAAAGGCAACACCACCATCACAAAGTTCAACGAGCTGCAGTACTTCACTTCCTTGACTTCTTTAAGTAGAGCAAGCTTTTTATGGCTGTACCGCATTGACCCAAGTGACCATTCCAGACAATGTGACTTCTTTAGTAGAGCAAGCTTTTTATGGCTGTACCGCATTGACCCAAGTGACCATTCCAGACAATGTGACTTCGATAGGCAGCCAAGCCTTCTGGAATTGTCCAGCTTTGGGAACAGTCAATTTCAATGCGGTGAATTGCACTAGTATGCAGACTACATACAACGCCAATACTTACTCGGTGTTTTCAAGCAACACAAGCGGTGCGGCACCAGCTATTACGAAAGTGGTTATTGGCAGCAATGTGACAAGGATTCCTGATTATGCTTTTTATAATGCTAGCAACATTATTAACGGTTTGGGTATTTGTTCTTCAGTTACAGAAATTGGCAACTATGCCTTCTATGGCTGCAACAGCATGCCGGTGATGCACATTCAAGAAGGTAGCGGTTTGCAATCCATCGGAGACTATGCTTTTTATAATTGCTCAGGCCTTAAACCAGCAACAACACTTACCATTCCTAATTCTGTGACATCGATAGGACAATATGCATTTTATGGATGTTCCCAATTACCCTCGGTGACCATAGGAGAAAGTGTTGCCACTATTGGTGAATCTGCCTTTCGTGATTGCTCAGGCCTTTCAGCAGCACTTAACATTCCCAATTCTGTGACATCGATAGGACAATATGCATTTTATGGATGTTCCCAATTACCCTCGGTGACCATAGGGGAAAGTGTTGCCACTATTGGTGGTTATGCCTTCTGGAATTGTCCAGCTTTGGAAACAGTCAATTTCAATGCGGTGAATTGCACTAGTATGCAGACTGCTTACAACAAACAGACTTACTCGGTGTTTTCAAGTAACACAAGCGGTGAGGCATCAGCTATCACCCAAGTGGTTATTGGCAGCAATGTGACAAGGATTCCGGATTATGCCTTCAGGAATAGTCCTAACGTAACTGAAAATTTGCTTTTGCCTAGCGGTTTAAACTATATCGGCAATTATGCTTTCCACGACTGCAGCGGCTTCACGGGCAGTCTGGTCATCCCGGATTCCGTGACGACAATCGGCAGTTATGCTTTCCGCGGCTGCAGCGGCTTCAATGGCAGCTTGACTATTGGTAATTCCGTGACAACAATCGGCGAAAGGGCTTTCAACTACTGCAGCGGCTTCACGGGCAGTCTGGTCATCCCGAATTCCGTGACAATAATCGGCGATGGGGCTTTCAACCACTGCAGCGGCTTCACGGGCAGCTTGACTATTGGTAATTCCGTGACAACAATCGGCTATGGAGCTTTCAACGGCTGCAGCAGCTTCACGGGCAGTCTGGTCATCCCGAATTCCGTGACAACAATTGGCGATTCGGCTTTCAACGGCTGCAGCGGCTTCACGGGCAGTCTGGTCATCCCGGATTCCGTGACAACAATTGGCGAAGCGGCTTTCTACGGCTGCAACGGCTTCAATGGCAGCCTTGCTATCCCGAATTCCGTGACAACAATCGGCAGTTATGCTTTCTACCAATGCAGCGGCTTTACGGGCAGTCTGGTCATCCCGAATTCCGTGAATACAATCAGCTTTTATGCTTTCTACCAATGCAGCAGCTTCACGGGCAGTCTGGTCATCCCGAATTCCGTGACAACAATCGACAATTCGGCTTTCAACGGCTGCAGCGGCTTCACGGGCAGCTTGACTATTGGTAATTCCGTGACTACAATCGGCTATAAGGCTTTCCAAAACTGCAGCGGCTTCACAGCGTTGATTGCGGAACGCTACCAAAATCCGGCAACGGCAAATTCCGATTCCTTCGAGGGTATGAACTACAACATCCCATTCTATGTGCCATTCAACACGAAAGGAAAATATCAAAATGCCACAGGATGGAGCAACTTCACCAATCGGAAAGAGCAATACACATTTGAAGAGGCCTACGACAATCTCTGGTCGGGCGTTGAGAACTGGTATCAAGGAGCGCTTCCTACAGCAAGCGATGTGGTATGCCTCGTTAGCAATTGCCATTTGGACGTGGATACCGCCAATGTGCTGTACGTGTATATCGCCGACAATGAAAAGGTGCTCACCGTAAACGACGGTAAGGCGCTCACTACCACTTACGGCGTGCATATTGAGAACGCTTCGAAGTTAGTGGTGGAGGATGGCGGCCAAGTGAAGAGCGGCATCCCCTTCAGCGGCACGGTCCAGAAAGACATCGCGGCTTACACCAGCGGCAACGACGGCTGGAATTTCATTGCCTCGCCTGTCACGGAGAGCCTCACGGCCAGCACAGTCAGCGGCCTCATCCCTTCGGGCGGAACCGTTTATGACCTTTACTATCTCGACGAGAAACACAACTATTGGAGAAACTACAAGAACCACGCCTTTAAAATCAAGCCCAAGCAAGGCTATCTCTACGCCAACGAAGCAGGCACGACCATCAGCTTCAGCGGCACGATGCAGCCCTATGTCGCGGAAGGCGTTTCTATCCCACTCACCAAGGAAGGCAAAGGATGGAACCTCGTGGGCAACCCGTTCCCCTTCAACGCCAATGCCAACAAGTCTTACTATGTGATTAACGGTCGTAACGTTGAGGCTAGGACAAGCGGTGCCATTGCGCCCTGCACGGGCATCGTCGTGAAGGCGGAAGGTACGGCAAACGAGACGGTGAAGTTCACCAAAGCCGCTCCAGCGGCTTCATCCGCCCCAAGCAACGGCAGTCTGCAAGTCGTCCTCGCCGAGGCCAACACGCGCGGCGCTAGCCGGATTGACAATGCCATTGTCAGTTTCAACGAAGGCACGACATTGCCCAAATTCCGCTTTGGCGACAACGCCCAAATCTACATCCCGCAGAACGGTGAAGACTATGCCATCACCTGCGCCGCCAAGACGGGTGAGCTTCCGCTCAACTTCAAAGCCACGAAGAACGGGGAATACACCCTCAGCGTGAATCCCGAGGATGTGGAGATGGAATATCTGCACCTTATTGATAATATGACTGGCGCAGACATTGATTTGCTTCAAACGCCTGATTACACGTTCAATGCCAAGACGACGGACTACGCCTCGCGTTTCCGCTTGGTGTTCAGCACCAATTCGGTCAGCGAGGACACTGACGGCGACGATGCGGCCTTTGCCTACATCAGCAACGGCGAAATCGTCCTCACGGATGCCACCGCCGATGCCACATTGCAAATCGTTGACGTGACAGGTCGCGTGGTGGTTTCAGTTGGCGGACACACACGGTGTGTCCCTACGGCGGGAATGACACCTGGCGTGTACGTGCTGCGTTTGATCAACGGCAATGACGTGAAGACACAGAAAACGGTGATTAGATAAACAACAAAACAACACATAAAATGAAAAAACTGACCTTAACCTTTGCAATCGTCCTCGCCCTGGCCCTTGGCGCCATGGCGCAACAAGGCGGCGGCCTCTTTGAACGCGGTGCCGTCCTTGAAGAAGCCTCAGACGACTACTACTATCGCGACGGCAGTCTGATACTGCCTGCTGATCACGGCTCAGGAAACGACCAAGACGCTCCTTTGGGCAGCGGCATCGCCGTGTTGATGGGCCTTGGCGCGGCTTACCTTGTGGGCAAGAAGCGCAAGGAGGAATAACAGTACGCTGTTTTCCTAAAACCTCGACAGAAAAACAAGTTACACCTAAAAAATACTATCAACAAACATTTAACTAATTTAACTAAAACCTTAGAAAAATGAAAAAAGTATCGTTTTTGCTCGCCACCCTTCTTATCGGTGGCATGATGCTCACGGGTTGCAAAAAACCCGAACCAACTCCGGAACCAGAGCCGACACCCACCAAACATACCGTGGTTTACTCAATTAACAATACATATCTCGATATGGTAATGTCACCTTGCTTTAAGGTGAACGTGACCTACACCGATGCCAATGGCCAGTCAATCACCGAAAACAATGCCACGTTGCCTTGGACGAAGTCCATCGAAGTCACGCTTCCTTTCCACGCCAAGATGGAGGGTGCATATACCTTCAATGAAGCTGATCTTCCAGACTATGTGTATTTTGGAAAATGCATTGGAATTGGTTTAGACAATCCTTGGGAAGATGCGGCTAGCATGGGTGGCCTTAGTAAACAAAAATTCCTTGAGTACCTTGCAGATCATCCCGAACATTTGCAGTTTACCAAAGAGAAAGACTTTTGATTTCTCATTTCATTAGGTGTAACGCAAAGGGTTCAGTCAGTCGGCTGAACCCTCTGTTTCCCTCTTTTTGATTCCCAACACACACCACCTAATAAACGAAATCCTCCCTTAAAAAACACTATCAACAAACATTTAACTGAATTAACTAACTAAAACTTTAGAAAAATGAAAAAAGTAACGATTTTGCTCGCCACCCTTCTTGTCGGTGGCATGATGCTCACGGGATGCAAAAAGCCTGAACCAACTCCTCAACCTGAGCCGACCCCCACCCCCACCACACATACTTTGATTTATAAAATTGACAATAAGACTATTGCAGGCAATAATGTAGTTTCACCTTGCTTTAAGGTGAACGTGGCCTACACCGATGCCAACGGCCAGTCGGTCACCGAAAACGATGCCACGTTGCCTTGGACGAAGTCCATCGAAGTCACGTTTCCTTTCCACGCCAAGATGGATGCCACGTATACCTTCAACGAAGCGAATCTTCCTGACACGGTGGTTTTTGGAAAGGTACATGGAATTGGTATTGACTTTATTATTCCGTCTGGTACTATTAATGCATTTAAGAAAGAAAAATTCATTGAACTCATTGCAGAACATCCCGATCGTCTGCATTTTACCGAAGAGCAAGACTTTTGATTTCTCATTGGGTGTATCGCAGAGGGTTCAGTCAATCGGCTGAACCCTTTGTTTTATCCTTTTTAATTCCCAACACACACCACCTGATAAACGGAATCCTCTTAATGATTTCATTCAAAAGGAATGGAATGGTCATTACGGCCACAAAAAGGATGACGTACTGCATCCATGGGGTTATGTTGGTGTGCACTTTCATCATATAGCCCAAGGCGGCAATGACCAGATAATGAACCACATAGATACCGAAACTGTTGCGTGTCATATAGCCTGCGAAAGCTCCAGTGTGGTTAAAGCGGGCCTTGAACCAGGCCATCATCGCGAGGCACATCAGCCAACTGTAGAGACAGTTGAGCGGGCTGCCCAAATATTGCGGCGAAGTGTTATCCTGTCCGAAAGTGGTGATAATCAGCACTGTGCCTGAGACGACTGCGCAGACCATCAGCGGAATCCAAGCCTTTTCCAGCTTGTCCTGAACCTCGTCGTGGGCAAAAACGAAATAGCCCAACAGGAAGGGAACCAAGTAGAAAAACGGCTTATACAAATTTAAAAGGCCGTCCAACGACTCTGGGCGGGGATTCTTGATTAGCGTTTGTTCACCAACCCAAAACAGCACACCTAGCAAAATGATTACTACATAATTGGCTTTACCACATAAACTATACAACTTGTCCTTGCTATCGACAGCTCTCACGAGCAACAGCACCAAACACAGCAACCACAGCACTTGGATAAACCACAACGGTCCCGTTCCACTAACTGCCATCATTAAATATTTTGCTATCGCGGGCATACCGTCAAACACACCTTGTCTTGAAGCCACAAGGGTGTTGAAATAGCCAACCATCCAGTGGAATACGAAAAGTCCTATCGTGCTCGGTACCAACAGTTTGCGGGTGCGTGCCTTGAACCACTCCTTGGCTGATTGCTTTTGCAGCGCATAACGGGAACCGATGCCCGCCAGAAGGAACAGCAGCGGCATAAACCAAGGATAAAGGATATACATCACAACATCCTGATACTGACGACATTCAGGATAATCGCCGAAACCGCCAATGCCGCCAAACACGCCCTTGTTGTTGTAGAAATAAATGACGTGGTAAAACAGCACCAAAAGCACCGTCACCCAGCGGATATTGTCCAAAAAATGCTTGCGTTCCATCGTCAGTTTCCTCCTAACATTTCATCGATTTTGTCTTGAAAAATCTCAGTCTTCAAAATGGCCATGCCTTTTGAATCGCCAAGCACCAACAGGCTGTCGCCCGCCTTGATGCCGTAAACCTCGCGGGCCTCCTTCGGGATGACGATTTGTCCCCGGTCGCCCACTTTCACTACGCCGAAAATGTATTTTCCTTGTTCTGCTAACATAATAAATTTGATTTGTGTGAAAATTCATATTTTGCGGCAAAAGTAGGAAAAGTTTTAATACACTGATGCGTTTTTTGAGATTTTTTATTTCTCCTTGATTTCCAACAACATCGGGCTGTGGAATAGTGCATCAGGATTGGTGCCCGACACGTTTTGCGGGATTTCCATGCCTTGTTTGGCGAACAATTCCACCCAAAATGGGTCAAACTCGCCCTCGGTGTTGCGGAAATTCATCGGGGCGGACTCAAAAACAGGCTTGCCGTCGCGCTGATAGCACTCAAAAACCAACTCACTGCAATAGTAGCTGTCGTTGTCGGGCAAGAAAGTGAAATCGTAATCCGCACCGCAAAGGCTTTTGGCCTTGGCTACAAAAGCCGCCGCGTCGCGGTTATCTTTCAGGCGCGTATGTTTCAGATTCGGCAAAGCTCCGTTTTCCTCTTTTTGGGCCTCCAAAAAGGCTTGGAGTGTCCGACGCGAAACACCCGTTTTGGGTGCCGCATCAATAACGAAAATGCTGTCGCCGGCCACCTCTATGATGCCGACATGCACCATCTTGCCCGTGCTACCCATAATGGCTTGATCCATCGCGCTTTCCGTGCTTCCTTCCACAAAAAGCAGGTCGCTGGTTTGGTATTGCGACACGTGTTTGCAGGAAACGAAGACAATGAGCAGCAAAACGATCGCTTTCGTTCTATGATGAACCGGTATCGCCGCCCGACTCTGATTGACCACCCAAACGCCCGTGAAAACCAGCACCATAGCCACCAACTTCTTCCATGTCAGATGGTCCAAGCCGATGACGATGCTGATGAGCGTGGCGATGATAGGCTGCACATAATTATACATGCTGACCAAGGTCGGACGGAGTCGTTTCTGCCCTACGGGAATGAGGAAATACGCGATGAAAGTGGCAAAAACCACCACGTAGGCCACCTGCCACAGCACCTTGCTTTCCATTTGGGCAAAAGGTGTGTGTATCAAGCTTTTAATGTTGAGCGGCAAGGCCACCAACATGGAAAACAGGAACATCCATTTCATGAAGGTGACCACGTTGTATTTCGAAATCAGCGGGCGGAAGATGCCGAGATACAGGGCAAAAGTGAGGGCGTTCATGATGGTGAGCACAATGCCCAACGGTTTCGTTTCGGAAGCACCGCCACCCAACCCTACTGAGTTGAAAATCAAGAATAAAACGCCCGCTAAACTAATTAGTACGCCGCCGATTTTCTTGGCAGTGATGGGTTCTTTCAAGGCAATGGCCGCCACAAACATGGTCATGATGGGCGTGCAGGTGTTGGCGATGCTCAGGTCAATGGAGGTCGTCATGGTGATGGCCTTCAGGAAGCTCATTTGCGTAAGAAAAAGGCCAAGCATGGAAGCCACGAAAATCTTAGGCAGGTCTTTCAGGTCCACTTTTTCCTTCGGCATGAAAAGTGACAGGAGCCAAAACAACACCGTGGCTCCCGTCGCTCTGAAGCAAAACAAGTCCATGGGTGTCAGCACGTTGGCGTTGGAGATGTTCTTGCAGCAAACGATGTTGAACCCGAAGATGCAATAGGCGCCGAAGCAGGCGAGATGCCCGAGAAGCGTGGACTTATTCGATCCAATAGACATAGTTCTCCTTGCGCGGCTTGGCTTCGGGATAGTCGCCGTTCACATAGCCGAGGATGCAGTTGCCGATGCCGACATACTTGTTCGCGTCAATGCCGAGGTCGGTGAGGATGGCCTTGCCTTCCTCGGTCTCGAAGACCTCCTTGGCGCGATGAATCCAACAGGAGCCTAAGCCTTTGGCGTGGGCCGCATTGAGCAAGTTACCCATGACCAAGGAGCCGTCTTCTTTCCAAGTGAAGGCTGCGGTAGTGTCGGCCAAAACAACCAAAACAACGGGTGCGCCGTAGAACGGGTCGCGGTCGTTGTCGGGGCCAAACACGGCGCCGTTGAGTTTGCTCAGTCTGTCGCGCACTTCGCGGTTGGTGACGGCAATGATGATGGGGGCTTGCTTGTTCATGCCCGTGGGGGCGTAAGTGCCTGCCTTGCAGATTTCTTCAATGACCTCGCGTGGAGGCACTTCGTCGGTGTAGCTGCGGATGCTGCGGCGCGTCAGCAGGTCTTGCATAGTGGTGTTCATGATGGTTTCGTTTTTGTTTTCTTCGTTAGTGGCCACTTTCTTGTTGCTGCACGAACTAACTGCGGCAATGACGGCCAAAGTGAGGATGAATAATAATCTCTTCATGATTTAATTGGATTTAGGCAGCAAAGATAAGCATAATTTTCGCAATTTTGCAGCCCCAAATAGAAAAGATGCAAAAAATCAGAAGCTATATCCTCCCGATTGCCATTGTGCTGGGCTTGTTGCTGCATGAATACTGCGCCAAGTTTAGTGTGGCCGTGCCTTACCTCATTTTCAGCATTTTACTGCTCACTTTTTCGGCGGTGGATGTGCGCAAGCTGAAATTCAGCCCTATGTTCGTATGGATTCTGCTGTTCCAAGTCGTGGTGAGCATCGGCATGTATTCGTTATTAATCGCTTTGGGTGCAAGGCCGGTCGTTGCCGAGGGCGTGATGATGGCCGCGCTATGTCCCGTGGCGGCTTCGGTGGCGGTGGTGAGCTGTATGTTGGGTGCCGACCGCCAAACGGTGACCTCGTTCTCCATCATCGGTAACCTTGTGATTTCAGTCGTCGCGCCTGCCTATTTCACCCTCATCGGCGTGCATCCCGAAATGTCTTTCATGGCCTCGTTCTTGTCCATCCTGAAGCGTGTGGGCGTGGTCATCGGACTGCCGTTTTTTGTGGCATTGGCCTTGCAACTTTGGCTGCCCAAGGTGAACGGTTTCCTAAGCCGTTACAAGGGTTTGTCGTTCTATCTGTGGTCGGTGGCGCTCTTGTTCACCATCGGGCAAACCATCGATTTCATTTTCCTGCACGGCGAGGGCAATTGGCACGTCATTCTTTGGCTTGCCGTGGCTTCGCTACTGTTTTGCGCGGTGCAGTTCGCCCTTGGCAAAAGGATTGGCCACAAATACGGCGACACCATCGCGGGCGGCCAGTTGCTCGGACAGAAAAACACCGCTATGGGCATTTGGATGGCCAACCATTACCTGCATCCCTTGGCCTCGGTGAGTATGGCTTTCTATGCCATTTTTCAAAACCTGTTCAACAGCTGGCAGATTTGGCGGCACGACCGGAAAAAAGTTTGAGGGTCGGGAAAAAATTGTACCTTTGCCGCCATGAAAAAGCGCAAAGTTCCACATACCTTCGTCATCGTTTTCTTCATCATCGTCGTTGCGGCGGTGCTCACTTGGATTATCCCGCCGGGGAAATATGTTTCCGAGCAGGTCGATGGTGAAACTGTGATGACCTTCTATTATGCTAACCAATTACCTGAGGCTCAGGCCGCTGAGTTCCACGCTGAGCCGCAGACTTGGCAAGTGTTTTCGGCCTTTTATAAGGGTTTTGTAAAGCAGAGCAACATCATCGTTTTCATATTAATAATAGGTGGCGCATTCTGGATCATGAACAAAAGCCGCGCCATCGACATGGGCATTCTCTCGTTTCTGAAATTCACCAAACGCTTGGAACGCAGTGCCTTAATGCGCAAAATCGGGGTGAATAACATCGTCATCATTTTAGTGATGCTGCTGTTCAGCCTTTTCGGGAGTGTCTTCGGCATGAGCGAGGAAACCATTGCTTTTACGCTGATAATCATTCCTTTGGCCGTTTCGATGGGCTACGACAGCATTGTGGGCCTCTGCATGGTGTATGTGGCCGCGCACATCGGTTTTTCGGGGGCCATGCTCAATCCGTTCACCATCGGCATTGCGCAGGGCATCGCTGACATTCCGCTGTTTACGGGCATCGGCTACCGCGCCGTCTGCTGGGCCATTTTGACGGTAGTGGGTATTGTGTTTGTGCTGCTCTACGCCCGAAAAGTCAAGAAAAACCCGCAGTCGTCCATCATGTACGAGGACGATGCCTATTGGCGCAAGACGGCCGATGTGCCAGAGGAGGAAATGGAACGCCATACGCCGCGCAAGGCATGGTTTGTGTTTGCCTTACTGACGGCGGTATTAATAACATTTTCAATTCTTTATCCGCAAACCACCCTCAAAATTGGCAACAGCGAAACCACCTTGCCCTTGCTGCCTATCGGGACAGCGGTGTTTGTGCTTTTGAGTGTCGTCACCTTGTGCAAAACGGTGCATTATTTCGTGCTCACGCTGCTCTTCGCTACGGTCTATTTTCTCGTGGTTGGTGTGTTGGGCTATGAGTGGTACATCATGGAAATCGCATCCCTGTTTTTAGTGCTCGGTATTGCCAGCGGTTTGGCCGTCGACAAGAGTGCGAGCGACATCGCCAAACTGTTCCTCGAAGGCATGGGCGACATCCTCTCGGCGGCAGTTATCGTCGGCTTGGCGGGCGGCATTGTCATCATTTTGCAGGATGGTGGCATCATCGACACGATTCTTTACGGCCTCTCCAAGTCGATGAGCGACATGGGAAAAATCGCCTCGGCAGAAATCATGTACGGCATCCAAACCTTGATTAACATCGTGATTCCCAGCGGTTCAGCCAAAGCCGCCATAACCATGCCCATCATGGCGCCCTTCAGTGACTTGATTGGCATTTCGCGTCAAGCTACAGTGATGGCCTTCCAGTTCGGCGACGGCTTCACTAACATGATAACGCCCACTTCCGGCGTGCTGATGGCAGCCCTCGGTGTGGCTCGCATCCCCTGGGACAAATGGGTGCGTTTCATCTGGAAATTCATCCTTGTTTTGGTCATCCTCGGCGGAATCTTGCTGATTCCCACGGTGACTATGGAGTTGGCGGGTTTTTAATTCGAAACTATGAAACTGAGGATTCTTGGCATAATACTCTTGGTAGGATTGGTGGGCTGCCAGACGAAAGAGAAATCCGATTCACGGCATGTCATTGCGAGCGAAGCGTGGCAATCTATGCCGTGGAACTTGATTATGGAAACCCCTGCTCAAATCTGGGAAGAATGTTTCCCTTTGGGCAACGGTCATCTCGGCATGATGACCGACGGTGGCATTGAGAAGGAAACCATTGTGCTGAACGACATCACTTTATGGTCGGGCGGGCCGAGTGAAGACAGCAATCCATTGGCTTTGGAATCGCTGCCTGAAATACAACGCCTGCTGAAAGAAGGCAAGAACGACGAAGCCCAAAACCTGATGTATGAGACTTTTGTCTGCGGAGGCGAAGGCTCGGGCCACGGACAGGGCGCGAAAGTGCCGTTTGGCTGTTTTCAAACTTTGGGTAGTATGACCATAGAATACCAATACCCCAATGATGATTCCGTAACCAAATATAAACGAACACTTTGCCTCAATGATGCCGTCCATAAGATTTCTTTTGAGAAAGGCGGGCAACATTATGAGCGCGAGGCTTTCATTTCCCGAAACGATGATGTTGCGGTAATAAGAGTTAAGGTCCCTGAGCCTGTCGAAGGGCCGACCCAAAACAATGAATCGAAAAAAAACGGCGTTTCGACAAGCTCAACGACCTGCTCTTCTTTTACGATAAACCTCTCCCGCCCCGAAAAAGCCGAAGTCTTCACCTATGCTGACAGCGTTATCATGCAGGGTCAATTGGACAGCAACATCGAGGGGGTTGAAGGAATGAACTATTACTCCAAAGCCGTAATCGTCAAACAAGCCGAAGAAGCCATCATCTACTTCTGTGCCGCTACCGATTTTATGTGCGACAATCCCGAAGCCTACGTCAATGTACATCTGCAAAAGGCCGTCGCAAAAGGCTTTGAGGCGGTGAAAAACGACCATCTGGATGCGCACCATGAGTTGTTTGACCGCGTGGAGTTGCAGATTGGCGAACCAAAAGAAAACCAAGACCTTACCTTGGAAGACCATTGGAAGGACTTCCTCGTGAACGATGACCCGTGGCTGTCCGTGTGCTATTTTCACTTTGGACGATATTTGCTTATCAGTTCCATGAGGGAGGATTTGCTGCCACCCAACCTGCAAGGGCTGTGGGCCAACACGATACAAACCCCGTGGAACGGCGATTATCATCTTAATATTAATGTGGAAATGAACCATTGGCCTTGCGAGGTCTGCAACCTTTCGGAACTGCATTTGCCGCTAATTCGTTTTGCCGAAGGGCTGATGCCTTCGGGACGAAAGACGGCGCAGTCATTTTACGGTGCGCGAGGCTGGACAGCGCATGTGGTGTGTAACCCCTGGGGCTTCACGGCACCCGGCGAGCATCCCTCGTGGGGTGCGACCAACACGGGAGGGGCTTGGCTGGCCCTTCACGCATGGCTGCATTATCAATTCACGCAAGACACGGCTTTTTTGCAAAAGGCCTATCCTTTGATGAAAGAAGCCGCGCAGTTCTTCCTCGATGCCATGATTGAAGAACCCGAACATGGCTGGTTAGTCACCGCCCCGACTACTTCGCCCGAAAATGAATTCTACCTTGATGACAGCACAACCGCGAGCGTGTGCATGGGCAGCACGATGGATGTGCAGATTGTCAGTGAGTTGTATGATGCGGTTTGTCAGTCGGCGGGCATTTTAGGAGTCGATGAATCATTCGCCGATAGCCTGCAAAATGCGAAATTGAAGTTTCCGCCGATGCAGGTCAGCGAGGAGGGCTATTTGCAGGAATGGCTGAAGGACTACAAGGAAGTGGAGCCGCAGCACCGTCATGTGTCGCACCTGTTTGGGTTGTATCCTGGCACCATGTTAACCCTGACCAAAACGCCTGAATTGATGGAGGCTTGCCGTCAGACTTTATTGCGTCGCGGTGATGAAGGCACAGGCTGGTCGCGGGCATGGAAAATCTGTTTCTGGGCACGCCTCGGCGACGGCGATCATGCTTATCGGCTTTTGAGAAACCTGCTCGAACCTGTCATCGCGCCTGACGGAAGCCTTCGCGCTGGCACTTACCCCAACCTTTTCTGTGCCCATCCGCCTTTCCAAATCGATGGAAACTTCGGCGGCACGGCAGGCATCGCCGAAATGCTGTTGCAAAGCCACGATGGAAAAATCGAGTTGTTGCCAGCTCTGCCTTCGGTATGGAAAAACGGCCATTTCAAAGGGCTATGCGCCCGTGACGGCAAGTTGGTGGAATGTACATGGAAAGACGGCAAGGTGACGAAATACACGGTCAGCTCGCGCTAACGCTAAACTCGGAAAACCGCCTCTACCGCTTCCTCGTATTCTTTCAGTGCATTAATCTTCTTGATTTTCCGCCAGATCACTTGTGGCTCTTCAAAGGAATACATCAAATAAGACCACAATTCCTTCATGCGCCCTAAGACCTTCGGGCTTCCACCGGCGTGGTGCAGACGGTCTTCATAAAGGTCAATGACATAAGAATGAAGCCGCGCGGTACGTTCGGGCGCATTAAATGTGCCTCCCTTAATCTCCTCCGCCAAAAACGGGTTCGCCAAAATCCCGCGACCCAGCATAAACTGGTTTACTTCGCTCCTTGACCCCTGGGCCTGTCGAAGGGACGAAGGGCTGCCATTGATAATTCCTCGGATACGCCCAAAACTCTCCACCGAGAAAATATCCCCATTATAAACCAACGGTGCATTTATGTAAGGCATTAATGCCTTGAACCGTTCCACATCAGCCTCGCCCTTGTAAAGTTGCTTCCCAATGCGCGGATGAATGATTAATTCGCTGAGCGGAAATTGGTTGAAAATCGGGATGATGGCGTCAATTTCCTCTGGGCTGAAGTACCCCAAGCGGCATTTTACGCTGAATTTGATGTCTATTTCCTCAAAGACCTTTTCAAACATTGCTTTCATCATGTCGGGGTAGGGTAGTAGCCCGCAACCGCGTTTTTTGTTTGCCACTCTTGGAAACGGACAGCCCATGTTGAGGTTGATTTCCGTGTAACCCAGTTGTTTGCACTGTTTGGCGAAGCGCAGGATCTCTTCCGCGTCAGTGCTGAGGATTTGTGGCGTCAGCGTTGCCACATCGTTGCATTTCGGGTCGATTTCCTCACCTTGCAGGTTCTTGGCGTGTTCTTCTTTATGGATGCCCGTGAAGAACGGCGTGTAGAACTTGTCGATGCCGCCGAAATGCCGCTTGAAAACATTGCGGAACGGCGCGTCAGTAATGCCTTGAAACGGGCCTAAGGAAAGCAGGGTGTCGCTCATTTTTTGCGCTTTTTCGTCGCCTTAGGCGCATTTTTCTTGGTCTTGATTCCATCAATCAACGTTTTGGCAATCAGGGTGATGAACAGCACAAAGGTAAGATAAACGGCAATGCGGCTCAGATAATCGCCGTGCTGGGCGTAGAAGGTCACTTTCGTGTTGGCTTTTAAAGTCTCGCGGATGGCATCAGGCACCCAATAGTGGGTTTGTTGAAGCACATCGCCACGCTGATTGATGAATCCGGAACGTCCCGTGTTGGCCGACCGGGCTACGCAACGGCGATTCTCAATGGCGCGCAATTTCGAGAACTCGAAGTGTTGGCGATATCCTGGCGTGTGTCCCCACCATCCGTCGTTGGTGATGACAAAAAGCAAGTCGGCGCCCTTCTTGCAGAATTGGCTGACATATTCGCCGAAAGCGCTTTCATAGCAAATGGCCGCACCCACTTTGTGTCCGTCAAAAGTCATCACTTTAGCCTCGGGGTCGGTTTTGAGGGTGCCGCGTGCGATGCCCATCGTGATGCTGTAGTTTTTCAGAAAGCCCATCCATTCGGGAATGGCCTCCACGGCAGGCGTAAGTTGCGACTTGTTGCGGTGTTGCAAATTGACAGTGTCAATGAGCAGTGCCGAGTTGTGGCAATAGTAGTAGCGGTCGCTGTTGCCGATTTGTCGCGCCGGGAAATCGTCTTCCATGCCTCGTGGCACCCATTCGTATGTGGTTCCGCCGATGACGAAAGCAGCTTGAGGAATTTCCTTGATATAGCCGTGAAGCTGTTCCAAGGCACGCACTTGGTCCAATTCGTGCAGCCAAATGCCTTCTTGGATGGCCGATTCCGAGCTGACGATGAACCGTGTTTTCGGTGTCACCAAAGGCCGCGACAAATTGATATTGTTTTGGATGACTTGGTCGTAGTATTTTGAGTCGAATTGTTCATTCCACGGGTCGCAATTCTGCTGAACCACAACAACTTCCACATTTTCGCCTTGCTCCTCGTAATGCTTGTACATGCTTGTGCTTATTAGGATAGGCAGCAACAGCACCATTAATTCTGCACCTATATTAATTATAAGTGGTTTTGTCGCCCTTGTTTTGAAAAACAGGACGATATTTGTGATTAATATGTTGACAATCAGTATCCAAAGCGTCCCTCCGGCTACCCCTGTATATTCGTACCATTGTACCCATTTGTGGCAGGTCGAGAAAACATTGCCGAGATTGAGCCAGGGCCATTTGATGGACCACCAATAGGTGAGCAGCTCGAAAGCCATCCAATAGGGGATGAGGAAGAAATTGCCCCAAGGATTGTTGCAGACCTTTTTCTTCGTGAGGTGAAACACATTAAATACGATGGACATGAACAATGCATTCAGTATCCAGGCCAAAGTAGCGGCAGGCGTGGCGTTCCAAACCCACCATGTCGTGACCACGTTCCAAACCAAGAAAGCGAGGAACGAGAGCCAAAACAGCTTCCCATTGCCGCCTTGCGCGATGCGGTCCTCAACCAACAGCAGAGGCACCAACCCAATGAAAACCAGTGGCGCGATGCCCCAAGTGGGCCATGCCGCCGAAAGTAATCCGCCCGTCAAAAGTGCCAAAATGATGTTGTATGCTTTAGGCCCCTGAGCTTGTCGAAGGGCCGCTGTTTTTTGATTTTTCTTTGCCATGTCGTTCAAAATTTCGCGCAAAAGTACGAAAAAGCAGACAAACGAGAAGCTGTGGAATGATTTTCAGTAGCGCTATTATATTAATAGGTGTAGTTTTTTGGGATGAAAAAAATGCTCTTCCGACAAAAATTTTCCAATAAAAACCGCTTTTTTTGTTGCAGGTTGTTTTTTTTTCCTATTTTTGCAGCGTCAAACATGGGAAAAATATCCCATAAAGAAGAAAAATAGAGATTTAAAACGCTGAAAATAAAGAAGATAGCAAAATTAAAACTGGTAAGAAAAGACCAATCAATTAATAATCAAATCATTAAAATCAACTAATCTAAACTTTCAAAAAGATGAAAAAATTACTGAGAGGCGTATGCCTGATTGGAGTGGTTGCCTTGTTAGCCACTTCGTGCAAGAAACAACCGACTAACGCCATGGTTTACCGTGGTTATTCCTACGACGGTCAATTCGAAACTGAGCTGGCCAACTACGATGAGCCCGGCAGAGCTTACATTGATGCCACTGCAAAAGTGATGTTCGAACAAGGCGACAAAGCCATGCTCTTCAACATTGAAAATGAAAGCGGTGATGGTTCTGAGTATGCCATGTATGAAGTGGCTGCTACCAGCTACCAACCCGAACTCGTTCCTGCTGGTCAAGAGACCGTCAGCGACGAACTGTTTGCCCTTGGCAAGTATGCTTTCTATCCTGGTGACAATGTTGGCACCACGCAAATGAGCAATGGAAACCGTGCCACGTTCCCGATTGACGCCACGCAAGAGTATCGCGAAGTTGCTGGTGCTCCCGTCATTGCCCACAACGCCCTTTACATGGCCGCTAAGATTGACAATGAACTCGAAGCCGTCAACGTGTTTGCTTTCCGTAACATCTGCGGTGTCCTCTCCCTCAAGTTCTTCAGCCCCTCTGGCAAGACCGTGAAGAGCATCGCCGTGACCGACCACGAGAGATACCTCTCTGGCGATGTGACCCTGAAGATTCACGAAGTGGATCCTGGCTACATGATGCAACTCTTCCGCAACTATGGTGTTCCTGGCAACGAGGAGCTTATTGCTGAATACATGGAGCAAGTTGGCTACAGCGTTGATGTTGACAGCCAGACCATGACCATCGACTGCGGTAACGGTGTCCAACTCGGCACTACTCGCAACGATGCCAAGCAGTTCTACATGGTGCTTCGCCCGCTGGCTCTGAACGGTGGTTTCGACATCGACATCACCTTCAGCGACAACAGCACGAAGAGCATCGTCGTGAACAAGGACAACACCATCAAGCCGAACACCTTCAGAGTGTTCCCCGCCATGAATGTTGACTAAACATCACGTCTGAAAAGGTGTGGAAACAAGGACACACCAAAACGAAAAAGCGCTTCCTTACGGAGGCGCTTTTTTTATGTCTGGAGAGACGCAATGCTTTGCATCCATACAAGTGGTATACACAACAAAAAAGAGACGCAATGCTTTGCGTCTCTACAGGGGTGGTACCGACGGGAATCGAACCAGTGACACGAGGATTTTCAGTCCTCTGCTCTACCAACTGAGCTACGGTACCTCCGTTTTGCGCCTGCAAAAGTACTGCTTTTTTTTGTATTGGCAAGAAAAAAATGCAGAAAAAGAACAATTTTTTTGTTTTGAAAAATGTTTTTCGTTGTAAATCAAGTATATAATGGATTTCTCTTACAAAGAGTGCAATAAAAATTTGTTCGTGGAGTTAAAAAATCGGATATTTGCAGCCTCAAACAGACACTTATGCGCATCTGTACACTGAAAAGACTTGTTTTGGCCGTAGTGGCGGCCATGGTTGGCATAGGAGCATACGCCCAAGCCGATGTGGAATCACCGTATTCTATGTTTGGTGTTGGCCAGTTGGCTAACAAGTCGATGAATGTCAGGCTAAAAGGTATGGGCGGATTAGAAAATGGCATGTATGGTCCCGGCCTGATTAATTCGGCTAATCCAGCTTCTTACGCCAGGATTGACTCGTTGGCCTTTCTGTTTGATGCCGGATTTTATTGCAAAACCTCCAATTTCAGCACCTCCACCCATGCGGAACAGGCGGCCAACGCTTCGTTCGACCATCTTTACATGGCTTTTGGTCTGACGGATTGGTGGAAAATGGCGTTAGGCGTTCAGCCTTATAGCACTATGGGCTATACCATGTTAGTCGATTCGAACGACCCAGATGTGGGCAACTATACCACCGCCTTCAACGGCACGGGCGGCTTGAACCAAGCGGTGATTGGAACGGCTTTCAAGATTGGCAAGCATTTTTCGTTGGGCGCCAATGCCAAGTATGTGTATGGCGACTCCAAGATGCAGACGACACTTTATTTCCCTGATTCAATCTATATAATCGGTTCGCGCAGAAGCGAAGACTTGATGGTTTCGTCCTTCAAGTTCGATTATGGTTTGATGTATTGCACCGAATTGGGAAACGACTATAATCTCAGTGTCGGCATCACCTACGACCAGCCAATCGGGCTGCGAGGCAAAAAGACTACCTATATCCGCACCATTGCGGCTGACAGTTATGACGATATTGAGTATTTGATTGACACCGCGTTTTATGAGGTCAATGACAAATCGAAGCTGAGTATGCCGCAAGGATTTGGGGCAGGATTTACTTTGCAGAAGAACAACAGGTGGTGCCTGGGCGTCGATTTCGACTGGACGCAGTGGTCGCGCTTTGCCCGCGACGGCATCAACGACAGCTTGAGCGACTCGTGGCGGATAACGGCGGGCTTTGAATACATTCCCACCCACACGTCCATTTCCAACTATTTCAGACGGATTACCTACCGCGTGGGCGGATTTTACGAGAGTTCCTATATCACTCTCAGAGGCCATGACTTGGGCAAGATGGGCGTTTCGGTGGGTGCGTCTCTACCTTTGCCGCGAACCTTGTCGAAAATCAACTTGGCTCTTGAAGTGGGTCGTTTCGGCACGAAGATGGATGGCTTGATTCAGGAGAACTATCTGAAGTTTGACGTAAGTGTCTCGGTGTTCGAGCGTTGGTTCATCAAGCGTAAGTACAAGTAAAGTTTTTCGGCCAGAATTAATTTTGGAACGATATTTGAAGAATGAGAAAGCAAGTTTAACCCTTAAAAAAGAGATAAGAAATGAAAACTAACAGATTTGTGTTGATTGCCGTCATGATTGGAATGGCAATGAGTGTAAACGCACAAAACAAGGATTCGAAGTATGGCCTCGATAGCGTGGCCTGTGTGACCAACATGTCCATCTACAGCGAGGCTTACAAACAGTGGGAAGCAGCTAAGTTTGCCCCCGAAGCTATCAGCGTGGAAATGGTCAATGCGTGGAGAGAGGTATTCCTCAACTGCCCGCGTGCCAGCCAATTGGTCTACACGAGAGGCGAGAAGATTATGGACTACTTCATCCGCACCAACCCGGCCCAAAAGGATGCCTATATCGACACGCTCAGCATGTTGATGGACACGCGTGCCCAGTATTTCCCGAACGATCCGAAGACGCACACCTCGCAGGTGGCAAGCATCAAGGGTAGAAAGGGTCTTTTGATATACACCTACAACCCGGGACGTTACGAAGAGGTCTACAACGTGCTAAAGGAAGCCGTCGCCCTTGACCCCTCACAGCTGCAGGGTGCCATTCTCGACGCCTATTTCAAGTCCACCATCGACATGGTGAACAATGGCAAGGCCGAAAAGATGACGGTTATCAATGTGTATCAGGAGCTTTCTGAAGTGCTCGACGACAACATCAAGGTGCTGGCCGAGAATGTGATGCAACTTGAAGAAGCCAAGGCCGAGGCCTTAGCAGGAGAGGATCCCGAAGGCGCCGCCGGTTTCGACAAGCAGATTGAAAAGAACGAGAAATCAATCGTCAATAATAAGGTAGTGAAGAGCAACATCGATAACCTCTTCCAGCCCTTCGCCTCTTGCGAAGACCTGATCAAGGTGTTCAGCGCAAAGATGGCCGAAACGCCCGACGATGTGGTGCTGCTGAAGCGTATCACCACCATCCTTGATAAGAAGGAATGCACCGACTCCAAGCTCTTCTTGGACGCTGCCGTGAAGCTGAACGAACTGGAGCCCAGCCCGGAGTCTTCCTACAGCTTGGGTATCAAGTTCTTTAAGGACAAGAAATGGAGCGACGCTGCCACGTTCTTCGACCAGGCCACCAAGACCGAGAACAACGACCGCAGATACCGCGCCTATCGTAACCTGGGCATGTGCTACGAGAACATGGGCAGCCTCTCGAAGGCCCGCGACATCTACAGGAGAGCTGCACAAATCGACCCGACCAACGGCGAGCCTTACCTCCTTATCGCCATGCTCTACGCTGGAAGCTCCAAGCAGTTCAGCGGCGAAGTCGAGAGCAAGGCCGTGTTCTGGGCCGCCGCCGACAAGTGCATGAAGGCCAAGCAAGTTGACCCCTCATGCGGCGAAAAAGCTAACGGCCTGCTCCGCGCCTACAACGCCAACTTCCCGTCGATGGAGACCATCTTCTTCAACGACTACAGCGAAGGCCAGTCTTTCTACGTGGGAGGATGGATCGGCGAAACGACCACCGTTAGAGCCAAGAAGTAATTGAAACACTTTTTGACCATACTGACACGACTCAACATCACAGCTTTCATGGCTGTGATGTTGTTTTCGTGTGAGAACCCTTATTCCGTCATCAACCAGATTGGTTCTGACGACACGCTTTCGGGTATCATCGCCGACAGCGTCGTCTTTTATCGCAGCGATTCTGGTGTGGTGAGGATGGAGCTTCGCACCCCCAGGATGGTGCGCATGGACCGCGACGAGGATGTGCTGGAGTTCCCTTTGGGCTTTGTCGCCTATATGTATGACAACCAGCATCGTTTGGTAACCCAATTCCAAGCCTATTACGGCAAGAGTCACGGCAAAATCCATTTATTTGAAGCGGAAGGAGACGTGATGGTGGAAAATATGGACAACGACCAAACCATGTATTCGGACAAGCTGTATTGGTATCAGGAACAAAAGATGCTTTTCACCCGCTCGCACGTGCGCATTGTCACGCCCGACAAGCAAATTGAGGCCGATAGCCTCATGGCGAAGGAAGACTTTTCGGAATACACCCTGTATTCGGGAAGCGCATTACTTGAAGTGGACGAAGATTAGACGGTCATGGACAATTGGATTATTGTAGCGGTTACCTTGTTTTTCTCGGCCCTATGTTCGGGCCTTGAAATCGCGTTCAACAGCATCAACCGTCTCCAGCTTGAGGTGGAGCTGACCAAGAACACCTTCTCGGCGCGGCTTATCAGCATTTTCTACAAGAACCAGTCGCGTTTCATCACCTCATTGCTGTTGGGCAACAACATCGCGCTTATCATCTATGGCATGAGCATGTCGCAAATCTTAGACGCGCCCGTCACACACTGGCTGCAGGCCGTGTCGCTCAACAACGACTTCATGGTCTTATTAGTAAAGACCGTTCTCGCCACGCTGCTCGTGCTGCTTGTTGGCGAGTTTTTGCCCAAAACGCTGTTTCGCATTAATCCCAACGCCATTCTGTCCTTTTTCGCCTTGCCCGCCTTCCTATGCTATTGCCTGCTTTATCCGTTGATTTGGCTTTATACGAGCATTTCCGAGTTCATCATCCGCCATGTGCTGCGGCTCAATGTGGACCGCGAGGAATACAAGTTCAGCATGGTCGATTTCAGCGATTTCATTTCCGAATATGCCGACCAGGAAGAAGCCGACGAAGACATGCAACAAGAGATACAATTGTTCCAGAACGTGATGGAGTTCCGTTCGGTGAAGCTTCGCGAGTGCATGGGGCCGCGCAACGAGATTGAGTCGGTGAAACAGACGGATTCCTTGGCCGCCGTGAAAGCGCGGTTTGAGGAGACGAAGCACTCCAAGCTTATCGTGACGGGCGAGGGCATTGACGACATCGTCGGTTATGTCCACCTCAACGACGTGGTGCGAGCTATTGCAGGCCACCGCGAGGTGACTGTGGCCGAGCTGGTGCGCCCCATCGATTTCTTCCCCGAAACTTATACCGCCGATCGGCTTCTGAAGCACTTGATTCAGAAACATCAGGGCGTGGCGGCTGTGGTCGACGAGTTTGGCGGCACAGCGGGCATCGTCACGATGGAGGACATTGTGGAAGAGATTTTCGGCGAGATTGACGACGAATATGATGTTGAGGAGGAGGTTGAGAAGGTGTTGGAAGATGGAAAATACGTTTTTTCGGCCCGCCTCGAAATCGATTACCTGAACGAGACTTACAAGCTCGACCTGCCCGTCAGCGACGACTATGAGACCCTTGCTGGAATGATTTTGCACTATTGTGAGAGCATTCCAGAGCAGGGTGAGGAGCTGAAAGTGGGCCGCTATCAGGTGAAAATCCTCAAGGCATCGGACATAAAATTGGACGAAGTGGAACTGCAATTGATTGACAACTAATTGAATTTTAATGCTTTGAGAAAAAGTTTTCTCGGCTCGAAAATAAAAATCAGCCAAAGTTCCCTTTGCGTCGAAAAGTTTCCTAAATTTGCAGGCTCAAAATTTGAAGTATTAATAATTAAAAAATAGGCAAAAAAATTATGGCAGCAATTGAAAAAATCAGGAGGCACAGCGGATTGCTCATCGCAATCATCGGCCTCGCATTGTTAGCGTTCGTCTTGCAAGACTTGTTCCAGAGCCAAGGCCGGAACCGCGAGTACAACATCGCCGTCGTTGACGGAGAAAAGATTCCGTATCAGGACTTTGAGGTTCAGAAAGAAAAGAACCTCAACAACAGGAGAGGTTCAGGTGCGCTCACTTCGGCTGAGACATACAGCATCTACAACAGCACCTTGGACGGGATGGTGAAGGAACACATCATGAACAAGGAATATGATGCCGTGGGAATCAATGTCTCATCGGACGAGCTTTACGACCAGTTCATGGGCGAAACGCCCCACGAATGGGTGGTGCAGAGCTTCCGCAACCCCGACGGTAGCTTCAACCGCGAGATGATGGAGTATTACCTCCAGAACCTCAACGATCTTCCCGCCGATGCCCGCGTGCAGTGGGTGGACTTTGAGCGTGCTTTGAAGGAGAATGTCTTAGAGACCAAGTTCAACAACTTGGTGAAGGCTTCTTATTTCGTGCCCGCCAAATTGGCCGAAAAGTATTACCAGAACAAGAATGAAAAGGCTTCTGCCGATATCATCGCCTTGAGATACACCACCATCCCTGACTCGACCGTCACTGTGACCGATAAGGACAACAAGGCTTTCTACGAGGAGAACAAATACCGCTATGAAACCGACGAGCGCCGCGACATCGAATATGTGTTGTTCGAAGTTAAGCCGTCGTTAGAGGATAGGCAGGAAGCCCTGAAGAACGTGCAAAGCCTGAAGGCTGACTTCGCCAGCTCCGACAACCCCATCAGTTTTGTCAATGCCAACTCTGACCAGCGCTACGACAGCACTTGGCTGGGTCGCAAGGAAGTGCCGCAGCAGATTGAGAAAACCGTTTTCGACAACGGCAATGGCGTGGGCTTTGTGTTTGGCCCTTATGAAGATCAAGAAGCTTTCAACCTCGTTCGCATCATCGACCTGCAAGAGCGTTCCGACTCCCTGAGAGCCAGTCACATCCTCATCAGCTATGAGGGTGCCATGAGAAGCACCGACAGCATCACCAAGGAACAAGCTCAAGCTAAGGCCGACAGCCTGCTCAACGTGCTGAAGAAGAACCCCAAGAATGAAGATTTGTTTGCCGAATTGGCTGGACAGTTCTCCACCGACCCGAGTTCGAAGGAAAAGGGCGGCGACCTTGATTGGTTCACCGATGGCACCATGGTTGCTCCGTTCAATGATTTCGTCATGAACAATCCTGTCGGCACGATGGGCGTGGTTGAGACTCCTTTCGGCTTCCATGTCATCAAAGTGACTGACAAGACCGCTCCGCAACCCAAGGCTCGTTTGGCCTTCTTGAAGCACGAGATCACTTCCAGCACCAAGACCTATCAGAACACCTTTGCCGAAGCGAATAAGTTTGTCACCGAGAACAAGAACTACGACCAGTTTAACATTGCCATCGAGGAGCAGGGTCTTACCAAGCGCTCTATGCCCCGCATGAGCGCCTCGACCTATCAGATTTCCGGCATCGAAAACCCGCGTGAAATCGTGCGCTGGGCCTTTAATAAAGACACTAAGGTAGGCGACGTCTCTTCCATCTTCGATATGGATAACATGTTTGTTGTGGCCGCGCTGACCAGCATCGTTCCCGAAGGCTACGCTCCGTTGAATGTGGTGGCTGAACAAGCCAAGTACCAGATTATCAATAAGAAGAAAGGCGAAGTAGCCGTCGAAAAGATGAAAGCCTGTGGCAACGACGAGAGCAGAATGGTCAATGAACTGGGTGCTGAGTCCACCTCGGTTTCCGATATTAGCATCGATTCGCGTGTGTTGAGCAACTTCGGCGTCGAGTCTGACATCATCGGCACCATGCTCGGCATGAAGGAAGGCGAGCAAGTGGGTCCTGTTGCGGGCAATTCTTCTGCTTTCATCATCAAGAATGTGAAGTTTACGAAGCCTGAAACGCCTTCGGACTACAGCGACATTCTGCGCGAAAAGACCAGCCAATTCAACAACAAAGTGTTGGGAGGCTCCATCTACAACGCGCTGAAGAACAACGCCAAGATTGAAGATAATAGAGCTACTTTCTATTGATTCTGAAAGAGCATATAAAAGAGCATATAAAAATGAAGGTGCGTCAGAAAAAGGCGCACCTTTTTTTGTGAATGGATAATAAAGGCCGTTTTTGGTCGTTTAAATAACCTAATACACTGATTTGTAAACTTAAATTTTCAGATATGAAAAAACTAAACATGATGTTTGTGCTGGTCGGCATGTTACTGCTTGTGGCCAGCTGCAAAAAGAAAGTGGATGTTGCATTCTCCATGCCTACCGTCGATGTTGAGGCGTCTGGTGGCGAAGTGACGGTGTCATTGCTCTCAAACGGCGATTGGACGGTAGATTCCCATCCTGATTGGCTCACCGTTTCGCCCCAATCGGGTTCGGGCGACATGCAGCTTGTTCTGATGGTTGCTGTCAACGAGAGCACGGAACCCCGCTCAGGCGAAGTCAAAGTGTCGTCAAAAGACAACTCGACCAAGCTGACTGTGACCCAAAAAGGTGCTCCTGCTGTCTATCTCACCGTCGTCCCTAACGCCTACTATTGCGACCGTTGGGGCGATAGCTTTGTAATCAATATTGAATCCAATGTGGATTGGACGATTTCAGAAGTTCCGGAATGGATTACGGTTTCGGCGAAGGAAGGCTCACACAACGGACACGTCGAGATTGTGGTTGCACCTCTTACTGAAGAAACTACGGAAAACAGACAAGCTTCCTTGTTTGTTGAGGGAGGCGGTCTTCGAGAGCAGGTGGTGGTGATTCAGGATCATGAGTCGTACCAGGTTTTCGAAGTTACCCCGAAGCACCTTGAGGTTTCGAATGAGGGTGGCATAGCGACTCTTACCGTGAGGAGCTCGATGCCGTGGACAGCGACCACTGATACTGATTGGGTGACGTTTAGCCCCAATTCAGGTGACGGAAACGCAGAAATGACGGTGAATGTGACCGAAAACACAGCGTTTGTGAGCCGTGAAGGGTACATCCAGTTTATTTATACCTATCCTGATGGTACGACGGGTTCAACCAGTGTGTTGGTGCGTCAAGAGGCAGCTCCAGACCCACATTTCCTGACGGTCGACCCACAAGAGTTGAACTTTGGTAAAGACGGCGGAACGGCAGAAATCACTGTTGAGTGTGACATCGAATGGGGTATCGATATTCAATCCGATTGGGTTTCGCTGTCAGCCTTAAGCGGCACGGGCAACGCCACGTTGACGCTCACTGTAAGCCAAAACATGGTAACCGAGCCTCGCACAGTTGACTTCTGGATTTTCTCTGGCAACCTGAAGTGCAAAGTCATAGTCAGCCAAGAAAAAGGCGACGAGCCGCTTGCTGTAGCACTTGAGCCCGATACGGTCTTCGTCAGCTCGATTGGCGGAGTCAATACCCTGACTATTAGCGCCAACACATCTTGGACGCTACAGTCAAACTCCTCGTGGATTATGCTGCTTTCGCCCACAGGCGACGGTAGCGGAACGAGAGACATAGTTGTTGATGGCAACTTGTCGAGCGAACCGAGATACGGCCAAATCTTCGCCATGCACGACGGTCAAGTAATGGATGTGTCGGTGGTGGCGCAGGAAGGCAAATTGTATCTCTTGGAGACGGATATTACTGAAATCGAGGCGCGGCCTGAAGGCGGCCAATATACCATCAACGTCACTTCGACGATGAGCTGGACGGTGGAGAAAGGGGCTGAGTGGCTCAAATATACGCCCACAAGCGGCACTGGCGATGGACAGGTTGTGGTCACCGTGGAGCCTATGTCTTCACCACGGCCACGTGAAGCCGTCATTCACATTCTTGCTGAAAACGGTGCTCTGGTGGTCATTAATGTTTCGCAAAGCGGGGAATGACCCTTGGCTTGCTTCATCAAAAATGGGTGTGTCGTAATGTACTGCACACCCTTTTTTCATCTTCTGTGACGAGGTTAGAACCCCGTGCTGAACCAGTACCAAAACTTGTTTTCCATCTCCTTCCAAGCTTGGCGTGTGGAGGCCGCGAAGTCGGAGGTGTATTGATTGAGCACTTCGATGGCTTCCTTGGTCTTGCCGTCGGCAATCAGAGCCTTGGCTTTGTCTTCGATGGCGGGAATCTCGTCAAAGGCTTTTTGCTCGAAGCGGTTGGCGTTGTCCATCAGGGTTTTCTTGCAGCGGCCCCATTGTACGGTGGCGAGTTTGTTGGCCTTGCGGTAATGCCAAATCCAGGCTTCTTCGCGGTAACGCAGCTGGCCGCACTTGTCGAAGCCGTCGGGAACGGTGGTCGAGCCTGAGAAAATCGGAATGCGCGGGCTTTGGCCCGGGTTGTCGCAGGCCATCCAGCAGATGGCGCCGATTTCGTCGGGCACCCAACTACGGCATTGGATGATGTGGTGGTAGCTGCTCCAAGCCACGGCCACGGTGCGCTGGAAGTTGATGGTGCCAGAAGCCAAATAATTAATGGTGTTCATCATCGCGCTGCCCACCCACGGGTTGGCCACGGGGCTGATGATGGTGTCCTCGACAATCGAGCCGTCGTCTTGCCGTTTCTTGCTGACCATCTTCACGTTGCGTGTCATGTCCATGTCGGTGCCTTCGTAGGTGCTGCGGAAGAGCTCCATCACCTTTCGCACGTCGACGTTTTCGTCGGGTTTCACGGAGAAAGGCAGTTCGGGCATGTCGCGGTTGAGGTTCAACGAAGGTGCTAATTGGCTGAGGATGAAGAATTCGCGGTCGCTGTAGTTCTTGCCACCGCCATATTCGGCGCGGAAGGCTTTCCAGAAGATGAAGTCGCCCTCGCCGTCCCAAAGGCCATATTTTTTGGCCACAGCCTCGCAGTTGTCGGAGCAGTAGAAGTCCTTGCTCTTGCGTTCCAACTTGCCGATGCGGGCGATGTTGGCCGAAACGCCCACTTCGTCATCAGGGATGCGCTTGGCCGCCCAAACGCCGCCGATTTTGTCGGGGCCTTCGCCGAGGATTTCCATCTGCCACACCTCGTTCTTGTCGGCAATGGTGATGCACTCGCCGCCGTCGCCGTAGCCGTATTCCTTCACGAGTTTTCCAATGAGTTGGATGGCATCGCGGGCGTTGTCGCAGCGCATCAGGGCGACGCGTTCCAGCTCCTCAATCATGAACATACCTTTATTATTCACAAGGGTGTCGGGGCCTGAGAAGGTCGTCTCGCCGATGGCCAATTGTTTCTCGTTCAGGCAGGGGTAGGCCGTGTTGAGGTAGGCGTAGGTGTGTTCCACCTCCGGAATCTCGCCGACCAGTTCCACTTTGCGGTTGTCGAAGGGGTCTTCGGTGTGCATGGTGCCTTTGTAGACCTTGTACATCTCGCCTTTTTCGTGGTCTGCGGCGGGTTCCCAGCGCATCCAAGTGCGGTAGCGGCCATCGCAGGTGTGCGAAGTGATGACGGAGCCGTCGGTGGAAGCATTTTTACCCACCATGATGCTGGTGCAGCAGGCGCCGACGCGCATTTCGTTTTCGTCCTGTGCCTTTGTGGTAATGCCAACGAGCAGCAGGGCTGATAAGAGTAAAAATCTGATTTTTAGCATAGTAGAATGAGTTTTGATGATTATTTCTGGCTTTGAAAGTTCAAAAATACAGAAAAAACTCAAAAACTTCTTGAGTTTCCAAAAAAATCACTAATTTTGAGCGTTTTTTGAAACGAATCATGCCAAGAGTATTTGGAAAATCGATTTATTTGAACGTCAAGGAACGCGACCGTTTCTGAGCAATGCCTTGGAAAGAAGGTTTGTTTTTCTTCTTTGACAAACAGTTTTCAAAAACACAATTCTTGAATTTTTAAATTTTTAAATCTTTAAATCACACAATATCATGGAATTACCATTTGCAGAAGCGTGGAAAATCAAAATGGTTGAACCCATTAAGAAATCCACCCGCGAACAACGCAAAAAGTGGCTCGAAGAGGCCCACAACAACATCTTCATGCTGAAATCAGACTATGTCTATATCGACCTGCTCACCGATAGCGGCACCGGCGCCATGAGCGACCGCCAGTGGAGCGCGATGATGATGGGCGACGAGAGCTATGGCGGCGCCCGCTCCTTCTACCATATGAAGGACACCATCACTGAACTCACCGGTTTTGAATATGTCATCCCCACCCACCAAGGCCGGGCAGCCGAGAATGTGCTGTTCAGCTACTTGGTGAAGCCTGGCATGGTGATTCCTGGCAACGCCCATTTCGATACCACCAAGGGTCACATCGAGAGCCGCAAAGCGTTCGCCATCGACGTCACCGTGCCTGAGGCCTACGACACCCAGTTGGAAGTCCCCTTCAAGGGCAACGTCAGCCTCGAAAAACTCGAGAAGGTACTGCAAGAGAACAAAGGTAACGTGCCGTTCATGGTCCTCACCGTGACCAACAACACCGTCGGCGGTCAGCCCGTGAGCATGCAGAACGTCCGCGAGACCTGCGCCCTCTGCCATAAGTATGGCGTTCCGGTGGTGGTCGACAGCGCCCGCTTCATCGAGAACTGCTACTTCATCAAGACCCGTGAGAAGGGTTACGAGAACAAGACCCTCCGTGAGATTGCCAAGGAGATGTACTCATACGCTGATGCCATGACCATGAGCGCCAAGAAGGACGCTCTTGTCAACATGGGCGGTTTCATTGCCACCAACAAGAAAGATTGGTACGAAGGCGCTAAGCTGTTCTGCATCCCGTTTGAGGGCTTCCTCACCTATGGCGGTATGAACGGCCGCGACATGGACGCTCTGGCTGTCGGTCTGAAGGAAAACATCGAGTTTGAGATGGTCGAGACCCGCATCAAGCAGGTGCATTACCTCGCCGCCAAGTTGGATGAGTACGGCATTCCTTACCAGCGTCCCGCCGGTGGCCACGCCATCTTCGTCGATGCCGACAAGGTGTTGACCAACATCCCGAAGGAAGAATTCCCTGCCCAGACGCTGACTTGCGAGCTGTATCTCGAAGCTGGTATCCGCGCCTGCGAAATCGGCTATGTCCTCGCCGACCGCGACCCAGTCACCCGCGAGAACCGCTTCGGCGGCAACGACTTCGTGCGCCTCTGCATCCCGCGCCGTGTGTATACCAACAACCACATGGACGTGATTGCCGCCGCGCTGAAGAACGTGTATGACCGTCGCGACAGCATCAAGCGCGGCCTCGAAATCACTTGGGAAGCCGAGTTGATGCGTCACTTCACCTGTCAGTTTAAGAGACTTGGATAAGTAGTTGATAATGAGTTAAGTAAAGGCTTGTACATCATGTGCAAGCCTTTTTTGGTTTTAAAATACCGCCAAAATCCTGCAAGATTTTTCCAACTTTCGCGTCATGTAAGTGTAAGATGAATCGGAAATGGACAACGAAGCCTTCAAGAAAAGCCTTATTCAGCTGCAACCTGGCTTGCAAAAAGTGGCCGAAAGCATCCTCAACGATGCCGATTGGGCTGCAGACGCGGTGCAAGATACGGTTCTCAAGATTTGGGACAACCGCCGCAGGATGAACCGTGTCGGCAACTTGGAAGGCTATTGCGTCACTGCTGTCAAACGTCGTTGCATTGACTTGTTGCGCGAGCAGCAACCCTCTGTGCCTATTGATGAGGAAGCGCTCATGCTGGCTGATACTGCGTTCGACGACAACTTCGAGGAACGCTATCAACAGGCTCGGGCATTGATAGACCAACTCCCCGAGAAGCAACGCGAAATCATCTTAATGAAATATGAGCAAGAAAAGCCCAATGCTGAAATAGAAAAGGCACTTCAGATAAGTAGCACCAATCTTTACACTATCCTGTCGCGCGCCTACAAGACCCTTCGTGAGGCGATGGACAGGCAAAACCACAACAATCATGAAAGAGGATAATTACATAGACCAGGAAGTGAAGGAAATGCTTGACATCCTGACGCAGCATGGCTGCAATGCGCGTCGACAACAACAATTGAGCGTTATGATGGACCGCTCAGCCGTCATGAAAAAACGACGCATTTGGCTTTGGCTCATCATTACAGCCGTGACGCTCTCCGTCGTGGTTGCCCTAAGCTTGCATTTCGTCAAGGACAAACCAGAGGCGGTAGTTCAGACGATAAACGAGCCCGACATGGAAATGCCACAGGCAGTTGAAAAGCCAACGGCTGAGCTTGCAGAAAACGGTTTTGTGGTAAGCGAAGAGCCTGTTGCTGAAACACAAAACGCGGTCCAACCTCTGACCTTTACCACAAAACCTGCTGTTTCTGCAAAATTTGTGACAGCAGAAAAACAGCCATCGTCTGGCGAAACGGTCTCAACAGAAACGACTTATCCAACGGAAACCATTGAAAGCGAAAACACGGTCATACTTGCTGAACCCATTGACAATAAGCCTGATGAAACCTTTGAAAACCAATTTGTTGAACCTGTTTCATGTGAGCAAAACCATGCAGCGACAAGTCAAAAGGCTGATAGCGTAGCACCAACCAACAAATTAGAAAACGCTTATCGGCCCAAGCACAAATTCACACTTCGGGTGGGTGGCGAGATAGACCCCTATGATTGGAGCAGTTTACCGTTTCCTCCAATTAAATCTCATATTGCCTTAGGATTCACAGTTGATTATCATTTCACGGAAAACTTCAGTATGGGCTTGGGTGCTGAGTGGTTTGGCGTTTCCACCTATAATTGTTTTTATTCATCTTACCAAAAACGCTTGCATGCCATTCCCGTATATGTCGACTTGAAGTTGAACTTCTTGGGCAAAAAGAATTATTCGCCGTTTTTGGAAGCCCGATTGGGTTATTCCATTCCGCTCAATAAAGTAACAGAGTATTATCCAGAGAACGGCGATGGCTTTTACATTGATTACATTTTGTCAGGCCCTTATTTGAGTTTCGGCTTAGGCTGCTCCATGAAGCACTCCAACCTGAGCGCTGGAGTGGTGTACTCTCATGCCAGTCAACCAGGCAAACTTAAGGAATCTTTTGGCTTCGTCTTTGAGAACTACCTCATTTGGGGAACCAATTTCTACATTCGGTACGATTATACCTTTGCACCTTTTTCCGATGAAGGGAAACGCCGCCTAAGGCAGATTAAGAACGGAAAGCTGAACGAGTTCAATGGCGATGGATTTCAATTACAACTGAATGTGGCTGGAGGGCTCAAGCCTTGGTGCTATTCGGTAGGAGCAGCTTTGGAATACAAGTTCCCGAAACATTTCTGTGTCGGCGTCGGAGCTGATTTCAGAGGTGTGAACTTCACTACCAGGGAATGGGGCAGTGTCGGCTACTTTGAAAGCCCGTCGGAAGGTCAAATGCTTTCAGTGCCAGTTTATGGGAGTCTGAAAGTTCACTTTTGGGAAAACAAACCATTCTCTCCCTTCGTGGAATACCGTATGGGTTATGCATTTGCCTTGAATAGTCTTACCGCTACTCATTGGGAGTCTGAATTTCAGGAAACTGTATGTTACGAAAAGTGGTTTCAAGGCAAATATGCTTATTTGGGAATAGGCGTCACTCACAATCATTCAAGCCTGAGTCTTGGTATTCTCGGTCAAGATGGAAAATGTAAGGAAACAATAGGGGGCCATCCAAGCACTCGCAATGGCTGCTATATGGGTGGCTATCCTTTTGAGCTTCGCTATTCCTACAGGATTGGTTCGTCGGCGAAGCGGTAAGGAACGAGATAGACAGCTAAAACAAACCCCGCGCAACTCATCAGAATCGCGCGGGGTTTTGTTTTGACGTAGAATAGATTATTCCTTCACGTTGCGCTCCTTAACAATCTCTTCTTGTTTGTCCTTCGGCGTCGGCATATACTGATAGAACTCCATCGAGTAGTTGGCGCGGCCCGAGGTGAGGTTGCGCAAAGCGGTGGCATAGCCGAACATCTCCATCAGCGGGACGAAAGCATCCAACTTCTGCGAACCCTTGCGGAAACGGCGCATGGCCTCGATGCGACCACGACGCTTGTTGACGTCGCCCGTCACATTGCCAATGTAATCATCGGGAGTATTAATCTCCACTTTCATCACAGGCTCAAGCAGCACGGGGCTGGCCTTCAGGAAGGCTTGCTTAAAACACATCTGAGCGCAGAGTTGGAAAGCCATGTCGCTGGAATCGACGGGGTGAGAACTGCCGTCCACGAGGACGCATTTCACATCGACCACGGGATAGCCCGCAAACGGACCTTTGTTCATAGCCGCGGCCAAACCCTTCTGCACCGAGGGAATGTATTCCTTCGGAATCACGCCGCCCTTGGTAATATCGACGAACTCGAAGCCGCCGCCGGGATTGGGTTCGAAGCGGATGACAGTGTGGGCAAACTGACCCTTGCCGCCAGTCTGCTTCACATAGCGATAGTTGCACTCGAACGGGGCAGTGATGGTCTCGCGGAACGACACCGAAGGTGCGCCCACCGTGACCGGCACTTTAAACTCATCCTTCAGGCGGTCGACGATGATTTCTAGATGTAGCTCACCCATGCCCGCGATGATGGTCTCTTCTGTCTCCTCGTCAAAGTGTGCGTGGAATGACGGGTCTTCGTTGCATAGCTTGGCCAAGGCCTCACTCAGTTTGCTGCGGTTCTTCTTGTCGTCGAGGTTGACCTTCATCTCGATGACCGCAGGCGGTATGTTGATGGATTCCAGCAAGATAGGCTGGCTTTCGTCGCAAAGCGTGTCGCCCGTCTTGGTGTATTTCATGCCCACGAGGGCCACAATTTCGCCCGCACTGGCTTCTGCAATCTCCTCGCGTTCCTTCGCCTTGATGCGAAAGATACGACCCACACGCTCGCTCTTCAGCTTGTTGGTGTTATAGACACTCATGCCGTTCACCAACTTGCCGCTGAAAATTCGGATGAAGGTCTGCTGACCCACATACGGGTCGTTGATGAGTTTGAAGGCCAGAGCCGAAAATGGCTCATTTTCAGAGGGATTGCGGCGGTAGGTCTTCTCCTCGTTGGCGGGGTCGTGCGCGATGACGGCACCGAGGTCGTTGGGCGAAGGCAGATAATCCACGATAGCGTCCAAAAGGAGTTGGATACCTTTATTCTTATAGGCCGCGCCACAAAGTACCGGCACCATCATCAGTTTGATGGTGGCTTGGCGGATGGCAGCCATCAGTTTCTCGGTCGGGATTTCGGAGTCCTCAAGGTAAAGTTCTGCGATTTCGTCGTCCAAGTCGGCTACCTTTTCTATGAGGTTACGGCGGGCTTCCTGGGCCTGCTCCATCATGTTTTCCGGAATCGGGCCGACGATGCGTTCCTTCTCGATGAAGCGCACCGAGTTCATCTGCACCAAGTCCACCATGCCCTCAAACGTTGCTTCTGCTCCAATGGGCAAGTGTAGCGGCACGGCATTGGCACCCAGATATTTATGCATTTGATTGACAACCTCTTGAAAGTCGGCGCCCGTGCGGTCCATCTTGTTAACGAAGGCAATGCGGGGCACCCACGGCGCAAAACACCGCCACCATGCCGTCGATGACACGCAGCGAGCGTTCCACCTCGACGGTGAAGTCGACGTGGCCGGGAGTATCGATAAGGTTAATCTGATAGCCGTTCCAATGGGCGGTGATGGCCGCCGAAGCGATGGTGATGCCGCGCTCCTGCTCCTGTTTCATGAAGTCCATAGTGGCCTGACCGTCGTGCGTCTCGCCCACTTTACGGTTGACGCCCGTGAAGAACAGGATGCGTTCCGAAACCGTAGTCTTACCAGCATCGATATGCGCAGCGATACCGATGTTTCTCAATTTTGAAATATTCTGATTCATTATTTTGTATTGATTTTCAATTCGTTAAAAGCCCGAATCAGGTTTTTTGATTCGGGCTGCAAAGGTACAAAATAATCTTGAACTGGCAATTTGAATCGTCATTTCACGAACCGGCCGTTCTTTTTCAAACCATTAACCCCCACTGCCTCAACGAAATACACCCCAGAGGCCCATTCCGTAATCTCCAAACGGATTTCTGAAACCCCGCCAGCGGGAACCGTCTTGACAAGCTGCCCGAGCGTGTCATAAACATAGATAGTCTGCATCCCTTCGGCTTCAATCGTAATGAACGACGAAGCGGGGACAGGATAGATGTTCAGTAATTCGCCAGTATCTTGGTTTTCATCAACTTCTGTCGGGTCGAACGTGTCGTTGCCGTCGGTGAGCCATTCGAGGCTGAAGTTGTAGAACACCGTCGAATAACCTGAAGCACCTGCGTAGGCTTCCTCCACATAGAGACCAATAGTGCCGTCTGGGAGAACGCAAAGCGAAGAATAGGCCGAGCTGTAAGGCACAATGCACTTGCTCACTGGCCAAGTCTCGCCCTCATCGTAGCTGACATACACCGTGACCTTTTCGCGATTGCTGCCGTATGGCACGGAATGGAGCAGACGGTTGCGGTCGTGGCCTTGGTTTTCTGAGGTGTAACGGATTAAATCGCCGTTGCAGGCTGGCGCGGTGATGTCGTACCATGTGGAGGTGCTGGGCTGCCAAGTCTCGCCACCGTCTTCGGAAATGTTGTACCAACGGTTGCCACCATGGCGGATGCTCATCAGGATGCGGCCATCAACCAGTTCCGTGACTTTGGCCTCGTCGCCAGCCACCGAGGCGCGACCTGAGACCTGCCAAGTTATACCATTGTCGTCGGAGTAAACGGCGTAGTTGTTCAACGACTGTGCAGCGCCTTCGCGGATGGCAGCCACAAACATAATGCGACCTGTTGAAGTACGCAGACCATTGCCAGAGCCGAAGAACGAGGCGCGCCATGTTTGGTGTTCGGGCACAACGCAGTTGTCGCCGAAGATGAAATGAGTGATGTCCTCAGGTTCAGTCCAAGTTTGGCCATTGTCGTAACTCTTTGAAATATAAGAGCGAATGGGATTAGACGGCGTTGAGTTCCAGAGTCCGACTCCGCCCACGAAGGCCGCAATGAGACCATTATCGTCGTTGCTCCAAGCCAAGGCGCAGTCGCCAAAACCGTGGTTGACGCCCGTGCCCAAGGCGATAGTATAAGGCTCGCTCCAAGTGTGGCCGCCGTCGGTGCTGCGGTTGCACACAATGTCGATATCCTGCGGCAGGTCGCCTTCGTTGTATTTGCGCTTGTCGGTCACGGCCACAATGCTTCCGTCCTTCGCCGTGATGACAGCAGGGATGCGGTAATTCATTGAATTATAGTCGCCTGGCTGATAAACCAAAGTGTGGGCAAGGATGATTTCACGGCTGCCTGCTGGCGAGGGATTGTCGATTGGGAAGGACTGCTCAAAGGTTTCGATGCGTTTCAGCGAGGCGTCGATGAAGTGGCCTTCCGTAGCATCGTTGGCGACTTGCGCGGTAATCCAAAGGTAGTTGGTGCCCGAAACGAGATAGCCTCCGACAGGAATGGCAAAGTCGCCCGAAGCGGGGTCAGCACTACCAATCAAGGTGGCACCTTGGAGGGTGCGTCCGTTGAAGGCATTGACGAGCCCGGTGGAATAGACTTTGATTTTCTCAATGTCGCTTAGGTCGGTGGTGCCGTCAAGGTTAACGGTCAAATTGGCAAGCAACACCGAAGCGTTGTCACCTCCAAAGTTCACGGCAGCCTTAAGAATCACATCGTTAGGGTTGCCACGACCTGTCAGGCGGGTGTCTTGCGTCAAAGTCACGTCAAGGATATCGGCAGGCGTTCCCAAGTTGACATTCACCAATTGAGCCGTATGCCCGTTGCCGGAGGCATCCTCCATCTGGTTGATAATCGGGTTGATATACTCCAATGAAAAATCGTAGGCAGCCAACAGATGATCTTGCATGTCAGGAGGAAGTTCAACAAGAAAGTCAATATCCTTGTCAAAAGCAATTTCATTCGGGTCAAGGGCTCTGCTGTAGAAGCGGATGTTGCCAAACGAACCATTGCAAAAATTGGCAGGCTGACCGCCACTATTGCCTGCGCCAATAAACACATCATGCGTGTTGGTCACAGCCCAATCGCCGACCGCCGCCGCCCAACTGCTGTTAGTTTGGCCGTTGTGGTAAATGCGGATTTCATTATTGGGGCGGTCCACCACAAGGGCGAAGTGCATCCACTCTCCTGCCGGAACGGTGACACCTGTATAGACCGATAAGGCATGTCCCGATGTTGCAGTAGGCGTATTGAGACCCAAAGACTGCCCCGCACTCCCCGAGCCAAAGAACTCATAGCCAGTGCGCTCGTTGCCAGCACCTTGTATTGACATGTCGCGCTTGCAGACATAACGCGGATAGTTGGTGTAGGTCTCGTTTCGTACCCATCCAGTGAGGGTAAAACTCTGACTTGCAGCGATATTAAAGTCTTCATGATGCGGAATAATCATATACTGGTCAGTGCCGTTGAAGGTGATGTAATGGTTGGGTTGGGCGAATGTGGCAGCAGCCATCGTCACAAAAGCGATAAGAGCAAGGAGTTTCTTCATAGCGGTGAGTTTTAAGGGATTAAACATCAATGTATTGGGCGCAAAATTAGTTAATAATCAAAAAAAGCCAAAGATTTTGGCGTTTTTTTCATCAGCACCCCCAATTGTCCCGGTCGAGACTCCTATAATTAATAGCCTCAGCAAGGTGTCCTGTCAGGATGTTCTCGCTGCCGTCGAGGTCGGCGATGGTGCGGGAAACTTTCAGGATGCGGTCGTAGGCACGGGCCGAGAGACCGAGGCGGTTCATGGCGGTTTTCAGGATGTTGCGACAGGGTTCGTCGAGGTCGCAGTATTTTTGGATGAGCGGCGTGGTCATTTGCGCGTTGGCGTGGATGGCCGGATATTCTGAATAGCGTTCTTCCTGAATCTTCCTCGCTTTGATGACGCGCTCGCGCACCACCGCGCTCGGCTCCCCGTTGCTCTTTGACGATAGGTCTTTGTAGGCCACTGGCACGACTTCTACATGCAAGTCGATGCGGTCCATGAGCGGCCCGCTGATGCGGTTGAGGTACTGCTGCACCATGCCCGGCTTGCATGTGCATTCCTTGTCGGGGTGGTTGTAATAACCGCAGGGACAAGGGTTCATGGCCGCCACCATCATGAAATTGGCCGGAAAATCTACGGTCATCTTTGCGCGAGATATCGTTACCACTCGGTCTTCCATCGGCTGGCGCATCACTTCGAGGACGGTGCGCTTGAATTCGGGCAGTTCGTCAAGGAAGAGCACGCCATTATGGGCAAGCGAGATTTCCCCTGGCTGGGGATAAGTGCCGCCGCCCACCAAGCCCGCATCGCTGATGGTGTGGTGCGGACTGCGGAACGGCCGCGTCCTGACCAAAGAGGCATTGCGCCCGACCAAGCCCGCCACGGAATGAATTTTGGTGGTTTCCAAGGCCTCGGCCATAGTCAAAGGCGGCAAAATGGTGGGCATTCGCTTGGCAAGCATGGTCTTGCCGCTTCCGGGAGGCCCGATGAGGATGACATTATGTCCGCCTGCCGCCGCAATCTCCAAGGCTCGCTTGATGTTCTCTTGGCCTTTCACGTCGCTGAAATCGAACTCATAAGCCAAATTTTGCCAAGAGTCGACCAAGTCGACGGTTTCGGGTTGGATGAGGATTTCGCTGTTGAGGATGGAAACGACATCGTGAATGTTTTCCACACCATACACCTCAAGTCCTTCCACCACGGCAGCCTCGCGTGCATTGGCTTTTGGGACGATGAGACCTCTGAAACCGTCCTGTTTGGCCTTGATGGCAATGGGCAGGGAACCTTTGACGGGCTTGAGTGTGCCGTCCAAAGAGAGTTCTCCCATAATGATAAATTGCTCCAACAGGTCTGTATGGACCTGTTCGGAGGCGGCCATGATACCGATGGCGATAGGCAAGTCGTAGGCCGAGCCTTCCTTGCGGATGTCGGCGGGCGCCATGTTGATGACCACTTTTTTGTGCGGAAAGCGGTAGCCGAGGTTGCCGATGGCCGCTTCGATGCGCTGATGACTTTCTTTGACCGCATTGTCGGGAAGGCCGACCAAATAGAAATTAATGCCTCTGTCGATGTTCACCTCGATGGTGACCGTAATTGCGTCGATGCCGAAAAGGGCACATCCGAATGTCTTTACTAACATATTGTTGGGGTTTTAGGGGTTATTGTTTGTTGTTTTGCTTTATTTTTCTCAATTTTTTGGACGAATTGGCCTTGTTTTGTGAAAATGTTGTAATTTTGCGGGCAGAAATCTTATCCATCGGACGGGAAATGCCGGATAGCAAGCCCCTCAGAAACTCCGATTAAATGCACTCTGTACAAGCGATTGCCAAAAGCGATGACGACTTTATTACAGGGTGCTTTTTCATGCCAACTCTATCTTGTTTACGCTATACTGCACATGTCTTCCGTCGCTTTTGACACCCAAAACCAGTTTCACGGTAAAGTTAAGGTAGTCATATTCATCCGACTGAAAATCATAGTACAAGGTAGCCATATTCACATAACCGAATTCCTTTTGTTTTCCAGTTGTCTTTGGCAAGGTAAAAATCGGTTTTCCTTCCATTGGAACAGCCTTTTCAATAACCACTTCAAGATGTTTTACTGCAAAAGTTGACTGCCAATTGAAAGCCGCGCTGTTACTTGCTTTCTTTTCACTTTTCCTCATTATTATATAGACATCTGTCTGAAGATAATGGTTGTACACCGCCTTTTTCCCACGAGTGTTTTGGAGTTTTTCAATCAGGCGGATGTACTCTTTTTTGATAATCTCTCTCCGTTTTCTTGATTCTTTCTTCTCAGTCGGGATACCTTCAATGTATTCAGGTGTTTCCATAACAATAGTATTAATTGGTTTCACGCCGCAAAGATGAAAAACCTGTCAAGACAAAGCCGTTGATTAAACGTTTGTAGTCGACTGTAGTCGTTTGTTGTCGGGTATATTGTTGGTTTTCAGTTGAAATTAGTATAAAACATAATTGAAATTAATAACAAAAAAACCTTCCACAGGGCTTTCCCAATGGAAGGTTTTGTATGGCTGTTGTACCACGGCAGCCGTTTTTTGTCACGGTGCGGCTGGCACAGTGTTACAGCCCTACAGTTCCAATCATCTCACTACAAACTTCCTCGTTTCACCGCCAACGGTGACAAAATACATCCCTGTTGGCAATCCCGAAACATCAATCTGCTGCGTTTCAGCGGTGATGTTGTCTGAAAGGACAGTCTGACCCATGAGGTTAGAAATGCGGTAGGTTGGGGTCGGTAAAGACGCACGGCCGTGCGTCTCAACGAATAAAACGCCATTGGTAGGATTAGGATAAACCGTCAAGGCCCCTGAGCCTGTCGAAGGATCGTCCTCCTCCACACCATGCACCTCCGAATAAATCGCATCGCAGTCCTCGTCGCCGTATTTGAAGACCAGTTCGTCCTCCACCCAATAGCAACGCAAACCTTCCACGCGCACACCGTCGCCATTGTCCATCAGCCTTTCGGGGAAGAAACTCGTGAGGTGGCCAATGCCGCTTACGATGTAGCCGCTGAAGAGGTCATCAACATCGCTCACGTGCTGTAACCTGTAGGTTCTGCCTTCATATTCAATGGTTTCCGCTTCGTCCACAAGCATGGTGAGGCTCTCCGTGCCGACCTTGATTTCCCACCCATCGCCCGCCTCGGCCGTGAAGTCATACAGCATAGTGAACTCTTCCAAGGTCTTGTTCCACCAATATATCTTTCCGTCGCGTTCATAAACATACTCGTGTGTAACATCAGTATGTATGTCCTTGTCGTAAAGCGTGTTGATCTTTACAAGGATATGGGTTGGTTCGTCTTGGACAACGGTGTCGCCCGCTTGATACATATATTGGTAGGTGATGCTACCGTTGTCGTTCTGGATTTCGTAGTACCATTCGGGGCTTAAAGGGAAACCCATAAGACCCTGATCAATGGTGACGAAAGACCTGAAATCGCCTATCGAAGTGTGATAGATAAGATAAGTGTCTGCGCCCCAATCTCTTGTTCTTCTTCCATTGAAACTAACCGTACATCTCATATAGTCGTTATAGTTCTGCAAAGTGTAGGGAAGCGGATATTGTGGCGTGATTTCCAAATAGTTTGTGTTCTCCTCTTCGATGCCATAGATGGTTATCGGGCGCGAAATCTCTGCGTTGATGAGCGAGAAGGTCTGTGATGGCTCGTTGAGATAAAGCTCGGCCATGTAGGGAACGACGACCAGTCCAAAATTGACCAGATTTTCATTAATCATCAGCGTCACGATTCTATCGCCTTCAGTAGTGGCGATGTTTACATATGAAATGATTTGGTCGCGTTGTTTCGCGGGAGGGATAATCATCGGTTCCAATCTGACGACGACTTGTGTGCTTTGGTTGGGCTGCAATTCAATTGGCAGTATATCCTCGATAGGTTGATACTCGGTGCCGTCATGGTAAAGGACATGGATGAACTCTTCGTCGTCGTTGGTGATGCTTGTGATGGTGACGGCATGGGAGGTCTCATTGTGCATGACGAATACTTGGTCGTCAATCAGCGTGTACCAAAGCGTGTCTGGCTCAATCACCAAATCGCCATTACCAGGCGAAAGCCCTCCCGCAATGTGGAAGAAAGGGCCGTTTATCTCGCCTTCTGAACTGTGAACGAGAAGATTGGCTACAGTGGCTTGCTCGGGGAAGTTGACCAAGGTAACGGTCACCTCAAGCATTTCGCCTGCCGGGAGTATCCATGGCAGACTATGTGAGGGAGTCATCGAAAGATAGTTGCTGCCCTCTTCGCTAATTTCATTGATGATGACAGTCCGTAGAGCATTGGTGTTGTACAAGTAGAAGGTCTGTGTAAAGGGTTCACCTTCTGTGAAATATACTCCCATCATAGGCCAAGGCAACAACCCATTGTCCCAGGCTTCCTCGTTGACCCTGACGGTGACTTGCCTGTTGCCGATAGAGGTGGCTATGTTGATGGTGTAATTGTTATAGCCTTTGTATCCAATTTCGTTCAATTCCACCTGGACAAACATGGACTCATTAGGCTGCAAAGTGCGAGGTAGACTGCCAAACCAGAGATGTAACACGTTTTCATCAGGTTGCACATTGATGGCCGAGATGGTGACGGCATTGGTGGTTTGGTTGCTTATAGAGAAGGTTTGCGGTACCCCAGATTCTTCAAAAGTCAGCGTGTCTGGTGTAATCACCAAACCGTCTTGCTGTAAAGTACCTTCAATTTGGATGTCATCAACGCAAATGGCAGATTGTCCAGAGCAATAGTGGTGACGAATAGCGACATAGACCTCCTGACCAGTATAAGCGGAAAGGTCAACGGTATAGTTGTACCAGTTGCCCTGACGGTTTCCCGCATCTTTGGCGGCTATGGTCCATTGCGACAAGAGCGTGAAAGCC
>CAJOEZ010000003.1 GCA_905233685.1 uncultured Bacteroidales bacterium | reverse complement strand
CTCACTGACAAAGTTTTCCGAAGCGATGAGTTCGATTCCGTGCATCTGACGCTCTTTCTCTTGGCGAATCAGATCAAAGATTTTTTCGTCTCTTTTCATGTTCGATATTTAAGATTTAAAGATTTAAAATTTAAAAATTCAAGATTTGTTTGACCAAAGGCCATTTCCGCTGCAAAGTTGCGAAAAATTTGTGAGGTGACGAAAAAAGTTGCAGTTTATTTTTTTCAAGGAATGGATTTTACGAAAATCCGCTTCCCAAGTGTCAGGTTTGAAATAAATCCCCTATCTTTGCGGTTTCAATTCTATGACGATGTCCGAAAAGAGTTCGAGCAAACGCCGCATGGCAGGGTCTTATTTCATGTCGCTGATGAGTATCACGCTGGTACTCTTTTTGTTAGGCGTGTTTGCCCTGCTCATGATGCACGCTCGGAGTCTTTCCTATCACATCAAGGAGAACATCGGCTTCGAGATTGTGATGAACAGCAACGTCAAAGAAGCCAATATCCTTAAGCTGCAAGAAGAACTCGATGCCATGCCCGCCGTGAAGTCGACGGAATACATCACCAAGGACGAGGCCATCCGTCGCCTGAGCGACGACCTCGGCGAGGACTTCCTGCAATGGCTCGGCAACGAGGAAAACCCGCTGCTGCCCTCCATCGACGTGCGCTTCAACGCCGACTACACCCACCCCGACAGCCTCAAGGTCATCGAGCAGCAACTGCTTAAGAACAAAGATATTAAGGAGATTTATTATCAAAAATCCTTGGTGGATTTGATTAATCAAAATGTCAATCGCATCGGATTGGTGCTGATGGGCGTCAGCTTGATTCTGCTCATCATCGCCATCACACTGATACGCAACACGATAAGGCTTTCGATTTACTCCAAACGCTTCCTTGTGCGCAGTATGCAATTAGTCGGCGCCACGCCCGCGTTCATTCGTAGGCCCTTCATCAAGAGCGGCATCGCGCAAGGCTTCTTTGGGGCTTTGCTCGCCGACTTGTTCCTCGCCTTGCTGCTCTACGGCCTCACGAAACGCATCCCGGAATTGTCTTTCGTTCAAGATTATAAGATAGTAATCAGCATCTTTGTCGGCATCGTTGTCTTGGGCGTTTTGCTTGGCGGCCTCTCCACGCGAATCGCCCTCAGGAAATACCTCCGCGCCGATGTAGACCAATTATACGCATAAAACAACAAACGCAATATGGCAAAAGAAACAACAAAGAAAGAAACGGTCGAAAAGATTGACGACCAGAGAGTTATGCCCTTCGGCAAACAAAACTACATCATCGTGATCATCGGCATCGCACTCATCGCATTGGGCTTCATCCTGATGATTGGCGGCGGTTCCACCGACCCCGACTTTTTCAATGAGAAAATGTTTAATTTCCAGCGACTCACCCTCGCCCCGATTCTGGTTTTGGCCGGATTCGTCGTCGAGATTGTGGCCATTTTTTGGAAAGGAAAGAAAAAAAAGAAATAATACATCGCTTTGCGTCACTGCGAGGAATGAAGCAGTCCAGAAAAACAGCATTTATGGATTGCTTCGTCGTTCCTCCTCGCAATGACGACAAGTGCATAAAAGGAAACAATTATGGACTGGTTTCAAGCATTACTATTAGGTTTACTTCAAGGCTTGACGGAATACCTTCCCGTCAGCAGCAGCGGCCATTTGGCCATCGGTCAGGCACTTTTCGGATTGGACGACGGCTCGTCGAACCTCACTTTCACGGTCTTGCTCCACGTGGCCACCGTGTGCAGCACCTTGGTCATCCTCTGGAAGGAAATCGTGTGGATTTTCAAGGATTTGTTCACCAAACAGTCGTGGAGCTCGTATCAAGGCTTGAACGACGGCACAAAATACGCCATCAACATCCTGATTTCCATGATTCCTGTGGCTATCGTCGGCTTCTTCTTCAAGGACAAGGTTGAGGAAGTCTTCGGATCGGGTTTGTTTATCGTAGGCATCATGCTTTTGGTTACGGCAGCCTTGCTCACTTTCTCCTATTTCGCCAAACCGCGCCAGAAGGAAAACATCAGTCCTTCTCATGCCTTCATCATCGGTATCGCCCAGGCCTGCGCCGTGATGCCAGGACTTTCGCGTTCCGGCTCAACGATTGCTACTGGTTTGTTACTCGGCAACAAAAAGGAAAAACTGGCCCAATTCTCCTTCCTGATGGTCATTCCGCCCATCCTCGGCGAGGCTCTGCTCGACGTCAAGGACATCTTTGAAGTCGGCTTCAGCCAAGCCATGAACGGCATTTCGCCCATGGCGGCCATTGTGGGCTTCCTCGCGGCCTTCATCTCGGGCTGCTTCGCCTGCAAATGGATGATTAACATCGTGAAAAAGGGCAAGCTGGTTTGGTTTGCTGTCTATTGCGCCATCGTGGGCCTACTGGCCATTGTGTTGCCATACATCAAATAAGGCTTTCAGGCAGAGCTTTGTAGAAGCGGCCTCGGCGAGCCTGATAAAGGCAAGCCGAAAGACAAACGACAGTAATTATTTATGGTAGATTGGTGAAAGATTTGCTTCCAAAAACAATGTTTAGTTTCGAAGACGGCGAGGTCATCCTCATCGACAAACCCTTGGACTGGACGTCGTTCGACACAGTCAACTTTATCCGGTCTTTGGTCAATCGTTGCTACGGCATCCGCAAGCTGAAAGTCGGCCACGCCGGCACGCTCGACCCTTTAGCGACAGGCTTGCTCATCCTTTGCACGGGCAAAATGACCAAGCAAATCGACAATTATCAGGCACAGATAAAGACTTATACTGGAACGATTCTGCTTGGCCAAACCACCCCGACTTTCGACTTGGAGAGCGAACCCGACGCCTTCTTCCCAACGGACAACATCACGCCAGAGCAAATTGAAGCCGCCAGAGTACAGTTTATCGGCGACATCAAGCAATATCCGCCCAAGTATTCTGCCATCAAAATCAAGGGAAAACGCGCTTTCGACTACGCCCGCTCCGACGAGGAAATTGAGCTAAAAGCCAGAGATATACACATCGAAGACTTCAAACTCAGCCTCGACCGCTTTCCCGAACTCGACTTCGAAGTGACCTGCAGCAAAGGCACCTATATCCGCAGTTTGGCCAACGATTTCGGCAAGGCCTTAGGCAACGGTGCCTGCCTGATTTCATTGCGCCGCACCCGCATTGGCGATTTCCGCGTGGAAGACGCTTGGCCTTTGGAAAAGCTGAAACAGCATATCATTGACACGGGAGATGTTTTTAAGGCGTGGAAAAAGGAACAAGAGGAAAAAGAGCAGAAACAAGATTGACAATCAGTTTGTTAAGAAAAAAAACTTGACAAACCCCGCGTTCCGCAGTATCTTTGCGCGTTTTTAACATGGTGAGAAGCAACAAAATAATATCGAGATGAAACTTTCCCAATTCAAATTCAACCTACCGAGCGAGCTGATTGCGCTCCACCCAATTCAGAACCGCGACGAGGCCCGTATGATGGTCGTCGACCGCAAGACAGGAAAAATCGAGCACCGCATTTTTAAAGATCTCGTTGACTACGTGAAAGATGGCGACGTGTTCGTCATCAACAACACCAAGGTCTTCCCTGCCAAGCTTTATGGCGAGAAAGAGAAAACCGGCGCCAAAATCGAGGTGCTGTTGCTCCGCGAGCTTGACCCCGAGAGCCGCCTTTGGGACGTGCTCGTCGACCCGGCGCGCAAGATTCGCATCGGCAACAAGCTGTATTTCGGCGAAGGCGAGGAGTTGGTGTCGGAGGTCATCGACAACACCACCTCGCGCGGCCGCACGCTGCGTTTCCTTTATGACGGCACTTACGACGAGTTCAAGAAAACCCTCGCTTCATTGGGCCACACCCCGATTCCGAGGGAACTGAACCGCGACGAGGAGCCCGAAGATGCCGAGAACTTCCAGACCATCTACGCCAAGGTGGAAGGCGCCGTCTCTGCCCCCACCGCCGGAATGCACTTCAGCAAAATCTTGATGAAACGCATCGAGCTGTTGGGCGGCTCCTTCGCCGAGCTGACTCTACACCCCGGTATGGGCAACTTCCGCGACATCGAAGTGGAAGACCTCACCAAACACAAGCCCGACTCGGAGGAGATGTACATCGACGAAGAGTGCGCCAACTTGGTCAATGAGGCCAACGCCCGCCACAACAACGTGTTTGCCGTGGGCACCACCTCGCTGAAGGCCCTCGAAACCGCCATGACCATTGGTGGAAAAATCAAGCCTTTCAAGGGCTGGACGAACAAGTTCATCTTCCCGCCTTACAACTTCACCGTGGCCAACTGCATGATTACCAACTTCCACCTGCCCAAGTCGCCGATGATGATGGAAGTGGCGGCCTTCGCCGGCTATGACGTGCTGATGAAGGCCTACAAGGAAGCCGTCGCCGAGAAGTATCGTTTCTTCACTTACGGGGACGCGATGCTGATTATATAATTCGAAATACGGCCCTTCGACAGGCTCAGGGACCTGCAAAAACGAAGGTCGTTGAGCTTGTCGAAACGCCGACAAAACACATGAATCTTTAAATCTTAAATCTTTGAATTTTAAATACTTAAATAATGAATCAAGAAGACTTTTTCAAGAAGATAACCGCTCATGCGAAGGAATACGGTTTCATTTTCCCTTCGAGCGAGATTTATGACGGACTTTCAGCCGTTTACGACTACGGCCAGAACGGCGTGGAACTGAAAAAAAACATCCGCGAATACTGGTGGAAGGCGATGGTGCAGATGCACGAGAACATCGTCGGCATCGATGCTGCCATCTTCATGCACCCCACCACCTGGAAGGCCTCGGGCCACGTGGATGCTTTCAATGACCCGCTCATCGACAACCGCGATTCCAAGAAACGCTATCGTGCCGATGTTTTGGTCGAAGATTATATGGCCAAAATCGAGGAGAAGATTAATAAAGAGGTGGAGAAAGCCCGCAAGCGCTTCGGCGACGCCTTCAACGAGGAACAGTTTGTGACCACCAACCCGCGCGTTTTGGAACACAAGGCCAAGATTGAGGAAATCAGCCACCGCTTGTATGGCGCGATGGAGAAAAACGACCTTGATGCCATCAAGCAGCTCATCCTCGACCTGGAAATCGTCTGCCCTATCAGCGGCACTCGTAACTGGACCGACGTGCGTCAGTTCAACCTGATGTTCGCGACCAAGATGGGCAGCGTGGCCGACGGCTCCGACACCATCTACCTGCGTCCCGAAACGGCACAAGGCATCTTCGTCAACTACCTCAATGTGCAGAAGACCGGCCGCATGAAGATCCCGTTTGGCATCGCCCAAACTGGCAAGGCCTTCCGCAATGAGATTGTGGCGCGTCAGTTCATCTTCCGTATGCGCGAGTTTGAGCAGATGGAGATGCAGTTCTTCGTCCGTCCCGGCACGGAACTCGAATGGTTCCAGCACTGGAAGCAAGAACGCCTCAACTGGCACCTCTCCTTGGGTCTGCCCGCTGAGAAATACCGCTTCCACGACCACGAGAAGCTGGCCCACTATGCCAACGCCGCCACCGACATCGAGTTCGACTTCCCCTTCGGCTTCAAGGAATTGGAAGGCATCCACAGCCGCACCGACTTCGACCTCTCGGCCCATGCAAAATACTCGGGCAAGAAGCTCCAATACTTCGACCCCGACACCAACGAAAGCTACACGCCATACGTCATCGAGACCTCCATCGGCCTCGACCGTATGTTCCTCGCCATGTTCAGCAACGCCTTCACCGAGGAGAAATTAGAAGACGGTTCGGAGCGTGTGGTGCTGAAGTTGCCGGCCATCCTGGCACCTTACAAGGTCGCTGTGCTGCCATTGGTCAAGAAAGACGGTCTGCCGGAAAAGGCCCGCGAAATCATCGACTCGCTGAAGTCCGACTTCATGTGCCAGTACGAGGAGAAAGACTCCATCGGCAAGCGCTATCGTAGACAAGATGCCATCGGCACACCGATGTGCGTCACCGTGGACAATGACACCTTGGTCGATAACACCGTCACCGTGCGCGACCGCGACACGATGAACCAAGTGCGCGTCCCGATTGAGAACCTCCGCACGATGATTTTCGACGAGCTGAAGCCGAAGAAATGATAGTTGATTATCAATAAAAGAATTCAAATTATGAAAAAAGTATTCTTCTATCTAGTGTGCTTTGTGGCATCAGTAGTATTTTCGGCATGTGGAGGTACCACTTCCAATAAATCGGCACAAACAATCCAAACGCCAGCATCCAACGAAGCCATTGCATCTCAGAACGAAGCATCATCTGATGCTGAAGTTACCGTCTTGGATCCCGTCCGTGTTGATGAAATATTGACCGCTCAACAACTCGGCAAAACATACGATGGCGAAGATGCTGAAGACGACGAAGATGGCTACGATGGCCCGCAGGACTGTTATCCCGTCTCAAAAATCAGTGCTTCAAGCCGCCTTACGCAACAAGGCTGTGTCAACGACGAGAAAAACCTCTACGACGAAGACTACCAAACATCATGGGTGGAGGGCGTCGATGGCTATGGTATTGGCGAAAAAATTACTTTCACTCTTAATGATGTAACCGCTGGATTTACAGGAATCGAAATCGCCAACGGCAACTATGCAAGCGAAGCTTCTTGGGCAAACTATTCGAGAGTCAAGAAACTGAAAATCAGTTTCAACGGCGAACCGAAGTTCGTCCTCAATCTCAAGGACGAAATGGGAAATCAAGTGTTTAGGTGGGATACGGAGCTCAACGTAAAGGACGACGAGTTGATTAGCGATTTTAACGTAACGCTTGAAATCTTGGATGTTTACAAAGGCGACCTGTATGACAACACGGTTATTTCAGAAGTGCTTTTCTTGGACTGCTACTAAAAAATCATCAGAATGAAAATCAAATGTGAATTTTGCGGTTCGATGATTGACGAAACAAGCGAGCGCTGTCCCAGTTGCGGCGCTCCGCTTTCTGGTGCCAACCGTACCGCTTCGGAGCAGCCCAAGACCATCGAGGAGCTAAAGGCTTGGTACGAGGCGCATCACCTGCCGCCTGAGGAGATTACGCGGTTTTTCATCGGGAAGAACTTCACCGAACCTAAGGCTTTCGGAATCTACAAAGACAGCAACGGCGACTTCGTGGTTTACAAGAACAAGGCCAGTGGCGAGCGTGCCGTGCGCTACAAGGGCTCCGACGAGACCTACGCTGTCAACGAGCTGTATCAGCGCCTGAAAGCCGAGATTGTCGACCAAAAGGCCAACAGCCCCAAGAACGTCCAACAGCAACCTTTGATGGACAAAAAGAAAAAGAAGAAAAAAGGTTGCCTGATTGCCATTATCGTCTTTTTCGTCATAAGCATTTTGGCGGCCATCTTCGACAACAGCGCCCCGAATGGCTACTACAACTATAACGGCACACAATACTACCACCAAGGTTCAAAGTGGTACTATTACGACGTTGACGTGGACGATTGGTATCCATCAAGCGATGATTTAGACAAGAAAATCACGGACGACAACGCGAAGGACTACCAATACTACGACCATAACGGGAAGACCTTCGAAGAGTCCGTGTGGTACAGTTCGGGCAGCCACAGCGACGATTCCGGTTGGGATAACGACAGCGACTGGGACAGCGACAGCGACTCGTGGGACAGTGGCAGCACTGATTGGGACTCGGACTGGTAGTATTAGGATTGCCCTCGGCAAGAAATCCGAGAAAAATCATCTTCAAAATCTCTCAAAATTCAGTTTTTGTGAGATTTTTTTGTTTTGATTTTGATTTGTTTCTTGCGAAGCAATTCCATAACACATAGACAAGCCCATAGACAACGGTTGAATTTTAGTCTTGTAACAAATTGAAATCCAATTTCTTATGATTTTCTTATTTTGCGAAATGATAGACACCCCCCTCAAGGGGCTTGACAAGTTGTTTTTCGTTTTGAGAAATGCTATACTTTTGCAATGCAAACATCGAAACGATGTACGCAAAAGTTCATGAACAGTTAAACAAAGGAATTGTCAACAATCAAAACATCAACGACTATGAAAAAATTATTTGCAATCACAGTTTTGGTGGCCATGGCAATGAGCGGAATATCGCAGGAAATCCTTTATGATTTCTCCGTCATTAATCCGACAGGTTATGCGATTTACTACCGCATCATCGACGAAGAGAACCATTGGGTAGAGGCCACTTACCCTTGCCAAAACGGCGACAACTATTGGTGGGGCTACGACCAACCCGAAGGTAAGCTTATCCTTACAGATACTGTCAGTTACAGCGGCATCGACTATACCCTTGTTGGCCTCGGCGACCATGTTTTCTGCGGCTGTACTGGGTTAAGAGGATCCATCGAATTGCCCCAAACCCTATCCTTCATCGGCGAATGTGCCTTCAAAGGCTGTTCCAACCTAAACGGTGACTTGAACATTCCAACTATGGTGAAACGCATTGAAAACGAAGCTTTTTGCGATTGCTCGGGCTTGTCGGGGACGCTTACACTAAGCGATTCTTTAACCTTCATTGGGGTGAAGGCTTTCTATCGTTGTTCCAGCTTGTCGGGCGTGCTTTCCATTCCCAACAAAGTGACGGAAATTGGCGACAGCGCTTTTGAGCAATGCAGCGGATTCGATGATATGATGACTTTGCCAAATACGTTGGAACAGATTGGAGAACAAGCTTTTAAAGGCAGCTCCAATATCAAGTTTTTTAGTGTAAAATGTGTAAATCCGCCTGTCACCGCTGCCAATGCCTTTGACGACATTCCTACAGAAATTCCCGTCTATGTGCCTTATAATACCAAAGATGCCTACCGAAATGCCTCAGGTTGGTCGCGCTTCGGCGAAAAAATCATCGAAAAGTCCCTTTGGAACGGCACCGCCGAACCTTGGACCAAAGGCAGTGGCACGGAAGATGACCCCTACCTCATCGAGTCTGCCGAAAACTTGGCGTGGTTGGCAAACTCAATTAACAATAAAATAGATGTGGAGTATATAATTGTAGCGCATGGGAGTCCTTGGGCTGACACTGTTTATATTGACACGGTCGAGGTAATTTATCATGATTCGTATGTGTATCGAGACACCTGTTTTCAATTAGTTGCTGACCTCGACCTTCAGAGCGATTATGGCCTTTTATGGAATCCCATTGGAAACAAGCATTATGGAGACAATGGAGAAAACATAGATTATTGCAATTACTTTTGCGGACATTTCGATGGAAACGACCATGAAATCGGCAATTATAAAATGAATGCCACATTTGCAGTACAAAACCTTCCTTATTATTATGGCTTATTTGGAATCGTGATGGACGGCACTCTTGAAAATGTTGTCGTCAAAAGGTTCTTCATCGATGTTCATGGACATAGAGACAAATGCATTGGAGGGGTTGCAGGAAAATGCCTCAATTCTAAATTGACGAACTGCCACAGTATAGCGGGATGGCTCCATTGTGGTCAAGTCAACAATGGTGGCGGCTTCGGATCAGCGGTTTATGATTCCTCCGTCGGAGGCGTTGTGGGTGTGGTAGAAAAAAGCCTCATCAAGAATTGCAGCGGCGCAGGAGTATTGAAGGTGGTTTCGGAACCGACCACTACTACAATCAAATCAGGTGTTGGGGGTGTCGTCGGCCTCTTCCTTTGTGATGACCAGCCTAATGAAAACAATACAATTTCTGGATGCAGCTTTAACGGCACAATAGAGGCTATTGGCTGTATTAGACAGGCCAATGGAGGAGGAATTGTTGGTCTATGCGCCAGTGTTACGGAAGGCACTGGAGTAATTGAATTTGAAAAGTGCTTCAGTAAAGGTGTGCTGCATGGGTCGTGTTTCAATTGGGGTGAGCCAAGACCTGTCAGCTCTGGCGGAATTGTTGGCTGCGTTGGTGACATTGAGTCCCTTTCCGTAATGAACTGCTATTCAAACGATTCCCTACCAGCCTTTGCTCAAGGTACTTCCTCCTATGTGGGTGGTATCATCGGAAAAGCCAATCCAAATACTTCGCTATTTGTAAAGAACTGTTATCATGCAGGTTCCATCATTTCGTACCACAAAGGCGGCATCATTGCGCAAAACACCAACATGACTGTTGTCAGAAATTGCTATTTCGACCAATCCGTGGCTCCTGATGACGGCTTCGGCCTGCCTGTAGACAAAGAATACATGAAGACAGCCGCTTTCGTCAACCAGCTTAACAACGGAAGTACCGTGTATATGATGGACCAAGAGCCATACGTGAACGACGGCTATCCCATCTTCGGCACCGACGGCCTTATTTTCGTGGGCGCAGAATGGTACTACGAAATCCTCAACGACGACGGGAGCATCACCTACCAACACCTGCAATGCACAGGCGACACCACAATCAACGGAAAACGGCCTAAAATCATCGTGCGCAGCAACACGCATTACGACCGCGGCGAAATCACTGAAGTGACACACGAATATGTCTATGAAGAAAACGGTGAAGTCTATTGGTGGAACAAGGAACTGCAGGACTTTACCTTGTTGTACGACTTCAGTGCTGAAGTGGGCGACGAATGGGAGATTAAAGTGGGTTCGGAAAGCTTCGTCACCCGCGTTTACGAAATGGAAACCTATATGATTGACGGCATCCCCTACAAAAAAATGACCATCGGCGATGCCGACAACATCTTCAGTGGGACACTCGTCAGCACCATCGGCCACCTCACCAGTTTCTTCCCCGAAAATCTGATGATACGAAACAAAGGCTACCACATAGAAGGCCTGCGTTGTTATTGGCTTGATAGTCACCTTTTGCTCAAAATCGGCGACCGCGACTGCGACGAGGTCTATCAACAACTGCACAATGGCGTTGACGAAACCGAAAAAAACGGCTTTGAGGTCTATCCCAATCCGGCCAACAACATTTTGTTTGTGCGGCTGCCACAATGTGACAGCCCTACAATGGACAAAAACAAATACCTCATCACCAACCTCATGGGACAAACGATCCTGCAAGGTTCGATTAACGCTGAAAATCAGCAGATTGACATTACTGATTTGCCTACGGGAATGTATTTCATCAATATAGGTGAACAAACCATGAAATTCGTAAAACAATGAAAACACGATGTATAATTTGTGCGTTCCTTGTAATGGTGAGTCTCACAGCTTGCCACCACGAGGCGCGCTACCTCAAGGAGGCTGAAACGCACTATCAGCAAGGCCTTGAACAACGCGCCGCCAAACAGAGCGAAGCCGCCGCCGAGTCGTTCAGCCAAGCCTTGCTTGCCCTTGAGCAATGCAAGCCCGACAAACCCGAAACGAAACGGATGAAAGCCCAAATCGAGGACAACCTCGGCTTCTGCTACTGGAAGCACGAACTGTTTTCGGAGGCATTGCTGTTGCACGAAGATGCTGCAAAGATAGCCCGCGAACTCGGCGACTCCACCCTGTTAATGAACGCCCTGCGCAACTGCGGTAGGGCGGCGGCATCATTGGGCGACATCGACGCGGCAGAACAACATTACGACGAAGCCCTCGACCTCGCCAAAGCCTTGAACAACAAAACAATGCAAAACGAAATCCTTTTGGAATCGAGTCGTGATGTGCTGTTGGTGACGGAAGATTTTAAGCAAGTGATTGAGCGAGTCAGTCAAGCCTTGGCCGACGGTGCCTCTGGCGACGGTCCACTGACCTTGGGCTTGGCCTATTATTACTTGGAGCAAGACAGCCTCGCCATCGTTCACCTCACCGAAGCCACCCGAAACGAGATGGCTGGCGTGCGCATGTCGGCCTACCAAAGTCTGTCATACCTCTATCAGTATGCAGGCGAATACCAGCAAGCCATTGAATGTCAAGAACTTTTCACCGAAAACATGATACAAGCCGACCGCGAGCATCGCAGTGAGCAGGTGCAGCGCATCAAGGCAGAATATGACCTGCAAATGCAGAAAAACAACCTCGAAGCCGAGCAAAAACTGCGAAGCCTATACCTCTACCTCATCCTTGGCGGCTTGGTCGTGGCCTTGGCCGTTGTGTTATTGCTTTTGCGACAGAAAACGCTGAATGCCAAACTGAAAGCCGAAGAAATGAAGAACCAATTGGAAACGGCGTTGAAGAAAAACAAGGTGTATGTGACCGCCCTTGCCCTCACCGAACAAATCACCGCATCGACCCTCGACTTCGACCTGAAAGAAACAGAATGGGACGACTTCGTGACGCTCATCGACAAGGTTTACAGCGACTTCACCAAAAGGCTGATGGACAAGTACCCCACCCTCACCAAGAGCGACCTGCAAATCTGCTGCCTCACCAAGCAAGGCTTCAGCAACCAAGTCATTTCCATCCTGATGAACCTGCAAACCAACAGCTACGCCCGCCGCAAGTCGCGCATCAAGCAAGAGAAGATGAACGGCTTGGAGGATGAGCGGAGTTTTGAAGAAATCATCTATGCCATCTGATGCAAAAAACACTACTTGTCAATCACCTAGCACAACATTTTCATAACTTTGCATGTTGAATCATATACCAAAATGAAAAACATTATCCAAACATTGGTTTTCCTCGTTTTGACAGGCCTTTCCCTAATGTCATTCGGCCAGCGGGAAGAGGTGTTTTTCTCAGCGCAAGGAGGGCATTATGACACCTGCTTCCTTTTGTCGATGAGTTGTCGCTCCAAAGAATACCATGTGCGCTACACCCTCAATGGTGCCACACCCGACTCCACCTCATGCCAATACGAACACCCTATCATGCTCAACGACAGCCTGTTTTCGCGTTCCAAAATCTTCACCATTCCCATCTGCACCAACGACTTGTTCTATCTCCCTGATTCGGTGCAACACTGCATTGTCATCCGTGCTGCAGTATTCGATGGAAACGACAGTTGCGTGAGCCATACTTTCACCAACAGCTATTTCATCAAGGCGTTGGGATGCGACACGCACGGGCTGCCCGTAGTCTCAATCTGCGCCGATTCCCTCGACTTGTTTGGCTTCGAGCAGGGAATCTTGGTGCCCGGCATCCATTTCGATTCCCTCAACCCTACGCAAACGGGCAATTACTATCAAAAAGGCAGGGAATGGGAGCGCGTGTCGAATGTAGAGTATTACGATGCCGACAACGGCGGTATCAACCAAATTTGCGGACTAAGAACCCACGGCAACCGTGCCCGAAGGCAGCCACAAAAAGGCTTGAAAATCTATGCTCGGGACGTGTACGGTGAAAAATACTTCAAACACCAATTCTTTGATTCCTGCTCTATCACCTATTTCAAACGCTTGGTTATCAAACCTTTCTCGTCACTATATCCCTTTTCCGGCATCCAAGATTACATTTGCAGCCAAACGGCCATCGACATCGGCTTGGAGGCAGGCCAGTCAAGGCCAGTGGTGCTGTATCTCAACGGCGAATACTGGGGTATCTATTTCCTGCAGGAAAAGTTAGACGAGCGGTATCTTGAAAGTCATTTCGACATCACCTTGGAGCATTGCGACATCGTTGGCGACTGGTACGGCACGGCCGAATACGGCGAGCCTGTCGATGGGTACGGTGTCCTAATTGAGTTTGCCGACATGATGCATTGGCTTGAAACCGCCGATCTCTCGCAAGAAGAGGATTATCAACATCTTAGCGAACTCATTGACATCGAAAACTTCATGGATTACATCATCTTCGAGACTTTCATCGCCAACCTTGACTGGCCTGCCAACAACATGCGTTGCTGGAAAACGGACGGTGGCCGATGGCGCTGGGTATTCTATGACGGTGATGCCGCGCTCAACGAATACACCACGGATTCGCTGGGCAACGCCACCCTCTTTGACGTATTCGGCAACGCCACCTATACGGGCAATGCCACATGGCCTTCCAGCGCGGAAGCGACTCTTTTGTTCAGAAAATGTCTTGAGAACCAAGAGTTTGAAGAGCAATTTGGAATCAGGCTGATACAATGGTGCCAGAATGTCCTTGCATACGAAAACACCGAGCAGCATTATACCCAAATCAAAGCACTGCTATATCCTGAAATAGCAAGCCAATCATTCAGGTTCGGCTATCCGTCCGATGTCAACTATTGGAGCTGGGCTTGTCAATTAAACAACGATTTTCTATTGAATCGCACGGACAACTATACCGTTGAATACATCCACTATGTGGGCATTGATGAACATCAGAAATCAGATGTCTTCTCCGTGTATCCCAATCCCGCTACAAACGTCCTCAATATAAAGACACGCCATGGCTCGTCTCTACCAACGGAAACCCAATACTGCATCACCAACCTAATGGGACAAACCCTGCTGCGAGGCACACTCACTACTGAAAACCAGCAGATTGGCATTACCCATTTGCCTGCGGGGATGTATTTCATCACCCTTGCAGGCGAAACATGGAAGTTTGTGGTGAAATGATTCAATTTTTAGGGCTGCCAAATGGCAGCCCTAAAAATTCATTCTCCAACCCTAACCTTCATTCCATCCGAATACGCGCTGAACTCCGGCGCATACTGGCATTGGATCAAGGCATAGCCGTTGTTGAGGTAGCCTTCCTTGGTCACGAACATGCTGTAGTCCAACTGGTGCGTGCCCTTGGGTAGGAACTCGATGAAGAACTCCATATCGGTGTCAGTGTTGGATTGGTAATAGCTCATGCGGTCGTTGTACTCGTAGCGCGAGATTTGCTCAATCGGCTCAAAACCAGCGGCGCGGAGGTCTTTGACGAAGACGAAACTCATGTCTTGCTGGCTGGTGAAGGTGATTTTCACGGTGAGTTTGTCGCCGACTTTCAAGGCCTGCTTCTCAACGGGAACAAGTTTCTTGCCCTTGTCGGTCACCGTTTCCACAAACAGTTCGCGCTTGATGGTGAAGCCCGACTCGTCGCTCTTCACCTCGTCAATCGGAACGAAATACTGGCGGAACAGGCCGCCCCAGACCAAGTGGTTGGTTGGGTTGTTCACGGTGAGCTGTTGCATCTCTTGGGTCACTTCGTTGGCGTTCCAACGACGTTGGATGAAGCCCGTGCCGGCCACGCCACCCTCAGTGCTGATGGGCGTGTTGCCGAAACGCAGCGTCACTTCCTTGCCTTCCTCGAACCAGTCGCTGCCGCGCATTAGCAGGGCATAGATGGCATCGGCAGTGGAGGCGGAGTTTTCCCATTTGTTGGTCTGCTTTTGGGTGAGCAGCCACACGCGCAACTCGTCCATCGTCTCTTGGTTCTGGTCGATTTCTGCGAAGGCCGCCATAATGTTGGCGTGGGTGGCGATGTGCGACTCAAACGAGAAGTATTTCTTCGGCCAGTACATCCCGATTTGCTCGTTCTTCTGGGCGCACTCCTTGAAACTCTGAATCATCAGTTTGGCGGTCTTTTCGTTGCCGTTTCGGTAGAGCACCAAAGCACCCTTCGAGCGGTCGTTGAAGTTGAACGAGGTCCACTCTTTGTCGAGGCTGCCGAGATAGTATTTCTTCGCCGTGGCAAAGTCCTTGTCGGAGTTTTGCTCCTTGAAGAAACTCAAGGCATAGAGTTCGTTCAAGGTGCCGGAGCCGATGGGCCAGTCCTTGCCTTTGCTGTATTTCTTCATGTAACGGTAACTCTCAGCCACCTCGTATTCAAGGTAACGCACGGCCTTGTCGCAGATGCTTTGGGCGGTGTTTTGGTCGGACTTGCTCAGCGAACTCCATGCGCCCATCTTCTGCAACTTGCCGAAGCCTGTGAGAATGTAGGTGCTGATGTACGGACTTTCGGGCATCCCGTCCATCCACGGCCAGCCGCCGTTGTATTTCTGCTTTTGCGAGATGAGTTTCAGGGCGTTGGTCTGCTGGTTGCGGAGCGTGTTCACCTCGAAGAGCGTGGCGATGCGGTTGCGCTGCTCGGTCTCGCTCTTGGCCTCCAAAACCCATGGCGTTTCTTGCAGCATAATGGCCTTCAGGTCTTGGTCTTTTTCGAGTTGCGACAACAAAGCATCAGGCGTTTCGATTTGCCATTTCTTGATGTAGTTCAAGAGGTTTGGGATGTGGACGGCGATGTAGGATGAGAGCGTGTTGGCGTAGAACACATAGAAAGCAGTTTCGGCGCGGTCGGCCTTGACATTGGCCAAATACGGCAAAGCCTGAACGGCGTACCAAACAGGGTTGGTGCTGAAATTCAGGGTCAGGCTGTAGTCGCGCTCGTGGCTGTTGGGATTGGCAATAGCCTCAAAGTCAAAGGTTTGCTCGGTTTCGGCCTTCACGGTGACGGGCAGGGTCTGTGTCATAAAGATCTCGCTGCTCAACACGGGCAGGAGGTGCTGCTCGGCGTCGCTGAACTGACCAGCGTAGGCCGTGAAGCGGAAGGCCAAAAGGCTCAAATCATATTGTCCTTTCACCTTCCAGCGCACTTCCTTACTGCGACCGGGTTGTATGGTTTCCATCGGTATCGTGGCGTTGGAGACAATCAAATTCACAGGCTGCATCGTGCCTGCATCGAAGATTTCGAGTTTCGCCTTGGGCGTGACAGGCTCGTCGCCCGTGTTGATGACGTTGGCCACAAACCAAAGCTCGTCGTTGTCGTACATGTAGCGCGGCATGTCGGCCATAATCATCACGGGCTTCGAGGAGGTGAAGGTGTAGTCCTTGCTGCCCGTTTTGCGGTCTTTGGTGTAGGCCATCAGCATCAGGCGCCAGCGCGTGAGGGCATCAGGCATAGTAAAACTAAAGGTCGCGCTACCGTCGGCATTGGTGCGCAGTTGCGGGAAGAAGAAGGCCGTCTCGTTGAAGTTCTCGCGGAGGGTTGGTTCGGCGGGTTCTTTGGGTTTTTCGTTCTGGCCTCCTGATTCATAAGGATAAGAACCTTCTTGTTTCTTTATTTCAACCATTTCTTCATCCGTAGCGTTTTGTGCCACCAAAGGAATTTCATAATCCACTGAATTAGAAGACTTTTCCAACACCGCTCCAGTCATCATAGGTACTGATTCCTCAACATAATCATAAAGCACACGCCCACCTTTTCTGTAACGGCGCATCCCGAATCCATAGCCGAAATCGAAGAAAGGCGCATCGGAAGGCAGGCTGAAGTTGAAGAGTTCGGCAAAATAGAAGTAGTCCAAGCCAGTGTTAGACGAGGTGAAGCCGTGGCTGTCGGTGCCAAAAGTAGAGTTGTAAACGCCCGAAGGCGACATGCTGAACCACCAGTAATTACGGGCGAACTCATCCAACGAAGCATCATACATTCCCGCAAGCAAAGCGGCTTCCAGAGGCTTGTCCTTATAGTCGCGGACGGTCACTTCCCAAGTTTCCTCCGCACCAGGGCTGAGCTTATCGCGCATGGTGGCGAGTTTCACGTCCAAGTCATAGTTGTCGAAGGGCACAGAAACGCTCAAACGGTCGGTGTTGAAGCTGTTTTCCTTCACGAAGACATAACGCCAACTGAGGCCGCCTCGGTCTTGTTCGGTCACCTTATAAGACAAGGTCTGTACACTATTGCTGACGTTGATTTTCTTGTCCATGCGGATTTCGTCGCCGTGGAGCAACTGCACCCAGATGTCCACATCCTTGGCCGCGCTGCCGATGCTGAATTGGATTTCCTCGCCAGGCTTGGCGCTTGATTGGTTTTGGTGCGCCCATTCCATCGTGGTGAAAGGCAACTTCTTGGAGTCGTTTTCAAACACGGTGAACTGTTGCGAAATCTTCGCCAAGGGGTCGTCTAAGCTGGTCAGTTCGATGACATATTTTCCGGGTTGTAAGGCTTTGCCATCATAGAATTTGGCTTTGTCATCAACGGTGATGTTGGCCTCATCGACCAAGGTCTTGTTTTGCTTGTCGTAGAAGCAGTATTCGGGGAACAAGCGCGCTAGTTCTTCGTCTGTAAGCAGTTGTCGGTCAAGGGTTTCACGGTGGCTCAAAGCCTCGAAATAGTTGATTTTGGCGACATCCTCATAGCGGTAAATCTTGCGTGAGATGCGGCTCTTGGCGGGTTGCCAGCTGAGGTTGCTCACGGTGATTTGGTACTTGCCCATCTCCGATTTCTCGACTTCGGAAGGCAGGTCGGTGCTAATGGCGATTTCGTTGTAACCCGCGCGGATGCTGTAGGTATCGGCGTGGGTTTCGCCTTGTTTGCTCGTGGCGGTCACCTCGATTTCGTAAGTGAACACGGGCTGCTTCTCAGGCGCAATGGTCAACGAAGGCTTCAGGTTGAAGGTGACGGCAAACTTACCGTTCTCGTCGGTGCGTGCCTTGCCGTAGGTGATTTGCTCGTCCTCGACGGTCGGGTACCACCACCACCAGCAACGCCACGGGAACGAGGTCTTGCGGATGACACGGTAACTGTATTCCACATCATCCAAGCCGAATCCAGCGTAGGCTTTCACATCGCCGCGCACCGTAACTTCTTGGTTCAGTTTGTATTGCTCTTTCGGTCTTTCAAAGGTTACCTCGAAAGTCGGGCGTTTGTATTCCTCCACGCGAATTGTAGTGCTGCCTCGGTTGGCATTGAGGTGGAATACGCCGTTCAGTCGGTCTGTGGGGATGACGAAGGAACCGCTGAATGAGCCGTATTCGTCGGTGGTGAACTTCGCCGAGCTGATTTCCTGCCAGTTGGCATCGCGGAAGGAAACACTTTCCGCGTAGCCGTTGACAAGGCTCATGTCCTCGCCCTGGCGGCGTGTCGTGATGCCTTGGAAATAGACAGTCTGGCCGGGACGGTAAATGGCACGGTCGGTGAAAAGCTTCGTGCTGTACACCTCGCTGTTGTTCTTGTAACGTTCATAAAGGCGGAAGTAATTGCTTGACAATAAATTGTCATCGCCTTTGCGCAGGTTAATGCTGAATGAATTGTCGCCCGTTTTGGAAAACTCCACCTGGCCCTCGCGGTCGGTTTTCGGGGTGCCAATAATGATGGTCTTGTACTCGCGGCTCTTGTAGTCCCACTCGCGGCGATAAGCTTCCACAGTGACGCCCTCCACGGTTTTGCCCGTCTTGCGGTCCATAACGACTACGGTCATTCTCTCGTTTTTCGGGTCAGTGATGAAGCCGAGGTTAGATACCTGGAAATTGAGTACCAGCGTTTTATCCTCGCTCTTGATGCCTTGTTTCGTGGTGGCAGTCAGGAAGTAGAAACCGCGCTCCAAGGCGGGTAAGGCAATCAAAGTGCTGTGTTTGCGATAGTCGGTCTCAGCAGCCAAAGTGAGTTCCTGTTCCGCGACGGCGGTTTTTTTGTTCAAGGCTTCTAAAAGCTCCTCTTTCCTCAGTTCGTCCAGCTTTTTCAGCTCTTTCTCGCTGACTTTCACGATTCTATAATACGGTGCGGTCGTGTTTTTGTATTCCAAAACGGCGGGAATGGCCTCGTTGGGCAGTTGCACCGAGTTCAACGTGATGTCGACTTGCGGTTCTTCAATGCGCTTGATGATTCTCTCGCAGTTTTTCGCGCCACTCGACTTCGGGTATTTGGCGATGGCCTGCTCGCACAACGCCTTGGCTTTCTTGTAGTTGTCGAAATAGGCGCTGTCGCTGCTGTTGTTCTCCAACTGATTCATCATGCTCCGTGCTATCAAGGCCGTGATTTCGGCGGAGAGCGGATTGCTTTCGTGCTGCGACTTCAATTCTTCCATTGCCATTTGGTATCTGTCGTCCTTTTTTAGGATGGAATTGACGAAGCCGAAACGCTTGAAGTCGTTGTAAATCAGCACGTCTTCATTCGAGCTTTTGATATTATAGGCAATCAGGTCTTGGTAGATTTTCAAACACTTGATGAGCGGGTTATCACTGTCGCCGAAATCGACTTTCACGAAGTCTTTGGCGGGCAGCCACCACTTGTCGGTGTCGCCTTCAGCTTGGTCGGCGTTGGCCTCACCTTGATAATAATTGGCCACGCGGTGGAACATAAACTCAAACAGAGAAGCCTCGTATTCGATGTAGCTTTCGTTGTTGTCGCTGTTTTCATACAAGGCCATAAAATCCTCGGTCTTGGCCTTTTTGAGAGCTTCAACGGGCTTCAAAGCCTCGGCATAATGCTGGTTGATGCGCGTCTTGAAACTTTCCTTGTCCCAATACTTCATCTCCACTTTGGAAATGTCGCCATCGATGGCCAGGTTCTCGTTGATACGCCATTCGTTGTTATCCAAATAACTGGCGTAGGCAGCGGCGATTTCCTCGTTCAACAAGGCTTCGTGAACGGCGTCCAATTGCCCGATTTTGCCTTCAAGGTATTGGATGAAAGCCTGTTCGGGGTCTTCTTCCACGGTCCGCCGCATGATGTTTTGGCGGAAGAGCCAAGTCTTCAGCTGTTGCGTTTGGTTTTTGTCTTTTTCGGCTCGCTGTTCGATGGCAACAAGCTCTTTTTCAGCTGATTCTGGCAAGTCTTTTTCGAGATTGTCTTTAACTTTTTTCCACATGTCTTTATAGTCTTTGGTCGAAACAGGGTCTGTTTTCGGGTTGGTAACGGGTTCGTTTTTCGGCGCGGCGAAGGCCAATGCGCCCACGACAACCAAAGCAAGGGTCGCGATGATGATTCCAGTGCGTTTCATGATTCGAGAGTTTTGTATAAAACGCAAAAATAGCAAATATCGTGCAAATTAATACTAATTTTGCACCCGTGAAATCCATAAACCAAATCATATCGCCCATCGCCGCCGAAGTGCAGCAGTTTGAAGCCTTTTTCGGGCAGACTTTGCGTGCCGAAACTGAGCCTATGGACAGCATCATGTGCTATGTTTTGGACACGCGGGGCAAACGCCTACGCCCAATTTTGGTGCTACTTGGCGCGAAAATGTTCGGTGAAGTCAACGGGCAAACGCTGCGGGCGGCCACCTTTGTGGAGATGCTGCATACCGCCACTTTAGTTCATGACGATGTGGTGGATAATGCGGACCAAAGACGTGGCAAATCCTCAGTGAAAGCACAGTTTGGCAATCTTTCGGCGGTGCTAGCTGGAGATTACCTCTTGGCCAAAGCCATGCTACTTCTCTCCCACCCTGACGACCTTGCCATCCTTCAGGAAATGCTAAGCACCACCGCCGCCATGAGTGAAGGGGAATTGATGCAGGATGCAAGGTCCCTGAGCCTGTCGAAGGGCCGACCTATAGATGATTCAATATTGTTGTCCCGGCCCTTCGACGAGCTCAGGGACCTCAACTATCTCGAAATCATCACCCGCAAAACCGCCCTGCTGATGCGCTCATGTTGCGTGGCGGGAGCACTTTCGGTGAATGCAACCGAGGAACAAATCCGGCAAATCGCGGATTTCGGGCTGAATTTCGGCATTCTTTTCCAGTTGCGCGACGACATCCTCGACAACGAAAACATGGAAACTGCCAAAAACCTACTGCCTGTCTATTTTGATAAGGTTCTGAAAACCTTGGAAGTCTTTCCACCTTCGGAAACCCTTGAGGCTTTGAAATTTCTGGCGGTGTTTTGTGCGGAGCGTGAAGGATGACTCCTTTTCGCAGCGGTCGCTATAATTCCTCTTTCGGCTCTACATGCACGGCCACATGGGTCTCTTCGCCATAATGTTGGCGAAGCAAGTTTTCCACTTCGGTGGCCTTGTCATGGGCTTCCTTGAGACTGATGTTGCCGTCCATAAGGATGTGTAACTCGATGGCGTAGTGGTTGCCAATACGCCTTGTACGCAGGTCGTGGGGCTTTGTGACGCCTGGCAGTTTCGCCACCAAATCCAAGATTTCGTCCTCTACTTGGTCGGGGAGGGATTGCTCCATCAGGTCGCCGATGCCGTTTTTGAGTAAGTCGAAAGCCACCTTGACGATAAAGGCACCCACTACCACAGAGGCAATCGGGTCAAGGATGGTCCAACGCTCGCCAAGGAATATGGCGCCACCAATACCCACCGCCGTGCCAATGGACGACAGCGCGTCGCTGCGATGGTGCCAAGCGTTGGCTTCTACGGCCTTTGAGTTCAGTTTCCGCGCCTTGATGATGGAATAACGATAAACGGCCTCTTTCAGCACAATCGACACGATGGCGGCCCAAAAAGCCAGCATCCCTGGAGCTTCAAGCGCAGCGCCGTTGGCCCAAGCCGCAATCTTCACCGCGCCTTTGACAATAATGCCAATGGCGACCGCCATCAAAGCGATACCAATCATGGTCAGGGCCAAGGTCTCATATTTCCCATGGCCGTAGTCGTGCGACTTGTCCTGCGGCTTGTGGCTGATTTTGACGAACACCAAAACGATGATGTCCGTCACAAAGTCGGAGAGTGAGTGCGCGGCGTCAGCTATCATCGCCGAACTATGCCCCACAATGCCTGCCACAAACTTGAACAGCAACAAAATAACGTTCACCGCGCTGCCGACAAGGGTCACCTTGTAGATTTCTTTTTCGCGGTTCATTGTCTTTTCCATAGGAGTCAAATTTGGGCTGCAAAGGTAGAGAATTTGCCGTTGAAAAGCGAAAACAAAGGCTTTTGTAACCAAGAATTCCCTACTTTTGTGTCTCAATTCACAATGAAAGCTCCAACAGCGCGTTATTTCGAAGATGATCCTCAGACGGTTTCTCATAGCATCACTACTCCTTCTGTTGACGCAAACTCTTGCGGCTCAGCAGAACGACACTATACAGCGCAAGAAAACCAAGGTCCACATCGAGAACTACGACAAGATGACCTATTCGAAGAGTTTGGGCGATATGCAGCGGCTCCTCGGTCATGTCAAAATACGCCATGACTCAGCCTATTTCTTCTGCGACTCGGCCTACTTTTTCGAAAAAACCAACAGCTTCAACGCCTTTCAAAACGTCCACATCATCGTGAACGACAGCGTCGAGATATTCAGCGACTTGCTACATTACAACGGCGACACCCGCTTTGCGGAATTCTATTACAACGTGAGGCTTATGGACGACTCCACTACCCTCTTCACCGAATACCTCACCTACAGCCGCAACCTGCACCTCGCCGCCTATCCCGACAGCGCAACCACCGTGCGCGGCGACAAGACCCTCATCAGCTGCATCGGCTTCTACCGTGACGACATCAAGGAGTTTTCCTTCTTCGAGAACGTGGAAGTGCTCAGCCCGAAATACCAGATGTACACCGACACCTTATATTATAATACGGCCATCGAGAAAATGTGGTTCGAAGGCCCGACCACCATCATCAACAAGGAGAACATCTTGGACGGCAGGCACGGCTATTACCTTGTAGATGAAGACTTTGTCTTCTTGGACAAGCGGCCTTTCATGCACAACGAAACCCAATTCATGCGCTCCGATTCCATCCAATACGACCGCAACATCGGCTTAGCCAAGGCCTTCAACCAGGTCGACATGATTGACACTTCGTATAAAATCATCATGCGCGGCGATTACATGGAGCTTTGGGAACACCGCAATTTTTCCCTTGCCACCGACAGCGCCTACGCCATCTATTACGACTCCGACTCGCTATACATCCACGGCGACACCCTGTTTTTCCATTTTGACAAGGAAAAGGAAGAGCTGAAAAAACTCATCGCACGGCGCAACGTAAGGTTTTATAAATCAGACATACAGGGCAAATGCGACACGCTGACTTACCTCATGGCCGACTCCACCATCCGTATGCGGGTCACGCCGATTTTATGGACGGAAGACAGCCAGCTCTCCGGTACCGACATCGACATCAAGACCAATGGCGAGAGCATCGACTGGGTGCTGCAAAAAGGCAACGCTTTTATCATCTCGCAAGATTCTATCGAGGGTTTCAACCAAATCAAGGGGCAGGACATCATCTCGCGCTTCCGCAACGGCAGCATCCAGCGCGTCAACGTTGATGGCGGTGCTGCCGAAACCCTATATTGGATTCGCGACGACGACGGTTCGCTCATCGGCATCGACATTTCAAAATCGGCCACCATGGTCATCGAGATGGACGGCGGCAGCATCTCTGTCATCAAGGGCTATCAGGACATCAACGAGACCCTGTACCCCGAATCCGACCTAAAGGACGACGCCCGCAAACTGGCCGGTTTCAAATGGCACGACGAGGCCCGCCCCAAGGACAAGAACGACATCTTCAGAAAAGCCGAGGCCGTTATGCCACAAGCTGTTTCCTCTGAAACGCAAACGGAAACCTCCTCCGAGCCAGAAGCCCAAGCGGATCAACCGAAAAGGCATCGGGAGAGAAAAGACATCAACAGTAACTAAAACTATACAAAATGAAAAAACTAATCCTCATCCGTCACGGAGAAAGTGAATGGAACAAACTGAACCTCTTCACGGGGTGGACCAACGTTGACCTTTCGGAAAAAGGCGTGCAAGAAGCCATCGAGGCCGGTAAAGTACTCAAAGAAAACGGCTACAAGCCTGAAATCTGCTTCACCTCTTACCTCAAACGCGCTATCAAGACCTTGAACTTGGCTTTGGAAGCCATGGACATGGACTGGCTGCCAGTATACAAGTCATGGCGCCTCAACGAGAAGTCGTATGGCCAGCTGCAAGGCTTGGACAAAAAGATGACCGCCGAGAAATACGGCGATGAACAAGTGCGTCTGTGGCGTCGCGCCTTCGACGTGCGTCCGCCCGCGTTAGACATGAACGACCCCAAGAGTCCGCGCATGGACCCGCGCTACGCCGAACTCACCGACGAGCAAATCCCGCTCACCGAAGCCCTCTGCGACACCATCGAGCGTGTGATGCCTTATTACGAGAACAACATCATGAAGGCTTTTGAAACTCACGACCAAGTGCTTGTCGTCGCCCACGGCAACAGCCTGCGCGGCGTGGTGAAGGTGCTGAAAGGCATGAGCAACGACGAAATCATCGCTTTCAACATCCCGACGGGCATCCCCTACGTCTTCGAGTTCGATGACAACATGAAGCTTCAGAAAGACTTCTTCCTCGGCGACCCCGAAAAGGTGGCCGCGCTGATGGCTGCCGTCGCCAATCAAGGGAAGGCGAAGTGAGGTAGGAGTTAGAAAAATCAACACTCCTATTGCAACAACAATAACCGTTTGACCGTCCTCCCGCTCGCCGTGGCGATTTCCACCGAATAAACGCCATTAGGCAACGAACCGATTTCTAAAATAACGAGGTTTTCCGATTCGCAAACATGCTCCAAAACCACTTGTCCAAGGCTGTTTATCACTCGGATGTGGTTGATTTGTGTGCCTACAATACTCACCTGTGAATAGGCGGGATTGGGGAAAAGTTGTATCTCGGTCGTTTTGTTTTCTTCCACATCAAACCCTGACGCATTGACTGTAATGCTGAAAAGCGAGTCACATTCCATGCCTGTTCGGGCGGTGAGGATGCCTTGCCCAAGGGTAGTTGCCTCAAGGTCACAATGATAGCCGTCGTTGGAAGGCGTGATTTGCCATTCGGGGCGGCTGCACGTCCAAGTCAAGGTGCCGGGCGCGATGGTCAGGGAATCGGGGACGGCATAGCTATAGATGCCTTCCGCAACCACCCATTCAGGACCTTGCAAGGCTGAAACGTAATTGTGTTTGATGGTAAGGTTCAAAATGGCCGTGCTGTCGCAGCCGTGGATGCTTTGTCCGAGGTATTCGTAAACTCCTGACTCCATGTAGGTTTGGCCGTTCCAATCAAACTTTTCGCAGTGTGTTTCATCGATTTCTGTTGTATAATCCTCATAGACAATAAGATGCAATGTAACAATGCTGTCGCAGCCAGAAATGGACGGCAGGGTGTCTGTGTAAACACCCGTTTGCTCCAAAATCTGCCCATGCCAAAGGTAAGGCTCGCTTTGGCAAGTGGCAGCCTCCTCCGATGAGGAAAACGACCTTGTTTCGATGGTGGTGGTCAGGAAGAGCGAATCTTGGGCGCGATGGGGATTGCGCAACACATTCACGACCTCGTAAACGCCATCTTCGGCGTAGGTGTGCAAGGCATTGGCACCATGAGCCGAAGTGCCGTCTCCAAAATACCAAACTACATCGTCGTAATTCCACTCGGTAACGGTACTGAAATCGATGCTATGGTTGGTGCAAAAATATTGGTTTTCAGGGATTTCTTGATAGGGTGTCTTGTCGATGGTCATGTCGTAGGTGAAATTCGACATGAAACTGTGTGCCTCAAGGAAAACGCCCGAATCCCAGTCGGGGTCGCCCACGTCGCAAATGCCCATTTTGATATGGTACTCCGTGAAGGGTTCCACCCTGAAACTCACTGTCAATACCGTCGTAAAACCGTCAAACTGAATGGTTTGTCCGCCTGCATTGTTCACGAAATATTCCGAATTGTGCTGGGTATAGACGCTGTTGATGCTCACTGTTTCGTCAGTGCCTGGGATTAGGGCCATGTTCTGGTTTTCGTAGTAGCCGCCTTCAGGGTTGATGCCCGTGACGAAAAAGCCAAAAACATCGTTGTAATACGAGCCAACCCACTCCAAATATTCCTCCGAGGCAAACACATAGTTGAACGAAACCTCTTTGTCCCAAGGCACGAAGTCGAACTCAAGCACGGCCATGTCGAAGACCGAATCTGGAGCATAAGAAATGGCTTCGAGGGTTTCGTCGATGTATTCTCCGCAGCTGGTTCGCACGATTTTGTCATCGCGATCATTCGGCCCGACCGCCACCGAAACGCCACCCGTGGCAAGGATAAGTCCCGCCTCGATGCCCAAGTTGGTCGGGCTGTTGCCTGTATCAAAGTAGCCGATGCTGTTGCAGTCGATGATGTCCGGCGATCCGTTGAAGCGGACGTTGGAAACCGTCACGCCGCTTTCGAGCAGCACGTTACGCACTAACCATTCGGGGGTGCATTGCTGAATGGAGTCAGCCGAGGTGACGATGAGTTGCGCTTGCGCTGATGTTGCGCACAGGGCGATGAGGATGGTGATTAGTCTCTTCATGGTGTTTTGGGTTTTATTCTCAATTATCTACTTATAACTAATTGTTTTATAGTATGATAGCTCGATGCAACGACTTCAATAATATAAATGCCTATCGGCAATTCCGTTAAGTCAAGAGCCATAAAGTCAACAGACTCGCAAGTTTGTTCCATGACCACTTGCCCGTAGCAGTTCGTCAGCCGGACAGAAGTGATGCCTTGGCCCTCGATGCTCACTTCCGAGTTGGCTGGATTGGGAAATAAGTTACATTCGTTGGTATAGTCGTGGCTTTCCACACTTTCATAGCCCGCGTGGATGACGGTGCTCACATAGCCAGCCAAGACGCGCCGCCCTTGTGCGTCGGTTCTGAACACCTCGCAAGTCACGGGATAGTTGCCTTGTGTGGAATAGGTATGCCAAGCCTCCGTGTCGGTGAGTATTTCCGTCATGCCGTCGCCGTATGTCCAATGAGCCTCGGTCATCTCATAATTCAACTGTAAATCGAGGTTCAAAGCTTCATTCAGGTCAAAATAGAAGCCATCGGGGTGAAGCCATTCGCTTGTGTCGTTCACCGTCAGCGCGGTTGTGAGCATCGCCGCATCAAGGAAATAGGAATAGGCTTCGGCACCCCCCATGCCATAAACATGAGCCACAAAGCCGCCTTCCGTATTCTCCAAGATGTGTGTCGTGTCAGCAATTTGGAATCTCGCGTAGGCATATTCGGGCTTACTTGCCACCACTTCAAAAAGGTCGTCAATAGGCTCGCCATCAAGTTGCATCCCTGATACTGAAGCGGTTTCGGTCACTATGTTGAGATAATGCCATTTTGAGATGAGGGTGTTGTGGGCGCAAAACAGGGCGCGGTTTGTTTGCTGCTCCATCGGGAGTATGGTGGCCAGGGCGGGGTCGCCTATAGCACCTGGAATATCGTCGTGGCCATAAAAGAACTTGCCGACGATGGCGGGTTCAGAGGTTTCGAGATAGATGGCGGGATAGTCGTCGGTAAGTTCAAAAACGAAGGACTGCCCTGCGTTGAGGGTACGCACCAAAGTGCCGTCCCTGCGCACCTCGCAATGGTCTTTCATGGCTGTAACGCGCACATAGTCGGCAGGGCGGCGAAGGGATTGCGTCACCACAAAATGGCGGCCTAAAGTGGACGCAGGCAGCATCACTTCTTCAGCATGGTCGATGTAGGGTGTGTTGAAATAAGGTACGCCCAAACCTCGGTTGCCTGCAAACACGGCGATGGGTTTTCCGTTGCGGGAGGTCACGCGTGTTCCTGAAAAATTGCACAAATGCTCCGATTGCAACTGATAGACCTGCCCTGCATTTAAGGTCACCGAAAGAGGCTGGTTGGCCTGATGTCCGTTCATCGTTTCGCAACTCAACTGAAAATCCACGGTGGTGTTGTCCTCGGTGGCAACGACGGACAAAACCGAGCGCAAAAAATCATACGTGCCAAAATTTTCGTAAGTTTGCACCAAATATTCGCTTCCCAATGTATTGGTTGGCAAGGATTTGGATGTATCGAAACAGGCCCCTTCGTAATTGGCCACGACTACGGAAACAGGCTGTTTGGCCGTCACATGCAGGCCGATGTTGAGCACCGTATCCGAAAGGTGCATCTCAAAAGCCTGTTCTAATGGAATGGGAATGTAGACGCTACATCCGGCCTCCACTGAAAAGTTTTCTTGCCAGCCCGTGTTGGGGTTTGTCACGCTTCCCGTAGTGGACTCGTTGGCAGTAATCCACAGGGCAGGCTCTGGGATTTCGCCTTCTCTGCTATTGGGCAACAGTGTCACCCAAAAATCGCGCCCCGTAGTGACTTGGGCAAACGCAGATGCCGTTTCCAATAACAGGAGCGCAAGTAGGGCGTAAATTCTTAGTCTTGCTTTTTCCATAGTGATAAGAATTGGTATTTGCGTCCAAAATTATAGCAAAAAACAACGCCATTTGCAAAAATCACACACACATTTCACACACATTTTTCGCGTTTTTGCCGCACAAAAGACACTTTTTCCCGAAAATCGAGCGTTTCAGCCCTCTTTCAGCATGTTTTTCAGGCAAGCCGAAAGGCTCTCTTCGGTGCCGAGGGTTTTCTTGATTTTCGTGATGCGGTTGGTGAACGAGTTGTATTTCACGCCTTGCAGCACGGCCATTTCGGCATGGCTTAAGCCCGTCAGGGCAAGGCAGCAGGCGTTGAGGTCGGCGGGGCTGAGGTCGGGGTAGCGTGCCGCCAAACGGGTGGCGAAACCGCCAAACGCAGCGTCCACAGCGTCTTTCAAGGCCACAAAGTCGGCTTGGCTCAAGGCCAAATGGGAAAAATCCTCCACATTCTTCGAGGAAATCTTGGGGGCATCGGCGGCCAACCGCTGACGGATGCGCACGAAAATGTCCGACTGCTCAAATTGCACCCAACCCGCCGCGAAAGAAGCATTGCGCCTTCTCCTCCGCTTGACGATTGCCCCAACAACGATGGCCAACACCATCAAAGCCAAGCCAATCCAAAGCAAGGCGGCCATCCGTTTCCGCAAGGTCTTTTGCTCCCGCAAAGCCTGCAATCGTGCGTCACGTTCCGCCTTGAATTGCTCGTATTGCTTCATGGCCAGCATCCCATCGCTCACTCGCTCCGATTCGGCTTGCACATAGGTAGGGCTGAAAACATGAAACATTGCCGCACTGTCGGGTTGGTTTTCCTCTTCGTAAATCTGCCCCAAGAGCGACATGACGGCACCACGTTTCACATCATCGAAATCGGCCTCCAACACCTTCAGCAGATAAGGCTTCGCCGCTGCATGGAAATTAGCGAAAAACAGGTTGATTCCAATGCCTACCGAATCGTTTTTGGTGTCCATGCCGCGCCGTGCCTTGAAGTCGATGATCTGCTTCTGCACCATCACACAAGAGTCGATTTCTCCCTTGTCGTAATACAGACACGACAACAGAAATCGGGCGCTGATATAATCCTCCACATCGCCTGAAACGGTGTCTATCAACGGCATCACACGGTTGAGATAAAACGAGGCGGAATCGTTTTCTTGGATGACTTCCAAGGCATCTGCCAATTGCAGGCTTGAGCGGATAATCCAAGCGGTGTCGGGGATGGCGGTCTGATAACGCAAAGCCTGTCGCAGTGCGTCAATTTCGGCGTTAGTCTCCATCTTTGGCCTGAAAACATTCGCCATCTGGAAATACGCCTTCGAGGTGAGTAGCATCTCGTCCTCCGTCATGTCCTCGGGCAGCCATTCCAAACGGTTGGCCACGGCAAAGAAATGCGGAAGTGCCTCCATCAAACTGTCATTTTGAAGGCAAGCGAAACCTCTATCATACTCGATTTGAGCATTTTGCACGGCTTCAGTTGAATGTCGCTCTGTTGTTTTGCCACAGGCAAAGCAAAACAACAAGGCGAAAAACCATACTATCTGCCATGCGGCTTTCATGCGACAGAATCAGAGAAAAAGTCCGCTCAGAAAATGTAATTGAACCCAACAAAGATCTTGACTTTCTTCCCGTCTCGGGAGTCCAAGGCGCGACCCGCATCCACGCCGAGAATCATATTGCGGTTCATGATGATTTTCAGGCCTGCACCTGCACTAGTGTGAATGCCTTCCTTGTCACCGCTATACAATTCAACACCCTCAACTACAGCATTTTTCAATTCCTCCTCGCGGAAAGGCTGGATAATCATACCAGCATCGAAGAAGGGCGAAAACACCAACTGCCAGTTTTGGTTGATGAATTTGAAGTCAAGGAAATGCCAGCGCAGCTCAGCGTTGCCCAACACGAAGCCGTCGCCGAGCACGCCGTTGCGGTTCACACCACGCATGGTGACCACACCACCCAAGCCTTCAGTGTACATCTTCTGGAAGAACGGATAGTTGATGTTGTTAATCATGTACCAAGGCGTGCTACCTGCAATCTTGTGCTGCACACCCAAACGATAGGCGAAGGTAAGCTTGTCCTTGTAAAGCGGCACATAATGACGCCACATGAAAGTCTGTATCAAGCTGTTGTAGCCGTTTCCGTCGATGAAGTCGGAAGAACCGGTGAGGGTGTATTCAGCATAAATACCCTTCGATGGGTCGCTGTTGTGGTCGCGACTGTCGTAATTCAAACCGAGACGCAGTTGGGCGATGTTGCCGCCATCCTTCTCGTTTTCCTTAATAATGTCCGCATTCACATAGTTCTCGTAAAGCGTCACTTGGTCTTCATAGCCCTCGAGATTGATGCGGTCGGTCTTGACGTTGTAATAGGCCAAACCAGCAACCCAGTTCAGGTTGGGGAGAAAACGCAACGGCCTTTGCATTGACCCGACAAAACGCAGCGTGTTGCGTTTGATATAGTGGTAGCCGTCCTTGTCAAAGTCTACATAAGGGTCGAAGGTGCTGGCTTCGTAGCCGTTGAAGCCGAAAAACTCGAACTTCTTCGAGTAGTTGTAGGTGAGGTCGAAAAAGAGCTTGGTGTCCTTAATCAGATAAGGCATGTCGGCATAAAAGCGGAATACGCCAGAGCCTTTCGTGTAACGCGACACCTCCACGTTGAACTTGTAGAAATAGCGCGGATAGCGCGAACCATCGCCAAAATTGAAGAAGTCGACACAGGCACCATACTGGAAGCCAAGGTCGCTGTCAAAGCCCAATACGGGCAACGGGCCGATGTTCCAGCCCTGCTTGATGATTTCGCCTTTTTCGTTGTAGACTTTTTCTTTCTTGGCTTTCTTTGGCTTATCTTGTGCGAAGCCGCCTGCAGCCAACAGCAGAGCGAGCATAAGAAGTAAGGATTTCTTCATAGTTTGATGTTTAGAATGGGTGCAAAAATAGGGTTTTTCCCTCAGCCGCCAATGAAAAAAGTGCTATTTTTGCGCCACAATTCATTCCAAGGCCAACATGACTTTCGTTGAAATCCTACTGCTTGCCGTCGGGCTTTCGATGGACGCTTTCTCAGTTTCCATCTGCAAAGGACTGACTACCAAACGCTTCTCATGGCGCACGGCCTTGATTTGCGGACTTTGGTTTGGCCTGTTTCAAGCTCTGATGCCACTTGTGGGCTACTTTTTAGGCTCGCAATTCCAGCAGTTCATCGAGTCCGTCGACCATTGGATTGCCTTCGGTTTGCTCGCGCTCATCGGTGCCAACATGATTCGCGAGGCCGTTTGGGGCGACGAAGCGGAAGCGTCATTGCGAGGAGGAACGACAAAGCAATCCACTCCAGACACTAGATTGCCACGCTCCGCTCGCAATGACACCACTGACAATGGTTCATTGAGTTTCAAAACCATGTTCCTCTTGGCCATAGCCACCAGTATCGATGCCTTGGCGGTAGGTGTTTCCTTCGCCTGCATTCAGGTCAAAATCTGGTCGTCGGTGCTCATCATTGGCCTGACTACTTTCCTTTTCTCGGTTTTAGGCGTAAAAATCGGCAATGTGTTCGGCTCCAAGTTCGAGAAATCAGCAGGAATTTTTGGAGGTATTATTCTGATTCTCATCGGATTGAAAATTCTTTTGGAAGGCTTGGGAGTCATCTCTTTTTGAAAGGGTTGAAAAAACTGCATGACAAATTGCACACCGTATCAAAAAAATGTGTAATTTTGCAGCGCTTTAGGGTACGGGATGTAGCGCAGCCCGGTAGCGCGCTTCGTTCGGGACGAAGAGGCCGCAAGTTCGAATCTTGTCATCCCGACCAACAAAACAGCTTGAGAGTGTTCCCAAGCTGTTTTTTTATTGTCGAAAAGGGTGTGTGAAGATTTCTAATCCTTCGCGAAAAGATCGCTATACTCTTTTCCCTCAGGGGGAATGGGCAGGCTTTCTTCAGAAACAACCGTAAAAACATAAACAAGCTCCTTCTCGGTCTTGCTCTCTCTTATATACTGCCGCTTCAACTTGGGTTCCACTCCCGATAATCCCAAGGTCTCCGCCATCTTTCGCTTAAGTGTCTTCTCTGGAGTGTCGCCAAACGCCACATGCCACCAGTAACGCCCCACGGCCTCTCCCTTGGCATTCGTGACATGCAGATGCACGACTGGATGCAGCATCTTGTTCCCTTTGTGCAACTCCACAACCATTGCACGCCCCACGATGTTGCCTCGCTCGTTGACAACAGGCAGGAATTCGATGCCGTTCACTTCAGGCTCAAATCGGCGTGGGCCTTCCGCTTTATCCGACAAGTCAACGTCATTGTCCTCTACGATTGGTTGCTTCTGAACAATCTGTTCAGGTGTTTCTTCGATGATTCTTCGGGGGCTTCTTTCTATTGTCGTCGAGGTTTCCACCGGCTTGTCATAAACCATCTGTGTAAGCGTCATCGGCTCAAACGATACTTCCTCCACCGCTATCTTTTCCAAGCCTTTAGTCCCCTTCAATTCAATGAATTCTCCTGCCTTCTTCCCTAGCAACGACTTGGCAATAGGTGAGATGAATGAAATGAGGCCTTTGTTCACGTCGGCTTCATCCACCCCAACGATTCTCACAACGCGCCCGTTGTAGCGTACCCATGCCCCAAAACTCACCGTGTCCTTAGTGGCCTTGGATAGGTCGACCTCCACGGCACTATTGATACGGTCAACGAGCAGTTTCATCGTTGCGTCGATGAAATTGGCCATGATGTAGTTGTCGCCCGCCTTGAGGCGCTCTGTCTCAAGGTTTTTCAGTTCCTCTTTGAGCGCCTCGAGCCCTTCTTTGGTGACATAGTTGGGCACGCCTGACGGCAGATATGCCCTCATTGGCACCCTCGGAATCTCTTCTTGGTCGCCTTCTTTTATGAAGCCTCTGCTCATTTAATCACCAACTCATCAATGATATTCTGGCACTTGCCGACCTTTTCGATGCACCAGAGCAGGTAGCGTGCATCCATGCAGATGGTGCGCTGCACCTTGTTCTCGAAGCTGAGGTCACCGCTCATGGCTTCCCAGTTGCCGTCGAAGGCTAAACCGATGAGGTTGCCCTCGCCGTCGATGACGGGACTGCCCGAGTTGCCGCCCGTGATGTCGTTGGTGGTGATGAAGTTCACGACAAGGTCGCCGTTTTCATCAGCATAGCGGCCGTAGTCCTTCTTGGCCACGAGGTCGCGCACGTCTTGCGGAATGTCGAACTCCCAATTACCCGGCACATACTTCTCCATCACGCCGTCCATGGTAGTGTAGTAGTTGTAATTAACGGCATCGGCGGCCTTGTAAGGCTCCACGGTGCCGTAGGTCAGGCGCATGGTGAAGTTGGCATCGGGATAGAAGTTACGGTCGCTTTGCATTTCCATCAGGCCCTTCATGTAAAGACGTTCGCCTTTGTTGCCGAAGTTTTCAGCTTCCAAATAACTGTCCAACAAAGTGTTATACGATTCGATAATATTTTTCGCAAGGGCAAAAAGCGGGTCTTTGTCCAAAGATTTGGGTCTTTCTAACCAATCCTCGAGGCGTTCCTTATCGGTGAAAATGCTCTTTTTGAAGGCCTTGGCCACAAATTCGTTAAAGTCGCCATTGTTTGCGTCGCCGATACGTGTGATTTCACTCGGGCGAAGCTCGGCGGGGATGTTCTTGTAGAACAAGGCCAGCAATGCAGCGGTCACGTCTTGGTCAAGCGGCATGGAGTAATCCTTGAAGAAGGCGTTCACGTTGGGCTTCAGCCTCTCGGCTTCGGCTAAGATGTCAGCTTTCTCGGCCTTGGCCTCAAACATCTTGTTGATGCGCATGAACCTACGGCTGAAAGCAATGGCCTCGCCACCGTTCCAGCCAGCCTCGCGATGATAGACAAACGACTTCTCAATCTCGTCCAAAATGTCCCATTTCTGCTTGATGCCCGTGAAAATGTCGCCATATTCGGCCTTGCGCTTCGGGTCGGCGTTCACCCAATTCATGAAGTCCTCCTCTTGAGCCAAACGCCTCTTAGTATTTCCAGTAGTTCGACACGCTGGCCTGCTTGGAGGCGTACATGATGAACACCTCTTGGTCGGCGTCCATGTGCTTGCGGTAGTTCTCGAGTTTGGTCGTGCGGCAGTCGATGATGGCAGGGCCTTCCTCCTCGATGACGTTTTTCACGGTGTAAGAGGTTGAATAGCGGTCCGTCGAGCCAGGATAACCGAGAATCATGGCATAGTCGCCGGGCTTCACGCCTCCTAAATTAATAGGAAGGAACCACTTCGACTTCATCGGGATGTTATTGGGGCTATATCCGGCGGGACTGCCATCAGGGGCGGTATAAACGCGGAAGATGTTGAAGTCGCCCTTGTGGCGCGGCCAAGTCCAGTTGTCGGTGTCGGCGCCGAACTTGCCAATGCCCCACGGCGGACAGCACACGAGGCGCACGTCATTGTATTCGTCGTACTCAAAGAGAATAAATTGGTTGCCGCTGTAAAAAGGCACAATCTCGATGCGCACGTTGCGGTCACCCTTGCGGTCTTTCTCAAGTTGACGCGAGTTTTTGCTAATCAGTTCCTCGCGGTCGGCTTCGGAGGTTTCGGAAGTGACGCCTTTCAGCACGGCTTCAGTCACGTCCTCAACGTAATTGAGAAAGAGCACCGAAAGTCCGGGATTGGGCAGTTCCTCGCCCTTGCTTTTGGCCCAGAAGCCGTCGGTGAGGTAATCATGCTCAATGGAGGAATGTTTCTGCACATAACTCAAGCCGCAGTGGTGGTTGGTGAGCAACAGGCCTTCAGGAGAGATGATTTCGCCCGTGCAGCCACCGCCGAATTGCACAATAGCGTCTTTGATGCTCGGCTGGTTGAAACTAAAGATTTGTTCCGCCGTGAGTTGGCAGCCCATGGCTTGCATTTCGGCCAAGTTCTGGCCATTTAGTGCGTAAGGCAGCCACATGCCTTCGTCGGCGCGGGCCACCGTCAGTGTCAGCATTAATGCTGCAATTAATGAGAATAGTTTTTTCATTTGATTTATTTTTAGATTATTGATTTTCATCTTTTTCCTTCGGAACTCTCGACCCCAGCGTCAAAAACGCTCCAACGATGATTTCGGCTATCGTCATGCCAAGGACAAGCCACAAAGTATCGCTCCAAGTGCGCTTACCAAAAACAGCGAAAAGCACCGTTGCGACAATCATTCCCGCCCATGCAGCGATGCCTCCTTTTAGTAAGTTCTTTTGGTCTTTTGAGAGTTTCATAGCATTGAAAATTTCGGCAAAGATAATAAAAATATACAGCCTCCGTTCATTTTGTACTAATTCCAGCGATTATGAACACTAAGCAATTTGTTTTCAGGGCTGTGGCACTCGGATTGTTTTCTCTCGTCGTCACCTTTGCCAAAGCCCAATCCCTTGAAAAATACTACGAAAAACTACAGGAATTTGAGGGGCAATACCAAACCTATTACGACAGCAAGCAATACGATTTGGCCATCCAGCCTTTGACCGACTTGATTCACTTTTTGGACACGACAACAGTGTTTAACAGTTCGCAATACGATGAATCCCGCGAACAAATCAACCAATCCTTGGCTTCCTACAAGGCAAACACCTATTATAATTTGGCGTGCAGCTATTCCCTTACTCACCAAAAGAAAGCCGCAATAGCCGCATTAGAAAACGCCATAGACTTAGGCTATAAGGACTATGCCAACATGAAAAACGACTCGGACTTTGATTTCATCCGCAATGAAAAGAGATTCAAGGCTTTGCTGAAACAGATTGAACAGTATGATAATTTGTCCGTTTTAAAAAATGCGGCATCCTATTCGCATGAGGACACGGATTCTTTGCCTCGATTTGTCTATCAATCGGCAGATGATGATTGTTTGAGGCATGTGCGTGAGTTTTTCTCTTTGGATGAGGTTGCGGGCGATGGAGACGAAGTCTCTAAAATCCTCAACATCCTCCGTTTTGCCCATGATTCCATCCGTCACGATGGCAGCAATTATGCGCTTTGCGAGTTTGACGCGATTGACCTCTACAATTACCATAAATCGACGGGCAAAGGTGTGAATTGCAGGCATTTGGCCATTGCCTTGAATGAAATGTACCTGTCGATGGGTTTTCGCTCGCGCTATGTGACTTGTATGCCCAAAGACCCCAACGACCAAGATTGCCATGTGATTAATACGGTTTGGTCATCACAACTGAAAAAATGGATTTGGGTAGACCCGACCTTCTATGCCTACGTGACGGATGAAAACAGCAATTTATTGGGCATCAATGAAGTACGTGAGCGCCTTATCGACGGACGTCCGTTGGTGCTAAACGACGATGCTAATTGGAATCACAAGAGTAAACAAACCAAAGAATACTACTTGGAAAACTACATGGCGAAGAACCTGTATTACATTGAGTGTGTGATAGAAAGCAGGTTCAACCCAGAAAGCCGATACAGAAATACGGGGTCAAAATACGTGAAGTTAGTGCCCTCGGATGAAGAGAATGAATCCAATGATTGGATAACCTTTACCCACGATGCTGATTATTTCTGGCAAGCGCCTGAATGATGCGGACAAAACAAAAAACCCCTCCTGATGGGGAAAAAGGAGGGGAAAAACAATATAAAGATTATGAAAAAAATCCGAAGTTCAGTTTGCCAAGGCTTTCCATCGTGCTTTGACGGTGCAAAGATAGGCAAATTTTTGTTGCGTGCAACACTTTTCCCGTTTTTTTTCGGAAAAAAGTGTTGCGCGCATCGCGTCGCCAGCAATCACTGCTTGGCGGCCATCACCAACTGACCTCTGTAGTACAGGTCACCGTCAACGTAGTAGGCTCTGTGCATGACGTGCATCGTGCCAGTCACGGGGCAAACGGTCACGTTCGGGGTTTCAGCCTTGTAATGTGTTCTTCTCTTCGCGCCTCTGGTGTGAGACTGTCTTCTTTTAGGATGTGCCATTTTTCTATTATTTTAACTTGTTGTTTATCAATTGTTTATTTATCGTTCAAATCAATGTCTTTCAAAGCAGCCCAACGTGGGTCAATAGTATCGGTCTCCTCATCCTCAGTAGCTTCCTCGCGGTTCAGCATAGCCATCACTTCGGGGTTACACTGGCCTTCGGGATGCACGCGATGCATCGGGATGGCGAGGATGATAAACTCGTAAACCAAAGAACTGACGTCATAATCGGCCTGATCTGCCGAAATGACCTCCACATCGTCCGACTCTTCGGCGTTCTCCGTGCCGAGTTTGAGGAAGAACTCGCGCTCGTCGCGGATGGGGAGGTCGAACTCGTCGGCGCAGCGGTCGCAAGGCACGCGCACCGTCCCGTCAATGCCGAAATGCAGCACCATCAGGGTTTCCTGCCGGTCGATATCCAAAGAAACGGACACCTTACCTTGCTGAATCTCAGAGTATTCCCTCTCCGCGAAGAAATCGTCATTGATTTCAAACTGGTAGGAGTGGCTGCCCAGGGCAAGACCGCTGACCGGAATCAGAAATTCGTTCTTCTTCTCCATCTCCTTAAAAATCGGGCTGCAAAATTACAAAATTGTTTTGAATGTGGTGCAGGTAGGGTTGTTTTTTTCTGTTTCTTATTCGGAAACACCCTCCAAAACTTCAATCGCCTTCTGCAAAACATCATCCATCGGGGCGTAAATCGGGTAGAAGCCTTCGTCGTCGAAGAGATTGCGGGCGATGTAGGCTTTCAGCAAAATGTCGGCCTCGCGGCGGGCCACTTGCTTCTCTTCCTCGCGGCCCTTGACGCCTTTCTCGTCGGCCAATTTCACTAACTCAGCAAACATGGCGTCAGTCACGCGGAAGCCCTTGTCGAAAGCCTCCACGGTCTTGAAGCGATTCAGCTCCTTGCGGTGCTGGTCGGTGTACTCGAAAGCATATTGATATAGCAGACCAAGGTTAGCGATGCGGTTGAAATAATACTCCGTGCTATCGTCCACCAAAGGCACATAAATGTCGGGCATGATGCCACCACCTCCATAGACAGTCTTGCCTTTCGGTGTTGTATATTTCAGGGAATCAGCGAAATGGATGCTATCTTCGCTATATACCTCACCGTTTTCGTAACGTTCGTAAGACTCAAAAAGATACTTCTCACGGTCGCCATCGAAAGGTTTCTGGATGGAGCGACCCGTGGGCGTATAGTAACGTGCTACGGTGAGACGGATAGCGGAGTTGTCGCTGAGCATGATCTGTTCTTGCACGAGACCCTTGCCGAACGAGCGTCGTCCAATAATAGTGCCTCGGTCGTTGTCCTGCAAGGCACCTGCCACAATCTCGCTCGCGCTGGCCGACTCGCCGTCAATGAGCACTGCAACAGGAATGTCCTCCAACATACCGTTTCGACGGGCGTTCATGTATTGTCTCGGACGGTTGCGACCCTCGGTATAAACAATAAGGCTGCCCTTGGGCAAAAACTCGTCAGCAATGTCAACGGCAGCGCTGAGATAACCACCCGAGTTGCCGCGCAGGTCGAAAATGAGCTGCTTCATGCCCTCACCTTTCAGCTTCTTGATGCCTTTCTTGAACTCGTCGTAGGTGGTAGCAGAGAACTTGCTGAGTTTCAGGTAGCCCGTCTGCTCGTCAAGCATATAGGCGATGTCGACGCTGTAGGTCGGGATAACACCGCGCGTGATGGTGAACGGCAACAAGCCTTCCACGCCGCGACGCAGCATCTGCACCTTGACTTTGGTGCCCTTGGGACCTTTCAACTTGCGCATCACGTCCTCGTTTTTGAGCTTCACGCCCGCAACGAGCGTGTCATCGACATAAATGATGCGGTCGCCAGCAAGGATGCCTACCTTCTCAGACGGTCCACCCTTAATGACGCTCACAATGGCCACGGTGTCCTTCTCAATGCGGAACTGCACCCCGATGCCTTCAAAACTGCCCAACAGCGGGTCATTGATGGCATCGAACTCTTCCAACGAAACATACTGGCTATGCGGGTCAAGGTCGTCCATCATAGCTTCTATTGCCTTGTCTTGCAATTGGTTGCCGTCAACTTCATCGACATAGTCTTCTCCAATGTGCCACACCACCTCATCGAACTTACTGAAGCCAGACGAAGCGGGGATGAAGTTTTGGCGTTTCGATACACCTTTATTAATATATAGACCGATGCAGATGCCTGCCATCAGAAGCAGTATCACCCAAATTGGACGTATTCTGTTGTTTTCCATGCGTTATGCAATTGTTGCGCTCGAAAGCTCAAGGCTGCGGTCCATCTTCTTGAACAGGCCTTGCAGCACCGTTCCGGGACCCACCTCGATGATGGTTCTCACACCATTGGCGAGGATGTTGCTCATGGTCTGCGTCCACAGCACGGGCGAAGTAAGCTGCGAAATAAGGTTCTTCTTGATGATTTCGGGGTCGTTGACCGACTGTCCCGTAACGTTCTGATAAACGGGACAGATGCCTTGATTGAAAGTCGTGTCGTTGATGGCTTTGGCCAATTCCACTCGGGCGGGTTCCATCAGCGGGCTATGGAAGGCACCACCCACGCTGAGCGGCACTACGCGCTTCACACCGGCTTCTTTCAGTTTCTCGGAAGCAGCGGCCACGCCCTCGACGGAGCCAGAGATGACCAATTGACCCGGGCAGTTGTAGTTGGCCGGCACGACCACCATGTCCTTGATGGAAGCGCAAACGCTCTCAATCAGGCTGTCCTCTGCGCCCACAATGGCCGCCATAGTGCCAGGCTGGGCTTCGCAAGCCTTCTGCATGGCCTTGGCACGCTTGCTGACAAGGCGCAGACCGTCCTCGAAAGTCAGCACTTTATTGGCCACCAAAGCCGAAAACTCGCCCAAGGAGTGGCCTGCCACCATGCTCGGGTCGAAGTCCTCGAGCAGGGAGGCAAGGATGACGGAATGGAGGAAGATAGCCGGCTGTGTGACCTTGGTCTGGCGCAAGTCCTCATCGGTGCCCTCAAACATCACGTCAGTGATTTTGAACTTCAGGATACTGTTGGCCTTCTTAAACATGGACTTGGCGGTTGCCGACTTGTCGTACAAGTCCTTGCCCATTCCCACAAATTGTGCCCCTTGTCCGGGGAAAACGTATGCTTTTAACATTATTGATTTAAAGATTTAAAGATTCAAAATTCAAAGATTCAATGCAGCTTGGTTCCGATGAGTTGGAAGAACTCTTCCCGCGTCGATTCACGCTCGAAAGCGCCGATGAAGTCACTGGTGGTGGTCACGGCACTTTGTTTCTGCACGCCGCGCATCGACATGCACATATGTTGCGCTTCGATGACGACGGCCACGCCCATTGGATGCAAAGCGTCATTGATGGCGTTCTTGATTTGTGTCGTCAGGCGTTCCTGCACCTGCAAACGGCGTGAATAAGCCTCCACCACACGTGCAATCTTGCTCAAGCCAGTAATATAGCCATTCGGGATGTAGCCCACATGCGCCTTACCGATGAAAGGAATGAGATGATGTTCACAGAGCGAGTACACCTCAATGTCCTTCACAATGACCATCTGGCGATAATCTTCCTTGAACTTGGCTGAAAGAAGGATCTCCATCGGGTCGAGTTGGTAGCCGTGGGTAAGGTATTGCATCGACTTGGCCACTCGGAAGGGCGTTTTCAGCAAACCTTCACGGTTGGGGTCTTCGCCCAAAAGCTCGAGGATGGCCTTATAGTGCTCCTGCAACTTGGCCAAACGCTCCTCGTCAAAACGCTCGATGGCCTCGTAACCATAATAACGTTTCAGTTTGTCCTCGTTCATTGTCAACCAACTTTTTGCTGCGGCATGGCCACGGTAGTCTGTTGTCCCATGACGCACTTGCCTGTGAATTGTGCACCCACTTCAATCAGAAGCTGCTTTGTGACGAGATCAATTTCCACTTTCGAGGTCGACTTCAAGGCGGTCAAGTCTTCCGTCTTGATGGTACCCTTAACGGTACCCGAAATCTCGACCTGTTTGCAGATAATATCGCCTTCGAGAAGACCCGTCTGACCAATGATAACCTTGCCGTTAGACTTTAAGGAGCCGATGAGACGTCCGTCGATACGGATGTCGCCGCTTGACTCAATGTCGCCCTTGATGACTGTTCCGTTGGCCAGGATGTTGTGTGATTGTGATTCTATTTCTTTCATTGCTTATTTATGTGATTCTATATATTTTAGATATTCATCCAAATCTTTCGACTGGTAAAGTATAGGATAGTTTTTGCCCGAAATGGGGAACACCTTGTAGTCGTCCTTGCCGATGCCGCCAAAGACGTAGTCGGTAAGGAATATGGAGGTGATGTAGTCTTCAGCTTTCTTTTCGCTTTCAAAGTTACCGATGGTCACGACGGTGAGGTCATCGTCGAGGATGACACTCCTAATGTTGAACGACTGCGTGCGGTGTTCCTTCTTGTTGAAGTCGGAGACACGCACCTTGAGCGGGTCGACGCGCACTTTCTTCGTGTCGCAAACAATGACAACAAAATGCTCCGAGTTAGGCTCGTAAGTGTATGGAGCTTCTTTTTTCACTTCGGGCTGCTCGGGGCTGTCCTTTCCAATTTCGGTCAGCACGAGGCCAAGATGGTAGTCCTCATTGATATCTTCCAGTACCTGTCTCGCGAAAGGCGTAATACTGCTTGTGGGATAGTCGCGCACAAGGTCGTAAAGCTCGAAGGCCATCGTGTCGATGGAGATGAGGCGGCCTTGGGCAACAGCATGGAGGAAAGCAAAGCGTGGCATGATGGCTGTGTCGGTATCGTAAAGCTGCAGAGCCCGCTCGGCATTCATCTTCACACGGTAATACTGGCCTTGGGTGAAAGCCTCATAAGTCTTGGTGTAGTAATCCGACGACTCCTTCTCCTGTGCCTCCATCTTCTTGAAATATTCGGGGTCGTTGATGAACTGGGCATAACTCGAAGTGGGGTATTTGTCGAAAATCTTGTCTTTGTAATACTGCGATTTTTCGGCATTGGACTGCGCACCGTACATCCGGTAGAGTGCGTACCATGTGGGCAGTTCCTTGTCGTTACCCGGATAGCGTTCGTCGAGCATCTCGTAACTCTCGATTGAACGCGGCAAGTCGTCGAGGCGGTCCATGTAAAGGAAGCCAAGGTTGTAAAGCGCGTCGGCGATGAGCGAGTCGGCCACTTCCTTTTGTTCCGGCGTGAGGGGCAGGTCTTTCAGGTAATAGCCACGGTCGTGGTCGGTATAAGTGGCATTTATAGAGTCTTGTTTCGACATGGGCTCGTTGGCTGTGGCAAGACCGTCGTCGCCGATTCCACCTTGCGCAAAGTCGATGATGCTTTGCTTGTCGCTGATGCGCCAGTTGTCCTCCAACTTTCTCATGCCCCATTTGCGCGTAAACTCAGTAAAGCCCTTGTTCAAGGCGGCTGAATTGTAGAAATACCATGCCGAGGAGTTGGTAGGCTCGTTGACGCTGGCATTGGTCTGTCCTATAGAAGCACCCATCAAAGCCAGCTGCTCTTCGTAACGGCGTTGCTCCTCTTCCTCCTTTTCCTTTTGGACAAGCTGAGCTATAATTTTATCAATCAACACGTTGCGAGAAATCGAATCCATAGCGGCCACGCGCAACAGACTGTCTTGGTCGCGAACAATGCTGGCGTACATCACCAACTCGTTAAGCGTATGAGAGATGTTGAGGATGCTGTCGTAACCCTCAAAGTCGCGGTTCATGCTGGTGACGGCAGTGTCGTAATAGGCCTGCGAAAGCTCGTATTCGTTGCGGTCGAAAAGCAAAGAGGCAACCTTGAGCGACGACAGTGCACGCTGTATCTGGTTGTTCTGGTAGGCAGCCACCGATTTTCGCAAGTACTTGATGGCTTTGTCCTCGTCGCCTTCGCGGAGAGCTAACTCGGCCATGGCGTAATAGATGCGGTCGTTATACTCGTCGTTATTGGGGTCGCGGAGCATCTTGTTGAGCATCTTGTAGAGTTCAGCAGCGTTGTCAGACGAACCCATTTTGGCCATGTTCATCCTGGCTTCAAAGGCCATCTCATAAGAAGGGTGGCGTTTGACGACTTTCTTGAACTGCGCCGTGGCACGTTCTGCATCGCCTTGTTTCATGTAAATTTGGCCCAAAATGAACATACCGCGTGTGCGCAAGTCGCGGTCATTGTTGAGCTGGATGCCGGTTTTCAAGTATTTGGCCGCGCTGTTGTAGTCTTTCGTGGCGATGTAAAAGTCAGCGATGGTGTAATCCATGTTCTGCAGCAACTCCTTGGGTGGCTTGTTGAGGCCTGCCGTCTTGGCTAACAATTGTTCAATCAGGGCCGCCGCCTTGGGATATTCCTCGGTTTGGATATAGGTCTTGATGAGCCACATGTTGGCCACATACGTGATGTCGTTGTAGCTGTATTCAGTAGCCACGAAGTCAAAGGTGCGCTTGGCGGGGATATAGTCATGCTTGTAAAAATGCGCCTTTCCCATGACCAGATAGGCGTCGTCAATCCACTTGACGCGTTCGCGGCTGCCGAATTTCATGGAGTGTTTCTGCACACAGATGGAAGTCTTTTCCAAAGCGCGGTCCATAGTGGAGTTGAGGCTCATGCCGTTTTGCTGGGTGCCGTAGTTATAGACACGGAGCACATGCGTATAGTCGTCTTTTACAGCAGTCTTCAGCTGTTTGTCTCCATCTTGCAAGGCCTTTTCTCCGTTCCAATAGACGTTGTAATGGCTGGTCAAGTTATGGTACATGCGGCGCGTGAGGGTATTCTTCTTGGTGTTGCAGCCAGCGAGGAGCAAAAGGCCCATGACACAGCCTAATGCCCAAATGATGTTTGTTTTCCTTTGCACTTTTGAGGTCGTTTTCATGTAAACAATAACTACATTCCAGCGGAATTATTTCATTTGTTGCAGCCACTTTTCAGCTTCAATGAGCAGTTGCTCGTCGGTGGGGTCGACCAAAGGCGTTCTCAAGGCAACGGCCAAACTGTCGTTTGCGTTTTCAAACTCACTGACCAACAAGCGGTTAAAATCGTTTTGGCGACATTTCTCAATGCCGGCTCGCTGCTGTTTAAAGAAACGGATGGCTTTGGCGGAGATGTCTTCAAAGCCCAACGCCGCCTCGTCATGGCCGATGTATTGTGACAGACCTTGCATATACCTAACGCTGTCATCCGACCAGTCAACGGCGATAGGTTCTGAGAGCGATTTCAGTTCATATTTTTCGCAGAGTTCGGGCAATTCGTTCTGCATTTTCTCCAACTCTCGGTTGAATTCGGCAACACGCCGCGCTGCCCGCTCCTTATCCACGTTGGCCGCGATTTTCGGCACGTAGATATAGGCCAACGCAGCCAATGCGACAAGCACTAACGCAAGAACGATGACCTTCACCGTAGGATGCCCCTTGGAGATGGCCGAGCGAACCTCAGCGATGTTGTCGTATCGTTGCTCTTTCGAGAACTGGGTGCAATGCGTGGCCACATGAAGGAACTGCTTCGAGATATTGCGCTCGCCAATGAACTCCATAATCTTTCCCAAGGAAAAGATGTCGGCGCGGTTGTCGAAACTCTCGCCCTTGATGATTTCAGGGGCGGTGAACTCCATTTCCTTAATGAGCAACTCGCGGTCAGCGTCGGGGTCGGTCTCGGGGATGCCGAGGTCAATCAACTTGGCGCGACAGTCGGCGGCAGTGACGATGACGTTCTCCGGCTTCAGGTTGCAGTGGACGACGTTGTTGCGGTGCAGGTATGAGAGGCCGTCGCAAACATCGACAAGGACGTTCTTCACCTGCTTTTCTGTCAATGTACCCACGCGCACATGTTCGGCTAACGACTTGCCGTCGATGTACTCAAAGACGATGCAGTCGCCCAAGCCTTCGATTCGGACAAAATCGATGGCTTTGCGGATAAACTTGTTGTCGAGCGAGGCCGTCACGTCGTATTCACTACGAAGCGAGGCGCGACATTGCGCGTTGTCGGCACGGTCAGCCTTTAAGGCTTTGATGACGACCTTGCGACCGTTATTCTGTGCAGTGAAAAGCCGGCTGTTGCCGTAACTTGAAGTGTGCAACGGGCGTAGGTTGGTGTATTCGGTTGAGAAGTTGCTTTCAGACATTCCTCTTTACATTATAATATTTGGGTGCAAATATAGTGCATTTTTCCGAAACAATCGCAAAACTGGCCCGGAAAGTGAAAATTTGGCCAAATACTATTGCAAAATCGTCATCCAAAAGCAGGGCGCGACGGACAAGGGAACTTTTTCCCATTCGCCTTGACTGGTCGGCCTCATGTAGGATTTGGGCCCGACAAAACCTCCGGCAAAGTTGATGTCGCCGTAAAAATATCTGTTGGGGTCGTCTTCGTCAAACTCGACTTCCGGAGCATAGATTTCAAGAAACTCAATGCTGACCAAGACGTCGCGGTCAACGACAATATTGTATGGCGACAAATCAACACAAATATCACCCGTGGTACCTTTGTACAGCTTGAAATAGATGTTTTCGTCCAAGATGTTTTTAAACACATCATTTTCAAAATAATACAAATTCACCCGAAACAGAGCGGAGTCGGGATTGTTGGACGTGACTTTGAAATTGAAGTCTTTCAGGAACGACTTTTTCCTTTTGGGCATCTTTATCACGGTAGCAAGCTCGCCGCCAAAATCCAAAACACCAACAGAAAAATATACTCCGACCCCTGACGACTTGCCGACTTTCTTGGCTTTCATCTTTGCGGCGGTAATTTCCACGGCGTTTAACTCAATGACAGTGGGAGAAAGAAATACTTTGCCGTTTTCGTTTTGCAATTCACTGACAATTAATGATTTGTTTGAGTAACCAATCATCGAAAACATGATTCTCTCTTGTGCCAAAGAATCAGGCACGGCAAGGCTAAACTTGCCGTCAACACCCGAAACGGTTCCAATGTTCTTGTTGGCAATGCCGATGTTGACATAGCTCAGCGGCGTATGGCTTGCGCTATCCAACACGATTGATTCCACGACAATGGAGGGGTGGTCTTGGGCCTGCACCATCACCGCTTCCATAGTCAGCAGGAGCATGATGTAAAGCTTGATGCGTTTCATATTCTGCTGGCTTTAATTAGTTGATTCATCGGCTCTATACTCCAAAATATCCCCTGGCGTGCATTGCAGTTCGCGGCAGATGGCATTGAGGGTGCTGAGGCGGATGGCCTTGGCCTTGCCCGTCTTGAGGATGGAGAGGTTGGCTTGGGTGAGGCCGATGCGCTCGGCCAACTCGTTGGAGCGCATCTTGCGCTTGGCCAGCATTACGTCTAAGTTCATCACTATCATGGCTCAAATGGTAAGGTTATTCTCTTCCACCGCATCGGCGGCCACTTTGTACATGAAGGCGAAGAAAAGGATGCAGAAAGGGATGACAATAATGGAGTGCCCTACTGAAAGAATGATATCGGATTCATAATAAAAAGGATGAAATCCCCAAAGCAATCGATGGACTAAATAAGCCAAAGCCAACCAGAAAAACAGTCTTACATTACTTTTTGGGAAAACCACACCCTCACGACTACCTTTTAGGAAGTTCAAAGCGGCCTTAACGCAAAGGTAAATTGTGGCGGCTAAACTAAGCACATCTATTACAAAAAAAGCAATTTTAAGTACTGTGTGTTGAGACCAGTCCGCAGCTCTGCTCACTCCCCCTTTACCTGTCAAAAGTCCCAAAAATGCAAATACATAAAACACAGCCCAAGCAACGCAAAACAAAAGAGCCACATAACTGCAAACACGGATGCCCGTCCAAGTTTTGTTTTTCATAGCGGCAACAATTTAGTTTCTGATTTCTACCAAACGAAGTGCGAAATTGACTGAAGAACAATTATGAGAAGGTTCGGGATCTGCCGGTCCATCCAACCACCCAAGTCCATCGGCTTTCGGATGAAAAGAAATAATCCCCTTTATGTAACATTTTTTATCCCGGTCTATGCCATCAAACAATGCCAAATCTCCTTCAATATGAATCCGTTCAGAAAGAAAATCGGCATTCATCGCAGTAAGGGAATCATCAGAAATAACAAATTGGACATAAAGGCTGTCGGATTCATTCGGCAACAGTGTTTGCCCATCCACATGGTTAATCCAACCACAAGTTTTAACGGTATCCCCTTCACGTGAATAATAAGGATAATTCGGCTTGTCAGCCCTTGAATAGTATTGCATATAATGCACTATATCAATCAAAGAGTTATAACCTGTGTCCAATTCCATTCCTTCGTAATAATTGACGCATTCGCAGTCATCTGTCAAAGGATTGTACACAATCCCATTATGCCCATAATAACAATTCTTTTTTTTCTCGCATCCCTGAATAAACGGAATGACAACTACCATAATGGCCAAAGCCATCAAGATTAAATTCTTCTTTTTCATCGTTTTAAACTTTTTGAATTCGACATTTTAGTTACTTTTTTGTTGTCATGACGCTGCAAAACTACAAATAATTATCGAATTGCAATAATTTTTTGACGAAAATTTTGAACTTTTTGATCCGAAATCCTCGAATTTCAAAATAATGTGTATTTTTGCGCATTGAAAAACAAAAGGAGAGCAAACGATGACTGAACTTACATTGAAAGTGACCGACGAAAGCCTAATCCCAATGCTTCGCAAATTGTTTCGTTCCATCGAAGGCGTAGAAGTTGCCACAAAACGCCGCAAAAAAAGCGGAATAGAACTGGCTTACGAGGATGTGGAAGCCGGAAGGGTTTATTACGCGAAAGATGGGTCAGATCTTATTCGTCAATGTTTAGATAATTGAATCCCATGTACGATGTTATCTTTACTAACCAGTTTAAGCATGCTGTGAAACGTTGCGCCAAACGCGGACTAGATGTTTCAAAGATTGCGGTAATTGTGGATATTCTAAGAGAAAATGGTTCATTACCGCAAAGTTATAATCCACATAAACTGTCGGGCTATAGAGGCAACAATACTTGGGAGTGTCACATTGAGCCAGACTGGTTGTTAATTTGGGAACAAAACAACACCCAACTTACACTTTTAATGCTTAACACAGGGACACACTCAGATTTGTTTTAAGCTATTTCACATTCCTTGAAAAATAATCGTGACATTTTGTCAGAATTTCGTATTTTTGCGGCTCATTAAATTTTACGAAAATGAAGATTTCTTATAACTGGTTGAAACAATACGTCAACTGCGATTATCCGGCTGAGAAGGTCAGCGAACTGCTGACTTCAACGGGCCTTGAAGTGGAAGACCTTGAACGTTTTGAGTCGGTGAAGGGTGCCTTGAAAGGCGTCGTCGTGGGCAAGGTGCTCACCTGCATCGACCACCCCAACTCCGACCACCTGCACATCACCACCGTCGATGTGGGCGGCGCGGAACCACTGCACATCGTTTGCGGCGCGCCTAACGTGGCGGCCGGCCAAAAGGTACTCGTGGCCACTATCGGAACGGAACTTTGGCTTGGCGACGAACATATCACCATCAAGAAGGGCAAGATTCGCGGCGAAGTGAGTGAGGGCATGATTTGCGCCGAAGACGAACTTCAACTCGGCACCTCGCACGAGGGTATCATGGTGCTGCCCGACACCTATGAAGTGGGGCGTCCCGCCGCGTTCTATTTCCCTGTGGAAGAAGACCATACCATTGAAATCGGCCTCACCGCCAACCGCAGCGACGCCACTTCGCACATCGGCTCGGCCCGCGACCTCGTGGCCGCCCTCAACCAGCGCGAGAACACCACAAAATACCACCTCATCCGTCCCTCGGTCGATGACTTCAAGGTGGAAAACCACGACTTGGACATTGAAGTGGTCGTTGAAGATACGCAAGCTTGCCCGCGCTACTCTGGCGTGACCATCAGCGGTGTGAAAGTCGACGAGTCGCCGGCCTGGCTGAAGAACCGCCTTGCCGCCGTGGGTATCCGCAGCATCAACAACATCGTCGATATTACCAACTTCGTGCTGATGGAAGTCGGCCAGCCCATGCACGCCTTCGATGCCGATAAAATCACAGGCAAGAAGGTCGTGGTGAAATGCCTGCCCGAAGGCACGCCTTTTGTCACCTTGGATGGCGTGGAGCGCAAACTCAACAGCCGTAACTTGATGATTTGCAACGCTGAAGAACCCATGTGCATCGGCGGTGTGTTTGGCGGACAGAAGTCGGGCGTGACGATGGAAACCACCAACGTCTTCCTTGAAAGCGCCTATTTTAACCCCACCAGCATCCGCAAGACGGCCAAGTTCCACGGCCTGCAAACCGACGCCTCGTTCCGCTACGAGCGCGGTGCCGACCCGAATATCACAATTTTCGCCCTGAAACGCGCCGCTTTATTAATAAAGGAGTTGGCCGGCGGAACGATTTCGTCTGAAATCAAGGACGTGAAAAACGGCGAATTTGCCCCTGCCCGCGTCGATTTGAAGTTCGACTACCTGAACAAAGTGGCTGGTAAGGTCATTGACCCGACCCAAGCCGTCAATATACTGAAAAGCCTTGAGTGCCAAGTTGTTGAACAAGATGACAAGCACATTATGGTGGATGTGCACACCAGCAAGGTCGATGTGACCCGTCCCGCCGATGTGGTCGAGGAAATCTTGCGTATCTACGGCTACGACAACATCGAAATCCCGAGCCGCGTCCATGCTTCCATCAGTCGCGCCGCGAAACCTGACGCCGACAAGATGCAGCAGAAAATCAGCGACATGCTCGTCGCCAACGGCTTCTACGAAATCATGAACAACTCGCTCACCAAGGCCGCCTACAGCGAGGCTTTCCCCGCCTTTGACCCAGCTCAGAATGTGAAGATTTTGAACCCGCTCAGCAGTGACCTCAACGTCATGCGCCAGACCCTGATGTGGGGCGGCTTGGAGAGCATCGCCTTCAACCAAAACCGCAAGGTCAGCGACATGAAGTTTTTCGAGTTTGGTAATGTATATTTCTTTGACGCACAAAAAGTTGGCGACGAAAAACAACCGCTCAAACCTTACACGGAGCATACAAATCTCGACCTCTTCCTCACCGGCAACAAGCAAGCCGAACTGTGGAACAACCCGAGCAAACCCGTCGATTACTTCGACTTGAAGGAATATGTGAGAGGCGTGCTCAACCATTTCAAATTCGACTTCAACCAATTGGAAGCCAAGGAAGCCAACCTGCCGCATTTCGATTACGCGACCACTTGTTACGTTGACGGTAAGGAGATTGTCACCCTCGGCAAACTCAGCAAGAAGACCTTGAAGCATTTCGACCTGAAGAAAGACGTGTTTTACGCCACCTTCAACTGGACCGTGATGATGCAATGCCTCGCCAAGGCCAAGGAAGTGCATTTCGAGCCGCTGTCGAAGTTCCCCGCCGTGCGCCGCGACCTCGCCATGATTTTCGACAAGAACGTGACTTTCAGTGAAGTGAAGAAAGTCGCCATGAACGCGGAGAACAAAATCCTGCAATCGATGAGCCTCTTCGACGTTTACGAAGGCGAGAAGATTCCAGAAGGCAAGAAACAATACGCCATGAGTTTCGTGCTGATGTCACCCACCACTACCCTCACCGACAAGGTAATTGAGAAGACGATGGGAAAGATTCAGGGGGCTATGGAGAAAGAACTTAACGCTGTGTTGAGATAGTTTTCAGTTGGCAGTTGGCAGTTAGGAGTTGTCTTAACTGAAAACTGAAAACTGAAAACTGAAAACTGAAAAACATGGACGTACAAGCAATAAAACGGACTTTCGGCATCATCGGCACCAACCCCGAGTTGGACCGCGCCATCGGCATTGCGGCACAAGTGGCCGCCACCGACCTCACCGTGCTTATCATGGGCGAGAGCGGCACGGGCAAGGACGTGTTCCCGAAAATCATCCACCAAAACAGCGCGCGCAAGCACGGACAATATTTCGCCGTGAACTGCGGTGCCATCCCCGAGGGAACCATTGATTCTGAGCTGTTTGGCCATGAGAAAGGCTCGTTTACGGGTGCCGTCAATGAGCGCAAGGGGTATTTTGAAATTGCCGACAAAGGTACTTTGTTCTTGGACGAGGTCGGCGAATTGCCACTCTCCACGCAAGCGAGGCTGCTGCGCGTGTTGGAAAACGGCGAGTTCATCCGTGTGGGCGGCAACAAGGTGATGAAAACCGATGTGAGAATCGTGGCCGCCACCAATGTCGATTTGCCCGTAGCCATCGAGCGAGGGCGTTTCCGCGAAGACCTTTATTATAGGTTGAACACCATCCCGATTCATATTCCCGCCTTGCGCGAAAGGAAGGCTGACATTCCGCTGTTGTTCAGGAAGTTTGCCGCCGACTTCGCCGAACGCAACCACATCCCGCCCATCACTTTGAGTGACGATGCGATGCAAATGCTGGTCAACTACCGCTGGGACGGTAACGTGCGCCAGTTGAAAAACGTGACCGAGCAAATCTCCATCATGGAAACCGACCGCCACATCACGGCGGAGACCTTGGCCAAATATCTGCCCAACCGCGTGCCGAGTGCACTGCCAGTCTTATTGCCCCGAGAGGACACGCCCGAAGGCATGTCGGAGCGCGACCTGCTCTACCGCGTGCTTTTCGACATGAAGAAAGACATCGCCGAATTGCGTGCCCAAGTCAATAATATGAACGGTGGTCGCCCGATGGAGCCGACCTACGTGCAGCCTAATCCCGTCACGCAAATCGGCGACACGGTCGTGACCCGTGTGAGCCACGACGAGCCACAGGTCAGTGAGCAGGAATACACGGAATTCATTCCCGCCGAGGAGACGCATTTCGGTGTCGTTTCGACAGGCTCAACGACACAGATGCCTGAAACGCTTTCCCTTGAACATCACGAGAAAGAGATGATTATCAAGGCATTGGAAGCCCATCGCGGCAAGCGCAAGGACGCCGCCAAGGCCTTGGGCATCAGCGAACGCACGTTGTACCGCAAAATCAATGAATACGGCATCGACCTATGAGAATCAGGGCGAAGATAGCGGTTTTGGTGCTGGCTTTGGCTTTTGTTTGCCACGGCTGCGGCATCTATACCTTCTCGGGTGCGTCGATTCCCGCCGAGGCCAAGACCGTTTCTGTGGACTATTTCCCCAACCACGCCCAATTGGTCAACCCTATGCTGAGCAACGACTTCACTAACGCCTTGCGCGACGCCATGACCAACCAAACCACATTGGACATGGTGGAATCGGGTGGCGACATTGCCTTTGAGGGCGAAATCACCGACTACAGGACCATGCCTGTGGCCATCACGGGGCAGACCGCCGCCATGAACCGCCTGACTATCACCGTGAAAGTGCGTTTCAGCAACCGCTTCGACGAGACGAAAGACTTCGAGCAGAGTTTCTCGCATTACGAGGACTATCCGAGCAACCAAGACCTCAACGCCGTTCAGGGAAGCCTCACTCCCGTCATCATTGATGCCTTGGTGGAAGACATATTCAATAAAGCATTGGTAAACTGGTAAATAGACGGCCCTTCGACAGGCTCAGGGGCCTTAACTAAAATGGACAGCAAACAAATCATAGGATACATGAAGCGGCCCGAGCTGCTGAAAAGCAAAGCCATCGACGAGGTGGAAGAGCTTGTGAAGCGGTATCCTTATTTTACTGTAGGTCAAGCACTTTTGGCTATCGCCTATCAAAACACCGATAGTCCGAAATACGATGCCCAGCTGAAACGTGCTGCTGCCGCTTTCCCCAACCGCGACAAGCTGCGCCTGTTCTCGGTCATCGCGCGTCATCGCCTTGAAAGCGAGCCCGATATCACCACCTTGCCCGACGAGATGCCGCCCACCGACAATGTTTTTACCTCCATCCAAGCCATTGACACTAAGGAAGAAACCAATAGTGGTGTCATTCGCGAAAAGGTGTTCATCATCCCCGAAATCGACCTCAGCGGTAGTCATGAGGAGCTTTCGGCGGAAATGGCACTGTTGGAAGAAAAACGCAAGTCCTTGGACGAGCTGAAAGCCATCATCGCCAACCGCCTGAAAGAAATCGAGGCCGAGAAACAACGCAAGGAAAACGAACCGAAAGAGCCGAAGAAACTTTCACGCAAAGAACTGATAGACAAGTTTATACTTGAAAATCCGAGCATCTCGCGACCCAAGGCCGAGTTCTACAATCCCATCTCCGTAGCCCAAAACAGCATCACTGACCAGGAGAACATCGTCAGCGAGACTTTGGCCAAAATTTACGAAAAACAGGGCTATTTTGACAAGGCGATTTCAATTTATGAAAAATTAAGCGTGAAATATCCAGAAAAAAGTAGTAATTTTGCAGCCCAAATTGAAAGACTCAAAGAAAGTCAAACATAAATTCAATAGAAATGTACACATTAGTAGTAGTTTTAATTCTGATTGTCAGCGTGTTACTTGGACTGGTCGTCCTTGTACAGAACTCAAAAGGTGGCGGTTTGGTCTCCAATTTCGGAGGTGCCAACCAGATGATGGGCGTTCGTCAGACGGCCGATTTCCTTGAAAAAGCCACGTGGGGCTTAGCGGCAGCCTTGGTGGTGCTCTGCTTGCTTTCGAGCATTACCATCCCGAAGAACGTCAAATCGGGCGACGTTTACGACACCGAGATGCGTCAGCAAATCGAAAACGTGATGCCGAGCGCTCCTGCCACGGAAGCTCCCGCTACCGAAGCACCCGCTACCGAAGCACCGGCTGCCGAATAATAAAGCACATTCAGACCAATGCAAAAAGCCAAGGTGGAAACGCCTTGGCTTTTTTGGGTTGATTTAGGGCTGCCATAGTTTGACAGCCCAATAATCTAATACTCTATTGCCCTCACTCGTTTTCCGTCGGGAAAGTGAAGGTGACCGGCTGGCTGTTATTCGACTTGTACATCAAGCCCATGCCAGGCTCCAAAGTGTTCAAGGAGCCATACCAGCCAAAGCCTTCAAGATACGAGGCATAGCCGCTGTTTTGTGATTTCAGCATATCGCCGGTATGCGGCGTGATGCCGGATAAGGCTTCTTCAATGCTCATGCTGGTCGTCACAGGATAGCCAATCCAATTCCAGCCGGTGACGAGCGTGATGGGATGGTCGGCGGGATGGACGGCGAGCCCCGTCAGCTCTAATGTGCAACTAATGCCGACCCGCACCTGATACATGGATTCGTTGTTAGGCATAGCCGTTGTTTTGCGACTTGATCATCAGGCCGTTTGTGCCGAGGGCTTCTTCAAGGTCTTGCAAACTGTTCGCGCCGTCAAGCTCGATGTAGCCACTCCACCAGTTCCAGCCTGCGCTGAGGGTCACAGTCTGTGTGATAGCGGTCAATTCGAAGTTTGCCACGTAATCGGCAGCCTCAGTCACGACGAAGCTGTACTCGGCTTCGGTCGAGACCTCTTCGCCGTCGAGCGTCCAGTTGATGAAGGCATAACCCTCGTTGGCCGTGGCCGTCAAGGTGGCTGTCTCTCCGTGAAGGTAAGTGCCTGCACCCATTACGGTGCCGCCAACTTCGGGGTTGACAGTGACAACGATGTCATAGTTTTGGCGGAAATTGAGCACAATGGGGTTAGACAGCGTACCGTAGCCGAAGGCATCGAAGACAATGGCTTCGGGAGCCACAAGATCAAGCTCCTGTTGGGTGGCGTGGTCGTAGAGCCTGAACGTCAGCATGTCGCCTTCCTCGCCGAAAACAATCATCTGGTAGATGTAGCGTTGCTCAGGCTCGAAATAGACGGCCATCTGGCTGCCTCGGCACTCGCCGTCACAAAAGGCGCCCAATTCAAGTGTCGTGCCTTGCTGCTCCACGCCGTTGATTTGGACGACGCAGGTCAGAGGCATATTCTCCTCGTAGGGCGCGCTCACGGGCGTCCAGTGGTTGGCCATCAGCCAACCACCGGACAAACAAGCCAAAAGTAAGACAATGGCTTTTCTCATGGCTTTATTCCTTTATTAATTGCTGGTTCGTCACACCGCTCTCCGTGACCACGCGAAGCAGGTAGACACCCGTCGCCTTGTCGCTCAAATCCACCTGGAAGGTGTCATTCGACGTCTCCGCCGAGAACACGACCTGGCCGAAAGCGTTGAACACGTCAATCCTGCGGATGCCCTCGCCCTTGACATTGAACACGTCCCTGGAGGGGTTGGGGTACACGCTCACACGGGTCGATGCATTGTCGTCGAGGCCCGTGAAGCCGAAGCAAAGCGGGTAAGGCTCGGACAAAGTTCCGATGCGGCCGTCGGTGGCAAAATGCAGGGTGCTGCCCGACAATGTGGTCATGTCGCCGTCGGTGAGGACGAACTCCAGCTCGTCTCCGTCGTTGCCGTAGAGCGTCAGGAAGGCGATGTAGCTGTCTGTCGGGGCAAAGTAGGTCAGCTTCGCGCTGCCACGGCACTCGCCGTTGCAGAAGGCTGCCACCTCGTAGTCCTCGGAGCGCAATTCGGTGCCACCGAAGTCAACGACTGCCGTCAGCGTCATGTTGTCGGCGTAGTTGCCTGCCTCGGGATGGAACAGGTTGTCGCTGGCCGTCACGTTGGGCTGAGCCGACCTACCATCGTTCGTGTTAAGGGTCAGCGTCTTGGCCTCGCCGCTGTTGGAGTAATAGACATAGCCTTGGCCGGGTTCGAGGCTGTTGAGCGGGCCGAACCACATACTGTATCCGTTCTCAGCGTAGTACATCGTGTAGGCGTTGCGCCCCTTGATGAAGTCGTTGGCCTCAGGCTCGAAGCCTTCCAAGGCGGCCTCCACGCTCATGGTCTGGCTCCACGGGAAGCCCATCCACGTCCAGCCGGGGTTGAGGGTGATGGGATGGTCGGCGGGGTTGGTCGGGAGGCCTTGCAGCGGCACCACGCAGGCGGCATTGGCCTGCACGCGGTAGGACTGCTCGTTGTAAAGCCTTTCGAGCGAGCCGTACCAGCCGTAGCCTTCAAGGTAGGAAACATAGCCTTCGTTCTGCGCCTTGACGATGGAGCCGTTCGCGCCGAGGCCGTTCTCCAAGGCTTCAAGGCCTTCCGTGCCTTCTTGTTCGATGTAGGTGCTCCACCAGTTCCAGCCCTGGCTGAAGTTGGTGGTCTGCACGAGGTCGAAGCGGGCCACATAGTCGCCGCCGCTGGTCACTTCGAAGCTGTATTCGGCCTCGGTGGAGACCACCTCGCCGTCGAGGGTCCAATTGACGAAGACATAGTTCGTGTTGGGTGTGGCGGTGAGGGTACAAACATCGCCGTGGAGGTATGTGCCGCCACCATTCACGGTGCCACCCTCGGCTGGATTGGCCGTGGTGTTGATATCATAGCTGTGGCGGAAGTTAAGCACAATGGGGTTAGGCAGGTTGCCGTAACCGAAGGCATCAAAAACAATGGCTTCGGGAGCCACGAGGTCAAGCTCCTCATTGGTGGCATGGTCGTAAAGGCGGAAGGTTATCTCGTCGCCCTCCTCGCCGAACACGGTCATCTGGTAGATGTAGCGTTGCGTAGGCTCGAAGTAGACCGCCATCTGGCTCCCACGGCATTCCTCGCCGCTGAAAGCGCCAAGCTCAAGCGTGGTGCTTTGCTGCTCCACGCCGTCGATTTCCACCACGGCGGTGATGGGCATGTTTTCTTCGTAGTCGATGTTGTTGGGAGTCCAATAGGTGGTGATGTCCTGTGAGGCGGAGCGGACAGGGCGTACAGATTGACCGGTGTTGCGGCCGGGGTAGCTCATGTACGTGCCGTCCGAACTGAAGCTGAAGCCCCACGCGTGGTCCGGGCGGCCCGTGTAGAGCGAACCCGACCAGTAGTAGCCGTAGCTGCCAGCGAAGATCTCACTGTTCAGGCGGCAGCCGGCGGCGGGCAGGAAGAGACTCGCGCCGTTGGCGGCGGTGAAAAGCCTCCCGTTTACACCGTTCTGGGTTGTCCATGTGTTGGTTGTGTTGTCAAGCAGTTCCTGCCATTCCTCATAGGTGGGCATACGCCATCCCGCGCCCCATTGTGCCGTGGCCGCGTCGTCGGTTGGCAAAAGCAAAGTCAAGGTGTCAGTGTAGCCGTTGTTGCCGTAGCTGCCATCGTTGCAGTACTTGGTGAGCGTATTGTAACTTCCATTGCAGTACTGGTAGGTGCTATAGCTGTAGTCTTCCTTCGTCTGTGTCTCTCCCCAGGCAAAATAGTCGCCGTATTCTTCGGGAGCAGTGGCGCCTACGTTGCAGGTAGCCCACAACAAGCCGCTCGGCAGGCCGAGGTCGACATATTCATGGTCATCGCCACCGTTTTGGGTGAAGTTCGCCACCAAGGTCCTGTCGGCACTCACGGAGAAGGTATAGGTAGCGATAGTCGAAACCACCTCTCCATTCTCGGTCCAATTGGTGAAGGTATAGCCTTCATTAGCCATTGCCGTAAGGGTGCATTCGGCACCTTCTTCATAGGTGCCGCCACCGTTCACTTCGCCACCTTCCGCTGGATTGGCTGTGGCATCAATAATAAAGGATGTGTTTTGAGACACGGTACGCACTGGCCGGATAGTTAGACCACAATAGCGAGGATAGCCGCCGTCCACGGGGTAATCGTAATAAAGAAAGTAGAGATACAATGCGCCACGCGGAGTGTCCGTATCAAGTGAACTGGACCAGTAGTAACCGTAGTCAGGTTCAAGGGTACTATTGTAGCGGTAGCCCGCAGCGGGCAGGAAAAGACTATTGCCGTTACTGGCGGTGTAGAGCCTACCGTTCACACCGTTTCGAGTCGTCCATATAACGGTGGTATTCTGATATAGCTCTTGCCATTCTGCTTGAGTTGGCATGCGCCAGTCATTACCCCAGTTGGCCGTAGCCGCGTCGTCTTCGGGCTGCAGGACAGTCAGATTGTCGGTAGAGCCATTGTAGCCGTAGTTGGAATTGCTACAATACTTGGTAAGCGTGTTCTCGCTGCCCATGCAGTATTGGTAGGTGCTCCAGTCATAGTAATCCTTCGGCTGCGTCTCGCCCCAGGCGAAATAGTCGCCGTAGTCTTCGGGGCTGTTGGCCCCAACGTTGCAGGTGGCCCAGAGGGTGCCGCTGGGGAGGCCGAGGTCAACGTATTCGTGGCTATCGTCGCCTGAAACGGCGAAGTTCGCCACCAGCTCCCTATCTCCCGTAACGGTGAAGGTGTAAGGATTCTCCGTAGAGACCACCTCGCCGTTCTCCGTCCAGTTTTGGAAGGTGTAGCCCTCGGCGGGCGTCGCCGTGAGCGTGCAGCCGGTGCCCTCTGCGTAGGCGCCGCTCCCGCTCACCGTGCCGCCCTCCGCCGGGTTGGCCGTGACGGCGACGGTAACAAGGGTATTGTTCTCGCGGACAGGCCGAACAGACAAACCGTTGAAGCGGTTGCCGCTGTTGCCCACGCCGTCGATGCCCACGTAGGCCTGGGTCGAACCGAAGTAGAGGATCCACGCGTAGAGCGGGATGCGGGTGTCGAGCGAACTCGACCAGTAGTAGCCTGAGACAGTGTTGTTGAGGTCGCCGCGCCAACGGATGCCGGCGGCGGGCAGGAAGAGACTCGCACCGTTGGCGGCAGTGAAGAGGCGGCCGTTCACTCCGTTCTGGGTCGTCCATGTATGGGTCGTGTTTTGGTAAAGCTCCTGCCATTCCTCCTTGGTGGGCATTCGCCAGCCACTGCCCCAATTGGCTGTGGCTGCATCGTCCTCGGGCAAGAGAACGGTCAGGGTGTCGGTGAAGCCGTTGTAGCCGGCGTTAGAATTGTTGCAATACTTGGTCAACATGAAGTCGTAGTCTTCATCACTTTCACAGTATTGGTACGTGTCCCAGTCATAGTAGTCTTTGGGTTGCGTCTCGCCCCAGGCGAAGTAGTCGCCGTACTCTTCGGGGCTGTTGGCGCCAATGTTGCAGGTGGCCCAGAGGGTACCGCTGGGCAGGCCGAGGTCAACGTATTCGTGTGCTTCGGTTTGTGCGAGCAATTGGCTCATCCCTGCCACAATCAGCAGCAGGGAGAGCAAGGCGGCTCGCTTCAGCCTTTTCGAAAGTAGAATCATTGCATTCATACGTTTTAAGGATTTAAGTTAGTATTAGGTTAATTGTGTTTTCATTTGTTTTTTCATTTTCCCGTGGCGGGCAATAAAAAAGCGAAGGCTTTACTGTATCTCTTTTAGTTGTCTTTGGAGGCCTACCACAGCCTTGCACCTCAACTAATCAGTAAAGCCCACGTGAAAACACGTGAGCATCGGCTTATGAGCCTGAGGTGCGTAATGGGTGGTAGTTTTCCAAAGCACAAGCTTTTAAGCTAACGCTATCGTTTTAATAGTCCGTTTTTCGTTGTTGCGCCCAATGCGCTGTATTCATTTCAATTCTGTTTGGTTAGACTTTGGGGTGGTTTATTTCGGGGGCAAATTTAAGGAAAAAAATGGAATGAAAGTAGAAAAATCTGTAAAATCATTCCATTATTGGCATAATTATAGTATTTTTGCGGTCAGAAAACAACGATTTCATCATGTTGAATGTAGCAAATACACAAGGAGTCTATTTGAATGTGCCCTTGTCAGACTGGGTATTATTGAAAGAACTCATTCGCAAATTTGGCTGGCAGGCCGAAACGCGAGAGCAATTGCTTGAACGTTTTGTCAAAAGCCGTGCAAAAAGTCCGTCGTTGAGCGAAGAGGAAATCATGGAAGAAGTCAAAGCTGTCAGGTACGGGAAATGAAAATCATCCTCGATTTTAGGAAGCTGTTGGACAATTAAAATCAGGAACAAAGCGAAAGAAAAAGGAAAGAAATCTTACGTGAATCAGGTTTTTTTGTGTAAGTTTGCGCCCCTAAAAAATCATTTTGACCCATGAAAACCTTGAGAATGTCTTTCTTGGCCGTTGCTTGCCTCTTTGCGATGGTGGCAACAGCCCAAAACCAACCCCAGAAACCTCAATCCAAAGCGCAGATGAACGCGCAGAAATTAGGCACCACGCTTTATCTCATCGAGAACTTCTACGTCGACACGGCCGACCTCGACAAGGTGACGGAAGACGCCATTGTCGCCGCGCTGAAGGAACTCGACCCGCACTCAGCCTACATCTCGAGAAAGGATGTGGAGAAGGCTAACGAGCCCCTCGTCGGCAGCTTCGATGGCATCGGCGTGACCTTCCAACTCATCCGCGACACCATCACCGTCATCAGCCCCACGGCGGGCGGCCCGTCCGAGAAAGTCGGCATCATGGCCGGCGACCAGTTCATCAAAATCGACGGCGAGGAAGCCTTTGGCAAAAAAATCGACAACGAATACGTGCAAAAACACCTGCGCGGCAAGAAAGGCACCAAGGTGACCGTAAGCGTAAAGCGCGGCAACGACCCCGAACTGATTGATTTTGAGATTATCCGCGACAAGATTCCGCTGAACAGCATCAACGCGGCCTATATGCTTGACAAGCACATCGGCTATATCAAGCTCGACCGCTTCGCACAGGAATCGACCGCCGAGTTCAAGGAGGCTTTCGGCAAACTGAAAGCCGAAGGCATGGAGTCGCTCGTCTTCGACCTGCGCGGCAACACGGGTGGTTACCTCAACACGGCCATCGAGATGGTGGACCAGTTCATTGGCGAGGACAAGCTTATTGTCTTCACCGAAGGCCTGCGCTCGCCGCGACAAGAATGGAGAAGCACGGCCGATGGACTTTACACCACAGGCAAGATGGTGGTTCTCATCGACGAAGGTTCGGCCTCGGCCAGCGAGATTCTGTCGGGCGCCGTCCAAGACCACGACCGAGGCGTCGTCATCGGACGACGTTCCTTTGGTAAAGGCTTGGTTCAGAGGCCCTTCAACCTGCCCGACGGCGCACAAATCCGCCTCACCACCGCCCGTTACCACACCCCGTCGGGACGCTGCATCCAGCGGCCTTACGAAGAGGGCGTTGAGGAATATGCCAAAGAGATGACCAAACGTTTGGAACGTGGCGAATATTTCCACGCCGACAGCATCCATTTCCCTGACTCACTGAAGTTCAAGACCGACGGCGGTCGCACCGTCTATGGCGGTGGCGGCATCATGCCCGACATTTTCATTCCCGTCGACACCTCTTATAATAGTAAGCTTTACACCAACCTCGTCCGCAAGGGTGCTCTGAACCGCTTCACCACCGACTACGGCCTCAAGCACCGTGAAACCATCAAGGCGCAATACGGCGATTTCGAGCATTTCAACAAGGATTTCGAGGTCGGTCAAGACCTCGTCAACGGGCTGAAAGCCGCCGCCGAGGAAGCCAAAGTGGAGTGGAACGACGAACAATTCAAACACTCCGAGAAGTTCATTCTCCTGCAAGTCAAGGCATTGATTTCCAGAAACGTATGGGATACGCAAGAATACTACCGCGTGATGGCCTCGGAAGACGCAGGCGTGAAAAAAGCCCTCGAAATCCTCGGCAACGACAAGGAATACAAACGAATTTTAAAATAACCAACCCATGAAAAAGACAAGTCTACTCATAGCAGCTATTGGTTTGCTCATCAGTGCACAAGCTTTCGCACAAGGACGCATCGACTTCGGAAAGACCCAGTCGGCACAACAATGTGTCAACGTGTCGGATGACGGCTTCACCGCTACTTTCTCCTTCAACAACCTGATTGCCAATGAAGTGCAAACCGAGAAAGGCGTGTTTTCCAACATCACCATGGACGGCACCTACCCTTCCGGCAATGTCGGCGAGCCTTCGCTTCCCGCCGCCCACCAACTGATTGCCGTGCCGATTGGTGCACAAAACGTCAGCGCGAAAGTGGTCAGCTACACAGCTACTGAGTACAAGTTGAGCGATTTCAACATCAAGACCATCATGCCCCAGCAGCCCTCAGTCAGAAAAGACCAGAAGCCTGAGGACATCAAGTTTGCTTACGACGAAAAAGCATACGCCTCAAAGGATTACACCGCTCGCAACCTTGTTGATTTTGAGATTCGTGGCACCATGCGTGGCATCCAAGTCGGCTCGCTGACCGTCAATCCAGTGGCTTACAATCCCGCCAAGGGCAGCGTCATGGTTTACAACGACATCGTGGTGGAAATCAACTATGGAGCTTACGACAAAACCGCTGCATACAACGAGTTTGCACGCACGTTCAGTCCTTATTTTGCAAGCGTCTACGACATGATGTTCAACTGGCGCGACGATGTGTATGACCAGCACCCCGACCTGTGGCAAGCCCCCGTGAAGATGCTCGTCATCGCCGACCGCATGTTTGAGGAAACCATGCAGGAATGGATTGAATGGAAGACAATGAAAGGCTTTTACCTGAACGTAAAATACACCGACCAAATCGGCAACACCGCCTCGGCCATACGCAGCTTCATCCAAGAGGAATACGACAAAGACGCGCCCACTTTTGTCATTATCTTTGGCGACAAGAACCAAGTGGCCGCCAGCGCCATCGGCAGCCAGACCGAATGCGTCACCGACCTGTATTATTCGAGTGTCGATGACGACGACTTCCCCGACATCTACCACAGCCGCATGTGCGCCGAGACCATCGAGCAAATGCAGAACATCATCGTCAAAACGCTGCTGTATGAGCGTTACGAATTCCCCGACCCCACCTATTTAAATAATGTGCTGCTCGTGGCTGGCTGGGACGACTATTTTTGCGAATACATTGGTGCACCGTCCATCGAGTACGCCATGAACTATTATTACAATGCCGAGCATGGCTACAACGAGGTAAATTATTTCCTCGGTCGACCTTACGACAACGCTTACGCCAGCCTCAACACGGGTGTCAGTTTCGCCAACTACACCGCCCACGGCTACAACCAAGGCTGGGGCGAGCCTAATCTTGACAATAACGACATCCCCAACATGACCAACGTCGGCAAGCCTTTCCTCGCGATGGGCAACTGCTGCAGTGCCGCCGACTGGGGCATCAGCAGCACCTGCTTTGGCGAGGCCATGATCCGCACCAACGAAGCTGCCGCCTACGCTTATATCGGCTCCTGCCCCAGCACTTATTGGTATGAGGACTACTATTTCACCGTCGGAGCCACCAACATTTACGGGCAAGCCCCCACCTACGAGGAGTCTTCGATGGGCATTTACGACGCGATTTGGGTGAATGACCGCTTCAACACCGTGGCGGCTATGCCCTTTATCGGCAACCTCGCCGTGTGCTATGCCCATGCCCGCAGCTCACATCGTGACGACACCGACACCTATTATTGGCAAGCTTACCATACCCTAGGCGACGGTTCCATCATGCCCTATCGCGTGCAACCCACCGAAAACGAGGTCAGCCACATGGACGTTTTCCCCATTGGGGCAAACAGCTTTGAAATCAGTGCTTTGCCTGGCTCGTATGTGGCCGTCAGCAAGGATGGTGAGCTTCATGGCGCAGGCCTCGTCGACGAGAGCGGTGTTATTTTCCTCGACATCGAGCCCGTCACCACGAGTGGCGAAGTGACCATTTGCGTCACCGGACTTGACAAGATTCCGTATATCGTCAACCTTCCTGCCATCGTGCTTGAAGGGCCTTTCATCGCCATCGACAGCTATACGCCCAACCAAGCCCATGTTGGCGACGAAACCACGATGAGCATTATTTTCAAGAATGTTGGCACCGAGGCCATTGGCGGCACGACCACGGTCAGCTTGACTTGCGAAAGCAACGACTTGACCCTGCTCAACAGCACCGCCACTTTTGAGAGCCTTGAGCCTGGGGAAAGCGTCACCATCGACGGCTTCAGTTACAGCATCGCGGAAGGTGTGGCCGACCGCACCAAATTTGTCCTCCACAGCACCGCCACTTCCGGCAGCGAGGTTTGGGAAGGCAAGGTCGTGATTACGGCCCACGAAGCCAAGTTAGAATACGAACACATGGAATGGGAAGTCGGATTTGTCCCAGGCGAAACCGAAAGCGTCATTGCCTACTTTGTCAATACAGGCCATTACCGCGCTGCCAACGCTGTGGCAAGTATCGCCAGCACAAGCGAATACGTCACCTTTGAGAGCGAAACCGTTGAGATTGGCACCGTCGACCCTGAGGGCGAGGCTGTTTGCGTGTTCAATGTCATCATTAGTCCTGACTGCCCCGAGTCGGAAATCCTTCCGCTCAACTTCACGCTTAACGCCGACGATGGCCTCACTGCCGAGGGCAACGGCGTGTTGCGTAACGCCTGTAATATCGTCTTCGAACTCAGCGACACCTACGGCGACGGCTGGAACAATGCCTACCTGAACGTCAGCTTCGACGACGGCACACCTTCCGAAAGCCTCTCCTTCGACAGCGGCAATTTTGCTTCCTATACCCTTGAAGTCGGCAACCACGTGCATGTCAGCCTCTCCTGGACTGCCGGCGAATGGGACGGCGAGGTTAGCTTCGTGGTGCGCTACGAAGACGGCAATATCATCTACCAGCACGGCCCCGACCCACAAGCGGGCTTGCTTTACGAGTTCGACTGCAACTGCCAATTCAGCACTGAAACCTTCACCCCCGTTGAGAACCTCAGTGCCGAAGTGGACGGCTACCACATTATCCTCGATTGGGAAACTTCTACTAACCCGATTCAATTTGTCGTCTATCGGAATGGAATCCAAGTGGGCGAAACCACCGAGACCACCTTCACCGATGAGGTAGGCACGGAGATGACCTACACCTATTGCGTGGTGGCCGAATACGCCGACGGTTTCTCCCTTCCCGAATGTGTCCAAGTGGAGTTCCTTGACGGCTTGGAAGAAAGCGTCGAGACCTTCTCGGTTTATCCCAATCCGACCAATAATCTGTTGAATATCAACGCAGGAAACACAGATTTTGCCTACGTTCTATTCAACGGTATGGGTCAGGCGGTGGCTCAAGGCGATGCCCGTGGAAATGTGCAAGTCAGCGTGGAAGGCTTGTCCAAGGGCGTTTACTTCCTGCGCATCACCTCTAACCAGCAGATACGCGTGGAAAAAGTAGTCATCGAATAATCTTTGTCAAGTTTTTTCAGCGTGGTTTGAAAAATAATACTATTTTTGCGGTTTCATAATTTGCCAACCCAAAGAATGTTTAACAAATTAAATATCAAACAATTACTTTTAAAATGAAGAGATTAAGTTTACTTAGCGCAGCATTCCTGATGATTGGATTGCTGTTTGGTTCGCAAGCGATGGCCCAAGGCCGCATCGACTTCCGCACCAATTCGGCGCAACAATGCGCCAACGTGACCGAGGATGGCTTCACTGCCACCTTCTCCTTCGGCAGCATCGAGGCTACTGAAGTGAACACCGAAAAAGGCGTGTTTTCCAACATCACGATGGACGGCACCTACCCTGCCGGCAACCTGGGCGAGCCTTCGCTGCCCACTGCCAACCAGCTAATTGCCGTGCCCTACGGCGCGAAGAACGTCACTGTGGAAGTGAAGAACTATAGCACGACCACCTACCGTCTTGCCGACTACGGCATCAAGACAGTCATGCCCCAGCAGCCTTCTGTCCGCAAGGACCAGAAGCCTGAGGACGTGAAGTTCGTCTATAACGAAAAGGCTTACGCTGCCAAGTCGTTCAGCCAGCGTCCCCTCGCCACCATCGAGATGAGAGGCACCATGCGCGGCATCCAAGTCGGCTCGCTGACCGTCAACCCCGTCAATTACAATCCTGCTGAAAACACCATCGAGGTTTACAACAACATCGAAGTGGAAGTGCGCTACAACGACTACGACAAAGCCGCAGCCGAAAGCGAGTTTGCCCGCACCTTCAGCCCTTACTTCGCCAGCGTTTACGGAATGATGTTCAACTGGCGCGACGACGTGTATGACCAGCACCCCGACCTGTGGCAAGCCCCTGTGAAGATGCTCGTCATCGCCGACCGCATGTTTGAAGAAATCATGCAGCCTTGGCTTGAATGGAAGACCATGAAAGGCTTCTACGTGAACGTGCACTACACCGACCAAATCGGCAACACTCCTTCCGCCATCCGCAGCTTCATCCAAGAGGAATACGACAAAGACGCTCCTACCTTCCTCATCATCTTCGGCGACAAGAACCAAGTGCCGGCCAGTGCCACGGGCAGCGAGACCCACTGCGTCACCGACCTTCAGTACATGAGCGTGGACAACGACGACTTCCCGGACATCTATCACAGCCGCATGTGCGCTGAGAACCTCCAGCAGATGCAGAACATCCTCGACAAGACTTTGCTTTACGAAAAGTATGTCGAGCTCCCGAATCCTTCGTATCTGAACAACGTCCTGCTGATTGCCGGTTGGGACAGCTACTGGACCGCCTATGACGGCGCTCCCTCCATCCAATACGCCATGGAGTATTATTACAACGCCGAACACGGCTTCGAAAATGTCTACAACTGGCTTGGCCAACCGTATACGGGATGCTACGCCCCGATGAACACAGGTGTCGGCTTCGTGAACTACACCGCCCACGGCTCCAACACCAGCTGGGCCGACCCGAGCTTCACCGTCAGCGATGTGAACAACCTGACCAATGTCGGTATGCCTTTCCTCGCCATGGGCAACTGCTGCGAGGCCGCTGACTGGGGCATCTCTTCCACTTGCTTCGGCGAAGCCATGATTCGCAACAACCAGGCTGCTGCATACGCCTACATCGGCTCCTGCCCCAGCACTTACTGGTATGAGGACTATTACTTCACTGTTGGTGCCACCAACATCTTCGGCCAAATGCCCACCTACGAGCAAACCGCTTACGGTCTCTATGACGCCGTTTGGAACGATGACGAGTTCAACTGCGTCTCTGCCATGCCATTCATCGGCAACATCGCCGTTTGCTATGCCCACGCCAACAACTACCAAGGCAGTGTTAGCGACAAATACTATTGGCAAGCCTATCATGCCCTCGGCGATGGTTCCGTCATGCCTTTCCGCATCCAGCCCACTGAGAATGTCGTGAGCCACATGGCCGTATTGCCCATCGGACTTGACTTCTTCACCGTCAGCGCAGCCCCTGGCTCGTATGTCGGCATCTCGAAGGACGGCGTGCTTTACGGCGCGGGCCTCATCGGTGAGAGCGGCACTGCTGACATCAGCATTGAGCCCATCACCTCCGGCGGCGATGTCACCGTTTGCGTGACTTGCCTTGACAAGATTCCTTACATCTCCGTGATTCCGGCAGCTGCCCTTGAGGGAGCTTATATCTCCGTCGATGCCTACACTCCTGGCTATGCCCATGTGGGCGAGGAAGCCAACCTCGACATCACTTTCAAGAACGTCGGCACTGAGGCTACAAGCGGCACCACCACCGTCACCTTGAACTGCGACGCTAACGAAATCACCATCATCAACGGCACCGGCTCGTTTGAGAGCCTTAACCCCGATGAGACCATCACCTTAGAAGGCTTCACCTACAGCATCGCCGAAGGCGTGGCTGATGGTTCGAGATTCAACATCCAAATCACCGCTACTTGTGGTGACGAGGTGTGGGAAGGCAGAGCTACCATCACCGCTAACGAGGCCGTAATAGAGTTTGTGGACTTCGATTGGAGCGGCAGCTTCGTGCCGGGCGAGACCATTCCCGTCATGGCTATTTTCGAGAACACGGGCCACTTCAAGGCCACCAACGCCTCTGTTGTCGCCTCCTCGACGAGCCAATACATCACTTTCGAAAACGCCACCTATGAGGTCGGCACCGTCGACCCGGAAGGTGTGGCCATCTGCCTGTTCAACGTGAACATCGCGCCCGACTGCCCTGAGTCGGAGCAAATGCCTATCCAATTCGCCCTTACTGCCGACGGCAGCCTGACTGCTGAAGGTAGCGGCATGTTGAAGAACAGCTGCAATGTGGTGTTTGAACTCTCTGACAGCTACGGCGACGGCTGGAACGGCGCCAAACTGAACGTGGCCTTCAGCGACGGCACACCTTCGCAAAGCCTCACCATCTCCACCGGCGCCTCCGAGACCTACGTTATCGAAATCGGCAACGGCGTCTTAGTCAGCCTGACCTGGACCAGCGGCAGCTGGGACCAAGAGTGCTCGTTCGTGGTGAAATATGAAGACGGCACTCAGATTTGCCAAGGCACCAACCTCAACTCAAGCTGGTCGTACCAGTTCGAGTGCAGCTGCGGAAGCGGACCGGCTGAGACTTACGAACCCGTCAGCAACCTTGACTACAGCATCCAGCCCAACAAGATTGTCCTGACTTGGGACGCTCCTGAAAACGCCATGGCCTACGTCGTCATGCGCAACGGTTTGGTTGTTGGCGAAATCACCAGCACTACCTATGCCGATGATGTGGAAAGGGAAGGCAGCTATACTTACTGCATCATTGCCGCCTATGATGGTGCCAACCTCTCAGCTCCTGAATGTGTCATCGTTGATGCTGAATGGGGTATCGAAGAAGGCGAAGCCGAGTTTGGTGTCTATCCCAACCCCGCCAGCAACATGCTGACCATCAACAGTGGCAACGCCGAGTTCAGCTACACGATGTTCAACGGCATGGGTCAACAAGTGGCCACGGGCAACGCTCGCGGCACGGCTCAAGTCAACGTCAGCGGCATGGCCAAAGGCGTTTACTTCCTCCGTCTGACCACGGGTACGCAAACCACTGTCCAAAAGATTGTGGTGGAGTAAGACCCCGCTGGATTTCATTAAAAAAGGTCGCTCGAAAGCGACCTTTTTTTGTTGGTTTTAGTAGGTCCTTGAAACTATAAAAATCACATTCCACGCTGTTTCTTGATGGACTCGTAAGCCGCATTGACCTCCTGAAATTTCTTCTCAGCGGCTTGCCTGACCTCGTCGCCGAGGTTGCTCACCAAGTCGGGGTGGTTCTTCTTGGCCATTTCGCGATAGGCTCTCTTCACCTCCTCGTCTGAGGCCGAAGGATCGATGCCGAGAATCTTGTAGGCGCTGTCGGTCTCCTTGATGAACATAGCCTTCAACGAAGAGAAGTCGCTGTTGGTGATGCCCATATAGTCGGAAATCGTGTTAATGACGCCCAACTCCTGCTGCGTCACGTTTCCGTCTGCATTGGCGATACCAAACAGATAATGAAGAAGTTGCAGGCGCGAAGCATAGTCCATGTAACGGCCCACCTGTTGGCTGACCTCATAAAGGTTGTAGTCTTTCTCCAAAATCTCGCGCAACATTTTGATGTAGTTCTCAGCGCGTTCCTGACCGAAGTTTTGCAGGAAAAAGCGTTTCACATAGTCAAGTTCGGAGCGTTTCACGTTGCCATCGGCCTTCATTACGGCAGCGGAGAGCACGAGAAGTGTCACGTTGAAGTCGCGCTTTTCCTCCGTATTGCCGAAAGTGTCAGTCACTTCAGAACGGATGAGTCGCGGCCCACCCGAAAAAAGGCTCCCGATGGCATAGCCGATAATGCCACCCAACGGGCCGCCAAACGACCAGCCCAAACCCGTTAAAATCAATTTCAAGAAAAATCCCATTGTCGTGTCTTTTGAACCGCAAAAATACACAAAATCGACGACAGCAATTGAAAAAACTTCCACAAACCTACTACCGCACGAAAAAGATTTGTATCTTTGCGGCCTTTAAACGAAATCATCAACAATTCAATCATCAATCAATTCATTCACCAATGAAAAAACTGTTATTATCCCTCGTGTTGGTGGCGTTGTCAACGATGGCATTCGCCCAACATTGGACCAGCCTCGGCAAGAGTGAGCCGACGGGTCCCTCAGTCACGTTGGTCTCGAGCAGCGAGAAGCAAGTCGTGGTCGATTTCACGCTCGGCGGCTTTGAGTTAACCAGAGTGAGTACCCCCAACGGTGTGCAGCACATCGTGAGCGTCCCCAAGATGGCCTCGATGCTTGAGGCTGGTGCGCCCGACCTGCCCCATTTCCCCGTTCCCGCCATCATCGGCGACAGAGCTGAGATGAAGGCTGTGGTCGTCAAGAGCGAGTACACGGACTACCAAAACGTTGAGATTGCCCCCTCGAAGGGTAACTTCAGCCGTCAGATCAACCCCGATGACGTGCCTTACAGCTATGGCCCGATGTACAGCCAGGATGCTTTCTACCCTGCTGACCAAGCCGAGTTAGAAACGCCTTACATCATCCGTGACTTCCGCGGACAAAACATCATGGTGCGCCCCTTCGCCTACAACCCCGCGACGAAGACCTTGCGCGTCTATCACCATCTGACCATCGCTATGAATAAGGTGAGCGACAACGGCATCAACCAAAAGGTTGCCCGCAAGGCATCCACTAAGGTTTCTCCTGAGATGAAGGCCGCCTACGAAAGCCGTTTCATCAACTTCAAGGAAAACGATGCCAAGTACATTTTCGTCGAAGACCTTGGCGAAATGCTCGTCATCTGTCCCGAACAATACTTAGAAGCCATGCAGCCTTTTGTAGACTGGAAAAACCAGTCGGGACGCCCCACCACGATGGTGAGCGTGGCCGAAGCCGGTGGCAACAACGACAACCAAATCAAGAACTACATCTCCAACATCTACAACGACCCCGAGCGCAACTTGGTTTACATCCTTCTCGTCGGCGACTATGCCGACATCACCCCTCACTCGATGAGCGGCGGACGTTCCGACAACTGGTTTGGCCAACTCGAAGGCAACGACTATTACCTTGAAGCCCTTACCGGCCGTTTCTCGGTGCAAGCTTTGAAAGATGTGGAAACCCATGTCGAGAAGGTTCTCTATTATGAGCGCGATATGCCTGAAGGCCTCACCTGGCTCAACCAAGGCATCGGCATCGGTGCCAACGAAGGTGCTGGACAAGGTCACCACGGTGAAGCCGACTATGTACACATGAACTACATCCGCGACACCCTGATGCACTACACCTACGAAACCGTGACACAACAATACAGCGGCGTAGGCAGCGGCACCAATGCCACCGCCATCAGCGCCGACTTCAACGAAGGCAAGAGCATCTGCAACTACTGCAACCACGGCTCGCAAACGAGCTGGGCTGTAGCCAACTACAGTAACAGCCATGTGAACGCTTTGGTGAATGACGACAAATGGCCCTACATCTGGTCGGTGGCCTGCAACAACGGTGAGTTCAACGGCAACTGCTTCGGTGAAGCTTGGCTGAGAGCCACCAACAACAACACAGGTCGTCCTACCGGTGCCATCGGCGGCATGTTCAGCTGGATTTCACAGCCCTGGGTGCCTCCAATGACGGGTCAAGACGAGATGGTGGACATCCTCACCGAGTGGAAGAACTCCGACAAGTTCCACCACACCTTCGGCGGCGCATCGCTGAACGGCAACATGTACATCCTTGACATGCATCCCAGCGACAACGGCTCCACCCACAACACGTGGATCCTCTTCGGCGACCCGAGCCTGATGGTACGCACCGACAACCCTGTCAGCATGAACATCACTTGCAATCCTGCCATTCTGATGCTTGGCATGGACGAATTGGAAATCAGCGCCGAGGACACCCAGTATGGCATTGCCACCCTTATGATGGACGGCGAAGTCATAGCCACAACCCACATCAACAACGGTACCGCCACTTTGAATTTTGCTCCAATGAGCAACGTTGGCATGGCCACGTTGACCGTGATGGGCTACAACAAGGTCACTGAAGTAATGCAAGTGGAAGTGCTGCCCGCTGAAGGTGCTTTCCTCACTGTGGCCGACTTCACCCCCAGCTGTGCTCCCGTCAATGTGGAAACCAGTCTGAGCGTGAGCCTCAAGAACGTTGGTGTTGACCCGACCATCGGCACCACCACCGTCACCCTGAGCTGCACAGACGAGCGTCTGACCATCCTCAACAGCACCGACGAATTTGACGTGCTGCCCGCCAATGATATCATCACTCTCACTGACGCATTCAGCTGCATCATCGCAGAAGGCGTCGAGGACGGAACCCGTTTCCAAGTAGACATCACGATGACTTGCGGCGACGAGGTTTGGACGGGCAAGGGCTTCGTTACTGCCCAACAAGCCATCCTCGACTATACTGGCCTGGATTGGGCCAATGGCTTCATCCCTGGTCAAACCTTGACATTGACAGCGACCTTCCAAAATGTGGGCCACTACATGGCCACCAATGCCTTGGGCTCCATCATCTGCGAGAACGAGTTTGTCACCATCCTCAACGAAAGTGTTGAGGTTGGCTCCATCGACCCTGAAGGCCTTGCCATCTGCGTGTTCGAAATCGCCATCGACGAAGCCTGCCCCGAAACCGAACAAATCACCGTCAACTTCGTCCTGACTGCCGACGGTGGTTTGAATGCTGAGGGTTCGGCTGTATTGAAAAACTCCTGCAACGTCGTTTTCGACCTCAACGACAGCTATGGCGACGGCTGGAACGGCAACCAACTGAGGGTTTCCTTCAACGACGGCACACCTTCGCAGAATCTGACCATCTCGGACGGTTATACCGCTTCCTACACTCTCGAAATCGGTAACGGCGTCCTTGTGTCTTTAGGTTGGATTAGCGGACAATACTCCAGCGAATGCTCCTTCACCGTCCATTACGAAGGCGGCGACCAAATCACCTCAGGATCAAATTTGAACTCAAGCTACCACTTCGAGTTTGAATGCAACTGCGCTGTCACTCCGCAAATTGGAACCCTCGAGCCTGTTTCGAATTTGGCTTACAACGTGGAAGTGGAAAGCATCATCCTGACTTGGGATGCTATGGAAGACGCTATCAACTACACCGTCATGCGTAACGGTATCGAACTCGAAAAGACCGAGGAAAATACCTTCACCGACATGGTCAGCCACGAAGGCTCCTACACCTACTGCGTTATCGTCAACTACGAAAACGGCAGCTCCGCACCTGAATGCGTCATCGTCGATGCCGAATGGGGCCTCGAAGAAAACGAAGCCGAGTTTGCCCTCTATCCCAACCCCGTCAGCAACACGCTGTATGTCAACGGCGGAAACGCCCAGTACAGCTACGAAATGTTCAATGGCATGGGCCAGATGGTGAGCACGGGCAACGGCCGTGGCACGATGGAAATCAGTGTTGACAACATGTCGAAAGGCATTTACTTCCTCCGCCTGACCTCTGGCACACAAACTACCGTGAAGAAGGTTGTGGTGAAGTGATCGTCCCATACTTTTTGAAATGAAAAAAAAGCCACCTGCGGGTGGCTTTTTTTGTTAAAATACCCTACCTTTGCAAAAAATTCGGATTTAACGATTATAATGATCAACAACAGACTACTATGAAAAGAACTTTTCTTTCTATGCTTTTACTGCTGACTTGCTTCAGCATGGTGACGATGGCCGCCGAACCTGTCAAACTCCAAAGCCCCGACGGACAATTGGAAGTGAACTTTGAGCTGCGCGACGGCGTGCCCTATTACGCCCTCAACCGCGCGGGCAAGCCTGTAGTTTTGCCCTCCAAGATGGGCTTCACTCTCGAATGGCGCGATGACTTGGCGCACGCATTCGTCCTCAAAAACACGGCTTATGACAGCTTTGACGAAACCTGGGAACCTGTTTGGGGCGAGGAAGCCCAAATCCGAAACCACTACAACGAAATGCTCGTTACTTTGGAGCAACCCGTTGGCTCCGTGGAGAGCATGGACGAGTCGACGAAGAAGAAACCGACCGTCATGCAAATCCGTTTCCGCCTCTACGACGACGGCCTCGGCTTCCGCTACGAGTTCCCGATGGAGAACGCCTTGGTTTATTTCTGGATCAAGGAGGAGCTGACCGAGTTTGCCATGGCAGGCAACCACACGGCTTGGTGGATTCCTGGCGACTTGGATACACAGGAGTTCAATTACACGGAGTCGCGGCTGTCGGAAATTCGAGGGCTGTTTGAGGGAAGCCACAAAGATGGCGGCTGGCCTTGGACAGCGTTCTCCGAAACGGGCGTGCAGACTGCCTTGCAGATGAAAACCGACGACGGCCTTTACCTCAACATCCACGAGGCCGCCACACTCGACTACCCCACCATGCACCTCGAACTCGACGACAAAAACATGGTGTTCCGAGCTTTCCTCTGCCCTGACGCTACGGGTTACAAAGGCCGCATCCAAGCGCCTTTCAACACCCCTTGGCGCACGGTCATGGTGACCACTTCGGCCACGGATGCCCTTGCCTCGCGCCTGATTCTCAACCTCAACGAGCCTTGCGTTTTGGAGGATGTGTCGTGGATTCATCCAGTGAAGTACATGGGCGTGTGGTGGGAGATGATTTCGGGCAAGAGCAGTTGGTCCTACACCAACGACTTCCCCTCGGTGAAATTGGGCGAAACTGACTATGCACATGCCAAACCCAACTCGAACCACGGTGCCAACAATGCCAACGTGCGCCGCTATATCGACTTCGCCGCCGCCAACGGCTTCGACGCGCTCCTCATCGAAGGCTGGAACATCGGCTGGGAGGACTGGTACGCCAAACAGAAGGACTTCGTGTTCGACTTCATCACGCCCTATCCCGATTTCGACCTGCCTGCGTTGAACAAATACGCCCACGAGAAGGGTATCCGCCTCATCATGCACCACGAAAGCTCTGCTTCCACCATCAATTATGAACGCTGGATGGAAAAGGCCTATACGCTGATGAACCAATACGGCTACGATGCCGTGAAAGGCGGCTATGTGGGCACCATCATCCCCTTCGGCGAAGGCCACTACAGCCAGCCCATCAACAACCACTACCATTATGCCATCGTTGAGGCAGCCAAGCATCATATCATGGTAAATTCACACGAGGCGGTGAGACCCACTGGCCTTTGCCGCACCTGGCCCAACATGATTGGCAACGAGAGCGCAATGGGCACCGAGTTCCGCGAGCGCATCAACCCAGGTCATACGACCATTCTGCCGTTCACGCGCTTGCAAGGTGGCCCGATGGACTACACCCCTGGTATCTTCGAGACCGACATGGGCAAAATTGTGCCATGGGGACAAAAGATGAAAACCACCATCTGCAACCAATTAGGCCTCTATGTGACCTTCTACTCGCCCTTGCAAATGGCCGCCGACTTCCCCGAACATTACGCGCAGTTCATGGATGCCTTCCAGTTCATCAAGGATGTGGCGGTCGACTGGGACAAGAGCCTTTATCTCATGGCTGAGCCGGGCGACTATATCGTCACGGCACGCCGTCCGAAACTGTCGACTTTGAACAAGGCCGCCGAGGGTGTCGGCACGCTTGCCGACGGCAAAAAAGGTGTGATTTCCAATGCCACAAAGTTTGTATATGCGTTGCCCGACGATGCCACAATTGACGACCTTTGGCATTCAGAACCGCACGATGTGTGGTATGTGGGCGGCATCACCGACGAAAACGCTCGCGAGGTGAAAGTGAAACTGGATTTCCTGCAGCCTGGAGTAAAATACGAAGCCATCATTTATGCCGATGCCGACAACGCCAGCGGCATCCCCGATGAGCACTACAACGCACAAGCCTACACCATCACCAAAAAAACAGTGACGAACAAGTCGGAGCTGAAAGTGAAGATGGCACCTTGCGGAGGATTTGCGGTCTCGCTGCGATCGCTTTGAACCACTGTCATCGAAAACACCATTACACCTTGCTCACAATAAAGAAATTACACATTGAATTGATATGAAACGGTTTTATTTCGTGATGCTTGCCGCCATCTTTTTCTGCGGCAGCCTTCAAGTCAAGGCACAAAATGACGACATTAAGTTGTATTTCAGCACTGAAGAGTTGCCCGACCTCATCAAGTGCTTGCCGCCGCCGCCTTCTTTTAACAGCCCGGAATTCTCCTACGATGTGGTACGTTACCAATGGGGGAAAATACAGCGCCTCGACTCGGTGCGCGCCGCCATTGCCAGACGTGATGCCGTATGGTCATACGAGGCTCTATTGGCAGAGTTCAACGTTCCTTTCGGACTGACCATGTCCAAAACGGAGACACCTGAAATCTGGAAGCTTATGGTGAACAGCATGGCCACCACCGACCAGATGCGGGTGGCTCCCAAGGCGTTCTATCACAGACTGCGTCCGTTCGAGATGTATGAAGAACATCTGTTGTCTCCGGAAACGGAGGCGGAGTTGAGTGGTGAAGGCAGCTATCCTTCGGGCCACACGATGCGAGGCTGGCTGGCTGCTTTGCTTTTGGCGGAAATCAACCCGGCGCGGGCCGACACCCTCTTCGCTCGAGCATGGATGTATTGCGAAAGCCGCGTGATTGAAGGTGCTCACTGGCAAAGCGACATCGATGCCACCCGAGTGGGTGCCAGCATCGGCTTTGCAGCTTTGCACACCAGTCCTGAGTTCCTTGAGCAACTGGCAAAGGCCCAGGACGAGTTCAAGCGGCTGTCGGGGGCCATTCCGTCCACCGACGACGCTTCTCATTTCGTCAATCTGGCCGAGGCCGTCCCAGATGCCATTTTGGAGATTCGCTATTTCGGCACCTACAATTTTGTCGGGACACGCATCGACGGCTATTTGGAGCCTACCGCTTTGCTCACGAAACAGGCCGCCGAAGCCTTGAAAGCCGTAAGCGACGATGTGATGAAGCAAGGCTATCGTCTGAAGATTTATGATGCCTATCGTCCCCAGTGCGCTGTCGACAACTTTGTGCGCTGGGCTGCCGACATCTCCGACACGCTGATGAAGCCTTACTTCTATCCTAATCTGGACAAGAGCGTCCTCTTCGACCAGTTATACATCATGGAAAAGAGCGGCCACACGCGCGGCTCCACAGTTGATTTGACACTCTTTGACATGGCCACGGAGAAGGAAGTTGACATGGGCGGCACCTTCGACTGGTTTGGGCCTGAAAGCCACCCAGACTTCTGTGGCAATCCCGAGACTGGCGAATACACTGGCGACAACAGCAAAAGCCCTGCCGGACGTTCCATCACCGCCAAGCAATTTGCCAATCGCATGATTCTGCGCGAGGCCATGTTGCGCCACGGTTTCAAGGCTTTAGATTCGGAATGGTGGCACTTCACATTGAAGAACGAGCCGTTCCCGGACACTTATTTCACGTTCCCCGTAAAGAAACTGTAAAACTATTGTAAAACTATCACTATGAAAAGAATCACATTGTTGGCAGGCTTCCTGCTGTGTTTGACGGGCTTGGCGAAAGCTCAGCCGGGCCGATTTGAGCAACCTATATTCGACGAGGTGGCCTGCACCGAGGCCATCCCCTTCAGTAGCGCCACTGCGCAGGGAGCCTCATCGCCCTCCACCTTGTATCTTGACTTTTACGAGCCGGTGGGCGACACCATGGCAAGGCGGCCTTTGGTCATCACTGTGTTTGGCGGTGCTTTCGTCACCGGTAGCCGCGATTTCTCCGATATGAAAGAGTATTGCAACCGTTTATCGACTTACGGCTACGTGGCCGCGTCCATTGATTACCGTTTGCTGCCCCTCACTGGGTTGTCGGCGACGGGACTGGTTCGCACGGCTTACATGGCCTCGCAGGACGTCAGTTCGGCGGTGCGGTTTTTCAAGGCGCATGGCGAAGAATACCGCATCGACACGGCTTCCATTTTCCTGTTGGGCAATTCGGCTGGTTCCATCGCCATTCTGCACGAGGTCTTCGTGGACGAGGATGAGCGTCCCGCCGAGACCTATAGCAATCCCGACTTGGGCGGAATGCATGAATCGGGTTATGTCGAATATCTCGGTTATTCACCCAAAGTGGCTGGAATCATCCCGCAATGGGGAGGTGTGTTAGACCTCGACTTTATCGATGACGATGAAACCACGCCCGTTTGCCTCATCCACGGCACCGAAGACAACACAGTTCCATACGACTCGGGCTATTGCTACGGCGGATGGCTACCCAGCCTGATGCCTTACATGTACGGCTCGCATTCCATTGCGGAACGTCTCGCCGAAGTGCAGCATCCCGATTTCGAGTTACATCCTTTTGAGGGTGAGGAACATGCGTTTTACTTTACCAGCAACTATCAGTTGGACATGCCCAAGTTTGACAGTTGCTTCAGCATTGTCCGCAATTTCCTTTTGCGACATCTAGATAATGGTGTCATCGGAATGGAAGAACATGTTGAGCCCTTGCTTTCTGTGCATCCCAACCCTGTTACTGATATGCTTCACGTGTCAGGGGCGACGGAAGAGGGTTCCTTTGTCGTGATTGACCTATCGGGGAGATGCTGGCATACTTTCAAGACGACGGCAAGCCATGATTTGAGCTTCGACGTGAGCAGACTTCCTCAGGGTGTTTATTTGCTGTTGTACCGCAAAAAAAGCGGGACCTCTGCGGTTAAGTTTGAGAAATATTAGTGGTTTGGAATGACAAAACAATTAAACAAATATTACCATGCTGCAAAAAGGAGCCAAAGCCCCCTACTTTGAGGGCAAAGACGAAAACGGCAACACCGTGAAACTGAGCGACTTCGCTGGAAAGAAATTAGTGCTTTACTTCTACCCCAAGGACAGCACCCCTGGCTGTACCGCCGAGGCTTGTGACCTGCGCGACAACTACGAGCGTTTCCTCGCCTTGGGTTATAACGTGTTGGGGGTCAGCCGCGACAGCGCCGCTTCCCACCAACGCTTCATTGCCAAATACGATCTGCCTTTCCACCTCATCGCCGACACCGACCTGACCATCTTGAAAGCCTACGAAGCCTGGGGCGAAAAAAAGATGTACGGCAAAGTGACCGAAGGCACGCTACGCACCACCTATGTCATTGACGAAGAAGGTGTTATTATTGATGCCATTGGGAAAGTGGATACTAAGAACCATTCAGGACAGATATTGTAATTGCGTCAGATTTATTTCAGCGCCTTCACCGGACAAGCCTTCTTGCACTTTTGGCAAAGGATGCACTCGGTGGCGTTTTTCCGTTGGCGCGAATTGTTGTTTACCTCCACGTCCATTGGGCAGACTTTCAGGCACCTGTCGCAATGGATACACTTTTCCTCATCGCAGTGGATGCGCAACCATGAAAAATAACTCATCGGCTTTAGGAAAACCGTGATTGGGCAAATGTACTTGCAAAAGGCGCGGTTGTCCTTAAAAGCTATGGCGAGGATGATTCCCACCGCGTAATACAAAAGGTTTCCTGCCACGAAAAGGTAGAACATCGAGGTCTTGTTGGCTTTGCCCAAGTACATGAGCAGCACCACCAAAGCAAGCGACAGGCCAAACATGACATAGCGTATCCAGCCAATGTGTTTTCTTGGTCCCGAAGGTTGCTTGTAGGGCAACAAGTCAAGAATCATGGCCGTCCAGCAGCAAAAGCCGCACCAACCGCGTCCGAACAGCAACGGGCCGAAAATCTTGGCGATAGCGTAATGCAGCACACCTGCACCTAACACGCCAGAAAATAAATAATACCAAAATCCTTCAATCTGCATGTTCTCCCTGCATATTAAACCAAGGAAAACAAGCATATACGCGCCCACGCAAAACTGTATTAATTCACGGGCGTACTTCCATCCCGCTGCCGACAAAGCAAGTCCGATGCCAAGGCTACATCCAATATAGGAGAAATTGAGCAGGTAGAAAAGGCTGCCGGATGTCAGCCACAATGAAATGGCTATGACCTCGAAGACCAAAAACAGAATAATGGCGCTTTTATACTTTTTCATTGTGTTTATTTTTGGCAAAAGTACAAGCATTTTTTCTATTTTTGCCGAAAGATTTCAAAAAATGTCAGGACTGCTGGAATTTGACGCGGTCATCCTGCAAAACGAGAACATGGATGCCGCCTACGTGGAGGTGCCTTTCGACATCACGGCGCTGTTTGGCAAGGGTCGTCTGCTGGTTCACGCCACTTTCGACGGCGTGCCTTACGACGGCCAAATCGTGAAAATGGGCACACCTTGTTTTATTATCGGGCTGCGGAAAGACATCCGGAAACAGATAGGGAAGAGTTTTGGCGACATGGTTCACGTCACTTTTTGCGAACGGTAATAAAAAAAGTGTATTTTTGTCGCCACAAACCAAACCTGTCAAGAAGATGAACAAACACTTGAAATCTTGGAAAAACTTTCTTGTGACGACAGCTGCGTTTTTCCTTGCCTTCCAGAACGTTTCGGCGCAAACGAGCGATAGCATCCCTTTCCTTTTTCGAGGGTACAACCGTGGGCATTTGTATATTCCCGTAACCATCAATGACTCAATTTGTTGTAATACTGTTTTTGATACGGGAGCTTCTGATATGTTCGGAGTGGACAGCGTTTTTTTGGCCCATTCCGGCTGGAAACCTGAGAATTTATATGATGCCCGGACAGGCGGAACGGCTGGAAGCACAATGGTGAAGATCATTGCCGACCGAACGAAAATCAACATCGGAAACATTGAAGATTACTATGGCTGGGTACCGATTATGCAATTGAGGAATGCCGTGGGTTACCACGCTGACGGCATTTTGGGCATCAAGAACATTGCGGACTGCCCGTTTGAAATCAATTTTGAGCATAAGTACATGAAACAGATCAAGTCAGGCAAGCCCGACACCAAAGATTACATCAAGGTGCCCATCCAATACAAGAGCAACCGAATCATGCTGCAAGCTGCCATAACCATCGGTGGAAAGACCGTCAAAGGCTGGTATCTGATGGATACGGGCAGCGGTGGGTCGGTGGATTTTACGGCGCAAACGGTTAAACAATACGGTCTTAACACGGTTTCCGGCAAAAGATACATTACAGATGCGGCGCAATTAGGCATAGGTGACAAGGCCCAGGAATGGCAGGTGGACATGATGCCCGACCGAATTGTCATTGGAAACGACACCCTGAAAGGAGTACCAGTTTCCTACTTTCCCGAAGGAGCAGGAGCGTTCAGTAAACGTGAATATGTAGGTGTGATTGGCAATGGAGTGTGGTCGAAGTACAATATCATTATCGACGTGAAGAATAGTATGCTTTATCTTCATCGCATCGAGCCTGAATCTAGGCAAAAACCAACCTACGACTATCGTTTCAAAAACCACACCGACATTGGCAAAGGATGGGTCGTTTCCTCGTTAGTCAGGGACGGCGATGCCGCCAATGCGGGGATGGAATTGGGCGATGTGATTACGGCAATCAATGGGAAAAACGTCGCCGATTATTCTTGGGAAGAGGAGTGTGATGTTGAGTTTTCGCCTATGCAAGAGATAGACCTCATCGGTCTTGACGGCAGCGAAAAGCATATCACATTGGAGCCCAAAAATCGGTGGTAAACCATGTCCAAACTCAAAACCTTATTATCCGACAGAATCAGCGGAAGCGATGCCAAGGCATTGGCTAATGCTGATTTCAAGGAAACACTTTTCCGATTGCTCTTCGACCCTGACAAACGAACTTCCGACAACGCCGCTTGGGTGATGACACACCTGCCCAAAACGGCGGATGCATGGCTGACTGAGCGCCAAAACACCCTCGTCGACGAGGCCATGCGCACCGAAAGCACCACCAAAAGACGACTGATTCTGAATCTCTTGGAAAGAACGCCCTTTGAGCAAGACCACATCCGCACTGACTTCCTCAATTTCTGCTTCAACTCGATACTCTCCGACGAGCCCATCGGGGTGAAAACTTTGGCCATCAAGCTAACCTACGCGCAAAGCGTCCACTATCCCGAATTGCTTGAAGAGCTGAACACCGCACTCCAGATGATGGAACCGGAAGTGCTGCCTGCGGCTTTGAGGCATATTAGGAGGAAGATGTTGGAAAAATTGTTTAGTTTTGCAGGTTGAATCCAAAAGAATAAGTTATGACAAAGAAAACTGCAATTTTCGGAATCGTTTTTGCCATTGCATTCGCTGCGACGCAGTTGAACGCTCAGGACATGGCGCATTACAAACAGATTATCAAGGAGTTGAGTTCTGCAAAATACCAAGGCCGTGGCTATGCCAAAGGTGGAGCCAACAAGGCTGGAAAGTACTTGCAAAAGGAGTTTGAAAAGGCCGGCGTCGATGAGGTGATTTGTCAGCCATTTAAGTTGGATATCAACACCTTCCCGAAAAAAATGATACTTTGGGCCGACGGAAAGAAGTTGGTGCCTGGCGTTGATTACTCCATGCGTGAGTACTCGCCTGGAGTGTATGGTGAATTTCCTGTGTATCACGTAGATACCCTAAACTTTGACCCCGACAAAATGTTTGCCGACCTGGCCAAACCCGAATACGCCAATTGCTTTGTAGCTTGTGAGTTTTGGTTTGCCTATCGGCACCACGAGGCTTTCGGGCGTTTGCAAAAGGCGGGTGAATGCACCAATGCGGGACTCATCCAAACCTGGACTTCTCCCATCAAGTTTTATAAGGCATACGGTCATCGCGTGGTGGATAAACCCATCATCTGGATGACGCCTGAGGCTGTCGAAGGCGTGAAGACTATCCGCGCGAAGATTGACAACAAGTTCCTGAAGGATTACGAGTGCTTCAACGTCATCGCCAAAGTGGAGGGCAAGAAGCATGACAGTTGCTATGTCTTCACGGCCCACTATGACCATCTCGGCAACCTTGGCAGGCAGGTTTATTACGCGGGCGCCAACGACAATGCTTCGGGCACTGCCGCCATTGTCACGTTGGCTGCATATTACGCCCAAAACCGTCCCGAATACGACATGTATTTCATTGCTTTCTCTGGCGAGGATGCCAACCTTCGCGGCTCGGAGTTTTATGCGCAGCACCCGCTTGTGCCATTGGAACAAATCAAGTATCTGTTCAACATCGACATGATTGGCGACAACAACCCTGTCCAGTATTGCGAGGTCAGCGACGAGGGAATGCGCGGCTTCGCTTTGTTTGAGCAAATCAACAACGAGAAGCACCATTTCGAAAGCCTGAACCGTGGCGAGTTGGCCGCCAACAGCGACCATTACCCCTTTGCCAGTCGCCATGTGCCTTGCATTTTCCTCGAAAACCAAGAGGGCGACGCTTTCCAATACTACCACACCATTTTCGACACCTACGAGACCGTCCGCTTCGAAAGCTATGAACCTGTGTTCAGGTTAGTTAGAGATTTTATTGAGCAATATCGTTGACATTTTTTTTCTTTGCCACAATATTTAGGCCGATGAAAAACTACCTCTATACATTGGAAATGGAGACGCGCGACTACGAGTGCGACATCCAAGGCATCGTGAACAACGCCAACTATCAGCATTACCTTGAAGCGACACGTCACAAATGGCTGCAACAAGAAGGGCATTCGTTCCAAAAATGGCACGAGGCCGGCATGGACGTGGTGGTGGCCGAAATCACGATGAAGTACAAGACACCGCTGCACGGACAGGAGGCTTTTCTCTCTTGCCTCAACGTGCGCCGCGAAGGGCCGCGCTTCATTTTTGAGCAGGAAATTTACCGAAAGGCCGACATGAAACTCTGCGTAGCAGCCACGGTTTCAACGGTTTGCATGATTAACGGACAGCTGACGCGCGGCGAGGAATTGGCCGAGTTGTTCGCCAAGTATCTGTAAGACAAAAAAAATGCGGACAAGCCCGAAAGCCTGTCCGCATTTTTCATGTAGCGCAACACCAATTATCTGATGCGCTTGTAGCCATAAACAGCCTGAGCGCCAAGCTCTTCCTCGATGCGGATGAGTTGGTTGTACTTGGCCATGCGATCGGTGCGGCTCAGCGAGCCGGTCTTGATCTGGCCACTGTTGGTGGCCACGGCGATGTCGGCGATGGTGGTGTCCTCAGTCTCGCCCGAGCGGTGGCTGGTCACGGTGTTGTAGCCGTGGCGGTGGGCCATTTCGATGGCGTCCAAAGTCTCGCTCAACGAGCCAATTTGGTTCACCTTAATAAGAATGGCGTTGCCCGCGCCCATAGCGATGCCCTTTTCAAGGAACTTCACGTTGGTCACGAAGAGGTCGTCGCCCACGAGTTGGCAACGGTCGCCGATGGCCTTGGTGAGCTTCACCCAGCTTTCCCAGTCGTTCTCGTCGAGGCCGTCCTCGATGGAGTCGATAGGATACTTGGTGATGAGTTCCTCTAGGAACTTCACTTGCTCGTCAGCAGAGAGTTTCTTGCCGTTCGGGTCTTTCTTCTTGCCGCCCTTCAATTGGCTGTAGTCGTAGAAATACTTGCCGTTTTCGAGGAAAGCGAACTCCGAAGCGGCGCAGTCGAGGGCAATTTTCACGTCCTTGCCGGGTTCGTAGCCAGCCTCGCGGATGGCTTGGCAGATAATGTCCAAAGCATCCTCGGTGCTTTCAAGTGCGGGAGCGAAGCCGCCTTCGTCGCCGACGGCGGTGGAGAGGCCGCGTTTCTTGAGCAGCTTGGCCAAAGCGTGGAACACCTCAGCACCCATGCGCACGGCTTCCTTCAGCGTGGGAGCGCCCACAGGACGAATCATGAACTCCTGGAACGCAATGGGGGCATCGGAGTGCGCGCCGCCGTTGATGATATTCATCATCGGGACGGGCAGCGTGTAGGTGTTGGTGCCGCCGATGTAGCGGTAGAGCGGCATGTGGAGCGCATTGGCAGCGGCTCTTGCAGCGGCCAACGAAACGCCGAGGATGGCGTTGGCGCCCAGTTTACTCTTGGTCGGGGTGCCGTCCAAGGCAATCATCTTAGCGTCCAAAGCGCGTTGCTGGAACACGCAGTCGCCGACGAGGGCCGGAGCGATGATTTTGTTCACGTTGTCAACGGCCTTTTGGGTACCTTTGCCGCCATAGCGGTTCTTGTCGCCGTCGCGAAGTTCAAGGGCTTCGTTTTCGCCCGTCGAAGCACCCGAAGGCACGCTGGCGCGACCCATCACGCCGTTTTCCAATGTCACTTCCACTTCCACAGTGGGATTACCTCTTGAATCGAGGATTTCTCTTGCATGAATCTTTGTGATTTTCATAACGTTATCGAAATAGTTTGTGTCAATTCGACCGCAAAGATACGGAATCTTGCAAAATTTGAAGAAAAAACATTATTATAACCAAAAATAGTGGTAATTTTGCACCTTTTAAGAAGTAGACTATATGCACAAGGTTTTTTTACCCCTCTATAGATTTTTCCACTCACATAAAGCATTGATGTACACGGTTTTAATCGTTACATCGGTGGTTTTTGTTTTCTTCGGCTTGAAGCTGCATTACGAGGAAGATATCACCAAATTGCTACCCGAATCGAACGTGGAGAGCCAGTTGGCCTTCAGTTCCATCCAGCTGAAGGACAAAATTTACATCCAAGTGACCTCAGCGGACGAACCCGTTTCCACCGATATTTTGGCCCAAAGAACCGACGAATTCATCGAATTGCTGTTCGAGAAGGACTCGGCGAGCCACTTCATTTCCAACGTGTTGTACAGGATGGAGCCCGAAACGGCCCTCAACGCCTTGGATTTCGTGCTGGAGCACATCCCCTCGTTCATCGACACTGTGGCTTACCACGACTTCGAGAAGGCGATGGAGCCTGAAGCCGTCGAAGAGCAGATGTGGGTCAACTACAACCTGATGATGGAGGACGAGACGGGCGACATCACCCAAGCCATCGGATATGACCCGTTCAACCTGCGCGGAGCTGTTTTAGGCGATGCCATCGAAGGCGCGACGAACAGCTTCAATATCATAGACGGGCATTTCTTCTGTGCCGACAGTACGGTGGCCATCGCCTACCTTGCGCCAGCGTTCCGCTCACTGGACTCGTGGTCGGCGACACATTTCTCCAAAATGCTTTCCAAGGCACAAAATGAATTTGAGGCCGCCCATCCCGACGTGAAAGTCCACGCTCACGGCGACCCCATCGGAAGTGTATCGAACGCAGGCCGCATCCGTTCCGACCTTATTCTGACGGTGGGCATTTCCTTAGTGCTCATCCTTATCCTTATCGGACTGTGTTTTAGGAGTTTATCTTTTATTTGGGAGATGCTGTTGCCCATCATCTACGGCACGGCGTTTTCCTTGGCCTGCATCTATTGGATTCGGGGCGAAATGTCGCTTATGGCCTTGGGGTTGGGCGCCATTGTGCTCGGCGTGGCCATCAGCTACTGCCTGCATGTGCTCATCCACCATTTCTTCGTCGGCGACCCTGAAAAGCTGCTCCAAGACGAATCCACACCCGTGTTTTTGGGCTGCATCACGACGGTGGGGGCCTTCTGTAGCTTGCTCTTCACTGAGAGCGACCTGCTTCGTGACTTTGGCATGTTCGCCTCGCTTGCGCTGATAGGCAGCACGATGTTTGCGCTTGTTTTCCTGCCACACTTCCTGCCGAAGCGTCACGCCAACGCCGACGACAAGACCTTCCGTCGCATTTCGCGACTCAATAATTTGCCCTTCGACAAGAAACCGTGGTTCCTCGCGCTGATTGTGATTATCCTTGTGGTCGGCATCATCTTCTCGCCTAAAGTGAAGTTTGACAGCGACTTGCGCAACCTTGACTACAACTCGCCCGCCGAGGTGGAGGCCGAAAGCCTCTTCAACGAGAAGAACAACGACGGCTTCTTCCACCTTTATTTCGCCACCGTTTCGACCGACATCGACGAGGCTTTGGAAGCCGACAAATCGCTGATGGTCAAGCTGGAATCGTTGAAGCAGCAAGAGCTTGTCCACAACTATACCGACATGATTCCCAAGCTGTTCATCACCCAGGCCGACCAAGAGCAGCGCATTGCTGCATGGAACGCCTATTGGACCGACGAACGCAAAGCCGAAGCCATCCGCATGATCGACAAGGGTGCAAAGGACTTTGGCCTCGACCCGATGATGTTCTATGATTTCAAGGACCTCCTGGACGCCGAATACGAACCCGCCTCGCTGATGGAAAGCGGCGTGATTCCCGACAACCTGCTCGGCAACTTCATCGAGTGCAACGCCGACAACCAATACATGATCTTCACCGACGTGGCCATGCGCTTCGACGAAAAGGACATCGTCACCGATGAACTTGTCACCAATCCCAAGACCTTCGTTTTGGAGCCGTTCTACTACTGCAAGAGCATGGTGGAGGTCATCCACGACGACTTCAACATCGCTGTGTGGATTTCGTCACTCTTCGTGCTGATTATCCTGTTGGTTTCGTTCCGCAACATCATCACGGCCCTCCTTTCGTTCCTCCCGATGGTGCTTAGCTGGTTCATGGTGCAGGGCTATATGGCTTTGCTCGGCCTTGAATTCAACCTCATCAACATCGTCATTTCCACCTTTATTTTTGGCGTGGGCGTGGACTACAGCATCTTCATCACCGAAGGCTTGCTTTCCGAGGCTCGAACGGGCAGCAACGAGATCCTCACATGGCACAAAATCGCCATTTTCTTCTCGGCGGTTATCCTCGTCATCGTGGTCACCTCGCTGCTCTTTGCCGTACATCCAGCCATCCGTTCCATCGGCCTCATCACCCTCATCGGAATGGCCTCGACGATCATGATTTCCTACTGCCTCCAGCCGTTTGCGTTCAGGCAACTGATGAAGTGGCCTTGGTATCGGAAGAGTGTTTTGAAAAAGAAAAAAGATGCAGAAAACAACTGAACTCGATAGTTTGACCTTCGCCGCCATGCTCCGCCAAGGCGCGGTGCAACTGGGGCGTGACAAAAAGGTCATTAACGACCTGAACGTGTTCCCCATCCCCGACGGCGACACGGGCGACAATATGCTCATGACCCTCAGGGCGGGCTGCGATGCCTTGAAAAACAATCTAGGAACGCTGTCCGAAATCGCTTCGGCGGCCTCATCGGGGATGTTGCTCGGCGCTCGTGGCAACTCCGGCGTCATCCTTTCGCGCATTTTCGCGGGCTTGGCCAAAGGCTTGAAAGACGTGGCGGAAGCCGACACAAAAACCTTCGCCAAAGCCATGCAAGCGGCTGTGGACGAGGCTTATAAATCCGTTCCCGTTCCCGTGGAGGGTACCATCATCACCGTGCTTCGTGAAGGCGCGGCGGGTGCCGATGCCAATGCAGACCTCAACCATTACTTTGAAACCTTGTTGGATGCCATGAAAACCTCGCTCGACCACACGCCAGAGCTGCTGCCCGTGCTGAAAGATGCTGGCGTGGTGGATAGCGGCGGCGCGGGACTGCTGAGCATTTTCCATGGCATGAACGATGGCTTGAACGGCCAAATCTCTGAGGAAGAAATCGCCCCGACAACGGCATCAACACCCACCGTGGAACTCGATAAGTTCACCGAAAACAGCACCCTTGAATTTGGCTATTGCACTGAGTTTCTGCTCCGTCTGATGCGCTCCAAGGTCGATTTGGACACCTTCGACGAGAACGTGATTTTCGACTACCTGAACCGTGTGGGCGAGTCGGTGGTGGCCTTCCGCGAAGATTCGATTGTGAAGGTGCATGTGCATACTTTCACGCCCGGCGTGATTCTCAACGAAATGCAGAAATACGGCGAATTCCTGACCCTCAAAATCGAGAACATGGCGCTGCAACACCACCAATCGACCAACCAAGACAACGCCTCATTCAAGACACCGCCGAAGAAATACGGCGTGGTGACGGTGGCCTCGGGCGAAGGCCTCATCAACACCTTCCGCGAATTTGGTGCCGACGAGGTGATTGCGGGCGGTCAGACGATGAACCCCGCGACACAGGACTTCTTGGATGCCTTCGCGAAAATCAACGCGCAACACATCCTCGTCTTCCCCAACAACAAGAACATCAAAATGGCCGCCGACCAAGCCGCCGAGCTTTATAAAGGTGCTGACATTCATGTGCTTCCATCGGCCACCATCGGCGAAGGCTACTACGGCATCGGCTCCATTGACAAAGATAATCCTAATGTTGAGGAAGTTGTCGCAAGCGTCACAGAAATCATGCAGTCCGTGGTGACGGGCATGGTCAGCACTGCTATCCGCGAGGCCGAGGGCGACCAAGTGAGCGTCCACACGGGCGACTTTGTCGGTTACAGCGGCAAGCAACTCCTCAGCGACAGTCCCGACCGCGAAACCGCCGCCAAAGCCTTAGTCGAGAGCCTTGGTGCCGCCTCCCGCGACGTGATGCTTGTCTTCTTCGGTGAGCAAGTGCCTCAAAATGAAGCTGAAAAACTTGTCGCCGACCTGCAAAACCAATACAAGAACCTTGAAATTATGTTGAACAACGGCCAACAGCCGGTTTATGATTATATCTTTGTACTATGCTGACATTCTTTAGCGACACCGATTGCGACATCACTCCCAAGGAGTGCGCCGCGTATGGCATTAAACTGATTAGTATGCCGTACACCATTGATAATCAAGTGATTCATCCTTACGTGGACTTTGAGGAATTCGATTCCCACAAGTTCTACGACATGCTTCGCGCCGGCACCATGCCGACCACCAGTGCGATGAGCGAAGAGGTTTATACCCAGTACTTCGAGCCAGAATTTGCCGCCGGAAACGACATTCTTTATGTGCATTTCTCGTCAGGTACTTCCAACACTTTCACCATCATGAATCAGGCGTTGGAGAAACTGAAAGTGAAGTATCCCGAGCGCAAGTTCTATGAAGTGGATACGTTGGGAATCAGTGCGTTGTGCTACAACATCGTTCTCGAAGTGGCCGACCTGCTGAAAGCCGGAAAGACCGCCGAGGAAATCGTGGAATGGGCCAAAGTGGAAGTGCCGAAGTTCCCGATGTACTTCTTCGCCGACGACCTGAAGTTCTTCCGTCGCAGCGGTCGCGTGAGCGGTTTGGCGGCCACCATGGGAGGCTTCATCGGCATCCGGCCCATCATCTACCTCAACGACGAGGGCAAGATGGTGAGCATCGGCAAGGAAACGGGTCGCGCCAAGGCCATTGCGCGTTTGGTGCAATATGTTGTGGAACTCGGCGAGGACGTAAAGGCCCACCGCGTGGTCATCGGCCATTCGGACTGCCCCGACATCGCCGCCGAAGCGGAAAGACAACTGAAAGAGAAGTTCGGCCAAGACCTAAACGTCATCACCACCGTCGTCAATCCGACCATCGGAAGTCACTGCGGGCCTAATGGTTTGGGCATCTGCTTCCATGCTAAGCATCGTTGATTGAATAACCAAATGTAGGGCTGCCACGGTGTGATAGCCCTACAACCAATATCTAACAAACTCACCGCAACAATCCTTTCAAACTCAGCGGTGCCGTGAAATGAAAGGATTTAATTCCTTCTGGAAAGCATTTTGCCGATTTTTCTGTCGTCCATTCGGTTGCTCCAAAGCAACACAATATCAATTCTTGTTTCTTGGACGATATAGAAAACCCTGGTATGCCAAGAATGAAGCACACGTAAAGGCTTGCCTTTGAATTTGTATTTCGTTTCGGAAGTGCCTAATTCGGGGAACTCGGCCAGAGAATCAGTACGGGAAATAAGGCTGTCGTAAACTTCCAAAGCCACTTTTTGCCCTTGATTCTGAAGGACATAATCAACAATGTCGGCCAATTCGTCTTCAGCTTCCTTGAGCCATTGAATCTCTCTCATGCCAGCATCGCTTTGATTCGAGCCTTGACTTCATCGTGCGAAACGAATTCTGCCGTGCCATCTTCTATGCTTTGCATACGCTCGTTGAGAAGTCTTTCCACTTCTTCTTCGGTGTAGCAACAAGGAGCAGTATTCCTTTCTTTAGGCGACACCAATTCAATGGCGAACCGTCTCACTTTGCGAGTAAGCTCTTCGGGAGAGAAATTGCCGTAGGTCGGCAGGTTGATATTGATGGATACTCCGCGCATTCTAGTCTCTTATTTCTGACCGCAAAATTAGCAACTTTTTCTAATATGAGTAATGTGGTAGCAAAAAAATCGACCGCCAAGAATTTCTTTGCGGTCGATTTGTTTAACTTGTTTGGAAATGACCTTACAAATTCACCGTGACATTCCCCTCAAACTCGCCGGTGCTGACATTGACGACCTGCACCTGAATGTATTCCTCGGTGATGCGGGCGCTGATGAAGTAGCCCACTGCCGTGAAGTTGTTGCCTTCTACAGTGGTTTCTTCATTGTAGATGCCGCTCTGTTGGCCTTGTTGTTCCTTGTAGAGTTTCTCCAAATGCTCCTTGGCAACCACCTTGTAGCCCTTGCCCAAGAGGTAATCCACGATTTGGCCTTTGGTCTTTTCCTTGTCGGTTTGGCCGTCGGTGATGCTGATTTTGTCCAAGGCGAAGCGGTTGCCTTCGTCTATCTCGCGCGTGGCTTGGCTGATGGCATTGAAGAGGTTTTGCGCCACGATGCCGGGCAGCTCCACCACGGTGTAGTTGTAGTAGTTTGACACCGATCCGTCTCCATTGACTTTCACATCGCCTTTGCTGAGGTTACGGATGCCGACCTCCTTGTTGGGGTGGGCTTGCTTGGCCTCACGCAAGGCGGCTTTGTAGGCGGCTTGATAGCTGTCGTAGCCCTTCTTGGTGCGGGTGCTTTTGGTGAGCACCGTTTCCTTGGTTTGCGGTGCCTTCTGTGCGCGGTTGCAGTCTTCTTGTGCCATGGCCTTGCCCAAACCCAGTAGCAGGGCGAGTGCCAAAATGATGATTCTTGTTGCTTTCATTATCGTTGATTTTTAGAAGTTTACAGTTGCATTACCTTCATATTCTCCCGTGCTCACATTAATTACCTGCACCCGCAGCGAGGTTTCCGTGACTTTCACGTTGATGTAGTAGCCCACGGCAGAGAAGTTGTTTTCCTGAACGGTAGTTCTTTCATTGTAGATACCGCTCTGCTGGTTTTGCTGTTCTTCATAGAGTTTCTCAAGATATTCTTTGGCCACTACTTTATATCCTTTATCTAACAAAACATCTATCAGTCGATCCTTATAATCTTCCCTATTGATACCACTTCCAACCGTCACTTGGTCAATAGCAATTCTTGAGCCTTGACGGACATTACGAAGAGCCTTGTCGAGGGATTGTGAGAGCTTTTTGTCTGCTTCTAATTTTGGGTCAGGAATAACTACAGTTGCAGATATATTATAATAGTAGTCGTAGAAATTATCATAACCAACAAATTTGTTTCTTTCATAGTATGGGTCTTGCCTCGTTTTTTGACCACTTGATGATTTAAAATTTCTCAAAACAAAATTAGGATGGGATTCTCCATATTTTTGTTTCGCTATTGAAAGCAATATATTATACAATTGTTCTTCTGTAAACTCTCTTTTAGTATCAAAAATACAAATATTGTGAATGTCGATAACTTTTTGACCCGCATCATATTGATTAGTGATAACACCAATTTCGACTTCACCATTTTTGGGAGATTTCTTCCATTCGTATTGTTGTGCATACCCGAAACTGCACATTCTAGCCAACAAGGCTACCATGAAGAATTTTGTTACTTTTTTCATTTTCTTGTGATTTTAATTGTTATTACTTGTTTGATTTGATTGATTAGTTCCTGTTTCCAAACAAGCACAAAAAAAGCGTGAAACTTCCTTGTTTCCCGCTCTACTAAGGTGTTTGGCGTAACCCGATATTCCCAAGAAATAAGTCCATCTCACGCTACGCGCGAGCATTATGACTAATATTTTTGGAATATCTTCGTAAAAATCGCCAAATCTTTAGTAGAGAAGAATCCAGTTTTAATGCTGTTTATGTCGTTTCATTTCACGCAAATCTGCGCTTTTATTGCATATTTAATTCGTTTTATGGGTTACAATTCGTGTTTTTATCGCGGCAAAGATACACAATTTTTCAATCAAATCGGTTTTTCAGATAGATTTTTGCCTTCAATTGTGTTTTGCTCCAAACATTGTTCTTTCGCTATGGCGATAGTCCATTGTGGCTTTTCGACAAGCGAATTGTATCCGCACTGCGTATACTATTATTCTCGCCCTGCACAGATAGACATTTTCAATTTAAGCAACGCATTTCCCAAAGATTTCAAAAGAATTGCCTATTTTTGCAAACTAATTAACAGAGCAACTTCCAACTAAAATGATAACCATAGAAGAAGTCAAAACCAAAAAACAGCAAAAGGAGTTCATCGACTTCCCGCTGGAACTGTACAAAGGCAACCCGTACTACACGCCGCCCTTGTACATGGACGAGAAGAAAATCTTCCGTAAGGACTTCGTTTACAACGACATGTGCGACACCATCAACTTCAATGCCTACAAAGACGGCAAGATGGCGGGGCGCATTTCGGGCATCGTGCAACGCGCCGCCAACGAAAAGACGGGCAAAAAACAAGTGCGCTTCAACCACTTCGATGTCATTGAAGATGAGGAAGTTGCACAGAAACTGCTCAAAACCGTGGAAGACTGGGCCATCAGCAAGGGCATGAACGAAGTGGTAGGGCCGTTGGGCTACTCCGACCTCGAGCGCGAAGGCCTGCTGATTGAGGGTTTCGACTATCCCGCCACCTTCGAGGAGACCTATAACTATCCTTATTATCAGACCTTTATCGAGAATTTTGGATATCAGAAGGAAGTCGATTGGACGGGCAGCCGCCTGCGCATTCCCAAGGACTACGACGGCGAGGTCGATAAGTTGGCCGCCTTCGTGATGAAACGCTACAACCTGCACCTCGGCACGGCGCGCAACACCAACGAATTCCTCAAAAAATACGCCGACGGCATCTTCAAGTTGCTTGACAAGTCCTACGATCTGCTTTACGGCACCGTGCCTTTCACCGAAGGCATGAAAAAGATGATGATCGACAACTTCCGATTGGTTATCAACGTGAAAAACGTGGCCGTCATCCTCGACGAAAATGAGAAGATGATTTGCTTCGGGCTGACTTTCCCCGGCATTGCCGACGCGGTGAGACCTTCTGGCGGAAAATTGACACCGCTTACATTAATAAGGTTGCTCAAGACCCTGAAAAAGCCCGATGTCATCGACCTCTGCCTCCTCGGAGTGGAACCCGAATGGCTCAACCGAGGCGTGAGCGTCATCGTTTCCTCAGAGTTGATGAAGATGCTCAAGACCGTGAAATATGCTGAAACCAACGGCAATTTAGAGGACAATTACGCCATCCAAAACCAATGGAAACGGTTTGACGAACAGAAGATTAAACGGCATAGATGTTATATTAAACAAATATGATCAAAATAATAATCGATTGTTTCGGTGGCGACCACAGCCCCGAAGCCAATGTGGACGGCGCGTTGGCGGCCATGGCCAAGATGCCAGACTTGCATCTGATTCTGACCGGCGACGAGACCACGCTTCAGAACTACCTGAAAACCAAGACCTACGATACCTCGCGCTTGGAAATCATCCACGCGCCGGAGGTCATCGGCTGCGAAGAACGCCCCATCGATGCCATCCGCCTGAAACGGGAAAGTTCGATGATCAAGGCGGTGCGGCTCTTGCGCGACCGCGACGACATCTCCGCGATGGTCAGCACAGGTTCCACGGGCGCGCTTGTGGCGGCGGCATTGACCCGCATCGGGCGCGTGAAGGGCGTGATTCGTCCTGCGTTCTGCCCGATTCTGCCCACCATGGACGGCGGCATCGTCGGGATTTGCGACAGCGGCGCCAATGTGGAGGTCACGCCGGAACATCTACGGCAATTCGCCATCATGTCGAGCCTTTACATGAAACATGTCTATAATATTGAAAATCCGCGTATTGCCTTGCTCAATGTCGGAAAAGAAGCAGAAAAAGGCGACGAAATCCGACAAAAGGCACACTTTTTGCTAAGTGAAACGCCCGAAATCCATTTTGTGGGCAACATGGAGAGCCGCGACCTGCTTTCCGGCAACTACGACGTAGTGGTTTGCGACGGCTTTTCGGGCAACGTGTTGGTGAAGACCACCGAAGGCACGGCCTTGGAACTGTTGAAGAAGTTGAAGAAGGACATCTATTCGAGGCCGATTTACAAATTGGGCGCGTTGTTGATGAAGCGGATGTTCATGGAAGAAAAGGAGTTCATGAACTACCAGAACTACGGCGGCAGCGTCCTCCTCGGCACGGAAAAGACGGTGGTGAAAGGTCACGGTTCGAGCAAGGCGACGGCAGTGGAGAAGTGCATCGAGCAGGCCTACAAGATGGAGGTCAGTTCGCTTTCGTCGAAGATGGAAGAAATCATCATGAAATACGAACACTACGAATATTGAATTTTAAATCTTTGAATCTTTAAATCAAAAATATGTACGAAGAAGTAAAAACCATCCTTGCGCGTCAGTTGCGCATCGCGCCCGAAAGGGTCACGCTTGACGCCCAAATCAAGAAAGACCTCGGCGCGGATTCCGTTGACATTCTGCAACTTCTGATGCGCTTAGAAGACGACTACGGCATCACCATTCCCGACCAGGAATTGGCCAAATTTGAAACCGTTTCCGATGTAGTAAACTTTTTAGACAATTTACCGAAATGAAACACATTACACTGATTATCACTGCGTTGCTGCTTTCCTTTGGAGCCTTCGCACAGACCACTTTGGACACCGACTTTTCGCAAGTGAAAATGATGAAAGTGTCGGGCAAGACCTTCGACAAAGCCGGTCACATCGTTTTTGACGGAAAAGACCAACTTTCAATGACTTACACCGAGCCTGAAGGTGATTATTTCATCATCGAGGGCAACATGGTGAAAATCAACATGGACGGCAAGAAAGCCGAGCTCGATGCCGAGAAGGTGAAGACGGTCGAATTGCAACGCGCCACGCTTCTCAACTGTCTTTCAGGCAATTGGGAGCAAGCTGCCATCGACAACAATGCCGAAACGACCATTTCTGAGGAGAATGGCCTGAAAACCATTTCCATCGTCGCCAATGGCAAAGTGCCGAAAGGCGGCTACAAATCAGTCGTGCTGACCTATCGCGTCAGCGACGGCGTGATGATTAAGATGGTTTTGGAAGAGGCTGTCGGAAGCATCAACACCTACGAATTGAAGTAATTCGGAATCAATATTCCGTTTTGTCTTCCTTTTCCTGCCAAAGACGGAATGAACTTTGCGCTTCGTCACGCAACAACGGGACGATGGGCAAAGTTCTGTTTTTTAGGCTTTTACTTAATTCCTTGTAGATAAAATCGTCGGCAAAGCCGATGTCGTAGGCATCGCGGCGCGTGTTGCCGTAATAGATGCGGTCGAGGTGCGCCCAATAGATGGCGCCGAGGCACATCGGGCAAGGCTCGCACGAGGTGTAAATCACGCACCCTGAGAGGTCGAACGTGCCCAACTTGCGGCAGGCCTGACGGATGGCGTTCACCTCGGCGTGGGCCGTGGGGTCGTTGTCGAGGGTGACGCTGTTGGCGCTTCCGGCAACGATTTCTCCGTCTTTTACGATAACCGCCCCGAAGGGGCCTCCTCCAATCTTTACATGCTCGTCGGCAAGACGGATGGCCTCGCGCATGAATTCCTTGTCTTGTTCCGTGATGTTCATGGGTTCTGGTTTTGAATAACGGACATGATTTTATTCTGCAAAAATAGCATTTTTTCTTATTACCTCGTTTGGGTCTCTTGAATGTACCGCAAAACAACATCGAGAATCTCGTCCCCGAAACGCTTCACGCTTTTGGCGCCCATGCCCGGCACCTCCTTCAACGCCAACAAGGTAACAGGTTGAACCTGTGCAATGGCTTTGAGGGTTTTGTTGTGCGCAATGGTATAGGCTGGCACATCGGCGTCTTGCGCTTTTTGCAGCCGCCATGCGACCAAAGCTGCATACAGCGGACTCTTGTCCATCACGTCGTCCCTGATTTCGACCTTCTTCTTGGCGTTCTTTTCCTTCTCAATCGCCTTGACGGACTTGGTCTTTTGGTATGCCTTGACCGTGAAGCCGTCCATGCATTCCTCCAAACAACTGGTTTTCAATGCGATGCTTCCCTCAAGCAGTTTCAAGGCTTCTGCGAGTTGGTCGTTGACGGCTTGATTGTCGGTCTTAAAGGGCAAGTCAAACAAACCGTCGGCGATAGCTTTCAGGTGCTCGTTGAAGTAGGCCACACCTTTTATTATTCGCTCTTGCAAGGCCGAATTTTGTTCGCACAACAGCGTCTCGCCATGCAACTTACGGATTTGGCTTTCAAACTTGATACTAACCTGACATAGCTCCTCATAGATTTTGCCACGCCTTCCCGAAAGGTCCTGAATCATCGCGCCTTCAAAGAGGGTATCATTGTCATAAATCACTTTCATCAGCTTACCGAAATCCTTGTAAATACCGTCAAAATCAAAGAGTTCGAGCATGGTTTCCAGCTCGTACTCGTGGCGCAACGCGTCCACTTTCTCTTGCGTGGGTTCTTTTTCAGGCAAAGTCTCAACGAATCGATTGACAGAAAAATCATTGACCAGAGCATTGGAAGTGATGCGCGTTTTCAGCACGAGGCCTTCCAAGGAGGTGCAGCGACTCAGAGCGACATACACCTGTCCGTGCGCGAAGGCCTTACCTGCGTCGACGATGACCTTGTTGAAGGTGAGGCCTTGGCTCTTGTGAATGGTGACGGCCCAAGCCAACCGCAGCGGAATCTGCGTGAAACTGCCGATTTCCTTCTCTTCAATCTCCTGATTTTCAGGGTTGATGGTGTATTCCATGTTCTCCCACTTCAGTTTCGGGACGGTGATGCGCTCGCCTTCGCTTTCTACAGTGACAGTGCCTTCCTTCTCGTCATAACCCACCAACCGGCCGATTTTGCCGTTGAAAAAGGCCTTTTCGGTTGTCGGGTCGTTCTTGACGAACATCACCTGCACCCCCACTTTCAGCGTCAGTTCCTCTTTGGTCGGATACGTATTTTCAGGGAAGGTGCCGCGCACTTCCGCCTTGAAAACCAGCGGTTTTTCCTTGATGGCCGCCAGCTTCGACTCGTTGATTTGGTCGGCTTGGTAGTTGTGGGTCGTCAGGGTGATGTAGCCTTCATCGTCCTTCGGCTTAAAGTCGGGCTTAAAACGCGTGTTGAGTAGGCGCACGCATTCCGCATCCATGCGGTTGTTGCGCACCTTGTTCAATAAGGTGATGAAATCGTCGTCGTGCTGGCGGTAGATGTGTTCCAACTCGACGCAAACGTATGGCGTGTTTTGCAGCACTTGGCTGCCGAAGAAATAAGGCGTGTCGTAATATGGCGACAGCACCTCCCATTCCTCGGGCTTGGCCACGGGCGCGAGTTGGTGAACGTCGCCAATCATCAAAAGCTGCATGCCGCCGAAGGGTTTCTGCGATCGGCGTACACGGCGCAAAACCGCGTCAATGGCATCCAAAACGTCAGCGCGCACCATACTGATTTCATCGATAATGAGCAGGTCGAGGCTGCGTATAAGGTTGATTTTCTTCTTGTTGAGTTTCTGGTATTGTGTGGCCAACGACTTGGCATTGAAAGACTTTCCTTGCGTGTTTTCAGGGATTTGTGGCCCGAAAGGCAGTTGGAAAAATGAGTGGATAGTTTGTCCACCCGCATTGATGGCAGCCACGCCTGTCGGGGCCACAACGACCATACGTTTGTAGGTCTTCTGCGGAAGGTTTTTCAGGAAGGTCGTCTTGCCGGTGCCCGCCTTCCCGGTGAGGAAGATGTGCGAGTCGGTGAAGAGCACCAACTCTTCGACGAAGTCAAGTTTTTGGTTCACAAAGGTTTGTTGCGCCATGTTTTGGATTGCGTTCATTGGGCTAAGTAGCGTCTATTCCCTATACCGCGCCTCCAATTCAGCGCGATATTTGTCGGCAATCTCTTTTGCCAAAGCAATTCCATCGCCTTGCGGCTCAGCACTGAAGTTGCCAAGCCGTTCGCGCCACCACTGGCCTTCGTACTTGCAGATGCGCTCGTGGTAGGCTTTTTCGTCAAAAGGTTGCCCCGCTTCGATGGCGGTGTTCACATCTTTGAAGAACTCCTTCCAGCGATAGGCATAATAAGTCGCAGTGAGGCCTGCCCAAGCACGGCTGGCGTATTCGTTCAGCAGAGCGTCCTCCTCGCCCCAAGTTGTGATGATATTTCGGGCGTTGCTCTCGAAATAGTCTTTATCCTCTTCTGTCGTGCCGATGGCCCTCGCGTCGCGAATCCAACGGCCGACCAAGAACGCGCTCTCCGTGGCCAAAATCTTGTCCGTGTCATCAAGGATGTTGGTCATGGTCTGCTCAATTTGGTGCAATTTCTCGTAGTCGCCTTCTCGGTAGGCTTTCACATAATCGGCATAGAGGTCGCTAAAATAGTTGCCCAACAGTTGCCTCGTGATATTGACGGCATCAAAATGTCGTGTGCGCGTGTTGCAGTCGGCGGCAAGCAGATTATCTAAAGCATCCAACAGCGTGATATTGTTGTACTTATAGGTCGGCGCAACATAATATTGGCGGTATTCATTAATATCGCCCATGGTCGGCCTTTGGTTGATGCGGACGGTCTGCCCAGGCGACGATACCTTATTATATACACTGTCGGCGAGCAAAGTCCAAGCAGAGCGCATATTCGGGTCTTTCTTGCCGGCACGCTGGTCGGCGAGGCGAAGCACCCAAGCGTCCACATCCTGGGTGAGCGGGTTGTCCCAAGCCTTCTCGAAGACATATTCATACATGAACGGATTGCAGTCGAAACCTTCCAAGGTGGAGCCAATACCGACAAAATTGCCGCCACCCTTGGCAAAGGCGCGTTCAATCCTAACATTCACAGTGTCAAGGTTTCCGGCTAACATGGAGTTGCCGCCAAAGTTGCCGAGATAGCACCAGATGTAAGGCACGCCATAATAGGCGTTGGTGCGCTCCCAAACGGGCTGCCTTTCGCAGTAGTAATCAAGCATGATGTGCCTGTCCTTCGGCATGGAGGTGATGTAAGCCTCAATGCGGTTGTCAACTTCCCAATACTGACGCTCGTTCCAGAACAGCCACGCCATTTCAAGCCACTTGGCCTCGGGGTCGGCGGCCTCAAGGGATTCATACACCTGACGGCTCACACGAGCGAGGTATTCTGGTTCCCAACTTGGCGGAATGAGTTCGTTGAAAATATCGATGCCGTAGATGTGATCAGTGCCGTAAAACTCGGTCTGCTTGGCGATGAACTTTTTCTGTATCTCGGTGTAAAGCGGGTCAAGCGGGTCGAGGAACTTGCACCAGCAAGTGCTGTCGAAGCCGGCCCAGTCGCCCAGCGAAGCCAAAGGAGCATCGGGATAAAGTCTTGTGATGCAAGGCGGTACATGGCCTGCAAAGCCCGGCAGCACAGGGCGCATATTGAGTTCGCGCTCACGGGCCACGATTTGCTTTTGCAGTTCCTTTTGGTTCTCAAGCCACGATATGGGCAACGGTCCGCCCCAGCGGTCGATGTTTTGCATTCGGTGCCACGGCAGGTGCGCCGGACCGGTGAAGTAACTACGGATTTCCTCGTCGGTGAGGCCCAAGTCGCTCCACACCTCGTACCACACGCTCTCCTGTCCCGTAATGGCCAAGGGCAGGTTGATGCCGTTGAGCGCCATCCAGTCGATGAAGTGTTCCCATTCCGACCAGTCCCACCAAGGCAAGGTGTAGCCGAAAGTGCAGTAATTCAAGAAGAAACGCTCAGGCACGCGAGCACTTAGACTGACTTTTTCAGGCACGGCAGGCATGGTGGCGGGAATCTGCAAAGGCTCTTCCTTGAACCATGAATACTGCGCCATGCAGTAATATTTCAGGTAGTGGTTCAAGCCAACGGCCATGCTGTTGGCGTTGTTGCCCCGAATGACAAGGTTTTTGCCTTTCGTTTCGATTTCAAAGCGGTCAATCGTATCATTTTCAAGGTGTTGGAGAACGATGTTATTGGAATACTCCGGCACAACGCGATTCACCAATCCGCGCATGGCGATAATTTCAGGGTCAGTTTCCTTCTTCGTGCAGGACACGCAAAGCACGAAGCTTAATACTGTGATTAGGTAAAGCTTTTTCATTTGACAAAGGATTTAATTGGGGCAAAAATACGCTTTTTCATCACATTTATATTTGTTTTTCAAAAAATAAAGTATATTTGCAACTTTATTACCCATTAAAAGTTGCGCCCGACACGAATTAGGGAGAAAAAAAAAATGAAAAAGATTACTAAAGTATTAACTCTGCTACTCTTTGTAGCTTCACTGACCGCCATGACATCATGCAAGAAAGTCGACAAAAACCTTATCGTTGGCCAATGGAAATGCGTCGCTGCAACCATTACTCAGTACGGACAAACCACACCTTATAACCCAGCCGTTGGTGTAGTTTGGGAATTCAAAAGCGATGGAACACTTATCGCTGAGCTTGCCCCTGAAATCGACATCGAGTTTCCTACGGCCAGTTATGTCATCAGCGGCAACCAACTAACCATTAGTTACCTTGATGATGATGGCGATTTAGAGCATGAAATCTACACAATCAACGAATTAACACAAACCAAGCTCAAGATTAAAGAAAACGAATATGATTTTGATGACGATTGTTTGACACTGGAGTTTAACAAACTTTAATCGTCCAACATCACCAAAAACACGACCAACCCGCAGGAAAAACCTCTTGCGGGTTTTGTTTTTTCATTACTTTTGCCAAAAATATCAAAACCATGAAAAACTGCCTTTTCACCGTTGCCTTTTGCCTCGCTTTAGCCGCCTGCAATAAATACGAACCGCAAGGCGGAGATACCCCCGCGCCTGTCTTTCCCTCCTATCAAATCGGCGATTACTACCAGAACGACACGCTTCAGGGCATTGTGTTCTTCACTACGGCGGGCGGCTCTACCGGCCTAATGGTCAGCCTCGATGAGACGTTTCTGCCATGGTGTTATCCCGACCACATCAACAAGGAAACTGGTGCCACCAACGCTCGCGACGGCTGGTACAACATCAACATTTTAATGAACAACTTCGACCTGAGCCATTATCCGGCCATCCAATGGAGCCATCGGAAAAACACTTGGCATCTCGTATATGACGAACACAAACCCATCACTCGCAAGCAATGGTATGTGCCTTCCAGCGCTGAATTGCGCTATCTTCTTCAGAACCAAGACGCTGTGAACGCCACACTTCGGGCCAAAGGTTTTCCCACATTGGAGGGCAAAACCTATTGGTCGAGCACCGAAACGGGCACTCGGGCAGCTGCAGCGGCGCATAGGCAGGATGACAAAGTGGTCATCAACGACTCGCTGAAGACGCAGACATTTTATGTAAGAGCCATTCGGACTTTCTGAAGCCTTATTTCTTCGCCATAGGGTCGCAAGTCAGGCCAATACCGAGTTTTTTGAAGATTTTCTGGTCCACTTCGCTGAGCATTACCGTACTATGCACTTGACAACCATTGAGTTGCGGTAGACATTCCAAGGCTTTCTTGCAGTTTTCGTCCCAAAGGCTGAGCATGGAAAGGGCCACCAACACTTCATCGGTGTGCAATCTCGGGTTTTTGCCATGCAGGAAGCTGACTTTGGTTTTCTGAATCGGCTCAATCATGGCCTGAGGGATGAGTTTCACCTCATGCGGAATGCCCGCAATATGCTTGGTGGCATTCAGAATCAAGGCAGCGCTGGGGCCAAGCAGGTCGCTGGTGTGCGCCGTGATGAGCGTGCCGTCGCCCAACTCGATGGCGGCTGACGGTGCGCCTTCCTGTTCCTTGCGCTCCTTGGCAGCAAGGGTGGTCTTGCGATCAGCGGTGCTGATTTTGGCCTGTTTCATCAACAGAGCAATCTTATTCACCTCGTTTTCAGAGCCTTTTCCCTTGGCCAAATCGCAAAGCGCAGTATAATAGCGGCGGATGATTTCCTGTTTCGAGGCCTCGCAGCAGGCTTCGTCGTCGCTGAGGCAATAGCCCACCATATTGACGCCCATGTCGGTCGGTGACTTGTAGGGATTCTCGCCGTAAATGCTCTCAAAAATAGCATTCAACACGGGGAAAATCTCAATGTCGCGGTTGTAATTGACAGCAGTTTCGCCATAGGCTTCCAAATGGAACGGGTCAATCATGTTCACGTCGCTGAGGTCGGCGGTGGCGGCTTCGTAGGCCACGTTGACGGGGTGCTTCAGCGGCAAATTCCACACGGGGAAGGTCTCGAACTTGGCATAACCCGCCTTGATACCACGCTTGTTTTCTTGATAAAGTTGGCTCAGGCAGACGGCCATCTTGCCGCTTCCAGGACCTGGGGCAGTAATCACCACCAAAGGACGCGTGGTTTCCACGTAGTCGTTGCGCCCGAAGCCTTCATCGGAGTCGATGAGGGCCACGTTGTTCGGATAGCCCTCAATGATGCGGTGGTAATACACCTTGATGCCCATACGCTCCAAGCGGTGGCGGTAAGCATCGGTGCTGGCCTGACCGTTGTAGTGCGTCACCACCACAGAATTGACCATGAAACCACGACTCATGAATTCGTCGCGGAGGCGCAGCACATCCACATCGTAGGTGATGCCCAAATCGCCACGCACCTTGTTCTTCTCTATATCGACCGCACTGATGACGATGACAATTTCCGCCACATCAATCAGTTGCGAAAGCATCTTCAGCTTGCTGTCAGGCTCAAAACCCGGCAGCACGCGGCTGGCGTGAAAATCGTCGAAGAGCTTGCCGCCAAATTCGAGATAGAGCTTGTCACCGAACTTGGCGATGCGTTCCTTGATGTGTTCAGACTGGATTTTAAGGTATTTCTCGTTGTCGAACCCGTATTTTGCTGCGCTTTTCATCTGCTTAAATTTTGAAATACGGGACGCAAAATTACGGTTTATTTTGGAAACGCCTCAAAAAAAATGTCAATTTTGGATTTTCGTTTTTTCAAAAAATGTACTTTTGCACTTTTAATACCTAAAACTATGTGTGGAATTGTTGCATACGTTGGCCATCAAGAGGCCTATCCCATCCTGATTGAGGGATTGAAACGTCTTGAATACCGTGGTTACGATAGCGCGGGAGTCGCCTTGCTGAATGAAGCTGACGAACTAAATGTCTATAAATCAAAAGGAAAAGTCTCTGATTTGGAGGCCTTTGCTTCTTCAAAAGACGTGAGCGGCCACATCGGCATTGCTCACACTCGCTGGGCCACCCACGGCGAGCCGAATCAGGTGAATGCCCACCCGCACCGTTCGCAATCGGGCAACATTGCGCTGATTCACAACGGCATCATTGAAAACTATCTGAGCCTTCGTAAGGAACTGGAAAAGAGAGGTTTCACCTTCCAATCTTCCACCGACACAGAGGTGCTGACCAACCTCATCGAGGACGTGCAGCAAAGCGAGCATGTCGACCTGTTTGAAGCTGTCCGCATCGCCCTGAACCACGTGATTGGTGCCTACGCCATTGCCATCGTGGAAAAAGGTCACCCCGACACGCTCATCGCCGCCCGCAAAGGCAGTCCGATGGTCATCGGCATTGGCAACGGAGAATATTTCATCGCCTCCGACGCCACACCCATCGTGGGTCGCACACAAAAAGTGGTTTACCTTGAGGATGAGCAAGTTGTGCGCATCAAACTCGGCGAGGAGTTACACATCAAGACCATTCAGGACGTGGAAGCCATTCCTTACGTGCAAGAGCTGAAGATGAACTTGGACAGCATCGAGAAAGCCGGCTTCGACCATTTCATGATGAAGGAAATCTATGAGCAGCCCGCCATCGTGCGCGATACCATGCGCGGTCGCCTGCACCCGGAAAGCAATACCGTGCGCTTGGGTGGTATCTTGCAGTATGAGAAGCAGTTACTCTACGCCGACAATATCGTTTTTGTGGCTTGCGGCACCTCGTGGCACGCCAGTTTGGTGGGAAGTTATCTCATTGAGAACTTGGCTAAGATTCCCGTTAAGGTGGAGTATGCCTCCGAGTTTCGTTACCGCAACCCCGTCATCACGCCGCACGATGTGGTGATTGCCGTGTCGCAGTCGGGCGAGACCGCCGACACTTTGGCCGCCATTCAGTTGGCCAAGGAGAAAGGTGCTGTCGTGTTGGGCATTTGCAACGTGATTGGCTCGTCCATCTCAAGAGCCACTGACGCAGGTATTTACACCCACGCTGGTCCTGAAATCGGTGTAGCTTCCACCAAGGCGTTCACTTCGCAAGTCACCGTGATGGCCATGTTGGCCTTGCGCCTCGCCGAACTGAAAGGCTCGATGAAGGATGAGGAACGCCTCGCTTTTATCCAAGAACTCGACCGCATCCCAGAAAAAATCCAGTGGACCCTCGACCACAGCGGCCACGTGAAGGACATCGCCGAGAAATACAAGGATGTGCGTAATATGCTGTATCTCGGTCGTTTGCAGAATTATCCTGTCGCACTTGAAGGTGCCTTGAAGCTAAAGGAAATTTCCTATATCCATGCCGAGGGCTATCCCGCCGCCGAAATGAAACATGGTCCCATCGCCTTGATTGACAAGGATATGCCTGTCGTATTCATCGCCACCAACCACAGCACTTACGAAAAGGTGCTCAGCAACATCCAAGAGGTGAAAGCACGCAACGGAAAAATCATCGCTGTCATCAGCGAGAAAGACGTTTTGGCTCGCAAGATGGCCGACTATGTCATTGAGATTCCCGAGACGGAGTGCCTCTATTCGCCGCTGCTGGCCACAGTGCCGCTGCAAATCTTAGCCTACCACATTGCCGTGATGCGTGGCTGCAATGTCGATCAACCGCGAAACCTTGCCAAATCCGTCACCGTCGAATAACTTGGCCGATGCGAATGCACAAAATCCTTTTCATCTGCCACGGCAACATCTGCCGAAGTCCGATGGCGGAATTTGTGATGATGAAACTTGTCGAAGAAGCTGGCTTGAGCGAGCAGTTTGAGATTGCCTCTGCTGCCACTTCGACAGAAGAAATCGGTAATCCCGTATATCCGCCTGCGAGGCGCAAATTGGCTGAACACGGTATCGGCTGCGAAGGCAAAACCGCCCGCCAGATGACGCGGCAAGACTATGCCCATTATGACCTCATTATCGCCATGGACCGTAACAACCTGCGTAACCTGAAGCGGATGTTCGGCGAGGATACCAACCACAAAATCAGCCTCTTGATGGACTACACCCATCGCCCTGGCGACGTGGCCGACCCATGGTACACCGGCGACTTTGAGGCCACTTGGCTAGATGTTTCAGAAGGCTGTCTGGGATTGTTGGAGGCTTTGGTCAAGAATAAAAGCTCGTTTTTATAAAATGAAGCAGCATACATAAAAAATGATGAAAATCTTATTCCAATTACGATACAACAGCCGCTGGGGTGAAGAATTGTTCCTTACGGGAAACACCTCAGAATTAGGCAATTGGAATCCTAACAAGGCCATTCAGCTGGAATATAGTGGAACAGGCGTTTGGTCCGTTTCCTTTGAGACGCACGGCCGTGCGTCTCAACCGACCGAATACAAATATTTCGTCCGCGAAAATGGCCAAATCCGCTGGGAGGACGGCTCCAACCGCATTTTGCCCGAAGGCAAAGACCGCGTTTGGGACTGGTTCGGGCTCACCGAAAGGCAAACCATGAAAGGCGTGGCCGTGCCGCTGTTCAGTCTGCGCTCAGATGATGATTTCGGCATTGGGGAATTTGCCGACCTGCCGAAATTGGGCGACTGGTGCGTGTCCAACAGCTTGAAAATCATCCAAATCCTGCCCATCAACGACACAACAGCGCACTACGACTGGCGCGACTCCTACCCTTACAACGCCATCTCTGCCTTTGCCTTGAACCCGATTTATCTCAATCTCAAACAATTGGACATCAAGGAAGACGTGACTTTCAAGCGAACACGAACGACGCTCAACAAAACGGATGCCGTGGATTATCCCAAAGTGCTGAAAGCCAAATGGAAATATTTCCAAACCGCGTTTGAACAGCAATGGGAAGCGCTGAAAGAAACCTCTGATTTCCAACAGTTTGCCAAAGATAACGAAGATTGGCTTCCCGATTATGCCCAATTCTGCGCCGAGCGCGACGGCAACGGCACAGAAATCCACTTTTTCCTGCAATACCACTGCGACAAGCAACTGCGCGAAGCCGTCAAAGCCTTGCACGACAAGGGTTTGCTGCTGAAAGGCGACATCCCCATCGGCGTGAATCCCGAAGGCGTGGATGTGAAAAGTCACCCTGATTTGTTCAATCTTGATGTGCAAGTCGGTGCGCCGCCCGATGATTTCGCTGCCGAGGGTCAGAACTGGGGCTTCCCGTCATACAATTGGGAGGCGATGGCCAAGGACGGCTACGCTTGGTGGCAACGCCGCCTGCAAGTGATGGCTCGCTATTTCGACGCCTACCGCATCGACCACATTTTGGGGTTCTTCCGCATCTGGGAGATTCCAAAAACGGCTAAATCGGGCTTGTTGGGGCATTTCAATCCTGGGTTGCCTTTGAGTATGGAAGAAATTGAAAATCAAGGTTTTCATTTCATCAAGAGCAAACATTTGAAAAAAAGTGTCGATACGCTTTTCATCCTTGATTCAAACGAGAAGGACAAATTCATCCCGCGCATCGAATTGCAAAAAACTAAGGCCTACCAAGCCCTCAGCGAGGAACAAAAACAAGCCATCGACCGAATTTATGAGGACTTTTACTACCGTAGACACAACGACTTTTGGAAGCAAAAAGCTTTGGAAAAGTTGCCCGCTTTGGTCAACGCGACAAAGATGATTGCCTGTGGCGAAGACCTTGGCATGATTCCCGCTTGCGTGCCCGAGGTGATGCAGCAGTTGGGTATCATGAGCCTTGAAGTGCAGCGTATGCCCAAGGTGTTCGGGCATCCGTTTGTGCAGACCGAAGACCTGCCCGAAAACTGCGTCTATACCACCGGTACCCACGATATGCCCACCTTGCGCAGCTGGTTGGCTGAAGATCGCGTCCGCACCCGCCAATTCCTTGACAGTCTTGACCTTGACGACCGAAAAATCACGGCCAAGACGCTCCAGAAAATCATGGAAAAGCATCAGGACAGCCCTTCGAAATGGAACATTTATCCGCTACAAGACCTCTTGGACTTGGACGAAAAAAAATGGTCGCCCAACCCTGTGGACGACCAAATCAATGTTCCTTCAAACGCCAAAAACCAGTGGAAATGGCGGATGAGGATGACGATAGAATCTCTTACGGAAGCACATCGTAGATAATTTCCGAACCGCCGGAAACGGAGCTCTCGGCTGGGTTGCCTTCTCCCGTAAAGTGCAGTTCGCTGCTGCCCGAAAGATCAACTTTTATAATCAGATTGCAGTGGATATAAGCATCGCTCGCGCCTGAAATTTCTCCTTTGCAAACATCACATTCCAAACCGTATCTTGATCCAGTGATGGTTTTCTTGATGCTGCTGGCACCCGACAAACCAAGGTCAAGCGTGGTCACTTGGCCCCTCAAGGTAGCATCCGAAGCACCGCTCATGTCTAGAACAAGGTTGGAAGCATCAACATTGCCTTCGATATAGGAAGAGCCCGAAAGGTTCATGTCGATTTCATCGGCATCGATGTCGCAATAGAATGCAGAAGCACCGGACAATTCGACTTCGACTGCGCGACCCATAAGACCATAAACCGAATGGAATTCCGAGGCACCCGACAGGTAGACTCCGGTCAAACCAGCGTTGTAGGGGATAACGGCCTTCAGGTCACCGCCATAGAAAGTCGCCACAGGCTTGATGTAGATTTTCAGCGTGTTCTCCACTTTTTCCACAATCACGTAAGGCATGACATTCTCGCCTGCCGTGATGGTGATGACATCCACCGCATCGCTGACGGTGACATCAAATGCGTCACACACTTCAAGCTCGGTGTAGGTACCATCAATAGTGAACTCTTTCGTGATGGGGTCGCCAGCAAACTTTTGGCAACCGCTAAAGGCAAACAAAACTAAGGCTGAAAGGACAAACAAACACTTTTTCATTTTAAATTGGCCGCTGTTATATACCATCGGGGCATCGGTTTTAAATTGGTTAATGATGTTTGAATTATCCCTATTAACACGAAAGTGTTTTTTTTATTGTATTTTTGGCTTTTGTTGTTGGGAAAAATGCCTATTTTTGAAGCTTCAAAAACAAGCATCACCATGAAATTCAAACCCTACAACCATAGCGAAGTCGCGCTCAACGAGCGTATTGCGCTGATTGTCAATGCAGAGAGAAAAAAGGGCGGCGAAAAAGAAGCCCTGCGTACCATCTTCCAAAGCATCGACTTCACCACTTTGGAAGCCTTCGACAACGAGGCCAAAATCAAAGACTTCTGCGAGAAAGCCTTGACCTTCCCGAAACAAAAACCGCACCTCAGCGTGCCCGCTATTTGCATTTACAGCCCCTTCATCCGTCAGGCCAAGCAACTTTTGGCTGGCAGCAATATCAAAGTGGCCACGGTGGCCTGCGCCTTCCCCTCAGGCATGATGCCCTTCGACCTGAAAGTCAAGGAGGTGGAGTATTGCGTCAATGAAGGCGCGGATGAGGTCGATATGGTCATCTCGCGCGGCACATTCCTCGCGGGACGCTACGACGAGGTCTTCAACGAAATCAAGACCATCAAGGCCACCTGCGGCGACAAGGCCAAACTGAAGGTCATTTTGGAAACGGGCGAGCTGAAAACTGTTGAGAATATCCGCAAAGCCTCTGAATTGGCCATCCTCGCTGGTGCCGACTTCATCAAGACCTCGACGGGCAAGGTGCCGGTGGCCGCCACGGCTTTGGCCGCCATCATTATGATTGACACTATCAAGGAATACTACGAGGCCACGGGCAAGAAGGTCGGCTTCAAGCCCGCCGGCGGCATGAAAACGCCCGACGACGCGCTCACCTATTATTATTTAGTGAAAAACATCCTCGGCGAACAATGGCTCAACCCGAACCTCTTCCGCGTGGGCACAAGCCGCCTTGCTGGACTTATTTTGGAACAAATTCAATAATCACAAAACCTACAAAACATGGCAACAATCAAAGGAACATACAAAGGCAATCTCCGCAATGAGATGACCCATGTGCAGTCGGGCAACACCATCCTCACCGACGCACCCACCGACAACCACGGCAAAGGCGAAGCCTTCTCGCCCACCGACCTCGCCTGCGCGGCCTTAGCCGGCTGCATGATGACCATCATGGGCATCAGCGCGCAAGGCCACAAATTCGACATCGACGGCACGACCTACACGGTGAAAAAGACCATGAACGCCGACCCGCGCCGCATCGGGCAAATCGACCTCGTGTTCAACTTCCCCGCGAAGGAATACACCGAGAAGCAGAAAGCCCTGCTTTGGGCTGCTGCCGAGAGTTGTCCGGTAGGTCGCTCGCTGCACCCCGACGTCATCGTGAACATCACCATGAATTTCCAAGGCTGATGGAATACGACATGCTGAAAGGACTCCGCCACAGCGAAACGCTTGTGGTGGAGCATAAGGACACCGCCGCCGTTTACGGTTCGGGCGCATTGGAGGTTTTTGCCACTCCCGCCATGATTGCCCTGATGGAAAAAACCTGCTTGGAGAGTGTAGCCGACAAAATAGGCGAAGGCAACACCACGGTCGGCATTGCCGTCAATATCAAGCATTTGAAAGCCAGTCCCGTGGGAGCCACCATCCGCTGCGAAGCCGAACTTACCGAGGTGGACCGTCGCCGTTTGGTCTTTGAAGTGAAATGCTTCGAGGATGAAACCCTCGTCGGCGAAGGCATCCACGAAAGGTTTGTGGTTGATAGCAAGAAATTTATGAGCAAATTTTAAATCTGAAATGAAATACACCTACAGAACCCAAGGCACATGCAGCCAAGCGATTGAGTTTGAAGTTGAGGACGGCATCGTGAAGAATGTGCAGTTCTACGGTGGCTGCAACGGCAACACTCAGGGCGTTGCTACCCTCGTGGAAGGCATGAAAGCCGAGGATGTCATTGCCAAATTGGAAGGTATCCGCTGCGGCTTCAAAGGCACTTCTTGCCCCGACCAGTTGGCCAAAGCCATCCGGCAGGCGATAGAAAAATAACGAATCGGTTTGTTGGATTTGAAATCCAGACGAATCCTTAAGCCAATCTGTAATACGAGCCAAGAATCCGCGCGAACCACTTGGCGGGCAAAATGCGCTTCAGCAAAACGGAGAGTTTCTGCTCAAACGAGGCGACAACATAACCGTTCCGGGGATTCTCTTTCTTGATGATTTGGCTGATTTTTCGTGCCAAGATGACGGGTTTGAGTCCACCATTTTCGTCGTGTTCCACCTTTTCGATGGCGGTTTTGTAAATGGGATAGGCTTGCAACGCAGCCTCGTCGGCTACCTTCTTGCGACTGCCCGTGAAGCCCGTGGCAAAATCGCCGGGACGAAGCACCACCACCTTGGTTCCCTGCTGTTTGACCTCTAAGCGCAAGGCCTCGCAATAGCCCTCGATCGCAAACTTGCTGGCAGAATAGAAGCCTTGGAACGGGAGTCCCATCAGGCCGCCGATGCTGCTCAAGGCGATGATTATGCCCCTACCCTGCTGCCGCATGTGGGGCAACACGGCATCCACGCAATGCACCAAGCCCATGAAGTTGGTGTCCATCTGGAGGCGGACTTCCTCCTCGGTGGCAAACTCCAACGGACCGCCAATGCCCATGCCAGCATTGTTGACCAAAACGTCGATACGGCCCTCTTTTTCAATGATTTCAGCGACGGCGTTCATCATGGCCTCGCGGTCGCGGACGTCCACCTTAATATAATGTACGTTGGGCAACGGCTCCACCTCGCGGCGCACTGTGCCATAAACGGCATGGCCTTCCTCTGAGAGCAGCTTTGCCGTCTCAAGGCCGAAACCGGATGATATTCCTGTAATGAATACTACCATATTAAATCACTCCAGCCTCCTTAAAGGCTTTCGTTATCTTGGCAAGCGCCACATCCACCTGCTCGAAGGTGTGCGTGGCCATCAGTGCGAAGCGAATCAAAACATCCTCCTCGGGCACGGCGGGCGCGATGACGGGCGTGACAAAAATGCCGTCGTCCAAGAGCCTGTTGCACAGCCAGAAGGCTTTTTCAGAATTACGCACGAAGAGTGGAATGATGGGCGTTTCGCTATGACCCGTGTCGAAGCCACGGTCTTGGAACTGCTTTCGGGCATAGTTACTCACATCCCAAAGATGCTCGATGCGCTCCGGCTCGCTCAGCATGATATCGATGGCACGGCTCACCGCAGCCACATTCGCGGGCGGCATACTCGCGCTGAAAATCAACGAACGGGCGTTGTGCTTCAAGTAGTTGATGATGTCGAAGTCGGCGGCGATGAAGCCTCCCAACGAGCCGAACGACTTGGAGAAAGTGCCCATAATCAAGTCCACCTTATCGGTCAAGCCGAAGTGGTTGGCGGTGCCTCTTCCCTGATTTCCGAGCACACCCAAAGCGTGGGCATCGTCAATCATAATGTCAGCGTTGTATTGTTCGGCCAGTTCAACCATACGCGGCAACGGCACGATGTCGCCTTCCATCGAGAAAACGCCATCGGCCACGATGAGCTTCATCTGCTCGGGAGCGCAGTTCTTGAGCTTAGCCTCAAGGCTGTCCATATCGTTATGGTTGAATTTCCACACCTTACCGAACGAGAGGCGGCTGCCCTCAATGATGGAGGCGTGGTCAAGGCTGTCCAAAAGCAGGTAGTCGTTACGTCCGCAGACTGCGGAAACCACGCCCAAGTTGACTTGGAACCCCGTGCTGAAGCACACGGCGGCTTCCTTGCCCACTAACTGGGCCAGTTTCTCTTCCAAGGCGACATGGATGTCCAATGTTCCGTTCAAAAACCTTGAACCTGAGCAACTTGTGCCATATTTCTTGACCGCGGCAATGGCGGCTTCCTTCAGGCGCGGGTCGTTGGCCAGGCCGAGATAGCTGTTCGATCCGAACATCAGCACGTCCTTTCCCTTCATCCTCACCACCGTACTTTGCTCAGACTCAATGGGTTTATAGTAAGGATATATCCCCTTGGCCTGGGCTTCCTGAGGTGCCCTGTATTTGGCGCAGTTTTGTTTTAATAAATGTGTCTTCATCCGATATGTTTTTTGTATGTTCTTGCTCTTTTGGTCAGCGTGTGCTCCAAATAGTGCCAAAGGTTCTGCACGCTGGTGTTGTCCTCTAATTCGCGCGTCGACTCGATGTACTTGATGCCGTTTTTAGTGATGCCTTGCGCGAACTTGTGGAAAATCATGGCATTCACGCCCTTGTTCTTGTATTTCTCATCGATGGCGATGAGCAACAGGTCAATGGTGTCGTTTTTGCGCAAGGCCTTCAAGATATGAAGCCAGCCGAGGGGGAACAGGCTCCCGTTGGCTTTTTGCATGGCCTTCGCCAACGAGGGCAAACCCACGCCAAATGCCACCACTTGATCGTCGGAATCAAGAACGATGGACACATAGTCAACATCAACGTTGCTCAAAAACTGCTTCTTCAAGTCGTCCCACTGGCCTTTCGAAAGCTCAGTGAAGCCGTGCAGCTGCGCATAAGCGCTGTTGAGGCACTTGAAAATACCGTCGAGGTATGGCGACAATTCGGAGCGCCTGCGAACTGGTGCCTCATGCAAGCCATTCTTGATGGAAACCAGCTGCGACATTCGCGCATAGCGTTCCGGAATGACCTCAGGCACCAGAATTCTATATTCCACAAAATCAACGTCTTTGGCATAGCCTATGTCGAGGAGATGCTGCTCATAGTAAGGCGCGTTGTATTTACCATATGCCGTCGGAAGCTGGTCGAAACCCTCCACCAAAACGCCCGCTGCGTCAAATTCAAGGAAACCCATTGGGCCGCTCATTATGTCCATGCCCTTTTCCTTGGCATACTGCTCCACAGTCTGCATCAAAGCCCTTGAAACCTCCTGATTGTCAACAAAGTCAATCCAGCCAAAACGGCAAGCTTTCTCTCCCGACTTTTCGTTGTACTTGCGGTTGATGATGCCTGCCACGCGCCCCACAATATCACCGTTCTCGTCAAAAGCCAGCCAATACTTGCCTTCACATGCCTCAAAGGCATGGTTTTTTTCTGGCCTCAGCGTGTCGCGGTCCATCGACTCGATTTGCGGGACATAATATGGATTTCCCTTGTAAAGCACATTAGGGAAATGCACAAATGCCTTCAAATCCTGCTTTGTGGTAACTGTTTTAATCTGAATCATCGTGCAAAAATACGTTTTTATGAAATTCAACGGCCCAAAAAATCAAAATTTATCATATTTCTGCGTTGCAGTTTTTCGGGCAAGGCCATGTCGTACACCGCGTTACGCAACATTTCACCAAGCTTTTCCGAAGTACTACATTGATTCTGCTCTTCAACGGAAATCACCGGCCCGATGCCGATTCTGACCTGTTTTCCCTGCTTGTTGAGTACCTCCCTTGGCAGGCGCAAAGTGCGCACGCGCCAATCGATGAGACCCAAAAAGTAGAAAAAGTTAGAGTTGCGGTCGAAGAAGCGGACGGGCAGCACGGGCACTTTCATCTTCTGAATCAACCTGATGGCCGATTCCTGCCATTCGCGATCGCGAATTGAACGGCCCGTAAAGTTGGAAACGGCACCGGCGGGAAAAAGCCCGAGCGGATGGCCTCCCCTTACCTGCATGAGCGCCTTGCGCACGCCCTCGATGCTCTCTTTGGTGGCTTTCGCAGTGGCTTTAGTGTTGGGAATCACCGTGATGAAGTTGTCCTTGATGGTCTTCACCAAGTTGAGGAATTGGTTGGCCATCACCTTGTAATCCTCACGGAAATGGCCAATGAAATCAATAAGGATGAGGCCGTCCAAGCCACCGTAAGGGTGGTTGCTAATAGTGATAAACGGACCTTTCACCAAAGAAGCCAGATTTTCCAAGCCGCCCACCTCGTAGTTAACATTCAAGTCTTTGAGGAAAGCATCGACGAAATCAGGGCCTGAGAGGTCTTCATGCCGTCCATAACGCTCGGCCAGTTGGTCGATGCCCGTTATGCGCAAGGCCATTTCAGCCCGTTTTTTGCCTCGCTCACCTTTGAACACGGGCGAGAGCTTTTCAATGTCATCCATCGTAATCAGTGCCATCTATTTTCTCCTTCCTTTTCTTGAAAATCACGAACTCGTTCATCATAAAATTGAAAGTACCTGATGCACAGAGCGCCAGCAGGTTGCAAATCACGACATCCCATTTCGTCAGATACTCGATCAGCATCAGGAAGCCCATCTTGATCAGGAAGCCGCCGATACACATGACATTGTAGGCGCCAAAACGGCGAAAAAATGAAGTCGAACCCGTTTGCTCGACACGGTCTTTCCAGATAAAACGGCAACACAAGAGGAAATTGACAAACACGGCGCACTCGAACGAGATGGCCGGCGAGATGATGACTTGCCCGACATAGCCATGAAACACGACGTGCGAGAAAAACCAAAGCACAAGCGTGTCGACCACGGTTCCTATCAAGTTGCCGAAGATGAATTTCGGCACCCGATTCACTATCAAGTCTTTGACCTCAATCATTCTTAGGCCTCGGGTCGATTTTCGCGTAATAACGCGCATCTTGGACAATGGTCACGCAATAAATAATCACAAGGCCCAACAAGATAACCAAGCCGACAATATCAAGGATATGCATAATGAAAACGCCAGACGCCCACGGGATTTCGAGGGCAAAAGTGCGCAGAGGCTTCACACCTATTAATAATAGACAGGCTATAATGCAGATGAGGCGCAATTCTGTGGGGCCCAGTTTGGCATAAGTCAGTCTGAATTCACCCTTCAAATGCGCATTCATCGCCACGTTGAGCGTCAGCATGAGATAAATGACGAGTGCGACACAGGCGAGGTCAAAGTGCATGAAAGGCGACAAGCCCGCGCCCATGAACATCAGGGCTTCGTTGATGGCATCCGTGGTATGGTCGATGTAAAAACCGTAAATAGGGCGTTGCTGATTGCGCACGCGAGCCAAAGTGCCGTCCAAAGAATCGCCATACCAGTTGATAACGAAACCTATAATGCTAATCCACAAGAAATTAACATTGATATTAGCCAAAACAAAACCTAATGCAACAACCACTGCTCCCACATGACCAACATAGGTCAGCATATCCGAATCGACCCATTGAGGTTGTCGTTCGGCTAACCAAAGCAAGGCTTTTTTCTCCAACGAATTGAGCAGCGATGTTTGTATGCGTTTCGATTTTTCGGTTTTCACTTTCTTTTTCTTTCGCATAACACGCAATTTTGGTGCAAAAGTACCCTAAAATTCCAAAACTGAAAAATTTTTTCATTCTATTGCGCAAAATTTTCACCCAATTTCAAGGCATAATAAAAACGGCCACGCCAAATCCTGCTTTGGTTTTCAGTCTCTTCAAAAACTTTTTTTCTTTTTTTGCAAAAATCTGACGGACTGAAAAACAATATTTGATAAATTTGCAGCTTTATACCACATATCAAGGAATAAGAAAAACAAGATAAACAATGTCAAAAGGACACATCACACAAATTATCGGCCCCGTGGTTGACGTATTTTTTGATGGCGGCGAGGCTGATTTGCCCAAGATTCACGATGCCTTGGAGGTGGTTCGCCCCAACGGGAAGCGCGTGGTTTTAGAATGCCAGCAGCACATCGGGGAGGACTCGGTGCGTGCCATTGCCATGGACTCCACCGACGGCCTCATGCGCGGCATGGAGGTGACCCTCACCGGCAAGCCCATTTCCATCCCCATCGGCAACCAAATTAAGGGCCGACTGCTCAACGTGACGGGCGACGCCATCGACGGCATCGGGCAGCTCGACCGCAAAACCGAATACCCTATCCACCGCGAACCGCCCAAATATGAGGATTTGGCCACCTCAAAGGAGGTCTTGTTCACTGGCATCAAAGTCATTGACCTGTTGGAGCCTTATCTGAAAGGCGGTAAAATCGGTCTGTTTGGCGGTGCCGGCGTGGGCAAGACTGTGCTCATCATGGAGCTCATCAACAACATCGCCAAGGGCCACAATGGCTTTTCAGTATTCACTGGCGTAGGCGAGCGTACCCGCGAAGGCAACGACCTACTCCGCGAAATGATTGAATCGGGCATCATCAAGTACGGCGACGAATTCCGCAAAGCCATGGACGAAGGCGACTGGGACCTCTCGAAAATCGACAAGGAAGCCTTAGCCACCTCGCAGGCCACTTTAGTCTTTGGCCAGATGAACGAACCGCCAGGAGCACGTGTTTCTGTCGCCCTTTCCGGTCTGACCGTGGCTGAGTCGTTCCGCGACAACCAAGGCGATGGCGTGAGCGACATCCTGCTCTTCATCGACAACATCTTCCGCTTCACGCAAGCTGGTTCGGAGGTGTCGGCACTGTTGGGCCGTATGCCTTCCGCCGTGGGTTATCAGCCCACTTTGGCCACGGAAATGGGTCAGATGCAAGAGCGCATCACCTCGACCAAGAATGGTTCAATCACCTCAGTACAAGCCGTTTATGTTCCTGCCGACGACTTGACAGACCCCGCTCCGGCCACCACTTTCTCGCACTTGGACGCCACCACGGTGTTGAGTCGTAAAATTGCCGAGTTGGGCATCTATCCTGCCGTCGACCCCTTGGATTCCACCTCGCGCATCCTCGATCCGAACATCATCGGCGAGAAACACTACAACACCGCCCAGCGCGTCATCCAACTGCTGCAGCGCAACAAGGAATTGCAGGACATCATCGCCATCCTCGGTATGGAAGAACTTTCCGAAGAGGACAAGATTGTCGTTCACCGCGCCCGCCGCGTGCAACGCTTCCTGTCGCAGCCGTTCCATGTGGCTGAGCAGTTCACCGGCTTGAAGGGCGTGATGGTGCCGATCGAGGAAACCATCAAGGGCTTTAACATGATCATGGACGGCGAAGTTGACCAGTATCCTGAGGCTGCCTTCAACTTGGTGGGCACTATCGAAGAGGCCATCGCTAAGGGCGAGGAATTGCTGAAGAACTCCAGTGCCAATTAATATAAGGTGTCATGAAAGTCGAAATCATTTCACCGAGTGAAACACTGTTTGAAGGCGAGGCCACCAGCGTCACTGTGCCGAGCATGATGGGACCTTTCACTTTGCTGGAACACCATGCTGCCATCGTTTCGGTGCTGGAAGCTGGCAAAGTCAGCCTCACCGACGACAAGGGCGAGCATCGGGAGTTTGCCATCAAGGGCGGTTTCGTCGAGAATCACAGCAACCAACTGACTGTTTGCGTAGAATTATGAAAAACAAGGTTTTGACAACATATCTGACCATTTTCCTGCTCGTCTGCCTCGTCTTCGACGGCATCCTGCTCTGCTGCTTTGCCGACAAGCCGTGGTGGAACAACTGGATGATTATGTCCCCAAACCTTTTCATGATTCTCGGCGCGTTTTATTGCCACCTGATGATGAAGAACGTGGAGGCTCATCCAACCAAACTGACCTGGTTGTTTGTATATAAAGGCATCAAGTTGGTGCTCACCGTGGCCGCGATGGTACTATACCTCGTCTTCGTCAAAGATGGCAGTAAGGCTTTCATCATCATTACGGCGGCAGCTTACTTAGTCGCGTTGGTGGTTGAAACCTGCGTTTATAACCATTACATCAAGAAACTGAACAAAGAAAGCAAAGCATGAAACATGTTTTGAAGCATATTATCCTTTTCCTTCTTGTGGCATGGATGTCCTTCGCTCCGACGCAAGTCGTGGCACAAGACACCGAGCAGCCCAAGGAGGAGAAATTCGACGCCAAGTCATTCATCTTCGGACATACGGGCGACAGCTACTGCTACCACATCACGGAAATCAATGGGGAGCCGATTTGCGTGTGGCTGCCCGTCATCGTGAAGTGCAAGGACGGCGGCAGCTGGCACTGCTTCTCATCGAAGCACGTCTGTGAACTGAAAGATGGCGAGACCTACAACCACAACGGAGCCAACTTCTACGTCTCCCCCATCAGTGCCGACAAATACCCTGGCAAGTTGGTGGAAGTGAAAGCCGACGGTAGCCTATCACGGCCCTTCGACATCTCCTTCACCAAGAACGCCTTCGGCATTTTCTTCGTCTGCATTTTCATGCTGGCCTTCTTCCTGCCCGCCGCGAAGATGTACAAGAAGAATCCGACGGGTAAGCCCAACAAATACCAAGGCATGGTGGAGTGGCTGACCTACATGGTTTTGGACGGCATCATCCGCCCCAACATCCCCGAAAAGCAAGTAAAGCGGTTTGCACCTTATTTATTGACGGTGTTCTTCTTCATCTTCTTCGCCAACCTGTTCGGACTGATTCCGTTCTTCCCGTTCAGTGCGAATGTGACGGGCAACTTGAGCATCACCGTGGTCTTGGCCCTGCTGACCTACTTCTTCGTGAACGTGTTTGGCAACAAGCACTACTGGAAAGACATCCTGTGGCCCGACGTGCCCATCTTCCTGAAGGCCTTCCCTCTGATGCCTATCATCGAGCTCATCTCCACCATCACCAAGCCCTTCGCCTTGATGGTTCGTCTGTTCGCCAACATTTTGGCTGGCCACATCGTCATCATGGTGCTCATGGCCTTGATTTTCATCATCGGAGGCATGTACGGTGCGGGCATGGGCGGCGTGATGAGTATTGTCAGCATCTTCATGACCATCTTCATGACGGCCTTGGAGCTACTGGTGGCCTATATTCAGGCTTACGTATTCACTATATTGTCATCGCTATTTATCGGAATGGCACAACAAGAACCTGAAAACGAATAAACAATTCACTTAAACAATAAACACTTAAACTTTAAAAATCATGTTATTATCAACCATCCTTGAAGCTGTATCCTACGTGCCAGGTCTGGCCGCTATTGCAGCCGCTGTTGCAGTGATTGGTGCCGCTATCGGCATCGGTAGAATCGGTCAGTCGGCCATGGAAGCCATGGCTCGTCAGCCCGAAGCAGCCGGTCGTATCCAGTCGGGTATGATCATCGCTGGCGCTCTCGTCGAAGGTGCAACGCTGTTCGCCATCGTCGGCAAGCCGAGCCACAAACCTTAACCAATTAAAACACTGAACTATGGATTTATTTCTTCCCGAAAGTGGATTAGTAATATGGATGCTCATCGCCTTCCTCATCGTCTTCTTCATCTTGGCGAAGGTGGGCTGGCCGATGATTATGGGTGCCGTGGAACAGCGCAACGCCCAGATTTCCGACTCGCTCCTCGCTGCCGAGGAAGCCAACAACGCCCTCGCCGGCATTGAGCAGAAACGGCAGGAGACCATGGCGGCGGCACAGGCCGAACAAATCAAGATGATGAAAGAGAGTCAGGAGCTGAAGACACAACTCATAGAGGAAGCCAAAGCGCAAGCCCGTCAGGAAGCCGAGAAGATTGTGGCCGACGCCCGACTGAAGATTGAGAAAGAACAAGCCGAAGCCATGGCCGAAATCAAGAATGAGGTCATCGCGCTTTCCATTGAAATGGCGGAGAAGCTGCTGCGACGTGAGCTGGACGACAAGCAGTCGCAGGCCGACTATATCGAGCAATTACTCAAAAACAACCCAACCCGCATCGAGGCATAAGCTATGGATAACGGAAAAATATCGGTGAGATACGCGCGGGCCTTGTTCCAAACGACTCAGGAGCAGCATTGCGAGGAGGCTGTCTATGACGGCTTGACCCGCTTTGCACATAACTACCTTTTGGCCATTGCCCAGTTCAACGAAGTCTTGGCCGACCCCATCGTTGCCAAGGAGGAAAAGGTAAGGCTGTTGGAAATGGCCATTGGCGAACCGCTGCACGACACGCTGAAGCAGTTCATCGCCTTCGTAGTGGACCAAAAGCGCGAGGACAAGATGTTCTTCATCGCCATGAAATACTTGGAGATGTACCGCGCCAAGCACCACATCCTGAGCACGCAAGTCACCACCGCAACCGAGCTGCCCGAGACCACCTACGACAAAATCAAGGCCTTCATCAAGCAGACCTTCGACGCCGACGCGGAAATTGACGTCAAGATTGACCCGTCACTCATCGGTGGTTTCATTTTAGACATCGAAAACACCCGCATGGACGCAAGCGTGGCTGGACAGCTTAACGCCTTGAGAAACAAGTTAAAATAGGTTGTCGAAGAGACGCACGGCGTGCGTCTCAACCACCAACCAACAAACAAATAAACAGAAAACAACAATTCAACATATATGTCAAACATCAAATCCAGTGAAATATCAAGCATCCTGCAAATGCAGCTCCAGAACATGAGCAATAAGGTTCAGTTCGAGGAGATCGGCAAGGTGCTGCAAGTGAGCGACGGCGTGGCGCACATCTATGGCTTAGACAAGGTGCAATCGAACGAACTCGTGGAGTTCGAGAACGGCACAATGGGCGTGGTGCTCAACCTTGAAGAAGACAACGTCGGTGTGGTGCTGTTCGGCTCTTCCGAGGATGTCAAGGAAGGCGAAACCGTAAAGCGCACCCAGCGCATCGCCAGCGTTATGGCTGGCGAGGGCTTGTTGGGTCGCGTGGTCGATGGCCTCGGTCAGCCTATCGACGGCAAGGGACCCATCCAAGGCAAGACTTATGAAATGCCCTTGGAACGCAAAGCCCCAGGCGTCATCTACCGCCAACCTGTGAACCAGCCCCTGCAAACGGGCCTTAAGGCCATCGACGCCATGATTCCCATCGGACGCGGTCAGCGTGAGCTGATTATCGGCGACCGCCAAACCGGTAAAACCGCCATCGCCATCGACGCCATTATCAATCAGAAGGAAAACTTCAAAAACGGCGACCCGATTTACTGCATCTATGTCGCTGTGGGACAAAAGAGTAGCACCGTGGCCAACCTCGTGAACACCCTTGAAAAGTATGGTGCCATGGACTACACCATCGTGGTGAGTGCTCCAGCTGCTGTCTCTGCCGCCATGCAATATTACGCACCCTACGCGGGCTGCGCCATCGCCGAATATTTCCGCGACACGGGCCGTCACGCCTTGGTCATCTACGACGACCTCTCCAAGCAGGCCGTGGCCTATCGTGAAGTCTCCCTGATTCTGCGCCGTCCCCCGGGACGTGAGGCCTATCCTGGCGACATTTTCTACCTCCATAGCCGCCTGTTGGAGCGTGCCGCCAAAATTATTCAGAACGATGACGTGGCGCGTCAGATGAACGACCTGCCCGACAGCATCAAGGACATCGTGAAGGGTGGCGGCTCAATCACCGCACTGCCCATCATCGAGACGCAGGCGGGCGACGTTTCGGCTTACATCCCGACCAATGTCATCTCCATCACCGACGGACAAATCTTCTTGGAAACTGGCCTGTTTAATTCAGGTGTCCGTCCCGCCATCAATGTGGGTATTTCGGTGTCGCGTGTCGGCGGCAACGCCCAAATCAAGTCGATGAAGAAGGTTGCCGGTACGCTGAAACTCGACCAAGCCCAGTTCCGCGAAATGGAGGCTTTCTCGAAGTTCGGCGCCGAACTCGATCCTGCCACCTTGGCCATCCTCGACAAAGGCCGCAAAAACGTGGAGCTGCTGAAACAACCGCAGTACTCCCCCATGCCCGTCGAAAAACAAATCGCCATCATCTTCTGCGGCACCAACGGATTGCTGAGCAAAGTGCCTGAAAACAAGGTGCTTGAGTTTGAAAAGCAGTTCTTGGACATCATGGAGGTGAAGCATAAGGACGTGCTGGCTCAACTGAAAGCCGGCAAGATTGACGATAACATCAAGGCCGTGCTGAAGGAAGAGGCTTTGAATTTGAGCGAACACTTTGTTTAATATGAAGTGTGGAGTGGTGAGTGTGGAGTATTTCAAATTTCAAATTCCAAATTCCAACTTGTAACTCCTAACTGCTAACTGCTAACTCCTAACTAAAGAAAAATGGCATCACTAAAGGAAATACGGGCCAGAATCGCCTCCGTTGCCTCAACGCAGAAAATCACGAGTGCGATGAAGATGGTGTCGGCGGCCAAGCTGAAAAAGGCCGAATCGGCCACGTTGGGATTTGTGCCCTATAAAACCAAGCTGAGCGAGGCGTTATCAAACTATCTCGGCTCTCTGGAAGGCGAAATCAACATCCCTTTGGCTGAGCATCGCGACGTGAAAAAAGTGGCTCTCATCGCTTTCACGTCGAGCAGTGGCTTATGTGGCGTTTACAACTCCAACATCTGCAAACTTTTTAAGCAGGCCTACGATGAATACACAGAAAGCCTTGGAAAAGAGAATGTTGTCGTATATCTGATAGGCAAGAAAGTGAACGACTACGCCAAAAAATTCCAGATTCCAGTAAAGAAGCAATTTGAACCCGTCACTGAGAAGCCATCCTACGACAGAGCCATAGAACTCAGCGACGAGATGGTTAAACTATTCCTTGAACATAAGGTGGACCGCGTGGAAGTCATCTACAACCACTTCAAAAACTCGGGCGTGCAAATACCGCAGCGCGAGGTGGTTCTGCCATTGAAAACCGACACTCTGCCCACAGCCCAAAGTTTCGACTATCTCGTGGAGCCCGACAAGGAAGAGTTTATCAACGCATTGGTTCCCAAAGTAATACGTACGGTTTTCTATTCCATTATGCTCGACACGCATACTGCCGAACACGGTGCCCGCATGACCGCCATGCACATCGCCTCTGACAATGCCGACCAGCTTTCGCAGGAACTGAAAATCCAGTACAACAAGGCTCGCCAAAACGTCATCACCAACGAACTGATTGACATCGTGGGCGGCGCTGAGGCCTTGAGCAAATAACCTTACTTCTTGAAAATACTCCCCAAAATCGAGCGGACAATGGTATTGCCGAGGTTGCGCCCGATGGTCGAGGCAGTCGTGTTGAGGGTTTTCTCCAACGCTTTTGCGCCCGCCGATTTCTTTTTGGTCGTTTTTCTGCTGCTCGACGACTTTGCTTTTTCCTTCTCCTTGGCTTCTTTGGCCTTGCGCTTCTCTTCCTCCTCGGCCTCTTTCTGAAGGCGTTTTTCCTCCTGTTTTTGTTGTTCGACGAGGACTTCGTAGGCGCTTTCACGATCGAAGCTCTTGTCATAAATTCCATAGAGACGCGAGTTGCGAATCAATCTGCTGCGCTCGTCGTCAGTGATGGCTCCGATTTGGCTCAGCGGGAAGAGAATCTTGGCGCGTTCCACGATGCAGGGTGCACCTTTTTCGTCCAAGAAAGAAACCAAAGCCTCACCCGTACCGAGTTCCAAAATGGCGGATTCGGTGTTAAAATTGGGGTTAGAGCGGAAGGTCTGCGCCGCCGCCTTCACGGCCTTTTGTTCCTTGGGCGTATAAGCGCGAAGTCCATGCAGGACGCGGTTGCCCAACTGACCGGCGATAGCATCTGGAATGTCGTCGGGGCTTTGGGTGACGAAATACACGCCTACGCCCTTCGAACGCACCAAACGGATGACCTGCTCAATCTTGTCGACCAAGGCTTTCGAGGTGTCCTTGAAGAGCATGTGCGCCTCGTCGAAGAAGAATATGAGCTTGGGCATAGATAGATCTCCAACCTCGGGCAGTTGGGTGTAGAGTTCGCTCAACAGCCACAGCAGGAAAGTGGAATAGAGCTTCGGATTGAGCATCAACTTGTCGGCAGCCAACACGTTCATCACGCCACGTCCGCCTTCGGTTTGCAGGAAGTCGAACACGTTGAACGAAGGCTCGCCGAAGAAGAGGTCGCCGCCCTCGGCTTCAAGCGCCAGCAACGCACGCTGAATGGCTCCCACGCTCATCGAGGTGATGGTGCCATAGGTGGTGGTGAACTCCTTGGCGTTTTTGGCCACATAGTCGAGCATGAGGCGCAAATCCTTCATATCGATGAGGAGCAGACCACGGTCGTCGGCGATTTTGAAGACGATATTCAAGATGCCGGTTTGGGTTTCGTTGAGGCCGAGCAATCGGGACAAAAGCTGCGGTCCCATGTCGGAGATAGTGGCTCGCAACGGATGGCCTTGTTCGCCATAGACATCGAAAAAGCGTGTCGGGCAACCGTGAAAATCGGGATTCTCAATACCAAATTCAGGGCAGCGTTTCTCAATGAAGCTGCTCATTTTGCCTGCCTGACTAATGCCCGAAAGGTCGCCCTTCATGTCAGCCATGAAGCAAGGCACGCCCGCCTGACTAAAGGTTTCGGCTAAGACTTGCAAGGTGACGGTCTTGCCCGTGCCCGTAGCGCCAGCAATCAAGCCGTGACGGTTGGCCATCTTGCCAATCATATAGATAGGTCCGTTTTCGCAATGCGCGATGTAGAGTTGATTGTCTTGTGTGTACATATTTGATTTATTTAAAATTTCAAGATTCCAAATTTCAAAATTCATTATTCCGCATTCATAATTCTGCATTTATCTTGAAGCGTATGTATTTGATGGTCAGGCCTTGGTCGAGCCACATCTGTTCGTAGAAGGTGCGGATAGTCTTCACTTCAAGGTCATCATTATTGGCGTAAAGGTCATCAGTGGCATAAAGCAGAGGAAGACCTTGTTTTTCAACCACATCGTGCAAGGTGAACTCATACATGATGGGGCTGTCGGTCTTGAGGTTGAGGATGCCGCCTGAATAGACAATTTTGCGATAACGCTCCAAAAATTCTGGTGAAGTGAGGCGATGTCTCGCATTGCGCACACCCTCGCCTGGATGCGGGTCGGGGAAAGTGACCCAGATTTCAGACACCTCATCCTTGTCAAAGAAATGCTCAATCTGGTCGATACGGGCACGAAGAAACGCCACGTTTTTCAGGCCTTCCTCGTTGCTCTGTTTCAATCCTCGCCAGATGCGCGCACCCTTGATGTCCACACCTATATAATTAATGTCGCGATGCGCACGAGCCAAACCTACCGTATATTCACCCTTGCCACAGCCCAATTCCAGCACGATTGGGTTGTTGTTATGGAAAAACTCTTCGTGCCATTTGCCTTGTAAGGGAAAACCCTCGCCCATAATACGTTCGTAGCTGTATTCGAACAAGTTAGGATAGGTTTTGTTCTCCTCGAATTTCGCTAATTTATTCTTTTTTGACATAATGATTCGCTATTTCAAAATCCAAGCTTTGTCGTCGCCCTTGACCCTGATGTCACGCAAAGCGGCAGTAGCTTCCTCGTCAGTAGCATAGCGCCCAAAGGCCACAAACCATTTGCTGCCACGCTTCTCAACGAAGGATTGGTCGTAGCCTTTGTCTTTCAGTGTGTTGGCCATGCGGTCGGCATTCTCTTTCTCGGCGAAGCAACCCGCAATGATACGGATATTGGCCTCAGGTTTCACAGGTTCTGGCTCTTTGACGACTTCCGGTTCTTGCACAATCTCCACTGGCTCAGGCTCTTGCACGACTTCCTCTTGCGTTTCCTCGAAAGGCACGATTTCCTCAACTACGTTGGTCTCCAAAGCTGTGTCAATGGTTTGAGGTTCAATTAATTCTATTTTCCAAGTCCTGACAACACTGGGGAATGTCACTTTCCAAGGTTCTATTTCGCCCGGTTTTTCGGTCTGCACTTTCATGGGATTAAGGTCGACCACCTTAAAGTAGTGCAACCCAAAGCCTATGCCTGCCAGCAGTAGTATCGCAATCAGAATCCAAAGCCAGCCAAGGTGTCTATCATGGTGTTCATCTTCCTCATGCACAGCCTCTTCATCGACGGTCATGGGCGTATTTTTATCTTTTTGTTGCTGTTCAATCTCAGTCTTGATTTCGTCCTTCGACTTTGAAGTGATGATGGGAATCGGGGAAAAATCGCACAAACCGAAAGCGTCGGCGTTGTAATTCAAAGCTTCATCTTGCTGAAACTCAAGGTCATCAACCCGATCAAAAGAAAGCGTACCAATGTTCTTCAACACTACTTTCTTGCCTGATTTCAAACTGTTGAAACAATCTGAAACGAACATCACCAACAAGCGGCGGGCTTCGTCCTCAGGAATGTCGTTTTTCTCAGCCATATAGCTGACAACCAAATCATTATCCTCTCGCATTTTGGCATCAAACTCAATCTGGCAAGAAGGCATGGCAAAGTAGTTAGCCACAGGATTCACCTCGGCAGAAACTGGCTTCTTGACAAACGCGCCCAAACCTGGCACCACTACCGTGTCACGCAAAAACAAGAGGTCTGATATGGCTTCAGCAATTGAAATCATCTTATTCTATCAGTTGATTCTGAGCATATTGCAAGGCTTTTTCGAGATCCTCTTGCGTGTCAATGGATATGGTTTCAAGCTCCGTGATGCCCATACGGATATCCAAGCCGTTTTCCAACCAACGTAGTTGCTCTAAAGATTCAGCCGTTTCAAGCGCAGTAGACTGCATTGCAGCGATTTGGCACAAAATTTCAGTCTTGTAGGCATAAAGGCCGATGTGCTTGTAGAACTCGCCCTTTTGCAACCATTCGTCATGATCCAAATTGCGCATGAAAGGTATGGGATTGCGGCTGAAATACAGTGCTTTACCTTGTTTGTCCATCACCACTTTCACTGTGTTGGGACTGAATAGTTCGTCCTCATCCTCAATGCGCTTGGCCAGAGATGCTATCTGGGTATCATCGCGGCCAATCAACTCAATGACCTGATTAATTTGTGCAGGGTCGATAAAAGGCTCGTCGCCTTGTATATTGACCACAGCATCATATTGGTTTTCAACCATATACAACGCTTCCCGACAACGGTCGGTGCCGCTGCGGTGAAGGGGGTCGGTCATCACATATTGGCCACCAAACTTCAACACCTCGTCGGCAATACGTATGTCGTCGGTGGCAACCACAACAGCGTCCAACTTTGATTTCCAAGCCTGTTCCCAAACACGTTGAATCATCGTCTTCCCTTTAATCATGTGTAAAGGCTTGCTGGGGAAGCGAGTTGAGGCGTAACGTGAGGGTATAATTCCTAAAACTTTCATATTCAGAATAATCCATTAAGTGAGCCTTCTATGCGATCCACGATAGTGCCGAGATCCTCGGGCTTTTCGAGGTCGATGTTGTCGGTATCGACGATGAGCAATTTGCCATCGGAGTAGTGGCTAATCCACTCCTCGTAACGCTCGTTGAGGTTGGTCAAATAACTAATGCTGATGGACTGCTCAAACTCGCGGTTGCGCTTGGCAATGTGTCGTATCAGCGTCGGCACCGAAGCGCGAAGGTAAATCAGCAAATCGGGCGGCTGGAGAAACTTGGTCATCAGCTCGAACAGCGACTTATAGTTCTCAAAATCACGGGTTTCCATCAGTCCCATCGAGTAAAGGTTGGCCGCGAAAATATTGGCGTCCTCGTAAATGGTGCGGTCTTGGATGACGTCCTTGCCGCTGTTGCGGATGTCCACCACCTGACGGAAACGGCTGTTGAGGAAGAAAATCTGGATGTTGAACGACCAGCGTTGCATGTCCTCGTAAAAGCTGTCCAAATAAGGGTTGTGCTCAACTTCCTCATAATGAGGCGTCCAGTTAAAGTGTTTTGCCAAAAGGCCCGTGAGCGTGGTCTTTCCCGAGCCGATGTTGCCTGCGATTGCGATGTGCATGGTGCGTAGTTTTTAGCGTTACGATTGAAGTGGCTAAATTAAGCAAAAGTCGGGAATTTAGGCGGAAAATTTTGCAGAAAATATGTAAAAATCTGAAAATCTGTTATTTCGGTGCCTTTCGCAGCAAATAAGCCCCCAGCACGCAGAAAATCATGTTAGGAATCCACACGGCCAAGGCGGGCGAGAGGCTGCCCGATATGGCGAACGACTTGGAAATCTGCATGAAAAGGATATAAGAAAATGCGATGGTGATGCCGATGCCGAGATGCAAGCCGATGCCTCCCCTCACCTTTCGGCTCGACAAGGCCGCGCCAATGAGCGTGAGGATAACGATGGCGGCAGGGTCAGCCATGCGGCGGTGCATCTCCACCTCGTAAGCTTTCACGCCTTCGGTGCCTTTCTGCTTCATCTCCAAGATGTGGTCGCGAAGCTCGAAATAATTCATTTCCTCGAAGTCCTCCTTCATTTTGTAAAGGTCCTTGGGGAGCAGGTTCATCACCGTGTCAAGGTTGCGGCCTTGCACCAAAAGCTCATTATCGCCGTCGATGTATCGGATGGCATACGGGTCAAGGCGCCAATTGTATGTCCCCGTGGTGTCCTTATAGAGAATGTCAGACAACGCCTTGAATTTCAGCTCACTGCCTTCGTATTTCTCCCACGCAAACTTATAGCCGTATTCTTTTGAGATATTGTAGCTCTCCACGTACACATACTCGTCCTTGCCAATTTGAACGTGAATATCGCGGCCTGCACTGTGGGTGAGCCGTTCCATATACTCGTCCTTGAACCGTCGTCGAATCTCGTTTGTTCTGGGAATCAAGAAGTTGCCGAAATACAACGACATAATCATAATGGTGACGGCAGCCAAAATGTAAGGATACAAAAACCGCCAAAAGCTGATACCACTACTCAAAATAGCCACAATCTCGGTATGAGCAGCCATTTTGGAAGTGAAAAACACCACCGCGATGAAAGCAAATAAATGGATGAACAGGTTGATGTAATAAGGTATGGAAGTAATATAATAATCTACCAGCACCCGTTGCCACGGAGCGTTGTTCTTCAGAAAGCTGTTGAGATTCTCCGACAAGTCGAAAATGATGACAATCAGGATGAGCATCGAAATCGCGAAGAAAAACGTGCCGATGAACTTCTTGAAGATATATAAATCTAATTTCTTCATTTACAGTCTTTTGGTGACTTTTTGCAACATCATATCGCGCCATTCTGTGAAATCGCCCCCGATGATATGTTTTCTTGCTTCGCGGACGAGCCACAGGTAGAACCCGATGTTGTGCAGGCTGGCAATCATAGGGCCGAGAATCTCGCCCGCCACAAACAGATGACGCAGATAGGCCCGTGAATATTGCGTGTCGACGAAAGTTTCACCGTTAGGGTCGACGGGCGAGAAGTCGGTTTTCCACTTCTCGTTTTTCAGGTTGATGATGCCTTCAGAAGTGAAAATCATGCCGTTGCGACCGTTGCGCGTCGGCATGACGCAGTCGAACATGTCCACGCCACGTGAGATGGACTCGAGAATATTGGCTGGTGTGCCCACGCCCATCAGGTAACGCGGCCTGTCTTTCGGCAGGATGGTGTTCACCAGCTCAATCATCTCATACATCTTCTCGGTCGGCTCGCCCACGGCCAATCCACCGATGGCATTGCCGGCGGCGTCTTTCGAGGCAACGTGTTCAGCCGATTGTTCGCGGAGGTCGCGATAGACACAGCCCTGCACGATGGGAAATAAAGCTTGCTCGTAGCCGTATTTTGGCTCGGTTTCGGCGAAACGGTCGCAGCAACGGTCGAGCCAGCGATGGGTCAGTTCCATGCTTTTTTTGGCGTATTGGTAATCCGCCGTGCCTGGCGTACATTCGTCGAAAGCCATCATAATGTCAGCCCCGATGCTGCGCTGGATATCTATCACCTTTTCAGGCGTAAAAAGGTGTCTTGAACCATCGATGTGCGACTGGAACGTCACGCCTTCCTCCTTCATTTTGCGGATGCCCGTCAATGAAAACACCTGAAAACCACCACTATCCGTGAGGATGGCCCGGTCCCAGCCGTTGAACTTGTGGAGGCCTCCTGCGGCTTCGAGAACATCAAGGCCGGGACGCAAATAAAGGTGATAAGTGTTGCCCAAAATGATTTGTGCCTTGGCCTCGTCGCGCACATCGCGGAGGTGACAAGCCTTCACCGTGCCCGCCGTCCCGACAGGCATGAAAATGGGTGTTTCAATGGGGCCGTGGTCCGTCATCAAAAGTCCCGCCCTTGCGTTGCTCTTGGAATCGTTGGCTGCAATGCTATATTTCATTGTTTCTCCTTTTTTGTGCAAAAATAAGACTTTTTTCGATGTCAAACATCCCAACATTTTTCCTATTTTTGCAAGAATCAATAATTCTTGAACCGTGCATATCGAATTTTTCTACAACCAATTCAGTTTCATTGTTTTAGTTTGCTTCGCCATAGCCCTGCTCATCCAACTTGCCTATCATTGGGGCGTGTTTTCAAAAGTGGCTTTCCACAAAAAGAAGCCCTGGCATAAGGAAGACGCGGCGTTGGAACCTGTCTCTGTGGTTCTCTGCGCCCGCGACGCCTACGAATACCTCACTGAACTTGTTCCTGCCCTACTCTATCAGGATTATCCTGATTTTGAGATTGTTATCGTCAACGATTGCTCTGATGACGAAACTGAGGAATATCTGAAAGACCTCGAACGCAAGGAACCGAGAATCAAGCCCGTGCAGCTCAAGCAGCACCTTAATTTCTTCAATGGCAAGAAGTTCCCGCTCTCAATGGGCATCAAATCAGCCAAAAACGACCTCATTCTCCTCACTGAATGCAACTGTATGCCTTCCAACGACTTATGGCTTCGCAGCGTAGTCGAATGCTACGGAAAGCACACGGAAATGGTCATCGGCTACAGTCCCATCATGCAGCGGAAAAACAGCTTCAACCGCCTTATGCGCTTCGACAACTTGCAACAAGGCTTGCTCTACCTCTCAGCGGCCCTGAAAGGACATCCCTACATGGGTATCGGGAAGAACCTTTCGTATCGTAAGGAGCTGTTTTACAGAAATAAAGGATTTATTTCGCATTACACCACCTCCGTCGGTGATGATGACTTGTTCGTCAGTCAAGTGGCCACCAAGCGCAACACCCAAGCCCTGATTGATGCCGACAACGCCATCCTCACTACGCCTGCGCAGAGCTTCAAACTTTGGATGCGACAAAAGAGTAGCCGTTATTCCACCATCCCTAAATACAGCGCAAGGGCGAGGTTCTCGTTGGGTCTCTTTTACTTGTCCCAGTTCGTTTTTTATGCCTCGTTCATTGCCTTGCTCTGCCTGAAGCCCGCCTTTGCCTTGTCGTTCGGTGCCGTGTTTTACATCCCCATTTTGGTGTTCTTTTTCCTGTTACGCTATGGAACCCAACTTATTATCTACCACAAAGCATCCAAGCGTTTGGGCGAAAAAGGGCTGTTGCCTGGCCTATTGATTTACGACCTGCTGTTCACGCTTCTTACTCCGTTGCTCCGCCTTATGGGTCGCATGAATGTGGGGGTGGAATGACGAAAAAGGCTGCCCCAATTCGGGACAGCCTCTAACAATCATACTACTAAAACTATTTATTTCGCGTAGCTTACGGCTCTCGTCTCGCGGATGACCGTAATCTTGATTTGACCCGGATAGGTCATCTCGGTCTGAATCTGCTTTGAGAGGTCGTAGGCAATGCGGTCGGCGTCTTGGTCGGTCACCTTGTCGGCACCCACGATGACGCGCAACTCGCGGCCCGCTTGGATGGCGTAAGTCTTCACCACCCCAGGATAGCTCATGGCCATGTCTTCCAGCTTGTTGAGACGCTGGATGTAAGCCTCGACCACCTCGCGGCGGGCACCCGGACGAGCGCCAGAGATGGCGTCGCACACCTGCACAATGGGCGAAATCAGGTTGTCCATCTCGATTTCATCATGGTGGGCACCGATGGCGTTGCAGATGTCGGGCTTTTCCTTGAGGCGTTCGGCCACCTTCATGCCGAGGATGGCGTGCGGTAGCTCTTCCTCGTTCTCAGCCACCTTACCAATATCGTGGAGGAAACCTGCGCGCTTGGCGGCTTTCACGTTGAGGCCGAGTTCAGCAGCCATGGTGGCGCAAAGTTTGGCCGTCTCAATGGAGTGTTGCAACAGGTTCTGACCATAGGAAGTACGATACTTCATGCGGCCCACCATCTTGATAAGCTCGGGGTTGAGGTTGTGGATGCCAAGGTCGATGGAAGTGCGCTTGCCGGTCTCGATAATTTCCTGATCCACTTGCTTTTCCACCTTATGCACCACTTCTTCGATGCGGGCAGGGTGGATGCGACCGTCGGTGACTAGTTTTTGCAGTGAGAGGCGTGCAATCTCACGGCGAATCGGGTCGAAGCCAGAGATGAGGATGGCATCTGGGCTGTCGTCGATAATGATTTCAACGCCGGTGAGCGACTCAAGAGCGCGGATGTTGCGGCCTTCGCGACCGATGATGCGGCCCTTGATTTCGTCGTTCTCGATGTTGAACACACTGACGGTGTTCTCCACCGCCGTCTCTGAGGCTGTGCGCTGGATGGTCTCCAACACGATTTTCTTGGCCGTCTGGGCCGCGCTCATCTTGGCTTCCTCGGTCACTTCCTTCACGTACACCATGGCGTCGGCTTGGGCTTCTTCCTTAATGAGTTCGATGAGTTGGGCTTTGGCTTCCTTGGCTGAGAGGCCCGAAATAGCTTCCAGTTTTGTCGTCTCCTCGCTGTAGATGCGGTCGAGGTCGGCCTTCTTCTTGTCGATGCTCTCCATTTGGGCCTCGACGCGCTGCTGGGCGGCTTGAACCTCCTTGGCCTTACGTTGAGCCTCTTCCATCTTCTTGTTGGCGTCTTGTTTCAGTTGGTTGATGCGGTTTTCGGCACTGGCCAGCTCGCGTTTGCGGTCGTTGCAGGCCTTTTCGTGCTCGTCCTTCATCTGGAGGAACTTCTCCTTGGCTTGAAGAATGCGCTCTTTCTTGATGACTTCAGCTTTCTCCTTGGCTTCTTCAAGCAAGGCGGTTTCTTCTTTGATGACGGCTTTTTTCAGTAGGGTGGACGTGATGAAATAACCCACCGCAAGCCCCACGACCAGGGCCACTACGGCGATGATGATCAGTGTTGTTGTTGAGATTTCGAGTAATAACATTTTAAACTCTGTTTTTACCCGACTCGTGAGGGAAGAAACAAAAGAAACTGCCTGCCCGTTGGAAGTGTGTAAACTCCAAAGAATACGCTTGTGGTCACCGCGTTGCGCAAACGTCCACCGGTGCCGAAGCACTTCCCCGAAAGGAATGAGGCCTGTTTTTACAGTGCGCGAGTAAACCGATTAATGTGTTGATAATGTTGAGTTTACCAGATGCGTTGAACAGGCAGTTCCAGCTCTTCAAAGAACCAAGTTCCGCAAAATCTGCGGACTATGCTTGTGGGTTGCTCAATAAAGCGCTCAGTTCGTTCAGTTTGCGTTCCAGATCCTGGTCCTTGAAGGAAAGTTCAGACTCCATCTTGACTACAGAAGTGGCGAACTGCAGGGCCGTCATCGAAAGCAAGTCCTGCGCGTCCTTGTAAGCGTAATGCTTCGCGTAGAACTTCACCCGCTCGTTGATGAGCGAGGCGGCCTTCCTGACCCGTTCCTCGTCAGCGCGGGCCACGGCCAAACGGAAAGGCCTGTCCAACAGGGTGATATTGATGGTCATTTCATCCATCTCGCTGACATTCAAGTATCTGAGTTATTCCTTACTGTTCAAAATCGAAACGCATCGGTCAATTTCCCTCACCAAGTCCTTAATGAGTTTCCTTCCTTCTTCTAATTCTCCCTCGTTGTCGAGTGCGTTAACAATTGTACTTTTATTTATTTTATCCTTCAACTCCTCGGTGGACTGGCGCAAGGCCGTGTTTTCGCGCAGCAATGCCCCGTTTTCCTCCGTAAGCCGCTTGTTCTCCATGGCCAATTGACTTTTTTCATCAATCAATTTCCTCAATTTCAGCTCAATATCGGATACTATGACGCTTAGGTCGGCCACGATGCAATCGGTTTGGAATTGTGGCACAAAAATACGGAATTATATGATACACCGCCCAGTTTTGCGAAAAATTTTCCCCGTGTTGCCGTACATAGCGGAAAAAGCCCTACTTTTATCGCTCAAAACTCATCAACAATGAAAAGAAACCTTCTTATGTTCATTATGACCGCTATTTTTGCCTCCTGTGCACCAAAAGAAACCACCTTGACCTTTATCGAAACTACTGATACTCACGGACATTACGATGAATTTGCCAACGATGCCCACCTCATCAAGAAGATGAAGGCTGAACTGGGCGACAAACTGATTCTTTTGGACAATGGCGACAACCTGCAAGGAACGCCGTTCCAGTATTGCTCCAACCAAGACGCCGAACACCCGAACCTCGTTTCGCAAGTGCTCAACTACTTCCCTTACGATGCCGTTGGCGTTGGAAATCACGATATTGAGGCCGGACGCAAAGTGTTCGACCGCGTGTATTCTGAGACCCAAGCGCCCGTTTTGGCCGCCAATGTCATTGACGAGACGACAGGCGAGCCCTATTTCACACCTTATATTATATTGGAGCGCGATGGGTTCAAAATCGCGGTTTTGGGCCTGCTGACACCCTATGTCGTCACTTGGGTGCCCGACCGTTTAAGGCCAGGCTTGCGCTTCGAGCAATTGGAAGCCTCTGCCGAAAAATGGGTGAACCTCATCCAAGAAAAAGAACATCCTGATTTGATGGTGGGATTGCTCCATTCGGGTTGGGAGCCGACGGCGCAAAACCTGCCGCCCGATCATCCCTTAGGCCGCGAGAACGCCACAAAATGGGTGGCTGAGAACATCCCAGGCTTCGACATTATCTTTTTTGGTCACGACCACCGCGCCAAAGTCGATAAGGTGGTAAACGTGGCCGGCGACACAGTTTGCGTGCTCAACTCGGGCGTGCGCGCCCAAGGCTTGGCCAAGGCCGAAGTGCACCTGAAAAAAGGTAAAAAACCGCAAATCAGCCTTGAAATTGTGCCCACTGAAAATGAAGAGAAAGACACCGAGTTTCTCGCTATGCTGCAACCCTACCTCGACCGCGCCCGCGAATACAAAGAAAGGATTGTGGCCGAAATCGCCGACGACATCCATTCTGACGATGCCTTCAAAGGGCCTTGCCTCTGGGTCGATGAGATTCATCGCTGCCAAATGGAAACTGTTGAAGCCGAAGGCATACACGCCGACATCTCGATGGCGGCTCCGCTGAGCAGCGGAAAGACACTTCTCGGCGGAAAACTCTTTGTGGATGACTTCTTCGTATGGTATCCCTTCGAGAACGCGTTGGCTGTCATGGCCTTGACGGGAAAAGAGGTGAAGGACTATCTCGAATATGCCTACGAGATGAAGAGCCCGATTTACAACTTCGACTCGGGCGCGGGCATTCTTTACGAAGTCTATGACAAAAAGCCCAAAGGTGAAAGAATCAAAATCCTCAGCATGGCCGACGGCACGCCCTTCGACATGGACAAGACCTACAACGTGGTGATGAATTCCTACCGCTCGATGGGCGGCGGCAACCACCTCATCAACGGCGTGGGCTGGGCGCAGGAAGACATCAAGAACCATGTCGTTTGGCAGAGCGAACGCGACCTCCGTTCCCTCTTCATCGACTGGGCCGCCGAAAAAAGCGACCTTGACATCGAACCTTTGAATTGCTGGACCATCAAATGAAAGAAGAATTCCTATACTATCTTTGGGAGAACCGCCTAATTGACAAGAACTTACAAACCTCGGAAGGCGAAGCGGTTGAGGTAGTGGCGACAGGCTACCGTAATACCGACTCGGGTCCCGACTTTTTGGAAGCCAAAATCCAAATCGGCGATAAGCTTTGGGCTGGCCATGTGGAAATCCACGTAAAAAGCAGCGACTGGATTCGACACCGCCACCAAAGCGACAAAGCCTACAAAAACGTCATCCTGCATGTCGTTTATGAAAACGACACCAAAGTAAACGACATTCCGACTTTGGAGCTGAAAGGCCACTTCAATGAGACACTTTTCGTTAATTATCAGCGGTTTATCAGTTCGAAAGGCTGGATTCCCTGCGCCCATTCCATTGCGCAAGTTCCCGTTTTCACCCGCCTCTCATGGTTAGACCGCATGGCCGTGGAACGTTTGGAAAGCAAGTCGGAAAGCGTCACCAAAATCCTGAACGCCAAACAGTTCGACTGGGAAGACGCGCTTTATAAATTGCTGATGCGCTATTTCGGCCTGAAAGTGAACAACGAAGCTTTTGAATATTTGGCCAACATCCTGCCTTTCAAGACCTTGCTGAAACACGCCGACAACCTCCTGCAAGTGGAGGCCATGTTGTTCGGCTGCGCGGGCTTTTTGGAAGACGAGTTCAGCGAGGAATATCCGCAACTTCTTCAGCGCGAGTTCGCCGTGATGCGTTCCAAATTCAACCTGCTCGTCATGCCCGTCGAACGGTGGAAATTCATGCGCATGAGGCCCAGCAATTTCGCGACCATCCGCCTTGCGCAGATGGCGCAACTCATTCACCAAAACGGTTGCCTATTCTCCAAAATCAAGGCGGCGAAAGACACGGCGGAAGTCAGGACTTTGTTTGATGTGGCGGCTTCGGCATATTGGGATACGCATTGGCGATTTAGCGTCCCGACCAAGACCAAACCCAAACATCTTGGCGAAACCACAGCTGATGTATTGATTATCAACGCTGTAGTTCCGCTGTTGTTCACTTACGGCAAGCTGCACAAAGACGAGTCCTATTGCGACACAGCCATGCAGTTTTTGGAGGAAACGCCTGTCGAAAGCAACTGCGTCATCCGCCATTTCGCCGCATGTGGCATCGAGGCCGAAAATGCCATGCAGTCGCAGGCTTTGCTGCACCTTTTTAATATGTATTGCAAGCGGAAACGGTGTTTGGAATGCCGGATGGGAAATGTGCTGATGCGATGAATCACGGCATTTTTCAGCAATTATTAGATTTTTTTTCAGTAATTTGTAGAAATTGTGCCAACATCCAAAATTGTTCTTATTTTTGCACTCTAAAATTCTAAACTTATCACATAACTAATTACTATTTACTATGAAGAAAGTATTACTATTCGCATTCGCCGCTCTGTTTGCAACGGCAATGATGGCACAGAACCGTATGGTTTTGCTGCAAGAATCCTTCGACGGCAGCGCACTGCCCACAGGATGGAGCATCAGCTCAAACACTTCTAACTGGTCGGTCTCGGCTACCAACAACGCTGGTGGTGCAGCCAATGAGATGAAACTCGACTGGAGTCCGCAATTCAACGGCACGACACGCCTTGTTTCCCCCGCCGTCGACCTGACGGGTATCAACAGTGTCGTGTTCTCTTTCAAGCATGCCTTGGACAACTACTCGGGCACCAACACCATCGGTGTGGCCACCACTTCTGATGGCGGCACCACCTGGAACCAAGCGTGGACCCATGGCTATAACGCCAACGGCGCTTGGTCGGTGAGCGAGGAGATTTCCACCGCTGACATGGGCCAAGCCAACGTGCAGTTCTGCATCTACTTCAGCGGTAGCAGCTACAACATCAACGACTGGTACTTCGACGACATTGTGGTCTTCACGCTCGAAAACCTCGACCTCGGCCTTGAATCCGTCACGCTTCCCGACTTCATCGGCAGCGGCGAGACATCGTTTGGCATGAACGTCTTCAACTATGGCGCCACCACCGTGACCCAAATCGAAGCCTCTTATCAAGTGGAAGGAATGGAAACCGTCTCGGAGACCTTCGAGGTCAACATCCCCTCTTTGGGTGCCGCGACCTTGGACTTCGCCACCACGACCAATTTAAGCCCGGGCAGCTACAATGTGGTTTATGCCATCGGTTTGGTCAATGGCCAAGACGATGACGTGGCGGACAACAACACGTTAGAGAAGGCCGTCTCCGTGGCCATCGGCTCTGCCGAACGCATCCCGATGATTGAGCACTTCTCCTCGTCGACCTGCGGTCCTTGCGTGAGCGTCAACACCCAGATGCTGAACTTCTGCAACAACAATCCCGGCCGCTTCACCTACACCAAGTACCAGATGAACTGGCCCGGCAACGGCGACCCGTATTACACCGAAGAAGGTGGCGTGCGCCGCAACTATTACGGTGTGAACGCTGTTCCGCAATGCTTCTTGGACGGTGAGGACCAAGGCTATGCCGCCATCACGCAAAGCGCCTTTGACCAACACGCTGAAAGGGTGGCCTTCATGGATGTCAGAGGCTCGTTCAGCGTTGAAGGGAACACCATCAACGTCAAGGCCGATGTCATGCCATACATCGATGCTGATGCCCGCATCTTCGTCTCCGTGAACGAAAAGGAAACCCACAACAATGTGGGCGGCAACGGCGAGACTTCGTTCCACCACATCTTCATGAAGATGTTGCCTAACGCACAAGGCACCTCCGTCAACATGACTGCTTGCGAGCTTCAGCACCTTGAATTTACCCAAGACATGTCGGGAACGCATGTGGAGGAAATGAGCGACCTTGAAGTCTCCATCTGGGTGCAGAACTACAACACCAAGGAGATGTTCAACAGCCGCTTTGCTTACGAATACACCGAGGTGCACCCCTATCCTGTGGAGAACCTCACCGTGGTAGACGATGCTCCTTTGAAGGGGACGATGTACGCGGTTTGGGATGCTCCCACTCAAGCCAATCCTATCGGATATGATGTTTATGTCAACAATGAGCTGGTGGCCGAGAACATTACAGAAAACAGTTATAGTTTTCAAAGCCAACCAGACGTGTTTTATGTAGTTGGTGTTGTGGCCAAGTATGAAGGTGGCATGGAGTCGGTTAAGGTGCTGGCCAGTGCATCAAGCAGTTTGCAAGATATGGGATTGTATATTCCTGGCTCACCTTTCGTTGAGTTGACAGTCAATATGCCTATAGCTGATGCCTATGTGACAAACGGCAATTTCGCCTCGCATACGCCTATCGAGATTACTGCCATCACCGAAACCAATCCTGAAGGTTCCCCGTATCTGATCATTGAACCTTCCTCCATGTTGCCTTATTTACTTGCCGAAGGAGAAGATTTCCATTTCTTGATGGCTTCCAACGTACCTGTGGGCAGAAGCGTAGCCGAAACTTTCGTTACAGTGGAATCCAATGGCGGAGATGTGGTCTTTAATGTCACCATCGACGGCGAACTGCTGACTGTCACCGAGCTTTCGAAGACAGCCAAGATTTACCCCAACCCCACTAACAACAATGTTCGTGTTGAGGCCTCCAACAGCATTGAGAGCGTGAAGGTTTACAATATGATGGGTGCCCTAGTGGAGACTATTCCCGCCAACGGCATGATTGTCGACGTGAACCTCAGCAACTTCAGCAACGGTGTGTATTTCTTCAACATCCGCCAGAGCGACGGCACAGTAAGCAACCAGCGCGTGGTGGTCAGCCACTAATCCGTTGACTGCAATACATGAAAAAAGGATGGTCGTTTGACCATCCTTTTTTTGTTGTGTTTGGTGAAACCTTATTTCAGCAGCACCTGAGGTCCCATGTTGTAATAAATGTCAACAGGAATACCTGCTTCATTCACACGGTCAAGGTCGACTTGCAACTCAGGCTTGATGAGCATGCGTTCCTCCATCCAAGCTTTGGTGGCGTTATAGTTGCCGTTACCTTGGATGATGAGGATGTCGCCAGCAAGCCTCTCCACAGCCACTTTCATCTTCTCGAAGTCGATAGCATACTGGCCGTTTTCGTTACGGGTGAAAGCACCTTCCTGCTGCATGTAGTTGAACTCGATCATGTTGGCCTTGCCGTGAGCGCTGGCAGCGCCGAAGCGTACCGAACGGAAGATGCCGACGAGGAAGGTGGTGTAGTTGTCTTCAAGGTCGGTGTTGGTGTACACACCCATCTCGGCCAGCTTGGTGACGAGGTAGAGACCCAACACGTCGGCTTTGGCCTCCTCAATGGCGTTGTATTGGTTGCCCAAAGCCTCGCGCACGGTGCCCTTGCCAGTGATAGTATTTTTGATGCCCATGCCGTGGGCGGTCTCGTGGAACATTACGTTGGCGAAGAAAGCGTCAAACTTGATGTGTTCCATCGATTCGGGGGTCATCAGCTCGCGGGCGATGGGTTCCAGAATCTTGTCGAACTTGGCTTGCATGGAGTTCTTGAGCTGGAGTTTGCGGGTGCCACGTTGCAGCTGCACGCGCTCGTCGTTGGGCAGATTGATGGCGATGGTCTTGCTGTTGGCATTGCAGTCGCCAGCGTAATAGACGGCATCGTAAGCGGCCAAATCAACATCCGAACCGGGCACTTCCTTCTTGTACTCGGCAGGCACAGGCAGTTGCTTCTGCAACTCAGGCACGAAAGCGGCATAGCGGGCCAACTGCTTTGTCCACTCTTGGTCCTTGATGAGAATGAAGGCTTCGTGCGAGGCCTTGATGCCGTAACGGGCATCGGTGTAGTTCTCAATGGGGCCAATCACGAGGTCGACGTTGTTGTTGCGCACGTCCATCCACTGCATGTCGCTCTCGAAATAGTCGTCGGTGCGGAGGGCTTTGGCGCGGAGGCGCAGATACTCGGCAAATTCCTCATCGCCAGCGAGTTCGGAGGCATCGTCAAGTAGCGAAGCGGCCTTCTTGATTTCTTGCTCGAAGTAGTCGTGATACCACATGCACTTCAAGTTGCCGTTCTCGTCGCGGACAATCATGGTGTACTGGCTGGTCTTGTTCGGGTCGTCGAAGGCGTTCCATTCTTCCTCAGTCATGTCGATAGGATAGAACTGTGCACCAGCGGGTTTTGGACCGATGCCTTCCACGAAGGGCTTGTTGCCGTCGAGGCCGTCCCAAGGGCCGTAGGCAATAGTGGCCAATTTCTTGATGTCGGCATTGTCGCCAATGCGGGTCATCAGTTCATTTTTGTCGCCGTAGTTCTCTCTCCAGAAGAGGCCGTCCATGATGTCGGCGGCTTCAAAAAGCAGCGACAGCATCTCTTTCTCGTTGTCGCTCAGGTGACTGATGTCGGTGGTCAGGGTGTACTCAGCGTACTTGTCCGACAATTGGGTTTGCTGTTGAACAGGCTCTTGGGGCTGTTCAGGTTTCTTGTTGTTGTCGCAGGCAGTAGCGGCTAAGGCCACAGCGACGATGATTGCTAAATGTTTGATTTTCATATTTTTATTAATTAAGTTGATTGTTTTTACTTTTCGATTGCTGATACTTTTGGATGAGGAGATTGTTCAAAACCATAACCACAAACATTGCCAAAGGAATCCAATAATTGTGGTTTTCTATTCCGTACATAATAGCCGCACCAACAATACCACCCTCCATTCCAAAGGCAATCATGGAAAAAAAACGCCTCTTTTCGGGGGAAGATGCTCTCTTGCCATTGGCGAGCCATGTCATGACAATGGCCAGCACCATAGCGATAATTAGGATAATTCCATTGGCGTTCATAGGGCATTAGTTTTTTGTTCAAAAATCAGCACCCAATTGCTCTCGAAATCACCAAACGGAGGATTTCGGAAGTGCCTTCGCCGATTTGGAGAATGCGTTGGTCGCGGTAGAAGCGCTCCATGTCGAACTCTTTCAGCAAGCCGTGACCGCCCATTACCTGAACGGCCTTGTCGCAGACCTCGGCAGCCACCTCGGAGCAATAGAGTTTCGCCATCGCAGCTTCCTTGCCAAAGGGACGGTGCTGGTCTTTCAGCCAACAAGCGTGATAAAGCAGATTCCGCGCCGCTTCAATCTTCATGGCCATGTCCGCCAACTTGAAGCTCACGGCTTGGAACTTGCACACAGGTTTGCCAAACTGCACGCGCTTCTTCGAGTAGGCCAAAGCCATCTCGTAAGCGCCTTGCGCACAGCCCAATCCCATGGCCGCAATCGACAGGCGACCCGAATCCAAAGTGGCGAGCATGAGGTGGGAACCCTCGCCAGGCTTGCCGAGGATGCAGTCTTCGGTAAGGCGCACATCCTCAAAAACGAGTTTGCCCGTGTTGGAGGCACGCCACATCATCTTGTCGTGCATAGGTGTTTGCGTGAAGCCTTCCTTCTTGTTCTCGACCAACAGAGCCGTGAACTCCGGCTTACCGTCTTTCTCGCCCGAAACGGCTTGCACTGTCGTGCCTAATGAAATCGGCGTCGCGCTGTTGGTGATGAAGATTTTTGAGCCGTTGAGGTGCCAGAACGTGCCGTCAAACTTGGCGGTGGTCTTTGTGCCGCGCGAGTCGCTGCCGGCATCTTCCTCGGTCAGGCCAAAGCCCCAAAGACGGTCTTTGCAGAGCTGAGGCAGATATTTGCGCTTCTGCTCCTCAGTACCGTAGTCCTTGATAGGCCCGATGCCCAAAGAGTTGTCGGCGGCGATGGTGGCGGCGGTGGAGCCGTCCACGCGGGCCAATTCCTCCACGGCGATGATATAACTCAGATTGTCAAGCCCTTGGCCACCATATTCCTTCGGAACGGTCATGCCCAAGAGACCCAATTCAGCCATTTTCAGCGTCAGGCCGACATCGAAATGCTGGTCTTCGTCGTTTTCGCGAGCGACGGGTTTCACTTCCTGTTCGGCGAAGTCGCGCACCCGTTGGCGGAGGACTTCCTGTTCTTTTGTGAGATCAAAGTTCATTTATTTCAATATTGTTTTCTTCGTTGAATGTTTCGCTTATCGGCGGCAAAATTATAAAAAAATGTCAAATTTCCTTCAAAACCTCCCAAACCAGCGAACTTTCAAAGCCCTTCTGCATTGCGTAGGCGGCCAATTTGCGCTTTTTCTCGAAGTCGGTAGCGGCCTTAACGGTCTTGGATTTGTTTTTCAAAATGTCAATGAGGCACTGACGATAGACTTCCTCATTAGTTTGCCCCAAGGCTTCATCGATAATGTCCTTATCAATGCCTTTCTGCATGAGATGGAAACGGATTTTATTTAAGCCCCAACCGCTCTGGTTCACCTTTCCTCTGGCGAAACTTTGGGCAAAGCGTTCGTCATTGACAAAGCGGTTATCCAACAGATAATCAAGGATTTTTATCTTCGTTTCTTCGGGGATGTCAAAGGTCATTAGCTTGTTGCGCACATCCTTCACACAGCGCTCTTGATACGCGCAGTATTTGGCCATCTTGTCCAAAACTTGGTCGGGAGTGAGCGGCTTGGCAGGTGTTTTCAGCATCAGCAGTCGATTTTGAGGTCACCGTCCTTAATCCAACCGATTTTGCGGAAGAGCAATCCGAAGAGCCAGGTGAGCACGGCAGGCAACACGAAACAAACCAGCAACATACCAATCCACATGTTCGCGCCGCCTTCAGGCATGGCCGTGTAAATGCCAATGGGCCCAACGAGGCCGCAAGTGCCCATGCCCGATCCGATGGGGATGTTCTCCAAATGAAAAACACAAGTGGAAATCGGCCCAGTGATGGCGGCAGTGAGCAGCACCGGAATCCAAATCTTGGGGTTTTTCACGATGTTGCCCATCTGCAACATTGAGGTGCCGAGACCTTGCGCGACGAGGCCACCCCAACGGTTTTCTCTGAAGCTCAGGATGGCAAAACCAACCATTTGAGCGCAGCAGCCAGCTGTGGCGGCACCTCCTGCGATGCCTCCCAATCCAATGGCCAGACAGATGGCCGCCGAGCTGATGGGCAGTGTAAGCACCATGCCGATGACCACCGAGACGACGATGCCCATGAGGAAGGGTTGCATCAGCGTGGCGTTTTCGATGAAAATGCCAAGTGCGGTCATCACCTTTTGGATGGGCGCGCCCACGGCGTAGGCCGTCAACACACCACTGATAATGACCACGGCGGGCGTGACGAGGATATCGACTTGGGTTTCCTTATAGACCATCTTGCCCAACTCAACCGCTACAATGACAGCGACATATGCTCCCATCGGGCCACCCAGCTCGTTTCCCGCGATACCCACGGCGATGGAGCTGAACAGCAACAAGCCTTCGCAACCGAGTTTATAGGCGATGGCCACAGCGATGGCGGCTCCTGTGGCAGCTTTGGCGTATTTCGCGATGGTCGCGAAGGCCTCGATGCCGGTCTTATCGCCCAACGTCTGGAAGATGGTGCCGATTAACAAAGAGGCAAACAAGCCCAAGGCCATAGCGCCGAGTGCATCGACGAAATAGGCCTTCCAGGTCATGTCGACACCCTTGCGCTGTAAAAATGATTTGAGAGCCATCAACTATTACCCGTTAACCTAAATACCAACTTATTATTATTCAATAAGTTATTGCTGTGACTTTATTCAAACTCATTAGGTCAGCGAGTTTGGTGTCGTTTTCATCGACAGCGGCAATGCAGTTGGTGACGACGCGGATTTGGGGCGCGGGATAGAAATCCATCAGGTCTTTGGTGGTCTCGTAGACGCAGTAGTCAGTGGCGATGCCGCAAATGTCGATGCCTTCGAATTTCATGCTTTCAATGATTTCGCGTAGTTCCTTGCCACTTTGAGCATTTTGGAAGATGCTGAACTCCTCTTTTTCAGGCAGGTCTCCCTTTTGCAAGTAGATGATTTTCACATCTTTTACTTTATCTAAAGCCTTTTGCAGATTAGGATAGACCTCCATGCCCTGAGTGCCCTGTACGCAGTGAGGAGGAAACACTCCACCCTGTTCGACGAACGAGCAGTGGTTGGCAGGGTGTGCGTCTTGGGTGATGACGACATAGTCATACTTCTTCAACACGCCTTTGTCGATGGCCTGGGCGAGACGGTCCATGGCTTCAGGACCTTTGACAGTGGCAAGGCTGCCTGTAGTAAAGTCAACTTGCGGGTCGACGATAATGAGCATCTGGCTCGGTTTTTCCGTCTTTTCTCCCGTGTTTTCAGTTTGGTTTTTCTTTTCGTTTCTGTTGCCGCAGCCAGCGAAAGCGAGGGCGGCGATGAGCACGACGGCTCCGATGAGGGTTTTCTTCATTTTGTTTTATGTTTAGAAATTTGCGGCAAAGGTAATGAATATTGTTGATTTAAAGATTCAAAGATTTAAAATTTAAAGATTGACTACGCGCATTTCAAATCTTTGCAAACAGTTTCTTAATCCACTCAGGATGACCCATCTTGCGCAAGGCGTTCTTCACCCATTCGCGGTTTTCGGGCTTGTACCAAAAGAAAAAGCGTTGCTGGGCCAGTTTTTCCTCTTTGGTTTTGGCGCAAAAAACGGGTTCCAAAGTGTAGGGATCATAGCCAGAATAATAGATTTCCGTGGCCAAGGTCATGGGGGTTGGAGTGAAGTCCTGCACTTGCTCCAAATGGTAGCCTAACTCCTTGGTTCTCACGGCCAATTCGGCCATGTCTTCTAAGTAACAGTCGGGGTGCGAGGAGATGAAATAAGGAATGAGTTGTTGGTTCAAATGCTCTTTTTCGTTGATTTGGTCGAACTTTCTTTTCAGCTTCACGAACATGTCAAACTTGGGCTTGCGCATGAGCTTGAGGACGGCGTCAGAGGTATGCTCGGGAGCCACTTTCAACCGCCCGCTGACATGCCTTGTAACCAATTGCCTGAAGTATTCATCATAGCCCATGGCCTTGTTTTCCTCGGGCGTGCAGTCGTGCAGAAACAGGTCGTAGCGGATGCCCGAGCCGATGGTGGCTTTCTTCACTTTCGGGTTTTTGTCCACCTCTTTATAAATCTCTATGAGCGGGTGGTGGTCGGTGTTAAGGTTTTTGCAAACTGTTGGTTGTAAGCAAGTTGGTCGGGCACATTTCTCGCATAGACTCTCGTTTTTGCCCTTCATGCGGTACATGTTCGCCGACGGACCGCCAAGATCGCTGATATAGCCCTTGAAGTCCTCCATCTCGGTCACTTTTTGCACCTCTTTTAATATAGAGGCTTTGCTACGTGAGGCCACGAACTTGCCCTGATGCGCCGAAATGGTGCAGAAGGCACAGCCGCCGAAGCAGCCTCGGTGCAGGTTCACGGAGTGCCGAATCATCTCGTATGCGGGAATCACGCCGCGCTTGGCGTATTTCGGGTGAGGCAGCCTCGTGTAAGGCAAATCAAAGGAAGCGTCAATTTGTTCCTCTGTGAAAGTCGGTAAAGGTGGGTTGATGACAAGTCGTTGGTTTCCAATGTCTTGAATCAGCCGTGCCGCATGCTTCTTGTTCGATTCCTCCTCAATATGGCGGAAGTTGGAGGCGTATCTTTTCTTGTCCTTCAGGCAGACTTCGTGCGACACGAGTTCGATGGTCTCGCCCTCAAAGTCGGGCAAAGGTTGCTTCTTATCTTGCACAAAGAAAGTCTGTTGAATGTCCGTCAATTCGCTAACTTTCTTGCCGCTTTGGATAGCCTTCGCGATTTCTACCATGGTCAGCTCGCCCATACCGTAAACGCCAATGTCGGCCTTTGAATCGACCAAAATGCTGGGTTTCAGGCAGTCGTCCCAATAATCGTAATGCGTCACGCGTCTTAATGAAGCCTCAATGCCGCCTATGATGACTGGCACATCGGGGTAGAGCTGTTTGAGAATGTTGCTGTAGACCACCGTGGCGCGGTCGGGACGGAAGCCCGCCTCGCCGCCCGGGGTGTAGGCGTCGTTGCTTCGCAAGCGTTTGTTGGCCGTGTAGTGGTTCACCATCGAGTCCATACAGCCCGCCGACACGCCGAAATAGATTCTCGGCTTGCCGAATTTCTTGAAGTCGCGCAAGTCGTCCCTCCAGTTGGGCTGCGGAATGAGAGCCACACGGAAACCATTGTGTTCCAATACTCTTCCTATAACCGCCGCCCCAAACGCAGGATGGTCAACGTATGCATCACCCGTGACGAACACGATGTCCACCTCGTCCCAACCGCGCAGGTCGGTTTCTTTTTTTGTTATCGGGAGCCAGTCAAGGAGGGTCATTCCAGAAAAATTTGCCGCAAAGGTAGGGAATTGTTTCTTTTTTCCTTGCACAATCCAAAATTAATGTATTTTTGCCAAAGTTTAGCATATATGTCAAACTTTCTTTCTATCTTTGCAGCGTTATGAAAAAGAAAACCACCATAGACCTTATCACAGAGTCGGAGAAAACAGCGCTTTATTCCATCAGTTTTGAGATGGACGGCACTACAGAATTTGAAAAGTTCGTAGCCGAGTTTGAGACGAATGCCACATACAATAGTGATTATCAGCGAATCATCGCGGCATTGCAAGCTGTCTTGGATAAAGGCGCATTGGAGAGGTTTTTCCGTCCTGAAGGCAAAATGAACGACAATGTACAGGCGATTCCTATTGGTGGTGGAAAATTGAGGTTATATTGTCTTCGCATATCTGAGCAGGTAGTGATTCTCGGAAATGGTGGTGTGAAAACGACCTCAAACTATCAAAAAGACCCAAAACTGTATGGTTATGTTCTTGATTTACAGCGTTTCGATAAGATTTTGAAAGAAAACCTTAAAAAAGGCTATGTGAGCATAGAAGAAAAAGTTTTGAACGGCATTGAAGATATAACTTTTGAGATATGAAAAGCAAACAGAAATGGTTTGAGAGTAAAGTCGCGGCAGTATCGCCCGAAATAATGTCGGAGGTGCAAATGTCGGCTGACATAATCGCCCGGATTGACACGTTACTCAAAGAGAAAAACATGACGCAGCGCGATTTGGCCCACAAAATGGGTAAGAGCGAAGCTGTAGTTTCTCGCTGGATAACTGGATTCCCAAACTTCACTTTGCGTTCATTGTCACAACTTTCAGCTGCACTTGGAGAGCCTCTTATTAAGCTGGCGGAATAAATTTTCTCATTTTTTCGTTTTCATATTCCAAAATTTCCCTATTTTTGCCCCGTCGCAAAGCCGAAAGGCCAAGCGGCAGACATATTGAAAGAAAGGCGTTGTTCTAACGCTTTATCTGCGGCATATCGAATCTGGAAAATTCAAATCTTCCGCAAGGTAAGGCAAAATAGCCAACGCCCATGTATTCTGTATTCATAGAATAGCTTGGGCTTCAGCTTCGCTTATCCTCGGAAGATGGGCAATCCAGAGCCTCGATATGCGGACGAGCAATAGTTCAGATACCCGCGCTTCTTTTTTCGTTGTGTTTTGAGAGTAACTATCAAATTTGAAATGGATTTGGCGTTTTGGGTGTCGATGCCGCTGAAAAAGGAAAGGAACAATTTGTATGAAAAAAATTTTCATGCCTTTGATAAAGCTAGTTCAATGGTTTGGAAAGTTGCTTCGTATCTTGTGGAATAGGCAAAGTGTTGGCAAAGGTTCATCTGCCAGCGAAAACAAAAAAAATGGATTGATTGGTACAGGTGCAATTGGAATTGCGTTATCTGTGATAGGGATTATATATTCAGTAACGCCTTCTGATATAAATCAACTCGAAACAACCATGCAACAATCTTTTGAAAAAATGGAGCAATTAGACTATCTTGTTGGATCTGTTGAGGATTCGATTAGTCGTAACGCCTTTTTGAGGGGTGAGGCAAAACTTGTTTCATCTATGTTGCGTGAGGAATTCGATTGTTATAATCGGTTGGATTTTTCAGCTTTCAATGATAGCTTAATAGTGCCATATTGCAAGCAATTGCTTGCTGGATATATGAACGCACATACTCTAATGACATCTTTTGAAACAAATGCTGCTGTATTTTTGTTTAAAGATACAGAAACTGATTATACCTATTCCATTTATTATGTGCATTTTAGCCAATTGGTACAAGAAAGGGAAAAACTATCCCAAGAATTGAATAAAGAGCGTAAGCAAATGGAGGAAGAGTTGGGAGCCATTGCTAAAAGCAAAAAGGTGAATAAAAAGAAAGTTGCCAAGATTTGCAAACAGTGTGTCAATAGCAAAACGGCAATGAAATACAATCAGATATGTTTTGAAGAAATCAACTTGCTATATGATTGTCTTGTTACCATGCAACTCTATGAAACTTATGGCAAACAAACAATGGGAAACGATTTGCTGAAGACATTATTAGAAGGGCTAAAACATCAACAAAATAATAACAATTAAATAAGTAAAAAAATGAAAAGTATCAAGTATTTGGCCGTGCTGGTTTGCATAACATTGGGATTGGCAAATGTTGCCAAGGCACAAAAAGACCTCATCTTTACCGTCAATAACGTTTCTTTCACCATGAAATATGTGGAGGGCGGTATGTTCCAGATGGGTGCCACATCTGAACAAGGTGACGTTCAAGATGATGAAAAACCTGTTCATAGTGTTACATTAAGCTCCTTTTATATGGGCGAAACAGAGGTGACACAAGCCCTTTGGAAGGCAGTAATGGAAGGCAATCCAAGCAAGTTCAAAGGTGATAATTTACCTGTTGAGAATGTGAGTTGGAATGATTGTCAGGAATTCATCCATAAGCTAAACCGACTAACAGGGAAGAATTTCCGTTTGCCTACAGAAGCAGAATGGGAATATGCAGCCAGAGGTGGAAAGATGAGCAAAAAATATAAGTATTCTGGTAGCGATGACCTCAAAGATGTAGCATGGTATGAGGATAATAGCGGTTATGATTTGGAATGGGAGATGTTTACTGGAGAAGAGATAGGTAGTACCAAGGAAGCTAAAACAAAAACTGCCAATGAATTGGGATTGTTTGACATGAGTGGTAATGTGTTTGAATGGTGTAATGATTGGACTAGTTCCTATAGCAAAGCTCAACAAACCAACCCGAAAGGTCCAGCAAATGGCAATGCTCGTGTAATTCGAGGAGGATGTTGGTCTTGTAGTGCAAATAATTGTAGAATATCAAATCGAGATTCCGTTACCCCTGACTATAGAAAAAACTGGGTGGGTTTTCGTCTTGCTCTTTCCAAATAAGTATTGTTTAAAGAGGTGACACAAATCTGAACTTAGTATCATATTTGGCGATTGATTCACCATATATCTGTCCCAGTCACTGAAACGATATGGTTTTTGTTTTTTTCCATCTTCGAAAACACTTACCAAACCGAAAGTATAGCACACTCCTATAAACCAATAGCTCACTGCCGCTATAATATCGTAGTTGAAACAGTTAAAGTTGTCATTTTCTTTGCATATTTACGGATTAAAATACTCCTCTGCCATCTGATTAAGCACTTTGATGTCCAAGTCTTCAAGTTGAATGTCGGTAGCACTTTGAAAGCGAAATTTTTAGTCTTTTTTCTTGCAAAAACTCATCGCATTTCAAAAATTGCTGTATTTTTGCCATCAAAAAAGCATCATTATGTCACAATCTGCATATACTATCCGTTTGGATTCGGACTTGAAAAAACGCTTCGATACGCTTTGCGAAGGCTTCGGCATGAGTGCTTCCACGGCGTTCAATATTTTTGTTCGTGCCGTTGTCCGCAAACGGAGGATTCCTTTTGAAATCGAGATGTCGGAAAAAGACGAAAGTTTTGAAAAAGGCAGACAGGCTTTCCTTGAAATCAGGAGGCAAGCCGAAGAAGGTCGCTTTCCTGACCTAACGTTGGAAGAAATCAATGAAGAAATCAGATTGGCGAGAGAAGGCAAATGAAGAATCATTTTGTTGTTATTGACACTAATGTCCTCGTTTCTGGTTTAATCAGTCGAAATCCTGATTCACCAACCTTGGGAATCGTAAATTACTTGCTTGCCAACAAAGGCATTATTACCCCAATGTATAATGAGGAGATTTACAAGGAATATGAAAATGTCTTACATAGAACAAAATTCAATTTTGAACCATCTATAATAAATGATGTTTTGGAAAGAATTCGTGACATAGGCATTTCAAGTGAAAGGAAATCTTCCAAGGAATTTATTCCCGACCCAAAAGATGTTGTGTTTTATGAGGTTGCCCTTTCAAAAGAAGATTCGTTTCTCGTTACTGGCAACATCAAGCATTTCCCGAAAGTGGATATGGTGGTCACACCAGCGGAAATGATGGAAATCGTAAAGCACAATTTGGAAGAATAGTTTTCAATACCGCCCGAAAACCAATATGAGTTTTTTCCAAAGTTGATAAAAAATCACAATTTTGGAAAAAACTCAACCGAAAATCCTACACTTCTTTCCAACGAGTTTTACCGTTCAAAAACCCTCAAAATCTTCAGTTTCGTCTTCTCCATCTTGCCTCCGTAGGGATGCTCGCGCAAGGGCAGATTGAACCTTGTTTTTCCTTTGAGCACCGTTTGTGGATGCGTGAACTCTCGGAAGCCCCATTCGCCGTGGTAGGCACCCATGCCGGAATGTCCTGTGCCATTGAAGGGAACGCCTTTTACCATCATGTGGATGCAGACCTCGTTGATGCAACCGCCGCCGTATTGCTGGGTCTGCATGACGCGGTTAGCCCATTTCATGTCCTTGGTAAACAGATACATGGCCAAGGGATGCTCGCGCTCGGCGATGGTGTCCATCAGCGCGTCAACTTCGGCATCCTTGAAGGGAACGATGGGCAGCAAGGGACAGAAAAGTTCTTGTTGCACGATGTGTTCGTTAATATCGACGGGATAAATGAGGGTGGGCGCAAAGCGGCGCGTTTCCTTGTCGCCAATGCCGCCAAAAATGATACGGTCGCGGTATTCATCGGCGAGATGGGCGCATTTGTCGTAGGCGCCATCTGTGATGAGTTTGGGATATTCGGGATTGCTTTCGGGATGTTCGCCGATTTGCTTGATGAAGGCTTGTTTGAGTTCCTCAATGAAAGCCTTTGCCACCTCTTCCGCCACGGCTATCTGGTTGATATTGATACAGATTTGTCCAGCGTTGCATAGTTTGAAGAAGGCAATCTTGCGGGCGGTGTCCTTCAGGTCGGCGTCTTTACGAATGATGCACCAGTTGCCGGTCTCGCCACCCAACTCAAGAGCTACGGGTGTGAGGTTTTTGGCAGCCTCGGCCAACACATGTTTGCCCACGGAAGGCGAGCCGGTGTAGAAAATCTTGTCGAAACGTTGCGCCAGACATAAATCCGCCACATCGTGGCCACCATCAATCAAGATGACGTATTCGGGCGGGAAGACCTCGGCAAAAAACTTTTTGAGAAAGACCGTGCTGGCCGCCGACTTGGAACTGGCCTTGATGACCGCCGTATTACCGCCACACATCGCCGCCGCCACCACGCCGATGGTGAGTAGCATCGGGAAATTGAACGGACTGATGACCAACGATACGCCGTAAGGCATTTTATACACCTTAGTAAATATGCTCGGGAAGCACATAAGCCCGCTGAAATGCCTTTCGGGGCGCGACCAACGCCGCAAACCGCGAATCATCTCGTTGATTTCCACGATGATGGGACCGATGTCGCAGAGATAGGCCTCCACGCGGCTCCGCCCAAGGTCTTTGGCGAGGGCGTCTTCCATCTCGGTCTCGTGGGCTATCACGGCAGCCTTCAGTTTCTTGAGTTGCTGGATTCTCCATTTTATGGGCAAGGTCGTACCCGTGCGGAAAAATTTTCGTTGTGCGGCCACAATTGCACTGATTTCGTTTTCGGTGTAGGTCATGGTGATGGGTTATGGGTTTGGTGTGATGGTTTTTAGAATTTGTTCTATATCGCTATTATTCAACGTGATAGGCGAAGAATAATTGATGGAGTCTTGGACTATCATTCGAGTCAATTCCTCGTAATCCTCGCTTTTTACGGGAGATACGAGCTTGTCCATGCCGCATTGTGCCATCAATTGGGCGACGGCTTGCAAAAACAGTTCGGCGGCCTGCTCGTCGTCAGTGTCGAGATGGGCAATGTGGCAATGTCTTGCCAACATAGCATATTTTTCCGTGCAGACCTCTTTCTGGAATTCTAATACGGGCATGAGCATCAAGGAGATAGCTTGCCCATGAGGCAGATGATATTTGGCCCCGATGCTGTGGGCAAAGGCGTGGACATAGCCCGCCAACTGCGTGTTGATGGCGTGGCCGCCAAAATAGGCAGCCCGACACATGTTCAAACGTGCTTCGATATTCTCCGGTTCACGCATCACGACAGGAAGATTCTCGAAGATGAGTCGCACGCCCTCCTTGGAAAGATACATGTTCGCCTCATCCACTTTGACATCGCTGACGGCACCTTCAATGACATGACTGAGGGCATCCATGCCGCAGGCAGCGGTCACGGTTTTAGGCGCATGGATGGTTAGTTCGCTGTCCAGAATCACATGGGTCACATCAAGGCCAATCAATACGGTGGAAGTCTTTACCCCTTGGCTGTTGTGTATCACGGCTCCCACAGTGACTTCGGCTCCCGTGCCAGCCGTGGAAGGCACCGAAATCATGGGCAACGTCTTACCTGGGACGGGCAAGAACTTTATCAGCAAGGACTTAACGCTTCTACGAGGCATCTTTGCTCCAGCAGCAATCATCTTGGTAGTATCCATCACCGAACCGCCTCCGAGGGCAATCACACATTCGGCTTGGCAATCTAAGGCTTTCTGGCGACCAGCCTCAATGAGGTCGATGGTGGGTTCGGAATTGATGTCATTGAAAACGGTATAATGGATTTCGGCCTCCTCCAAGGCTTGCGTGATGGCTTGCTCGTAGCCGAGAGCACTCAAAGTTTGGTCCGTGACCACCAGCACATTTTTGTAGCCGCATTTTTGGCAAATCTTGCCAATCTTTTTGCGTGCGCCGTGGCCTTCCACTAACTGTGGTTGCGGCAGCGGGACGGTATGAATCACCTTGCCGGGCAAACGATGGATTTGCTTTCTTATATGATAGGTTTCCATAGGTCATTTTGTTTGGTGGAGCAAAAATACAATTATTCCTTTAAATTATTTCCTTATTTCAAAAAAGATTCCGACCTTTGCAGCCGCAAAAATCGAAGCGAGTTCATTATTTAAAGAATTATAAATCAAACTTTTATGAAAAAATTTAACGACATAATGAAGGAAATTGGCCAGGCTTTGGTCAGCAAAAAGTTCTGGGTCGAGCTGCTGATTATGACTTTTGGCATGTTCATGACAGGTGTTTGCGTCTATTATTTCCTCGTTCCCAGCAAGCTGATTGTGGGTTCCATCTCGGGTCTTTCCATCGTGTTGACCAACATTTTCAACGGTATGGGCATCAACATTGGCCTTCCTACGATGATTACCATCATCAACGCTATCTTGTTGATTCTTGCCTATATCCTCGTTGGCAAAGAATTTGGACTTAAAACGGTTTATTGCGCCTTGATTCTTGGCCCTATGACCAAGTTCTGCGAATGGCTCTATCCTTGGCAGAATTTTGCCACCCCAAACGATTACCTTGTTAATATGGGTGTCGCTCCCGACCAAGCCTTCTCTGTGATGGGCAACCCGTGGTTCGACCTGCTCTGCTGCGTAATCATCCTCAGTGCAGCCCAAACGCTGATGTTCTCCATCAACGCTTCCACTGGAGGCCTTGACATTCTGGCCAAGATCGTCAACAAGTACCTGCACTTCGACATGGGTAAGTCGGTGAGCGTGGCGGGTGCCATCATCTGCCTCACGGCTTTCGCTATCAACCCCTTCCAGATGGTCGTCATCGGTCTTATTGCCACATGGATTAACGGCTTGGTTGTGAACATGTTCACTGCCAACCTCAACCAAAGAAAGCGCGTTTGCATTGTCTCCAAGGACTACGACCGCATTCGCCATTATATCATCGATGAACTTCACCGTGGTTGCACACTTTATGAAGTCATCGGAGGCTACACCAATGAAAAGTCAATCGAGTTGGAATCTCTGCTGACCAACGATGAGTTCTCGAAGTTGATGGAATACCTTGGCAAGAACGAAATAAATGCCTTCACCACGGCTGGTAACGTGAGCGAGGTGTATGGCTTATGGGCGAAAGACCGCCACAGAGCAAGAAGACACGCTGAGAAGCGTTAGTAGGAGATTGTTTTTTCATGGTACCGCAGTCGGAGCAATTCGGCTGCGGTTTTTTATGCCTGTAGTTGGAGATGTGCAACCCCTGATTTTGAAAGGTGGATTTGCGACCCGCTTTTCTGTATCGAAAAAATGTCTATTTTTGTGGCACATTAAAACCTCACGAAAATGGAAAAACTCTTAGACAAATTCTTGAGATACGTCTCCGTAGAGACGACCTCCGACGAAAACTCTGAATCGCAGCCCAGTACTGCCAAACAGTTGAATCTCTTGAAGATGCTCCGCGATGAACTGCAAGCCATGGGCATCGAAGCCACGCTTGACGAATACGGCTATGTGATGGCTTCCATCCCTTCAAATGTCGAGCGCGACATCCCCGCCATCGGCTTCATCGCGCATGTGGATACCTCGCCCGACGCTTCGGGAGCCGACATCAAACCGCAAATCATCCTTAACTACGATGGCAACGACATCGTCTTGAACAAAGAAAAAAACATCGTCCTGCGTGTTTCAGAATTTCCTGAGATGCAGCAATATAAGGGACAAACCATGATTACCACCGATGGCACGACGTTGCTCGGTGCCGACGACAAGGCAGGTGTTGCTGAAATCATGTATGTTGCCCAATACATGATGGAGCATCCCGACTTCAAACACGGCGAAATCAAGATTGGTTTCACGCCTGACGAGGAGATTGGACGCGGTGTGGTGAAGTTTGACGTGAAGAAGTTCGGGGCGAAATATGCCTACACCATGGACGGCGGTGAAATCGGCGAACTGGAATACGAGAACTTCAATGCCGCTGCTGCCAAAATCCATATTCAGGGCAGCAACATCCATCCCGGCTACGGCAAGGACAAGATGGTGAACTCAATGCTTATCGCGATGGAACTCAACGAGATGTTGCCTGTGGAGCAGCGCCCGCGCTTCACGCAAGGCTATGAGGGCTTCTTCCATCTCACCGAAATCAATGGCACGGTTGAGGAAACCAATATGTCGTACATCATCCGCGACCACGACCGCTCGAAGTTCGAAGAAAAGAAAGCTCTAATTACTTCAGTTGCAGAGTTTTTAAACAAAAAATATGGCAACGTGGTGAAGTTGGAGCTGAAGCACCAATACTACAACATGCGCCAAGAGGTGGAACCGCATTTCTTCATTGTGGAAAGAGCGATTAAGGCGATGGAGATGGCCAACATCAAGCCGAAAGTGCAGCCCATTCGTGGTGGCACCGACGGTGCCAACCTCTCCTTCATGGGTCTCCCTTGCCCCAACATCTTCGCTGGTGGCCATAATTTCCATGGCAAGTTAGAGTATGTGCCGCTTGAAAGCATGATGAAGGCCTCGGAGGTGATTTTGAATATCATCACTTTGTTCAATGCCGAGTAATCTCAAGCGAAATCATAACATTACTCTGGCGGCGGTTTTCATCGTCGCCGGAGTCTTGTTTGCCCTTATCTCGTTGGTCAATCATTATCTTTTCAAGACCTACGCGCTCGATTTGGGCCTCTACACTCACGCGATGTATGATTACATGCATTTTCGCGTCGATGACTGCAGTATGTTCATGGCTGCTCCACAAAACATCCTCAGCGACCATTTCGACCTGTATCTCATCATTTTATCGCCTTTGGTTTATGTCTTCGGCAGTTATACCCTGCTCATCATGCAAATCGTTGCGGTGTTATTAGGCGGATGGGGCATCTACAAACTGATTGGCCTTTACACCGATGATGAATGGCTGCCGCTTTTGGCCTCTGCCTGTTTCTTCTTTTCCTTCGGCATCATCCAGGCCATAGCCTTTGATTACCACTCCAACGTGTTGGCAACCATGGCGTTGCCTTGGTTGCTGTACTTTTTGAAACAAGGACGCTACAAACTCGCTTCTTTGTTTGTGGTGCTGTTCGTCATAGGGAAGGAGAATATGTCTTTGTGGCTGTTTTTCATCGCCATCGGCCTGATGTGGGACTACCGAAAAGACCGAAAAGCCCTTTGGCATTTGGTGGGTTATGCAGCCTTTTCGATGGCTTATTTCTTCATTGTCAATATGATAGTGATGCCAAAGTTGGGCGGATCGGGTGGAGGTTTTGCCCGTTACAGCTATCTTGGAAACAACTACCTCGAAATCGCCAAAATGTTGGTCACGCACCCGAAGCTGACGCTTAAACTCCTGTTCACCAGCACTATTGGCATGGAGGAGTTCGTGAGTATGGGTGGCAGCCCGAATCACCTGGTTTTTATCACTATCGCCAATCCTGAGTATGCCGGCATCAAGGAGGAGTTTTATTGGTGTGCTTTAGCTACAGGTCTGGTTTTCACTGTTTTGAAACCCAATTACCTGTTCATGCTCCTGCCTCTCATTGGGCAGAAAATGATCGCCTGCCAGCCCAATTTTTGGGGAATTTCGTTCCAGTATTCCGTTGAGTTCATGCCTGTGTTTGTCATCGCGTCTTTCTTGGTCATCATCAGGCTGAAAAAACCGTTTTTGAGGTTGTTGCTTTCTATCATCTTGTTGATTTCCATTGTTTTGACGACGTTTTATACCATTGGTGTACCCAAATCGAAGGTCTTTGTGGACCAGCTTTGTGTCTATCAAGGCCGGCATTATGAACAGAGGGATTTCGATGTGCAATATGCCTACGAGCTCATTAAGATGATTCCCGACGAAGCCTCAGTGTGTGCCGCTCCAGGCTTTGTGCCACATCTCGCCATGCGCAACGTAATCAAGGATTTTTCTGTTATGCGAAAAGTCGACACCGACTATGTGCTCATCACCGATTTCTATTTCAGCTATAAGCGCGACGATGTCCTTGTGCTCAAGAACCGTTCTGAATATGAGACTGTTGCCACCGACAGCACTATCTACCTTTTGAGACGGATTGTGCCCTGAAGGCTTGCAAATCGGGCGGTAAGTCAATTAGGTTTTTGCAAGTGTAAACGAAGAAGTTTTTGACAGGCTTTCCGCAACGGTCGATTTCGATAGTGCCTACTAACTCAATTTCGGAAAAATACCATCGGTACAACTCTTTCGGGTCTTTTGGGTATCGGCTGTCGGAAAGAAACCAATAGTTCTCGCCCAAATGGAAACCGCCACGTTTTTCATTGATCCATAGGTATTTATGTAGCCATTGCAGCCATCCCAAGCCCATGACCCTCATGCCCAAGGGTCGTGCCACGTAATAATCCAAGTTGGCCAAAGGGAACCATTCATCGGCCACGATGCCGTCTTCCTCGTGCATCGCGCCCTCAATAATTTTTTCCTCGCGCATGACGGCAAATTTCTCTTCCAATTGCCGCCATCCGTACATGTCGAGCGTAAAGTCATCACGGCCAAGCATTTCTGGCTCAGTGTGCTTGTCCAAAGGGATGAAACCCGTTTTGATTTCGGCCACGCCTAAAACAAGGGTCAAAAGCAAGATGCCCAAGGCCGCAAGGACGCTTTTTGGCATGGTAAAAACGCCGTTTTTGATCGTTTTTTTGTCAGCTAACCAACATGCTGCCAGTAAGATGAGTAGACAATAGGCAGGCGCGTTCCAATGCGGCAAAACAGGTCGCGAGAGCGAGAAAAACCAGAATAGCCCGATGAGCGGCAAGGCGGTGCAAAGTAAAAGCCGCGACACTGGTTTCTTCACAATGGTTTCCCCTTTGATTACCGACACAATCGCGACGACAGCTATGACGAAATTCACAGGGTTGTTGTAGAAAAACTCGCCCAAAATTTCGGTACCGAAAGTGCCAAAATTCGGTTTCCCAAGCAGTCCCACACGGTCACCATGGAAATTGAAGCTGACGAAGTCGTTCTTAATGTTCCAGTAAAGTATTGGAATGCAGCATATTGCGGAAATCAGCAAGGCGAGGTACAAGTAGGGGTTTTTGAGTTGTTTTCGGCTGAAAATCAGGATGTAAAGCCCCAAGCCAACCCAGAGGAATACGCCTGAGTATTTGGAAAGCATGGCCAAGCCTGCGAACAGTCCGAAAAAAAGCAAAAACAAAGGTCGCTGAGCTTGCCGAAACACCGCCGCATTATGAAAATATTTAATGGCCATCCAAATAGCCAGCAACCAAAACAGCATCAGCGGTGTGTCGGGCAGAATGAAAACTCCTGTGATGACAAAAGCATAAATCGATGCGGTATAAAGCAATGCGGCGTAAAGTCCTGTTTGCGCGTCTTTGATGTCACGCCCGATTCGGTATATAATATAGGTGTCAGCTGTCATAAAAACGATGGAAGCCAAACGGAGGAAAAATTCGCTGTCAAACAGCAAATTAAAGCTGAAAAACTGAATCATCCAGCCCACCATCGGCGGATGATCGAAATGGCTCCATTCGGGGTAGAGGGCATAAGTCCAGTAATAAACCTCGTCGTTGCCCAGCTCCAACCAAGCCGCCAAAACGCCCCGAACGAGGGCGCTGACCACCAAAAGCCAAATCAATATCTTGTTGATATGCTGCTCTTTAATACTCATTGCTTTGCCTCTTTCTCGCCTTCCGTCCTTTTGATGAGATACCAAGTGAAGGCAGCCATGGCCACGGCATAAACCATCCAATACAGCGCGGTTTGTGCCCTGTTGATTTCGTCCAAACGACGGTCTTCGACGACGGGTAAAGGATGCCTTGTAATTGGGTTCAAGTAGAGCACATCGCGCTCGTTCAAGTCGATGCGGGTGCGGACGTAAGTGTCCTCAGGCTGAATGACATAGCAGGCCTCAGGCACGTTTTCCATGGTCTTCAGCACCTTGCCGCCCTGCCCGATGAACTGGACTTCGTGCATCCGCTCGGCGGAGGTGGCGATGAACAGCGTGTCGCCCACCAATTCAGCTCTTGTCAAATAGGCTAAGTTGTTGACTTCGTTGATTTTCTCCTCAAGGCTCATCGGGAAACAGAAGAAATTGACGAACTCCACCGTGTAGCTGTTGCCATGCTCCAAAGCTTCGTAAACGTGCTCGGGATTAAGGTCGGGCGTGTTGATCATGGTCAGGTTGCGGCCCACCTCGCGGATGTTGCGGATATTATGCGTGTCGTCATCGCCGAGGCCATAAACACGATGGCCGTTGGAGAGGGCCATATCCCAGTGTTCCAGCGCGTTACCAAAAGGATTCATGATTTCCAACAGCCGATAGTTGCTCAGCCATTTCATGTCGCCCACCTTGTAACCTTTGGTGAAAGAAGCATGGGCGGGCATGACGAAACGACCACGCTCTCCTAACTTATTGATAGTGTGTTGCTTCATATTAAGGTTTTGCATGAAGGGGAAGTCGATACGCCACACTTTTTCGGCTCCGATGCAGATTTGGTGCGTCTTGCGGAAGAAGCCGTAGCCATGTTCGTAGGCGGGTATATATCCTTCATTATCAGCCCCGTGCGCATTGATGCTCATGTAGTCGGAGATGCCGTAATGGTCGTAGCCCAAAGCTTGATAGAGGCTGTCGATGGCCGATTCGGTGCTGTGTCGCCCGTTGGTCAGGCCGAAATAGCGGCGCGAATGGCAATGGAAGTGGTACTTTTTCCACTGAGTGGGGTTCATGTTCTGATAAGGATTGTAGAGGTATTCGCCGCTGAAAGGCCTTGGCTCTTTGAAACTATAAGTGGGAACGGACAGGTAAATGACCAAAACAAGCAGCACCAAAGCAATGCCGATGCCCGCCAACACCTTGCCAAAATGGAACCAAAATCCGCTTTTCTTTTTCGCTTTGTCCATAAAGTGGAATATTAGCGTGCAAAGTAAAGAAAAAAAAGTAAATGCGGCTACAACAGTCCGTTCAAGATGGCATACTTTATCAATTCAGCATTGGAGTTGATGTCCAATTTGCTGTAAATGTTGTTCTTGTGTGTCTCGACGGTGCGGACGCTGATATCCAGTTCTTGGGCAATTTGACGAGTGTTTTTCCCTTGGGCGTATCTTTTGATGATGTCCGTCTCGCGTCGGGTCAGTTCCTCGCCTTTCTCGTTTTCAAGCGCGTAATGGCCCACTTGCCTGTCCCTCATGATGGCGTTGATGACATTGATGAGTTCGGCAGATTGGATGTCTTTGCTGATGAAGCCGTCGGCGAGACCGCTGACCGTTGCCCTGACTTCAATCCGATCCACTTCGCCAGTGATGACCAACACCTTGGCATTGGGGTTCAGCTTCTTCACCTTGCGCAGCACGTCGATAGCGGTGCCGTCGGGCAGGAAATAGTCGAGGATGGCCAAGTCGATGCCTTCAGGATGGGTTTCAAGCCAGTCGATGGCCTGCCGCACGTTGGACGCTTCGGCCACCACCTCGCAGTCAATCTTGGAAAATGACAGTATCATGTGAAGGCCTTCGCGATAGATAGGATGGTCTTCTACAAGAAGCGTTTTCGCTTGAGAACAGCAGGTAATCCCCCGGGAGGGGGCTTGGAGGGATACGTTTTCCATTTTTAATCGTCATTTTACCGTGTTTTTGCGCGTTTTAGGGTATGTTTAAGAGAACTTGACACTGAACTGAACCGTGGTTCCTAGGCTTTCCTTGCTCTCGATGGTGATTTCGCCTCCGTTTTGTTCGAGCAGCGCGTGGCAGAGCATCAGTCCGATGCCCGTGCCCGATTCGCTTTTGGTGCCTTGCGCTGGTGTGACCATGCTCTTCAGCAAGGTGTTCTTGCGGTCGGGGCTGATGCCGGTGCCGTGATCTTCGACGGAGATCCAGATACGGTTACCCTCTTTTTTGGCACCCACTTTAATTTCGCCCCTTGGCCACGAGAACTTGATGGCGTTGTTAAGCAGGTTGTGCAGCACGAGGCGCACCATGTTGGGATTGTCGTAGACGGTCATTTCCGGGATATCTGCGCTGATTTTCAGTTCTTTCTGCTCGAGTTCAAAGGCGTTGACGGCGATGCATTCGTCGACCATCTTGCGCAGGTTGAATGGCTCCTTTATGTTCTCGCTTGAGCCTAATTCCACCTTGATCCACTCGAAAAGGTTGAACATCTTGTTCTTCAAAGTGTCAGCGGAGGTCTTCAGTGTCAGCAACTTGTCCTTCACTTGTTCTTGTGTCATGGCATCAAGGTATTTGTTCATCGCTTCAAGCATCATGCTTTGCGACACCACCGAGGTCTTGAAGTCGTGCGACACCACGGAAAAGAGGTGCTCCTTAGCTTCGTTAATCCTTGCCAAGGCCTTGTTTCGCCGCTTGAGGATGATGCCAAGGCGAAAGTAGACGACCAAAAGTACCAACAATAGCACGGCAATAATCACCAAAAAGTTGATTATCAGCTTATTTTGCTGATTCATTTTTTCTTGGAGATCCAATTGGTGGCCTTTTTCGGCGAGGTCATATTTCATCTGGTATTCGCGGATGAGTTGTTGCTGTTGCTCATTGAAGATGGAGTCTTTGAGTGCGACACTTTGCTCGAAATAGTCCAGGGCGAGGGCTTTATCGAAGTGGCGGGCGGCAGCGTAAGCTCCATCGAGGGAAGTGCGTCGCAGATCGTTGAAATGGTTTTCGGTGGCAAGGATGGCGGCTTGACGGTAATGGTTTTCAGCCGTTTTGTAGTGGCCTTCGTCGGCCTCGAACCCTCCATAAGCGGCATGGATTTCGGACAATAGGTAGGCGTCTTTCCCAGCCTCGGCCATGCTCAGGGCTTCGTCGGCAAGGGCGCGAGCCTCCTGTCGACGGCCTACGGCAAAATAGGCCTGAGACAGCGCGACCATCTTGTAGATGTGCCTGAAAGGCAGGTCGCCATACTGCTGCGATAGAGCCAAGGCCTGTTCCGCCATGCTGACCGAGGACTTCAGGCGTTCTTCCTTTTCCGCACCCTCTAAACTTTCGGCCTGTTTGAGGCCGACTCCCGAAAGATTTTGCAGATAGAGGGCCAAGTCTTGGTAGTCGATGGTGTCGTGCGGCTCACCGAGCATCTCGATGCAATTGCGGTAGAGTTTCTCCGCTTGGTCGAGTTCGTTCATGGCAAAATGGATTTCCGCCATGTTGTTGCGCGTGTAGCGGATGTTCTTGTCGTAGAATGCCGCCGCACTTTCCTGATGCAGTGCGTATTCGCTGGTTTTCAGGCGTTCCATCGTTTCGGCGCAAAGCTGGTAGCTCTCTATGGCTTCCTTGAAGCGACCCATGCGTTGGTAGGTGATGCCGAGGATGTTGTAGCAACCCGCCATCTCGAAGAGGTCGTCTGTGTCCTTATAGACGGCAAGGGCTTCTTCGCAGCATTGCACCACTTCGGCAAATTCCGAGCGGTCGTAATGGTAGAAGATGCGGTCTTTTAGTGAGAGGCTGTCAGGCTCTTGGGCGAAACCGACGATAGCGCAGGCGATGCAGAGGAATGATATGATGCGTTTCTTCATAAGGCTTGAATGGGGTGCAAAGATAATGTTTTTTAAAAAGCCGGCGGCTGTTGGAACCGCCGGCTTACCCAAAATTACTCACTTATGTGCTATTGGCTGCCACATAGCGGTAGCCAATACCTTAGATTATCTCACCACCAACTTGCGGAAGCAAGAGCCTTTGCCCTCAACGGTGATGCGGAGAGTGTAGACACCGACTACTTTCGGGGCGGTGACTGCTTGTAGAGACGTTGTGTGCAACGTCTCCACCACATTGCCTAAAGCGTCGATGATTTCGATGTTTACCTCGTTGGCCACCTCGTTTTCGAAACCGAGGCTGACGACCCGACCACGGTCCACAGGGTTCGGGTAGACCTGCACACGGTTGACCCACTCGTCCACGCCCGTGGTGCCATGGAAGCTGACGACGTATGGCTCGGCGAAGCTGCCCACAACGGCGTTGGTCTCGTATTGTAGAGACGCAAAATTTTGCGTCTCTACCATGCCGGTCTCGGCATCATAGAGGCCAAAGCTCAGTCCGGCGGCTTCATCTCCTGCGATAGTCAGGAAGGCCATGTGGCGGTTCAACGGCTCCACATAGAGCAGTCTCGCGCTGCCGCGCACCTCACCGTTGGCGAAGGCAGCCAACTCGTAGTTCTCGCCTTGGAGTTCGTTACCGTCCAGCTCAACCACGGCCATCACGCTCATGTTGTCGGGATAGGCGTTCGGGTTGGGCTGCCAGTGGTTGCTTTCGGTGGTTTGGTTGGCCTTCAAATCGGTTCTTGTTCCACCAGTGGGATACACGAGCGTTACTGCGCTGCTGTTGTTCGACTTGAACATCAGGCCCATGCCAGGTTGCAGCGTGTTCAGTGAGCCGTACCAACCATAACCCGCGAGATAGGAAGCATAGCCGTTGTTCTGTGACTTCAGCATGTCGCCGTTCTGCGGCGTGATGCCCGACAGGGCTTCGGCGACACTCATGCTGGCGTTCACAGGATAGCCGACCCACGTCCAGCCCGTGCTGAGCGTTATCGGGTGTTCTTCGGGATTGGCTGCGCTGCCCGTCATCTCCACGGTGCAGGCCTCGTTAGTGCGAATCTGGTAGGTGCTTTCGTTGTTGATGCTGGAAAGCGAACCGTACCAGCCATAGCCCTCAAGGAAGGAAGCGTAGCCGTCGTTCTGCGACTTGATCATCATGCCGTGGGTGCCGAGGCTGTTCTGAAGCTCGCCCAAGCCATTGGAACCCAGTTCGATGTAACCGCTCCACCAGTTCCAACCGTTGGCGAAGTTGGTGGTTTGAGTGATTTCGCCACCAGGCTCGTTCTCCTCAAAGACAGCCACAAAGTCAGCGTCCTGAGTCACGGTGAAGGTGTAGGTCGCTGTGGTGGAGACCACGGCACCAGTAACGCTCATCCAGTTGACAAAAGTGTAGCCTTCGTTGGCCGTAGCGGTCAAAGTGCAGGTCTCGCCTTCAGCATAGGTACCGCCGCCGCTGACCGTGCCGCCATTGCTCGGGTTAGCCGTGGTGGTAATGGTGTAGTAATTTCCAGAAAGGGCTTCAAAATAGGCTACCAACTCAATATTTTCAAACAGGTAGAAGTTGAATTCCGCATCTATTGAGACGGGGTAGCCGTCGGTGGTCATCCAATAAACGAAGTTGTAACCCGTATTGGCCGTGGCGGTCAGGGTGCAGTATGTGCCGTATGCGTAGGATCCAATACCGCCAATGACACCGCCTTCCTCTGGACTGGCCGTGGCAGTGACGGTGAAATAGACGCTTTCTCCAATAAAGTTCGCCACGAAGTTGGCATCCTCAGTCACAGTGAAGCTATAAGAGACCTCGGTGGAAACTTCTTCGCCGTCAAGTGTCCAATTCACGAAAGTATAGCCTGGATATGCTTCTGCCACCAAGGTGCAAGTCTCGCCTTCGGCATACGAACCCACATTGAAGGCAATGCCACCTTCTTCGGGGTTGGCTGTGGCGGTGATGGTATAGTAACCGACAGGTATCTCCTCAAAACTGGCAATAAGCACGTTGTCCTCTGTCACGGTGAATGTGTAGATCGCCTCCGTCGAGACGGATTCGCCTTCCATGGTCATCCAACCAGTGAAGCCATAGCCCAAGTTGGCCTCTGCTGTCAACGTGCAGGTCGTACCAGCAGGGTAGTTTCCATCGCCAGTCACGATACCGCTGTTGCTTGGGGCAGCCAAGGCCGTGATAGTGTAAGAGTTCAAGGCGAAGTTAGCCACAAGTGCGGTGGCATCAGTTACAATAAAACTGTAATTGGAACCTGTCCAAACAACCGTGCCGTCTTGCGTCCAATTCACGAAACTATAGCCCTCATTGGCAGTGGCTTCTAAAGTAACGACTGTGCCGTAATTGTATGTGCCGGCACCTTCAATTATACCTCCGTTGCTCGGGTTGGACGTGGTAGTGACGATGCAGGCATTTGGTGCGAAGTTGGCCATATAGTTGGCACTCTCGGTCACGATAAATGTATAGGTTGCATCGGTCGAGACCGTTTCTCCGTTCTTCGACCAGTTGACAAAGACATAGCCCTCATTGGTGGTAGCAGTCAAGGTGGCTGTTGCACCGTGGTTGTAACTGCCTTCACCCGTGACGGAGCCTCCGTTGAACGGGCTGGCCGAAGCGGTGATGATATAGCTGTCCGAAGCGAAATTAGCCACATAATCAGCATTTTCTGAAACGATGAAGCTGAAATCAGCCTCGGTGGTGATTACCATGCCGTTCTTCGTCCAATTAATGAAGGTGTAGCCTGCGTTGGCCGAAGCTGTCAGGGTGCAGGCCTCGCCAACGGTGTATGTGCCGCCGCCAGTGACAATGCCTCCCGTACTTGGGCTAGCCATGGCTGTGATGGTGTAGGTGGCTGAAGAGGCGAAATTGGCCACATACGAGGCATAGTCTGTCACGGTGAAGCTGTATGTCGTTTCAGTTGAAACAATCTCACCTGTGACCGACATCCAATTGACGAAGGTGTAATCCTCATTGGCCGTAGCGGTCAAGGTGCAAGTGGCACCTGCAAGATAATCGCCGTCACCGCTCACGATGCCACCCTCGGCGGGATTGGCCGTTGCGAAGACAGTGTAGTTGATTGCGCTTTCCATCAACCAAACCTTGATAACCACATCAACATTGGGCATGTCGAAAGTGAAGATGCGATACGGCTCGCCATTGAGATCGTAAACCGACAATTGGTAGTTGGTGTACGAGTCGTAAATCACCTCACCCGTGTTGGCATTGCACACGGCGACCACAGGAAGCAGATTGCTGGTAAGTCCCACTTCGTAGTCGTTCCCAATCGTGAAGTAAACCGTGGTTCCAGCGTAGATGTCGTTGTTATCCAACATATTGCCATTTTCATCGCAATAGATGATTTGGCTGTTCAAGGTCGAGTTGGGGATGTTGAGAGCCTCGTCGCTGTAGGCCTGCATGTTGACGGAGAAGGGGCCTTTCACGACGATGTCCTCGTCGTCGTCGCGGATGAGGAAATCGGTGTAGCCTACCTCCATGTTCCTGACAAAGACGGCGGTCAGGTCGATCAAGCTACCTTCGTTGAGGAAGAATGGGAAGCCGCCCTCGTATGTGTCGCGTAGACCCATAATCTGATTACTATTGTAAAGGTAATAGCAGCCAGCTTCTTCGTCATGGTATCCCACTGTGACATCTTCCACCTTGACCAATTGTGCTTGGAAATCTATGGGGTTGCTTAGCAGGTCGTAGAAGGTGGTCACAACAGGCTCCACTGTGTTGCCTTCGCTCAGCGTGAGGCCGTATTGGGCTTGCCCGAAAGTCGTCCATTGTCCGTAATTCTCGGTCTGCGGTAAGCCGTACAGAATGACTTCATCGCCAGTATAAATCCACTCGTCGATGTCTTCCTTGGAGGCATGGATGGCACCGGTCTCGTCTTGTATGATAAGCATTTCACTGTCAGAGTAAGTCAAGATGCCCTTGATAAGGTAATCATTGTCGTTGTTTGCATCTTCACGAACAGTGCTAATTTCACTGATTTTAAAGAAGTTACGTTGAACATCTTCACTATAATTGCTGCAAGTGGCCGAATAGCCTTCCACGGAAATGGACTCATTAACAGTGAACGTGAAGGGTGTGGTGGCCTCACCGTTTATCCATTCTCCGTCGGAGGAGTAATACCAGAAAACGGCTGTGGTGCCTTCGGCAGGCACGACGGTAATGTCAAGCGTTTGGCCATCCATAAACCAGTCGGCAGAGGCGGTAAAGGTCGGTGGGGGAATGGTGCCATCTTTCAAGCGATAGATTTGCACGGGGTTGCCTTCAGAAGTCACACACTCGAAGTGTTGGTCATATTCGTCATCGTCGTTCCAAACGATATGGTAGCTGGCATCATCCATTGGGCTGATGGTAGCGTTGCCGTTGGCATCAATGCTGATAGACCACAGGAAACGGTTCTCGGGATAGTCCATCCACGGGTCGAAATACTCTTGTGACAGGCCGTCCCATTCCGTCCATGTCAGGAAGTCCGTACCCATTTGGATGCAGTAGTAACCCGGCTCAGGGTTGTAGAAATTGACATATTCGCCTTGCTCCGTGTTGTCCATCGGCACGAGGGAATAGTTGGTCATACCCATCGACTCGATTTCGTCCGTCGAGGTCACTTTCTCCCAGCCGAAATACGGGTCATAGGCCATGGCTGAGGCCCAAATCCATGGACTGGCCGCACCACCTGGGATGCTTTCGTGGTACTCAAGGTCGTATTCTCCGATGCGTGCCCAGAGGGTGCCGTCATGGTAACCCGTTTGGGTGGGTGTGTAGGTGAGGGTGAAGGTAGCCGTTCCAAATCCCGACTCGTCCACGGGGACGACTTCCGGCTCAACAACGATATCGGTGTAGAAATCGCTGCCGAGGTTCCAGAGGTCTAACCAGACGTAGTCGGCGTTGTAGCCGCCATAGCCCTGTTGGTCAAAGGCGTTCTCATAGGTCACGGTGACAGTTTTCGTGACAGGCACACAAAGCGACGTCTCGCCCCATTCCAGCTCACCTGGTTCGAGGGTCATGGCTGCCGCCTGCGGGTTTTGCCAGATGGTGACGTCATGAGAAATCCAATTGCCGTCGGTGCCAAGGAGATGGACGGAAATCATCACGCCGCGTGGCACGGTGCCCGTGTTTTCGTTGAGGCTGAAGCTGAAGCTTCGCGTGGTCGCGTTCCAACTGTTCACGTCGAGGTCAATCCAGTCGGTGCCCATCATGTCCATCTCAAGGACATTCGCCCAAACATAGCTGCTGCCGTTAGTCACGTTCACATGATGGATGTTGCTCACCTGCAAGCTGTGCGTTTCGGTGTCATCTGCATCATATACCGCATACGAGGGATTGAGCGTGAACTCCGCCTGCGAACATCCGCTTTGGGTGATGACCAAAGGCTGGGAGGTATAGCCGCCCACTCGAACTGTGATGCTGCACGTGCGGCTTTCCATCGAAGGATTGGCCGCCACGACCAGCGCGAGATTGGTATGGTCGGAAGAGATTTCTGCCTCAATCCAATCGGGCACATCTTCGAGTGTTGGGCTACTTTGAAGGTCACTACCGATAGTCATGGACAGGTTGTAGGCATCAGGTGCTGTGCCCAACTCGTCAAACTCAAGGACGTAGGTGTCTAAGGCAATGTTGATGGCAAAGTTGGCATATACGGTTACATTCTGGGTTACATAGAATGAGTATTGGTTACTGTATTGGGGATGATGGTCCAAATATTCGTTTCCGTATACGTCAATCCAGTTAACGAAGTGGTAGCCTTCGTTGGCAAAAGCAATCAGGGTGCATTGGTCAAGAGCGTTGTAGGCTCCGCCTCCCGTTACCCAGCCGCCATCCGATGGGTTGGCCACGGTAGTGACAGTGTAGCCAGGGCTGAAAAAGGCACGGTAAATGCCAGCCTCGGTAACTGTGAAACTGTAAGTGGGGTTGGTTGAGACGGTTACATTGTCCTTCTTCCAGTACAAGAAATTATACCCCGTATTGGCTATGGCTGTCAGGGTGCAGGTGGATCCATACGAGTATAAGCCTTCGCCTATTACCGTGCCGCCTGCTGCTGGTGTGGCAACGGCCCAGATTACGCAATCCTGCGATAAGGCGAAGTTGGCGACATAATTGGCTGATTCGTAAACCCAGAAACAGATAGTGGGGTTAGTGGAAACCGCCGTCCCGTTCTTGGTCCAGTTCACAAAGTGGTAGCCTGAGTCGGGTGTGGCTGTCAGAGTACAGTAGCCGCCGTAGTTGAAGGAGCCTCCTCCTGTCACGGTGCCACCTTCCGAAGGGCTAGCGGTTGCTGTAACACTGTAATCGGTCAGTTGAAAGTTGGCTACATAATCGCCATCTTCGGTCACTGTGAAGCTGTAAATGGGGTTGGTTGAGACCACTGTTCCGTTCTTGGTCCAATTGATGAAGGAAACGGCTGGGGATGTCGCTGTTGCTTGCAGGGTGCAAGTGGTGCCATGTTCATAGGTGCCTGTACCTGTTGCCGTGCCCCCTGAAGTAGCGTTGGCCGAAATGTAGTAACTGTTTTTTATGAAATAGGCCGTCCATTGGGCATCTCCAGTCACCATGAACTGGTTGGTGGGTTCCATGTGTGCCAATTGGCCGTTCATCCACCTGTCGAAGTGATAGCCAGGGTTGGGCATGGCCGTCAAGGTGCAAATGGTGCTGTAGTCGTAGATGCCTGCGCCCGTCAATAGGCCACCTTCCGCCGGTGATGATATTGCGGCAACCTCATATTTATTCGGCTCGAAATGAGCTGTGTAGTGGATTTCGTGCACAGTGTATTTGATTTCACATATGTGCATTGAGAGATCTGTAATAGTGTCGTTGTTTTCATCCAGCAAGACGTTATCTTCCCCATCTGTCCAGTACGACAAGTGGTAGCCCGTGTTTGGAACGGCTGTTATATGCAAAGTTTCGCCATAGGGAATCCACTCTGGGTCATGAATATATTGGGTACTCGTACTGGTTACATAATAGCTTTCTATTGTGCCACCAGCCTCTGGAGCTGCTTCCAAAATAACAGCAAGAGGAGAAGTCGGTGGATGGATACCGAAAATAGCTGCATTTGTATAATTGTAATGATTGTCTCCAGGATTCAAAGCACCAAGAGCGTACCATTCATTAGGCCCATCATAACTTCCATTCCAACCCCAGTTGAAATGCAGATAACCATCGTCGCGAATGCCGTCGCAAACGAAAGCATGTGCTTTGAATACGGTTCCGTTTTTTGAAGCAAGGTACCAAACAGGGCAATCCCTGATAAGGTCTTGTCTTATTTTGTTCCGCCATGCTGGATAGTTGTATTGTGCAAACGGATTTGGGAGACCAATCATAGGCCATGTTCTCCATACGAACTCCGCATCCGTGGAATACCTGAAATAATCCTCAAAAGCCTCTTCCACAAGCCAATAGAGGCCAGCAGTTGAACCTATGGAAAAACCCACTATTCCATATAAGGCGTCTACAGCCACACCACAATGATACATCAAGGTAGCCACAGCTGTGTCCTGTACATTTGGTTCTCCATCGTGATCATCCAGTTGAAGGGGCATATTGTCCCAATCGTAGTATGTCTCCCCAAAGTCGGCTTCTTGATTACCATAGATTCCAGCCCAGTAGCTGTGATACCCATTACCCTGTTCAGGATAATTCCAATAGCGCATAATTTGGGCCATGGAGGTTGGTACACAGCCCGTTAACGTATGTCCGTTAGGTCCATCAGAATCGGAGGGGCATAAGATGTTGTAGTAATAATGTGTGCCGTCATCAAATTCAGTACCCTGTCCCCATTGTGTTTTTATCAAGGGGCCAATCTGCCCATTGTCGCCAGATCGGTCATCTATGACGCGTCCCGTGCTTTGCACCAGCTCCCATTGATGGGCGATGGAATCGGAGGCGCGCATATGGTCAGCTATGCCGTACTCAATCTGTTCCACGAAGCCCTTCAGATAGAGCTGCAAGGCGGGCGGAAGGTTATTTTCGTCAAACTGTCCGCTTGAGGAAAAGCCGAGGATGGGCGTGGAACAATCGTCGGCAGCCACCATGACCCAGCCGCCTCCATCCAAGTTAAACACACGGAAGGCCGCCACGCCTTCGGTGGTGCGGAAAGTGGAGACCAACCGCAGGTCTTGGGCGGTAGCCGCTCTGGTGCCTGTGTTCGCATTGATGAACTTGGCACCGACTTGTTTGGCCCTGCTCACATCGACGGGGCCGGCTTTCGCGGCAACTATCGTCGCCAGCAGGAAAGCAAGAAACATAAAACTTCGTCTCATAAGTTTAAGTGTTTGATGATTAGTTATTTAAAATTTCAAGTTTCAACTACGGATTACACGGATTAAACAAATTGAGTACGGATGAATTTGGCAACTTCGTTGCGGATTTGTACAGATACATATCCCGCAGTCCCGAAGCCTATCAAGGTATCTTCCCTCTCCATTTCTTTCCACATCATGTTCGACGCTGCAAAAATATAGCAAAAAAAACAGATAAAAATCAGTAGAATTACGTAGTTTTTGAAAAAAGTGGCACTTTTTTTCGCCTTTTTTCATTTTTTTTTCGCGGTTTGTGACTTCCTGAGGCACCCAAACGGAGACGACAACGGTTTTTTCCCTATTTTTGCAGACTTTTTCGCAAACAGCATTAAACATGGCTTTTTTGGATGAAATCAACCGGCGGCGAACCTTTGCCATCGTCAGCCACCCCGACGCGGGTAAGACCACTTTGACCGAGAAACTGTTGCTTTACGGCGGCGCCATTCAGGTGGCCGGTGCCGTGAAGTCAAACAAAATCCGCAAAACCGCCACCTCCGACTGGATGGAAATCGAGCGGCAACGCGGCATCTCGGTGGCCACCTCTGTGATGGGTTTCGACTATAAAAACATCAAAATCAACATCTTGGACACGCCAGGCCACAAGGACTTCGCCGAAGACACCTTCCGCACCTTGACGGCGGTCGACAGCGTCATCGTGGTCATTGACGCGGCCAAGGGCGTCGAGTCGCAGACGGAGAAGTTGGTCGAGGTGTGCCGTATGAGGAACACGCCCATCATCGTGTTTATCAACAAGATGGACCGTCCGGGCAAAGACCCGTTTGAGCTGTTGGACGAAATCGAGCAGAAGTTGAACATTCGCCTCACGCCACTGAGCTGGCCCATCAACATGGGACCGAAATTCAAGGGCGTGTACAGCATATACGACAAGAGCCTCTATCTCTTCAACTCTGACAAACAGCACATTACGGAAGGCATCGCCTTCGACGACCTCAATAATCCTGAATTGGACAAGATGATTGGCGAGGATGCAGAAACTTTAAGGAACGAAACCGAATTGGTGCAGGGCGTTTACGACAATTTCTCCCGAGAGGCCTATCTGAACGGCGACATTTGCCCCGTGTTTTTCGGCTCGGCCTTAAATAACTTCGGTGTCAAGGAGCTTCTTGACTGCTTCATCGAGATTGCGCCTACACCGATTGGTCGCGACACGGCGGAACGCCGCATCGAGCCGACGGAGGAGAAGTTTACGGGCTTTGTCTTCAAGATTCACGCCAACATGGACCCCAACCACCGCGACCGCATCGCCTTTGTGCGCGTGGTTTCGGGCCGCTTCGAGCGCAACAAGAACTACTTCCACGTGCGCCAACGTCGCGAACTGAAATTCTCCAACCCGACCGCTTTCATGGCACAAAAGAAGTCCGTTCTCGACGAGGCTTATCCTGGTGATATTGTGGGTCTTTACGATGCCGGTAACTTCAAAATCGGCGACACCCTGACCGAGGGCGAAATCCTGAATTACAAGGGCATCCCGAGCTTCTCGCCCGAGCAATTCCGCTATGTGGAGAACGCCGACCCAATGAAGTCAAAGCAGTTGGCCAAGGGCTTGGAACAGCTCACCGATGAGGGTGTGGCACAGCTCTTTACGGGCAAGATGACGGGCCGCAAAATCATCGGCACGGTGGGCGAGTTGCAGTTTGAGGTCATCCAATATCGCCTGCTGCACGAATACAACGCTTCCTGCCGCTACGAGCCGATTTCGCTTTACAAAACCGCGTGGATTACCAGCGACAACGAAGCGCAACTCACTGATTTCAAGATGCGTAAGGCACTGAATCTCGCTGAGGACAAGGACGGTCGCGACGTGTTCCTCGCCGAGTCGCCCTACGCCCTCCAGATGGCAATGGAGAAATACCCTGACATCGAGTTCCATTTCACTTCGGAGTTTTAGAGATAGTTTTGCTTTTTCGATATTTTTGTGTATTTTTGCAATCGAAAAGAATAAAAGAGAATAAAGAAGAATAAAACAAAGTAAAAGAGGACGAAGAAGAACTATCAGGAAAGTGCTCAGAGCCTGTTTCAGCCCACTTTCGGCAACCGTCCAGAGCAGTATATCGGTCGTGACGGTGTTGGGTAGTTTATGGCAGGGCTGAAGGAGCGGGGGCGGAAAGGTCCAGCCATTCAGCCCTACCGTAAGCGTTTAATCGAGGCTGGAGTCATTGAGGCACCTCGCCGCGGTGAGCTGGTATTTGCAGTACCGTATCTGGCGGAGTATCTGCTGGGGTGAGGATTACAAATGGATGCGTCATTTTAAGTCCTTTTAGGGGCCGTGGAAGGGTGGCTTCAGCCCGTGACGGCTTCGATGTTCGTATTGGCGTTGCTCCCCGTAAGCGACTGGATTTTATCTTCAAGTAGGTCTATAATCTTCTGTTGATCTTCGATTTTCGACTCCAGCATCTGGATGTATTTGTCGCGATTTGGCGGATTGGTACCGCCTTGCACGGTTGTGTGGCGGTACATGGAACCCTCACCTGTGAGGAGCCAATTGGCATCAATTTGGGGAAAATAGGCGAGAAATTTCGCAATATTCTCCTCACTCATACCATTGTTTTGATCAAGAACACCTCGTGTTATATGAGTTTTCTTGTAAAAATCATATCTTGTAATTCCTAATAAATCAATCATTTGCAAAATATTTTGCTTAACAATCGATTTTTTTTGCGAATTTTCTTGCATAGTAAACGAGATTTCTTGTATATTTGCAGCGTGTTTCAATCATTGAAGCACGCGACAAAAATAGGAAATAAGATATGAAAAAGCAACTGTATACGAAAAAAGGGACTGGAAAAGAGATTGCCAGGCTGCTCGGAGTGAGTGAGCATACGGTAAGCGAGGCCATTAGAGGAAAAAGCGACACAGACACGGCGAGGAAGATTCGTATGATGGCCGTCCGTAACTACGGCGCAATCAAGTTGTATCCGTATGAACTGGAGGAGGAATAGACGACGAGTGTGTCTGTCGATTTTTATCTGGAGGTGCGTCACGAGTCTCATGGGTCGAAAATGAGAACGGTTAAATGCCTATCCTCAGTGCTATGTATATTCACGGATGTGTTTTTGGTGCATATCAAAGATAAGGACATGCAGGTAGTATTTCAGGTTTGGTAAAATGTCAATTAAAATGTTTATATTTAAATAAATCAAAAAGTTATGAAAAAAGATGACCCAATGTACAGGGAAGCACTTTCGTGGATGTCTTATCGGTATGCTATCGGCATCACAGAAAGTCAAAGCCGTAACAGATTAAGCCAAGCGGAGCGCTATAAGATATTTCGCGATATTGAATTCGATACGGAGGAATTTCATGCGTTGGCAGCAGCGTTTATGGATTTTCTTGAGCGGAAAAAGATAAAAGATATTGTGCAACTTCGGGACAAATACAGAGAGTGCGACCTTGTCTGGTTGTCACGCAATTATTCTATGGGTAGACACTCCTATGCCGCTTCCTTTTGTGACGACATCATGTCCTATTCCAATGAGGTCTTATCTGCTGAAAGAAAGGTGTTTATGGCCATGGACATTCGTCGCGAACTGATAGACCATCTTCGCTGGTGTTGCTTCTACATATCCCACGAATTGGAGGAGACTCACAGTCCGATTGATCTTTTTTTTCAATTCATAACAGACAACAATATTGACACAGATGACAAACTCAAGGAATACAGCAGAATAGAAGTGTTCAGAGCTTCGGACGGCAGTGTAACCTATGATACGAAGGGAGTTGAAGACGATATAAAAGCCTTTTGTTTCATGTTCGATATCGATGATTACATTGGCTGGGACGAATTGGCATCCTATTTCTTGCCTTCATGCCATAAAAAGTGCCGTGTTGCCGTTAATGGCCAAGAGTTTGTCATCCCATACATCAACTCCTGGATAAGAAGGGACAATGAATATGGAAAGATTCACTATGAGAAAATCAAAGTCCCCATTGACAAACCAATCAGTCGTTTCTGGCACGCATCAATTGTTGAGGATTATATTGTAGAAGATAATATTGACGAGTGATTATTAGAGCGCCAAGTAATATTAAAGTGAGAATTCCTACAAAATAACAAATAGCACAATAAACTGAACACAAATGAATCAAATATTCTTTACAGCCGATTTGCATTTCGGCCATGCAAACATTTTGAAGCATTCACCCAATAGACCATATTCTAATACGGTGGATGTCGCGGCGCACGATGAGTGGCTGTTGGATTTATGGCGCAGCACAGTAGATAAATGGGATACGGTGTATATCCTTGGAGATTTGACCTTTTTGAAAAACAAGGATGCCCGGCATTTATTAGAGAAACTTCCAGGACAGAAGTTCCTTGTTGAAGGGAATCACGACGGCTCCATTCGGGCGTATAAGAACTATTTCAAGGAGGTCTATCAGATTAAGGAGATGCGGTTTAAGCCGACGGCGGCACCGTTCCTCAAGGAGGACTTCAAGGTGGTGATGTACCATTATCCGATGGTGACATGGCATCAGAAACCACAGGGATCGGTGATGCTGCACGGGCACAGCCACGGGAAGTTGGATGAATACAATGCGCAGTCTATGGATTTGCGGTTCGACGTGGGCATTGATGGTTCGCTGGCTGGACTGAAGCTTTTGTCGCTTGAGGATATCTACAATGCGGCCAATGAAAAGATCACCTCCGTGAATTGCAATTCTTTCGCGGAGTATGCAAAGAGTAACTATAAAGCAGAAGAGAGATAGGTTCATGAAAAAAGAGAATATAGTTGACAAACTCCATGGAGCGGAAATGCTTTACTTTGTGTTAGGCTCATTGATTAGTGCCGACACCTTGGTTGATGTCGAGTCGTGCCATCAGTCGCTGGGTGGCTTGGAGATACTGAAACGAGATAAAGGAGAACATTGAGAACGCCGAACGTAACTACACATGCGAAGAGAACAAAATGCCAGGATTGTATTCAACAGATATGTTGTCCTTGGCAAGGACATACTGCCTTTCGTTGAGGGTGAACTGGATACGCTGGAGATGCGGTTGGAGACTTGGAAGGTGAAGAGCCGTTCTGTGTCGTTGGGTCTCAACAGAAGAATTCATGAAACATCAGCCGCGTTATGACGAACTTTATGACAACATCTTCGCTCGTGCTTTTGTTGCCTTGACAACGACATCAGGAACGGACTATTTAATAACAACTGTAATAGGGTAATTATGGCTATGAGATCAAAAACGGAAGTTCTGGAAGAAACAATTGAAAAAGCTATTGATAACTTCTCCGATAATTATGCCGACAAGATGGCTGAAGAGGGAAAGTTAAGCTTCACTGCCGAAGACATTAAAGCCGCCTATGTCGAAGGAGCAAAGTGGATGAGGAACTTTCTGGAGATAAAGGATATGTTGTGTCCATACTTATGACAAAGAATATGAAAACCAACAGAGAGTGAAATGTTGGCAGTGTCTGGTCATATTTTGATGTGATTTGTAAATTTTTTGAGTTTTCTTTCTGGTTTTCAAAAGAAAAGTTCTATTTTTGCAGAAAATTGACAAATATCGAAGTTAAAAGTATGATTCTTGAATTTTGTGCCACCAATTTTCTGTCAATTAAGGACGAGCTGAAACTATCCTTTGTTGCCACACCACTCAAGGAGACTTTCACCGAGCCAAACGATTTGTTTGAACTCGCCGACACTGGTATTTCTCTGGTGAGGAGTGCCGTTATCTATGGCGCAAATGCATCAGGCAAATCCAATGTACTCAAGGCCTTTGCGTTCTACAAGCGTTTCATTACCGACTCATTCAAGGATAGTCAAGTGGGTGAATCCATCGATGTGGAAAACTTCCGCCTGAATGCCACTTCAATCGGTGAGCCTACCGCACTGGAGGCCACCTTCACCGATAGCGAATACATCTATCGCTATGGTTTCGAGGTGGACAGCAAATCGGTGAAGGAGGAATGGCTTTACAGGCGTGCCTGCAAAAAACGGGCTAAGGAGGTGGAAGTGTTCTACCGCGAAGGCGACACCGCCACGGTACACCCCAAAAATCAACTGCTGCAGGAACTGGTCGGCAAAAAGATGGTGCGCAGCAACGCCCTGTTGCTTTCAACCGCCGCCCAGTTCAACGAAACCACAGCCGTCAGTGTGCTTCATTGGCTCGGCGATACACAGGTGCTTTTCTGCTCCGAGGACGAGGCACTTTGGCAAAACGCCATCAAGCACCTCGACGACGAAACCCTCCGCGAACGCATTACGTCGTTTGCCAAGTATGCAGACCTTGGCATCGAAAATATTACAAAGCTCGACAACCGTATTGTCAGTTCCCATCGCCAATATGACGACGAAGGCCGTGAGGTGAACAATGTTTCTTTCGCATTCAACCGCAACGAGTCGGAGGGCACCGTCAAATATTTCTCACTGGCCTATCCCATTATCGATGCTTTGGACAACGGCAAGCGTGTGGTAATCGATGAGCTTGATTCAAAGCTCCATCCCTTGCTCGTCAAGAAAATCATTGCGCTGTTCAACGATGCCCAAACGAATCCCAAGGGAGCCCAGCTGCTGTTTACGGCTCACGACACTTACTTGCTCAGTGCCGGACTGTTCCGCAGGGATCAGGTCTGGTTTACCCAAAAGGACAGTTTCGGGGCTACGGAATTATACTCCTTGGTAGAATACAAGGTGCGTAGCACTTCGCCTTTCGAGAAGGATTATCTTCTCGGCAAGTATGGTGCAACGCCCCTTATTGGCGAAATGGAATCCATCTTTAATTCCTCTAAACAATGAGTAAGAAGCAAAAGAAAGACCATCGGAAATCCAATCTCACACGTCGGATAGGCGTGAGGGTGATCAAGCAGTCGTTTCTCATTGTTTGTGAAGGGGAGAACACCGAACCTGACTATTTCAAGGCGTTCCGCATGACCGCGGTTACCATCAAGGCTGTCGGTCAGGCAATGAACACTGTGTCGCTGGTCAACAAAGCCATCAGCATTCGTGAAGCTGAAAGAGCAAAAAAGCATTCCTATGACCAATGTTGGGTAGTGTTCGATAAGGACGACTATCCTGATAACGACTTCAATCAAGCCATTCTATTGGCCCAAAACAACGGCTTACGTGTGGCATATAGCAACCAAGCCTTTGAATATTGGTTCCTCCTGCATTTCAACAGATACATGGGAGCCATTCACCGCAACCAATATCCTGAAATGCTGTCAAGGCTGATTGGGATGCCTTATAGAAAGACACAAGGTTTTGGTGCGTTGATGTATCGATTTCTTCTAAGCCGTCAGCGACAAGCCATCGACAATGCCGATGCAATACTGGCAGAAGTCTCTCACGGTAACCCTGCCCAGGAAGAGTCGTCCACAACAGTCCAAAATCTGGTTGTTGAGCTTAACAAATACCTCTAACCATCAATCCATCAGTTTCCAGTTATCTTTCCAAAACCCGAAAGAAAACTATCAAATTTGTAAAATTTTTGCAAATCTAAGAGTTATCTTTGCCAATTCTGGTTTTTATATGGTTCTAACCCTGATGGCTTCGCCCACCTTTTTTGCCATTATGCTGCTGTATATCCTTTATGATTGCAAAATGTATCCGCAACGAGGTTTTGGTAAACACGAATGACCATAAATTATTCACGAATTGTATCATAAATTCCTATTTTTGAAAATTTGTGTTTAATTCATGGAAATTCGTGTTCAAGAAAAGAAATATTTCCTATCTTTGCGTCAATGTTTAACCAATATAAATCATATGAACTATGGGAAAATTCTTACAAGAATTCAAGGAGTTTGCCGTTAAGGGCAACGTCGTGGACATGGCTGTCGGTGTGGTCATCGGCGGCGCGTTCGGAAAAATCGTCACCTCATTGGTGTCCGACATCATCATGCCGCTCATCGGTGCGGCTACGGGCGGCCTCACTTTCACCGAATGGAAATGGGTCATCCGTGAAGCCGTCATGGACGGCGAAACCGTCGTGAAGCCCGAATTGTGCCTGACTTGGGGCAACTTCCTGCAAGTCATCTTCGACTTCATCATCATCGCCCTCTGCATCTTCATGGTTATCAAGGGCATCAACAAGCTGAAGAGAGAACCCGAGCCGGAGCCTGAAGCCCCTGCCGCTCCAGCCGGCCCGACGCAAGAGGAACTCCTCACCGAAATCCGCGATTTGCTGAAGAACAAGTAATCTTTGGCTTGGATAGGATTAAAAAAGCATCCGTCATGGTTTTGACGGATGCTTTTTGCTCATTGTTCCACTGTTGAAACTGCGGCTTCTCAAAGTACAAACTTAATCTCCTTGATATCAAAAGTCCGCAAAACCTGCTGTTCGTCAACAAGTTGCAGTCGACCGAAGCTATCTATTCCCGTCATAAACAACCGCATAATTTCCCCGTCAACTTCATAATCCGCCCATCTGCGGTAACGGAAAAGCCTTTTCAGATAATCCTGCTCAATGGCAGCAGGGTCAGATTTCAGCTGCTGCACCTTAATTAATAGGTGCTCTGCAATTTGTTCCAACAAAGGCCGCAAATCGTAATCCTCGCCCGTAATCATTTTCAGTGAAATGGGGTGAGTGGGCCAGTCTTGGAATTGCATCTGGTTGACATTCAGTCCGATTCCAACGATGGAAACATCCATCATGTTGGCCTTGATTGTGCTGTTGATGAGGATTCCGGCGAGTTTTCGGTTCTCGTAAAAAATGTCATTCGGCCATTTGATGGACCATTTTTCGGAAGGCAAAATGGTGTCCAAGACCTCGATAATGCCCAACGGTACGGCTTCGGAGAGCAAAAACTGCCTCTGAGCGGGCAGGAAACTGACATCCAAAGCAACTGAGAAAGTGAGGTTCTGACGGGCCTCACTTTCCCAGCCGTTGCTGCCCATGCCTTTGCCTGCCGTCTGCTCGTCGGCGCTGACTAACCAATTGCGGATGTCGGTTTCAGATTGCTTGCGTTGCAGGTAGGCGTTGGTGGAGTCAATTTGTCCTAAATGGTATTGCTGGAGCATCACTTGACGACGATTCGACGGGTTTCTTCCCCTATCTTGACGGCGTAAATGCCCGCGCCAAAACGCTTCATGTCGATTTGCAGGAAGCCATCGGCCATGCCTTCAAAGACCCGCTGGCCAGCCATATTATATACGGTGACACTTTGTCCGCCTTCGCAAACGATATTCAACAGTCCTGCGGTGGGATTGGGGAAAATGCGCGTGACTTCAGCGTTTTCTTCGGTGCCGACAAACACCTCGTAAGAGAACTCATTGCTCTCGCTGCTGCCAAATTGTCCGCCCGAGAAAAGGGTGGCGCCTCCAGCCTTCAGACCATAGAGTCCTTGTCCGTCGGTGAGGCCATCGCCGCCTGCGTCAAAGATGGTGAAATCGTAGCAGCCGTCGCCGATGATGTCGAGGGTTTCATTGTACATGGTGTTGGCGTTTTCGAAAGGGCCGCCTTGCAGAACGACCTCGCCCGTCTCCGTGTTGGTCACCTTCCAAGTGGTTTCCTGCGGATTGTTGTCGGTGCGGATGGTGAGTTTCAAGGTTTTGGCGACGGTTTCGGGCGCGCCTTTGATGTCGAAGCTGGCAATGTCATTGTTCGGAGCTTCATCCGTGCCGCCGTTGATGCTCTTGATTCTCACTTTGAGCGTGTTTTCATCCTCAACAGGGAAGCTGATTTCGCCCAAATCGACGGTCTCAGAGGCGAACACACCCAAGTTGCCGCTCCACGACACGGTTTTCAACAACTCGTCGTTCACCAAAACCTCCAACTCAGCGGAAGTCAAGGCGTTGCTGCCGTAATTGGCCAGTTCCACCTTCGGCGCTGCGAAACCGCTGCAATTCACTAACTTCACGTTGCTGATACCGCTCACGCCGGCTTCATTGGCGAAGAACGGAGTAATGCTCTCGCTCGACCTGCAGGCTTGGTAAACCTCTTTCGTGTTTTGGTTTTGGACCCATGCGATGGCATCGAGTTGGTCGACGTTGTACACATTGGCCCATTTCCAAGAGAAGCTGTAGGCAAAATAGTCTCCGACGGCCATATCACCAACGTAAGTGCCTAACGATGAGGGCAGTAGTTTTTTCATCACGCTATAGAAATCGCGCTCGCCGTTGGTGCCGGGAGCCGAATTGAAATGAATTTCGCGCTCGATGACACCGACATAAAGCCTCAAGTTGCCCACAATGGCGGAAGAGGCGCGACCCATCACATTGACGGTGATGGTATTGGTGGTTTCGTCCAATTCGTAGCTAAGACGCATCTCTATAGGTGATTCGATGGCAAGCCATTGATTGACCATGCTTTGGTTCAAGCTGCCCGGGGTGCTGGCAAAACGGATGCCGTCGACGACGGTGTGAGGCACACTGTTGACATTGTAGACTCCCTTGCGGGCGTTGTTGTCAACGGTGTTGTCCAAATACATCGGGTCGTTGGCTCCAGGCCAGTTCATGTGGTACTTGATGGCGGCAATGCGGTCGCCGTTGGCGTTGATGAGTGCGTCCAAAGCCGGATTTTGCTGGGCGCAAGGGCCGCAACTGGTGTTGGTGAAGCATTCGAAGAGCAGCACGCGCTCGTTTTGCGCGCTAAGTCTTAGTGTGACAAGCATCAGAAGCGATGCCAAAACAAAGGATAAACGTTTCATAAGTATAAATTTTGATGATTTTCAGCACAAAATTAGGCAATTTTCAAAAAATGGCAATGTTTTTGTTGCGAGATAAGAAAAAGTTTTGCAATTTTGCAGATTGAAAATTTATGTATCAGCAATTAAAACCTTAAACTATGGTCAAAAAATCTATTTTTACTTTAATTCTGTTAGCCGTAATCGGTTATGTTTCAGCACAATCACTTCAGTTTGAGTTGAACGGTCAGGCCTTGGTCGATGGCCAAACGGTGTATTGCCCCGAATTCAACGAAGACTTTGGCGAGTTCATCCAAGAAATGCAAATCCGCAACATCTCGGGTACCGACCTCAACGTTGTCGTCGAGAAGGAAGAAATCACCGTGCCCGAGGGCAGCATGAACTATTTCTGCTGGGGCTTGTGCTTCTCTCCTGAGGTGTTTGTCAGTCCCGCCGTCCCGATGGCTGCTGGCAGCGTCTCCGGCGAAGGCGAGCTGGCCTTCCATTACATGCCCGCCTCGATGACCGACTTTGCCTCCATCAAGTATTACGCTTACGATGAGAGACAAAATGAGCGCGTTTCCGTCGTCATCGTTTTCAACAGCATGGAAAACCTCGGCGAAGTGCCCTCCTGCACCTTCAGCCATGCCTATCCCAACCCCGCCTCTTCAATGGTGCGGTTTAACTATGAACTGTCGTCGGTGGGCAGCGCCACGGCCTGCGTCTATAACCTGCTCGGCCAAGAGGTGATGCGCCAAGAGCTGAACAGCCTGCAAGGACAGTTGAGCTTCTCCGTCGCCGACCTCCAGGAAGGCATCTATTTCTGCAACCTTTTGGTGAACGGCAGAACCATGAAGACTGAGAAATTCATCGTCAAGAAATAACAGACAAACAAAGAATTAGACTTTGGGGATTTATCACATTAATGTTTTATGTGCCATCGGAAAAAGATGGCACTTTTTTTGTACTATATTTTGGGATAACCTAACCTAACCAAACTCTAAAACAATGGAAAACATGAAAAAACTGCAGCGTGACACGCAAAACCGGGTGTTGGGGGGCGTGTGTTCGGGATTGGCCAACTATTTCGACATCGACGTGGCCTTGGTACGGGTGCTGTTCGCCTTTGCCTTGTTGGCTTTCAGCGCGGGGTTTTGGCTCTACATCATCCTCTGGATCCTGATGCCGGAAGCCCCCTTGGGAGAAACACAACAATTTGTTGAAACGCAAGATGTTGTGGAGAAATCGCGCAAAAGCAGCATGACCACAGGCCTCATCCTCATCGGCGTGGGCGCGTGCTTCTTGCTCGGCAACTTGGTGCCTGCCTTCTCCTGGCGGATGTTCTGGCCCATCCTGCTCATTGCCCTCGGCCTATTACTGATTGTTCCACAAAAAGACAAAAACTCATGAAAAGCAGAAACTTATTTCTCGGTATCATCATCCTTTTCATCGGGGTGGTGTCGTTGCTCGCCTCGTTGGACGTGATTGATTTCAGCTGGCGTATCGTGTGGAAGCTTTGGCCCATGGTGCTGATTTTCATAGGAATCATCGTCCTTCCCATTCAAGACTGGCTGAAAGCGGTGCTATTGGTCATTGCCTTGGCCATTGGCGTATGGCTCTACCAAGCCGAGTCGAAAAAGATGGCCGAACGCTACAGCTCCACGTGGGTCGGGTCGATTCGGCAATGGTGGGATAATGTCGATTATGACATTTTCCATCTTTTCTGACAGAATTGTTCCACTGAACCGAATGCCTGCAAGCCTTCCTTAGGGGGCTTTCAGGCATTTTTTTGCCTTTTTTGCACCTTTTTATTAGGCTAATTCAAGATTATTTGCTTACTTTGCAAATTCTTTTGCCGAGAGGCAGAAGCACGAATTAGTAATCATCTTGATATTCATAGCATTATGAGCAAACGTCACTTTACAAGACTTTTTATTGCAGCCGCGTTTTTTATGTTGGCCCCTTTTGCCGCCATGGCGCAAAACAACAGCGTGAAAGGCTTCGTGTATGAAGAATCCACGGGCGAGCCGATGATGTTCACCAACGTGTACCTGAAAGGCACCACTTTCGGCGGCTCCACCAACGAAAACGGCTATTTCAACATCACCCGCATCCCCGACGGAAAATACACCCTGTTGATTACCTGCGTGGGCTACGACACCATCTCGGAACATATCAGCCTGTCGAAGGGAGAGAGCTTCAACAAGAAATACTACCTGAGGGAGACGGCGCAAAAGCTTGAGACCGTGACGATTACTGCCGACAAGATTGAGTCGCGCACCGAAACCAAGACTTCGGTCATCACCGTGACGCCCAAGAGCATCAACAAGATTCCGAGCATTGGTGGTCAGGCCGACTTCGCGCAATACCTGCAAGTGGTTCCCGGCGTTATCTTCACCGGCGACCAAGGCGGCCAGCTTTACATCCGTGGCGGTTCGCCCATTCAGAACAAGGTGCTTTTGGACGGCATGGTGGTCTACAACCCCTTCCACTCCATCGGTTTGTTCTCGGTCTTTGACACCGACATCATCCGCAACGCCGACGTGTTCACAGGCGGTTTTGGCGCCGAATACAGCGGCCGCATCTCGTCCATCATGGACATCTCCACCCGCGACGGCAACAAGAAGCGCTTCTCCGGCAAAGTAGGCGCCAGCACCTTTGGAGCCAAGCTTATGGTGGAAGGCCCCTTGAAGAAAGCCAAAACCCCCGACGAGGCCTCGCTGTCCTTCATCCTTTCGGCCAAGAACTCCTATCTAGAGCAAACCAGCAAATACCTTTACAGCTACGCCTCCGAAAACGGCCTGCCCTTCAACTTCCAGGACATCTACGGCAAAATCTCCCTCAACGCGCCCAACGGCAGTAAGGTGAACTTGTTCGGTTTCTCGTTTAACGACCAGGTGAACAACTACATGTCGCTGACCGACTTCGGCTGGAACTCGTTCGGCGGCGGCACCAATTTCCTCGTCATCCCGGGCAAGTCGCCGGTCATGATTGAGGGTAATATCGCTTATTCGAGCTACACCTCGCGCATGAAGGAAGAGAACAGCCCCGACCGCTACAGCAACATCAACGGCTTCAACATGGGCTTCGACTTCAGCTATTTCCTCGGCAAAAGCACCTTGAAATACGGTGTCGAGGTGTTGGGCTACACGACGGACTATGTCACTTACAGCCTCTACGGACACAACAAGATTTCGCAAAAGGTGAACTCCACCGAAATTGGCGCTTACGTGAAATACAAGGCCGTGTTGGGCAAACTCTTGCTTGAGCCGAGCTTCCGCTTGCAGTGGTACGCCTCGCTGCCCGATTTCTCGCCTGAGCCGCGTTTGGCTTTGAAATACAACGTCACGGACAACTTCCGCGTGAAGGCCGCCGCAGGCCTATATTCGCAGAACTTCGTGGCTGCCACCAGCGACCGCGACGTGGTGAACCTGTTCTACGGCTTCCTCTCCGGCATCGACAACCTGCCCGCCACCTTCAACGGGAAGCCCGTCACCTCATACCTGCAAAAGGCTGCCCATGTTATTGGTGGCATCGAGGTGGACCTGAGCAACAACTTCACCATGAACTTGGAAGGCTACTGGAAAGACTTCATCCAGCTGACCAACATCAACCGCAACAAGATTTACGCCGACACGCCCGAAAACGCCGACATCGACGACCTGCTGAAGAAAGACTTCTCCATTGAGACCGGCGATGCCTACGGTGCCGACATCTCCCTGAAATACGAAGACCAGCACTGGTACCTCTGGGCCGTGTATGCCCTCGGTTTCGTCACGAGAGAATATGAAAAGGCCACCGAAGACGGCCCTGTGATGACTGAATATGCGCCCCACTTCGACCGCCGCCACAACATCAACGTGATTTTGGCCTACACGGCGGGCGCCAAGCGCCAATGGGAGTTCAGCGGACGCTGGAACTACGGTAGCGGCTTCCCCTTCACTCAGGTGCAAGGCTATTATGAATACTATTCCTTCCAGGACGGCATCAACTTCGACTACACCATCACCAACGGCGACTTGGGCGTGCTGTATGGCGACTTGAACGAAGGCCGTCTGCCCAGCTACCACCGCCTCGACCTTGACGTGAAACGCAGATTCTTCTTCAGTGAGAACGTGAATTTGGAAGTCGACTTCAGCGTGACCAACGTGTATAACCGCAAGAACGTGTTTTACGTCAACATCATCACCAGCGAAGTGGTGTATCAGCTGCCCATCATGCCGACTTTGGGCCTCACGCTGACGTTCTGATCATAAGCCAAATTTGAAACGATGATGAAAAGATTTGCATTGGTTTTAGCCGCTATCTTGTTGACACTTAGCGGTTTTTCACAAAAACAGCCCAAGTACACTGAGGACGACGTGAAGCAATTCTACCGCACCATGCAAGGCGACTATTCCATGCAGGTGAACGATTCGACCTTGGTTCTGGTGCACTTTACCCCCATTTGGGAAACACCCGAAAACCGTTTCCAATGGCTCTATCTTGAAGCCACGCAGGAAGACAAAGTGATACTGCAAAAGGTGCTTGAAGTCATTCCGAAAAACGAGAAGGTTTTCAAAGTCAAGTTTTATGACTTGAAAAATCCCGGGCAATTTGTGGGGAAATGGGGCAACCGCAACTATTTCGACGGGTTCACGAAAAGTATCTTGAGTGGCGGCTCGAAGCAGCTGAGTTTCTTCAAGGCGGACGACAAGTTCTCCTACCAGACGCATTGGGAGCGCGTGAAGCCGTTAAGATGCTTCCCTCCGGGCGACTTGGTGCATTTCAAGTTTGTGCAGGAGGAGGAACGGTTCTACATCAAGCGGATGCCGGCCCAGTCGACGCGGATTCTCGGCTATCAGGGACTGAAGGAACTGACCGACGGCGCGGCAGACTGACAATAAAAGGCGCAAAACAGCGTTGTACTATGTAATTCCTAACGAAAAGAAATGAGACACGACACCATCATAACACGAATCTTGACCGTTTTTGCCGCTTTGCTTTGCACGTTGGCAGCCCAGGCGCAAGACCCTTGCGAAATCACGTGCAGCGCGGAAATGCCTATATGCAGCCAGTCGGCAGTCACCCTCAGCGTGCCACCCAACTACCTGTATTATTACCGCTGGTCGAATGGCAAGACCACCAACAGCATCACCGTAAAGCCTATGCAAACCACGACCTACGACGTCATCATCTACGACCAGGACTCCATCGAGCTCTGCCATCCGTCCATCACGGTGGAGGTGATGCCGCGTTTCAGCGTCAAGTTCAGGCAGGTGAAGCTGACCTGTAGCAACGCCGAGGAAGAGAACGGTCGCGACGCCCAAGTGCTGGCCGCCGTCGACAGCCTTACGGGAATCTACAACCCGCCTTACACCTACCAATGGAGTGTCAGTCCGCTTCACATCGCGCCCGGCGACCCGACCTGGGCCATCGGCCTTCAGGCCTTCAAATACTACAAAATCAAAATCACCGACGGACGCGGCTGCGTGCAGTGGGACAGCACCACGCTGAAGGCCTATCCCAACCCCTTGGTTGAAATCTACACCGACCCGAGCGACACCGTGTATCTGCAAAACCCGCACGTCACCTACACCTTCGAGAACCTCTCCGCCGACACGTTGCCTATCAGCAACTTCTATTGGATTCTCAACAGCACCTATGACATCACCTCTAACCAGCCCGATCCGCGTTTCACCTACGTGGAGACAGGCGACTTCACGACCGAGCTGAAGGTCTACAACCCCCAGAGCTGCGACACCTCCTATTACAAAACCATCAAGGTGGAACCCGTGAAGCTTAAAATCCCGAACGTGTTCACCCCCAACGGCGATGGCGTCAACGACTATTTCATCATCACCCTGGACAACGGCAACGACTCGGGCGGCGGCTCACGCGGCTACACCGCAGGCGGCAACGAATACGATGAATACGAACCGCTGAACCGCTATTACGAAGCCACCGACCTGACCATCTTCAACCGGTGGGGTCGCGTCGTTTACCATTCCAAGGACTATCAAAACAACTGGGACGGCGGCGGCCTTTCCGACGGCACCTATTTTTACGTGCTCAAATGTCACGGCCTGAAACAGGATGCCACCTACAAAGGCTCCGTGATGATCATCACCGCCCAACGACCACCAAAAGAAGAATGACACCATGAATATGAAACACGTCATACTGGCACTGTTTTTCGCAACCAGCCTGCTCACGGCCTGCAACAACGAGCAAAGTGGAGGCCTCTCGACGGATTTGGTGAACAACCCCAAGTCGGCGACGCAAACTTCCGACAAGGCGCCCGCCATCACCTTCGACAAGACCGAACACGACTTCGGCACCCTGCTGCAAGGCGAGGTAGTGACCTATTCGTTCCACTTCACCAACACGGGCAACGCGCCCCTCATCATCAGCAACGTGAAGACCAGCTGCGGCTGCACCGTCGGCGACTTCCCGCGCGAGCCTATCGCGGCAGGCAAGAGCGGCGCCATCAAGGCGACCTACGACAGCAAAGGGCACCATGGATTCCAAACCCGCACCCTCACCGTGTTCGCCAACACCAACCCCAACCAAACAACGCTCACGCTGAAAGGCTCTGTCAAAACCCCCGATCAATATTAGTTGACAGTTGATAGTTGATAGTTGAAAGTTGAAAGTTGACAGTTTGCAGTTAGCAGTTACCAGTTTGCAGTTGAAATATTTGAATTTTGAATCTTTGAATCTTTAAATCTTTGAATCTTTGAATCTTTAAATCTTAAATCTCTAATTATGAACAACTTATTCATCTTATTACAAGCCCAAGGTCAACAACAAGGCGGCTCCATGTGGACGAGCCTCATCTTCATCATTATGCTCATCGTCGTCTTCTGGCTGTTCTTCATCCGTCCGCAGTCGAAGAAGGCCAAGGAGGAACAGAAGTTCCGCGAAGGCCTCCAGAAGGGCGACAAAGTGGTCACCATCGGCGGTTTCCACGGCAAAATCACCGAGGTGAAAGACACCACCGTGATGATTTCGCTGGCTCCCAACATGGAAGTCGAAGTGGAGAAGACCGCCCTCGTCAAGGACGGCACCCGCGTTGGCCAAGCCTGATATGTCCAAAAACAAACGCACCCTACCCACCTTTTTGGTCTTCCTCGCCCTCTCAACGGCCTTGTGGCTGCTGATCAAGCTGTCGGAAGACTACACCACGCAGACCATGTGCCGCGTGGCTTTTGAGGATGTGCCCGCCGACAAATGGGTGATGGATGAAGACCATCAAGTGAAGCTCTCCCTGAACACCGACGGCTTCCACACCCTGAAGCTCAGCATGATACGCGAGCCAAAACGTGTGGTTACTTTGTCGCTGAGCGAGTTGCCCTACCGCTTGGAAAACGGCAACACCTATTCTTTCGGCAGCCGTTATGTGGCTGAAAAAATCGCGGAGATCATCAACATCAACGCCTCCGACATCACCATGAACGAGGCCAAAGTCTATTTCAATATGGTGCCCCTCACGTCGAAGGTGGTGCCCGTGGAGCTGCGCTCCGACATCAAGACAGCGCGACAATACGGCGTCTACGGCATCCCCATCCTCGACCCCGCCATGGTGACCATCTTCGGCCCCGAAGACGTCATCGACACGGTGAGAACCGTGAAAACCGAAACGCTGACCCGTGCCAACGCCTCCGAGAGCTTCGTCGCCATGGTGCCGCTGTTGCTGACCGACGGCAAAGTCCAATGCGCCAACAAGGAAGTGAAGGCCTCCGTGACGGTGGAGAAGTTCACCGAAACCGAAATCGAGGTGCCTATCGTGGCGCCCGACAGCCTGCGCGTGCGCTTCTTCCCCGAAGCGATGAAGGTGAAGTGCCTCGTCGCCATCAAGGACTACAGCAGCCTCGCGCCCGAAAACTTCAGCGCGGTGTTCGACGCACGGCAGTTCGAGGCCCGTCAGCCCATCCTTGACGTGCGCTTGGCGGCCTGGCCCCAAAACGTGCAGGTGCTCGAAACCCATCCCGACAAGGTGGAATACATCATCGTGCAATGAAAAAAATCGCCATCACGGGCAACATCGGCAGCGGCAAGTCGTGGGTCAGCCTGCTCTTCGAGAGCCTCGGCATCCCCGTGTTTTATAGCGACGACGAGGCCAAACGCCTCTACAGCCGCCCGGACATCCGCGAGGCCATGACGCTCCGTTTCGGCACCGAGCTCTATGGCCCCGACGGGCAACTCAACAAACCTTACCTTTCTTCCCTCATCTTCAACGACACCTCGGCCATGGCCGATGTGGAACGCATCCTCTACCCCGCCCTCAACGCCTGGTTCGACGACTGGGCCGAGGGGCAAGACGCGCCCTACGTGCTTTACGAGTCGGCCATCATCTTCGAGAAGCATCTGGAAGGCCGTTTCGACGGCGTGGTGATGGTGACGGCCTCCGAGGCCACCCGCCTGCGCCGTGTGATGCTGCGCGACCGTTGCGACGAGGCCACCGTGCGCCGCCGCATGGCCCTGCAATGGCCCGACGCGCTGAAATGCGCCCGCGCCGACCACGTCATCGTGCACGACGCCGACGACGAGGACGAAGCCCTCATGTGCCAGGTGCGCGCCGTGGATGCCGCCCTGCGCCGCTGAAAACCTCGAAAGGGTGCGCCTACATTGGCACACCCTTTCTTCAACAAAGGTAAAAATGAAAAAATTTATCTAATCAGATCTTTCTTCATAGGGACGCAAGGTTAGTCTTCCTTGCGCTTCTTGGCGACGGCATAGGCCGCACCCAGACCGAGCAGCACGGCAATGCCGCTGCCCAAAGGAGCATCTTGGTTGTCCGTCTCGCCGTGGTCAGGCAGGTTGATTAGGCCACCTCTGAGGTTGTCGAAATAGTCGCCATAGTAGCTGCCTGAATTGTAGTACACCTCGTCGGAGACGTATCCGCGTTCAAAGAGTCCTCCGCCTTGTTGTTGGGCCGAAAGGCCGAGCGTCATTCCGAGGACGATTGCGATGGTTAATGTCAGTTTTTTCATCGTATTTTGAGTTTTATTGTTATTTCTTGCTTTTACTGTTGTGTTTATGTTTTGTTTGCTTCTGGCTTTTGGCTTCTGGCTTCTGGCAGCTTTATCCGAGGCTGTCATTGCGAGCGAAGCGCGGCAATCTCCTCGTTTGGGTAGCTGCCAGTAGCCAGTAGCCATTGGCCAATAGCCGAATTATCTCACCACAATCTTCTGCGTTTTGACATCATTGCCGTTGACGAGGCGGAGCATATAGACGCCCGTGCTGAGGTTGAGGTTCATGGTGTGGTTGCCGTTGACGGTCTCGCTGCTGAGCACGCGGCCCATCACGTCGACGACCTGCAGGGTGGCGTTGCCGTTGCTGTTGACGACCCATTCGCTGCCGTTGAAGTAGGCGAAGGTCGCTGAGCCTGTCGAAGCGCCGTTTTCATCGTTGGCGCTGAACACGAGGCGGAAGCGCGAAATGTAGTCGGAGGTGCGGGCGTCGAAGGTGTAGCTCGGGTTGGCGAGCAGGTCGACGTCGGCGCCGGTCATATTGTCGATCAGGTGGAGGTAGTCCATGTCGGCATCAATGTCGATGCTGAGGGTGTAGCTACCGTTTTGCGCGGCCTTGAAGTTGACGGGCATTTCGCCTTGGGCTTCGCTGCGGACGATGGCGTAATCGACTCCGTCTTGCGGGATATAGATCTCAGCGCTTCCTTCAAGGATGCGAAGCTTCTGCATGGTGTTGCTTTCGCTGAAGCGGACAATGGCACGGTCAATAGCATCACCACTCTTGACTTTGCCAACATTAATAACCAATTGATTGATTGTTTCAGCAGTGCCTTTGGCTGAAGGTGTGAAGGTCAAAGTCGCGCCATTCGTAGCAGCTTGAACGAAAACACCTTCCATTGGATTGATAGCATTGCTCTTATCAGTAGCAATTAGACCATCACCATCACCATTCATTCTGTAATAATCAAGGGGAATCGTGGCATTCGAATTGAAAGGATTGCCCACGAGGTTCCAGCCAGAGAAGTCAACTGCATCCGTCTTCGTCAAAGTGACCACGCCATTGCCTCTGTAAGGCTGTCCAGTAAATGGTAAAACGGTGTCAGTATCATGGGCATATAGATAGCCCTTACCTGATTCAAGTTTGGCGAAAGCGTTCTTTTTATAGTTCCTCCATTCCTGTGCCTGGCTTTGGTCGAAGTAATAAAGGTCATATGTTCCACCGACAACCGAAGTTGAAGCGACAGAGGCCACGGGGGGAGCAATTAAATACCATTTGCCATTGCCTATACCATAACCATCAATTTCTTTGTTAATGGTAACATCTCCAGCAACTTTCTTGTAGAATGTTATTACTTGAGGATTGTTGTTCGTATTGGTGTACCCACGCCAGTCTTGTGGGGTGGTACCGTTAATATAAATGCTCAAATAGCGAGAAGTAGCACTATTCACAAGATATCCATCACTATCCATCGTAAATAATTTGTTGGCATTGGTGCCCACGCGGATACCATTGTTTGAACTTGTGCTATACAACCAAGTCGTAGCTGATCCTTTCGGATAGAATATGTAGCCAGAGGCATTGCCGCTGACATGCCATTGAATGTTTTCTTCAACAGCACTTGTCAAATAGCTACCCGAAATAGTAACTGCAGACACCACAGGAGGATTACTTGCTCCATTATCATTCGTCATGGCATAAGCTCCCCCCCCCACTATGACAAACACATCAGCAGAAGTGAGGCTTGCCAAGTCGGTTAGAACCCATTGGGTAAGGGTAACAGCAACAGTAACCGTCACGTTTGCGTCGGGCATATTGAATTTGTTGCCTGCGATGGGTGTTCCATTAATACTCCACGTAGCTTCGTAAGACTCGTAACCCGAAGCAGGAGTGTAGGTCAATGTAACTTCCGTTCCATAGGGTACATCGACTGTCGCACTTGCGGTATAGTTGCCATATGTGTCATTACCGGGCATGATAATGTTGTGAGTGTTAGCCACCCATTTTGCATAAAGGGTTGTATTGGCGGAAATGGTAAAAGTGTTGCCAGCGGAATAATTTGTACCATTGCCATCGGCTTGGGTGTTCCATCCGCTCCAAGTGTAGCCGGTTTTGGCAAGAGTACCCGTGTTGCCTAGCACGGTAACGGTTGCACCGCTTGAGTAAGCAGTAGCATCTGTAGGTGCGGTTCCCGAAGTTGCGCCGTTGCCGTCATAGGTGACGGTATAAGTGGGCGGGTTAGTCACGGAGCCGCTGAGGGCAACATTAACGGGGTCAGCACCTGTGGAGGTGATTGAGAGAGTGGCAGCATAGTCGCCTAAGGCCAAGCCAGCCTGCAAGCGTACAGAAACCACATCGCCGCTTGCAAGGGTAAGAGCATCAGTACCAAAGCTCGTGTCATCATCTGAAATTTCAAAGGCGGTGGTAGGAGACACCGAGACGGAGATGCTTTCTGTGAGATTGGTGCCAGTTACTTCAAACAGTTGGCTGGTTGATGGGCCGTTGTCAACAACGTAGGTGAAGGAGTCAGCCGAAGTAGGGTCAATATTGAGGGTGGGGTCGGAAGATGGGGTGTCATAAAAATACTCGACTTTGGAAACCTGTACAATTCCATTTGCAGTATGTGATGCGCAATCAAATTCAATTTTGTAGTACAGATTAGCTGTAGGACTCCCCAAAACGACAGACTGTACACCTGTCTCTTCGGTAAAAGAGTCTGCTTCTGTCCACGTGGAATTATTGGTACTTGTGTACAGTTTAATCGAATTGACTTTATCGGCAATAATTGCATCAATGGTTACATCTACTTTTGTGATAGCTTTGTCATATGCAGCACTTGTCGTAACCGTACCTACTGAAGCAGTGTTTTTTCGACCAAATTTTACATAATTCCAGTTAGTTGAATTAGTATTGCCATTTGAAACAGACCAAGAATAATCACCATTTGTTGCTGTCCAAGTACTGGCATAGTTATTACTAGTACCATAAGATCCACCGAACAAGCAAGTCGAATAAACTTCTTCGGCTCTTGTTTGTCCCCACATCCCGATCGGTATTGCGAGGATTGTGAGCAGCGCGAGGGCTGCGGTCAGAATTGTAAATTTTTTGTTCATGATGTTTAGATTTAAGTTGTTAGTTATTAGTTGTTTAGTTGTTTAATTGTTTAGTTATTCGTGGTTAGTTTGTTTTGCTTGTATTTGGGGTTCGTTATTTATAGTTTTTCGATTTGTTCAGATTTATTGTTTCGGAAGCATTTTCGCGCAGATTTTTATGATTTCGTCGGTAAGGCGGAATCCTTCATCGCACACTGCCTTGCTTTGATTGCCGTCATAGCTCATGGCTATGTGCATCGTGTCGTACCCCACATTGACCAACGCGAGCAATTTACGGTCGCGGGAGGCCACAGCTTCCTTATAGTCTTTGATGTCGGGATGGCGGCGGCGTGAGGTCTTCACATGGAATACCGCATCAAGCACTATCAGCACGGCGCTCCACAGGAAGTGTCCTGCCGAACGCACGTATTTACGGTCGCCATACAGGCGAGAGGTCGTGTCAAGCTCGCCGTTGTCCTTGAGGGTTATCTTGGCGTTGTCAACATACCGTTGGGCTTCTTCTATGGGGTTTTCTTTTTCCATATTTGTATAGTTGTTTAGTTATCGGTTTTAATATAGCCAATGCGTTGGTGCTGGTGGGGTCGAGGTTCCGTTTGCGGTCACAAATTGTGACCGCAAAACCGAGCGGCCAGCTCGAAGTCGAGCATGACACGCTGCTCACGTATCACCAGAATCCGCTGTTGTATGGTCAATTCATTCATGATTCAGCACAAACTTCCTTTCTTTCGCCCGCAAATATAGTAAAATATCGGCTTGTTCGGTGGCCTGAAAGGAGAAAAGCGTCCGAAAATTTTTCAACAGATGCTGTTGATAACTTGTTGAAAAGGCGGTGGATAAGCAGTTAACAGGTTGCGGATTAGAAGGTTAGAAAGTGAGGGGATGGCGGGGATAACATGGCTCTTGTATTTCCGAAGCTCCAAGGACGCAGCCATAGATCCCAAACCCCGCATAAGTCAGCGCAGGGATGACATGGCTGCTTGCAGTCCCGAAGTCCCCATATTAATACGGTGTCCTTCAAGCTGCCGAAGTAAACTTTTCAACATTTTTCTTGCGCGTGTCAAAATAATGCGTACCTTTGCCCATTGCCGCGCCTCGCTCACCATGACGGGTTGCGGAGAAGTTTTATCTGCCTCTGGCTTCTGGCAGCTCTAATCGGCGCACGGACTTTTACGCCTCGGTAGAAGCTGCCAAAAGTCAGTAGCCAGTAGCAAAAAAATGAAATCTTTGAATCTTTGAATCTTAAATATTGAATCAACGAAACGATATGGAGAAATTATTGCTTTTAGGCGATGAGGCCATTGCACAGGGCTTCATCGACGCAGGCGGCTCGGCCATCAACAGCTATCCGGGCACGCCTTCAACCCAAATCACAGAGTATGTCATCAACTCGAAGCAGGCCAAGGAACTCGGCGTGATCGCCAACTGGTGCGCCAACGAGAAGACGGCCCTCGAGGCCTCCATCGGCGTGGCCTACGCCGGCAAACGCGCCATGACCTGCATGAAGCACGTGGGCCTCAACGTGTGCGGCGACCCCTTCATGAACGCCGCCATCATCGGCACGAAGGGCGTCCTCGTCGTGGTGGCCGACGACCCGAGCATGTTCTCGTCGCAAGACGAACAAGACAGCCGTTTCTACGGTCACTGGGCCATGATTCCCATGCTGGAACCCTCCAACCAACAGGAGGCCTACGACATGGTTCACTACGGCTTCGAACTCAGCGAGCAACTGGGCACGCCGGTGCTCTACCGCATCCCGACCCGTCTGGCCCACAGCCGCGCCGGTGTGGTGCGCAAACCCGTGCGTCCGCAAAACGAACTCACCGAGCCCGCCGATGCCAAGTCGTTCGTGCTGCTGCCGGCCAACGCCAAGCGCCTCTACCGCGACCTCATCGACAAGCAGCCCAGGTTCACCGAAGCCTCGGAGAAATCGGGCTACAACAAGTATTTCGACGGCCCGAAGAAGAGCCTCGGCATCATCACCACGGGTATCGCATATAACTACCTGATGGAGAACTTCCCCGATGGCAAGTGCCCCTACCCTGTCGTCAAAATCACACAGTATCCGCTGCCTTACGACATGATTAATAAGTTGTACGACGAGTGCGACGAAATCCTCGTCCTAGAAGACGGTCAACCCTTTGTGGAAGAACTGATTAAGGGCTTCCTCGGCAAGGGCAAGAACGTGATGGGCCGCTTGGACGAGACCATCCGCCGCGACGGCGAACTCAACGCCGAAAAGGTCGCCAAGGCCCTCGGCATGGACGTGCCTACGCTGCACAAGGTGCCGGAAGTGGTCACCAACCGTCCGCCCGCGCTCTGCCAAGGCTGCCCGCACGTCGACAGTTACACTGCCTTGAACGAGGTGATGGCCAACCACAAAGGCGGCAAAGTGTTCGGCGACATCGGTTGCTACACTTTGGGCTTCAACATGGGCGCCATCAACACGACCGTCTGCATGGGTGCTTCCATCACCATGGCCAAGGGCGCGAGCGAAGTGGGTATCTTCCCGAGCGTGGCGGTCATCGGCGACGGCACCTTCGGTCACAGCGGCCTGACGGGCCTCATGGACTGCGTGAACGAGAAGGCCAATGTCGTGGTCATGATCCTCGACAACGACATCACCGCCATGACGGGCGGCCAGCCTTCGTCGGCACACAACAAGATCCGCCGCATCTGCGAAGGTCTTGGCGTGGAGCCTGAGCACATCCGCGACATCGTCCCGCTGCCGAAGAACCATGCAGAGAACGTGAAAATCATTGAGGAAGAGGTGAATTACAATGGTGTTTCGGTCATCATCCCGCACCGCACCTGCATCGTCGAACTCAAAAAGCATCTGAAGAAGTAAGGCTATTGGCCATTGGCTACTGGCCTCTGGCAGCTACCCAAACGAGGAGATTGCCGCGCTTCGCTCGCAATGACAGCCTCGGATAAAGCTGCCAGAAGCCAAAGGCCAGAAGCCAGAAGCAAATAATACAAACAAACAAAACCTGAACAAAATGAAAAAAGACATAGTATTATGCGGCGTGGGTGGCGACGGCATCGTATCGGTGGCCAAAATCATCTCTGACGCTGCCTTGAATATGGGTATGAACCTGAAACAGAGTGAAATCCACGGTATGTCGCAGCGCGGCGGCTCGGTGTTCTCGCACCTCCGCATCTCCGACGACGAGATTTTCGCCGACGTCATCCCCGAAGGTCAGGCCGACATCATCCTCTCGTCCGAGCCGATGGAAGCCCTGCGTTATCTGCCTTGGCTGAGCAAAGAAGGCTGGGTCATCACCAACAACGAGCCGTTTGTCAATATCGGCAACTATCCCGACATGGAATTGATTAACGCCGAGTTGGGCAAGCTGGAGCATGTGGTCTCCTTCAACGCCAACGAAATCGCCAAGCAGCTGAAGGCTCGCTCGAACATGGTGCTGTTGGGTGCCACGGTGCCTTATCTCGGCATCTCGATGGAGAAGGTCGAAGAGGCCATCGCCCACATCTTCGGCAAGAAAGGCCAAGAGGTTGTGGACCTCAACATCCAGGCTGTGCGTGCCGGCTACGAGCAGGCCACGAAATAACCCCTGCCGTTCAAACGAAAAATGCCCGATTGGTTTTCCAGTCGGGCATTTTGTGGTTATTTCTCACCCCATTTCAGCGGGTAGTTTAGGCAAGTGCAATAGGCTGTTTCGCGCAGGTAAAACCGAATGGCGTCCACTTGGCCTTCGCTGCCGCGTGTGGTGTAGGCGTCGATCCAGCCGTAGCAATAATCGTCGTCGATGGTGTGTCGCACGCAGATGGGTATAGCCCCAAACACCTGGTAGTCGCGGCTCCACCAGTTCACGTTGCTGATGTAGCCGTCGTAGGTCGCGCTGAGTTCCCAGTCTTTCGAGCCGATGATGTAGGGTGTATCGTACTGGAAGCAGATTTTCAGGTCAGTGGCACCGTCTTGGTCGAGGTCGAGCTTGAGGGTGTCCCAATGCTGTTCCTCGTCGTTCATCACATAGTTGATGTTGAGCGCGGGACTGTAGGTCTTGTGGAAGATTCTGCCCGTCTGTCCATTGTATTCCACCTTTTTGCAGGCGGTGGCAACGATAATCAATAGGAGGACTATAACAAGTCTTGGCTTATTCATAGGTGGAAGTGTTTGGTTCTGAGGTGGTTTCTGAAGAAAGAGCGGTGTTTTCCGATGACTCCACATTCTCGAGTTTCAGTTTTCCGTCTTTCATTCGGATTTTCTTCTTCACCCGCAACGGCGCGATGAAAAGCAGCATCAGCAGCTCAAGGATGTATTTCAGAATCGGGATGGGACCCGTGGCGATGAATTGGAACACGATAAGCACCAATGTGGCCGCAACAAAAATGAGTTTCCCGTTCACCTTCTTTCGGAAAATCTGTATCAGACTGAAAACCAAAACAACGGAAAGCACTAATTGGATGATTTGATAGACAAAATCCCTAGAATTGAGCGAGAGTTCCTCTTGGTTGAGATAGACCGAATCGAAATAATACCGCCTGAACACCACAACAAGAACCTCAAAAATGAGCAGCAGACCATAATAGGTGATGGCGAAGGTGGCCGCCAACTTCATGGCCAGCGTCAGCTGAGGCTTCAGGTTGAATAGGGTTCCTTGGCGTTGTTTCATACTTGGAGGTTGCCTTGTTGGTTATCAAACTGTTCCTTGCGCTTGAAATAGAGGTAATACATCAGGATGAACATGACCGTAAGCAGCAGGTCGTAGGTGAAAGGCGACGGGTTCTGCAGCGGGTACACATACACCGAGGCGTTGATGAGCATGAGGATTTGCGCGATGGCGTAAATGTGGAAACCGGTCTTGTTCCACTTGAACATCCGTAAAACGCCCACCAACGACATGATGAACAGCACCAACGAAAACAGGTAATACCTCGGGTTGATGCTGCTCAACAGGGTCAGGCTATCCATCATGGCTTGGCGCATCTCCTCGCCGAAGGTGGCGACGAAAGGCTCCATAGCGTCCTCAAGATCACCGTTTTCCATCATCTTGGACATCACTGGAGTGGTGATATACATAATGATGGAACGCATGATGTTCCAGCAGGCGTTGATGAACGACAACACCAAGAAAACGGTCATGCCTGTGGGGCGTTTTTTCTGTTCGGTTTCCATGTTTTGTTGGGGCGAACCCATGTGTTCGCCCTGTTTTATTTCGTTTTCAACATTTTCAGGGCGGGCACATAGGCCCGCCCCTACGAGGTTTATTTGTTTTCCAACATGTCGAATGCCAACGGGTAATTCTTCACAAAATCAACCGATTTGGCGATTTCGGTGTACATCACCTTGTCGATGCGCACGAATTCCACATTTTTGCGGTATTCGGCGACGAATTTCTCGATGACGGGCGACGACTTCAGCGGACGGCGGAACTCCAAGGCTTGTGTGGCATTGAACAATTCGATGGCCAACACGCGCTCAAGGTTTTCGGCCACGCGCAAGGCCTTCGTCGCGGCGTTGGCACCCATGCTCACATGATCTTCCTGACCCTGCGACGACTCGATGCTATCTACCGAAGCGGGCGTGCAAAGTTGCTTGCTCTGGCTGACGATGCTCGCGGCGGCGTATTGCGGAATCATGAAGCCGCTGTTGAGGCCAGGCTCGGCGACGAGGAACGAAGGCAGACCGCGTTTGCCGCCAATCAGTTGATAGATACGGCGTTCGCTGATGTTGCCCAACTCCGCCATGGCGATGGCCAAGAAGTCCAAAGTGATGGCGAGAGGCTGGCCGTGGAAGTTGCCCGCGCTGATGACCAAGTCCTCATCGGGGAAGATGGTCGGGTTGTCAGTGACGGCGTTGATTTCCTCGCTGAACACGGAAGCCACATAGTCGATGGCATCCTTCGAGGCGCCATGCACCTGCGGCATACAACGGAAGGAATACGGGTCTTGAACATGCTTTTTCTCCCTGACAATCAGTTCGCTGCCCTTGGTGAACTCGCGCACGCGCTTGGCGGTGACGATTTGCCCGTTGTGGTGGCGGATTTGATGCACTTGGTCGAAGAAAGGCTCGATGCGGCCGTCGAAGGCTTCCAAGGAAACCGTGCCGATGAGGTCGGCCAAGTAACTGAGGCGGAAGGCTTTCAGCAAAACGTATGTGCCGTAACTGCTCATGAACTGCGTGCCGTTAAGCAAAGCCAAACCCTCTTTCGACTGCAAGGTGATGGGTTCCCATTTGAACTTTTTGAGGATTTTCTCGGCAGGGTAAATCTTGCCATCAAAAAGCACCTCGCCCAAGCCGAGCAAGGGCAGCATGAGGTTGGCCAAAGGCGCCAAGTCGCCGGAAGCACCAAGCGAGCCTTGGTTATAGACCACGGGCAGCACATCGTTGTTGAAGAAATCGATGAGGCGTTGGACGGTCACCACTTGCACGCCGCTGTTGCCGTAGCTGAGGCTTTGCACCTTTAATAATAGCATGAGGCGGATGATTTCCTCGGGTACCATTTCGCCCGTGCCGCAGGCGTGCGACATGACGAGGTTCTTTTGCAGGGTGCTCAGGTCTTCCTTCGAGATGCTGTGGTCGCAGAGGGAGCCGAAACCGGTGGTCACGCCGTAGATGGGCTTCTCGGGGTTCTCCATCTTCTTGTCAAGGTAGTCGCGGCATTTTTGGATGCGCTTGATGGCGTCGGCGCTGAGTTCCAGCTTGTAGCCTTTCGTGAGTATTTCGTTTACCTGTTTGAAGGTCAGTTCTTTGGATGAGATTTTATGGGTTTTCATATTGTTGATTGTTTAATTTGTTGTCCCTGTAGGGGCGGACCCGTGTGTCCGCCCTGTTTAAAATTTATGTTTTCCTAATATCGGGCGGACACATGGGTCCGCCCCTACGTCATTTCATTATCGTTTCCACCAATTTATTCGCGTCCACGGTTTCCTGTTTGCCTTCCTTCATCCATTTCACGGTGAATTTCTGTTCGGTCATTTCCTGTTCGCCAGCGATGACGACAATCGGGATGTGGCGTTGGTCGGCGTATTTCATCTGTTTCTGGATCTTGGCCGCATCGGGATAGATTTCCGCGTTGATGCCGTGCTTGCGCACTTGGTTGAGGTACTTCAGGCAGTATTTTTCCTCGTTCTTGCCGAAATTGAGGAAGATGACCTTGGTGCTCTCCGACATGGTTTCGGGGAAGAGGTTGAAGCCTTCCAAAACGTCATAAATGCGGTCGGCACCAAAACTGATGCCCACGCCGCTAACATTCGGCAGACCGAAAATGCCCGTGAGGTTGTCGTAGCGACCGCCGCCCGAGATGCTCCCGATGGCGAAGTCCTTGGCTTTCACCTCGAAAATGGCACCTGTGTAGTAATTCAGGCCACGAGCCAAGGTGAGGTCCAATTCGGTGTCAATGCCAAGTTCCATGTTGTCGATGTAGTCGAACAAGGTTTCCAATTCGGCGATGCCTTTTTGGCCTATTTCGTTGTCCAACAAGGGCTTCAATTGGGTCAATTTCTCTCTCGTGTCGCCTTTCATGAAGAGGATAGGCTGCAATTTGTCAATGGCGGCTTGCTCCAAACCCTTCTCGGTGAGTTCCGCGTTCACGGCCTCGATGCCGATTTTATCTAACTTGTCAATCGCCACGGTAATATCCACCAAAGCGTCAGGCTTGCCGATGTATTCAGCGATGCCCGCCAAGACTTTGCGGTTGTTGATTTTCAGCGTCACCTTGATTTTCAAGGCGTTGAAGACCTCGTCCACGATTTGCACCAATTCGGCTTCGTTCAGCAAAGAATCGCTGCCGATGATATCCACGTCGCACTGATAAAACTCGCGGTAACGGCCTTTCTGCGGACGGTCGGCGCGCCAAACAGGTTGGATTTGGTAACGTTTGAAGGGGAAGGCGATTTGGTCGCGGTACATGGTGACGAACCTCGCGAAAGGCACGGTCAGGTCGTAACGCAGACCCTTTTCGCTGATTTTTGAGGCCAACTTCAGCGATTCAAGCGGCTCGCCGTTTTGCTCCACACCGCTCATGAAGTCTCCGGAGTTGAGCACACGGAAGAGGAGTTTGTCGCCTTCGTCGCCGTACTTGCCCAAAAGTGTGCTGAGGTTTTCCATCGAAGGGGTCTCAATCGGATAGCAACCAAAGCGTTTGAATACGGTTTTAATCGTGTCGAAGATATAATTGCGGCGCACCATGACCTCCGGTAGGAAATCACGTGTGCCTTTGGGTATGCTGGGTTTTTGTGCCATATTGGGTTGTTTTGCAATGGGTTAGTTATAGTACAAAGTCATGTATTCAGTCATTCTGTCTGCAATTAATTGCGCCAGTTCCGTGCGCTCATAGCGTTTGGCAACGTCACCCCAATGCTGCAACAGCGACATGGCTTCTTCGATATCTTCCTGATAATAAGCCCTAAACGCAGGTTTCATATTGCCGTAATACTCGACCTTGTCGCAATAGTTCTGCATGATGGTCTGCAGGAATTGATCGCCCTTTTCGGTGGCGCCGCAGATGTAGTACATCTCGGGATATTGGTACAAGCGAATCTCGAAGGGGAACTTTTCGTTCGGGAAGAACTCCTGGAACTTGTCCATCACGACGACAGCGGAATCGTATTCGCCGTGGTTGGTGAGGCTTTGCGCAAGGCGCGAGTAGGCCTGTTGGGCGTATTGCGATTCGCGGACGCTCTCGCGGTCGGGCACCACACCGTCTTGGTTCAGGTTGCCCCAATTGGCCTTGTTGATCAACAGGTCGTAGCTGCCTTCACGATACACGCCGCCACGGTAGATCTTGCTATAGTCCTCAGCCTCAACGGGGATGAAGCGGTAGGCCAAGCCCTCCATGTGCAGGTACTTGTCGATGCCAAGCACGCTCGACATGTCGCTGAACGAGGTGAAATACACGGGGCGCTGCCAGTTGTTGGTGGCCATGAAGTCAAGAAGCAGCAGGGAATTCTTGTAAAGGTTAGCATCCTTGATTTCCCAGGTGATTTCGTCCACCATGCGGTCGGCCATGCTTTCAGGCACGATGCCGTTGCGGAGGCAAGCTTCCTTGTCGACGGTGAGCTTCACGCTGGTGGCGGGCACATAATTATAAGTAACGCCGTAGGCAGTTCTCACTGCTTTGGGGTTGTGGATGAAGTCGATGATTTGCTTCAGCTCCACGCGCTTGCCCTTGAAGTATTCTTCCTCCTCGACGGGAACGGGCTCGTTGACGCCGTTGTCGTATTCCTTGGGCGACAGCGTAAGGGGCAGTCGCTCAGAGTCATACACCTTGCGGGCCATCTGGTGGGCATACCAATAGCCACCCGACAGCATGTAGTTGACCACGCGCACGTCGGTGCGGAAGCCTTCCACTTCCTGAACATACCACAATGGGAAGGTGTCGTTGTCGCCACGGGTGAAGATGACAGCGTTGGGCGGCAGTTGGGCGAGGTAATTCTTCGCCCAGTCGCGGGCCGAGGTCTTGCCTGCGCGGTTATGCTCTTCCCAACCATTGCTGGCCAAAACGCAAGGCACGGCCAAGAAGCAAATCAGGCCGACGGCCACGGTGGCAACCATAGTGTTTTTCTTTGTCAGCTTGCTCACCAAATCGATGAGGGCGATGACGCCAAAGCCAATCCAGATGGCGAAAGCGTAGAACGAGCCGGCGTAGCTGTAGTCACGTTCACGAGGCTGCTGCGGGGTTTGGTTGAGGTAGATGATGATGGCCAAACCCGTCATGAAAAAGAGCAGGAAGACAATCCAGCTTTGTTTCAGGTCGCGCTTGAGCAGCCAAACGAGGCCGATGAGACCCAGAATGAGTGGCAGGAAGTAATAGGTCGTCCGGCCTGGGTTTTGCAGACAGGCAGGGATGTTGTCCTGATCACCTAAGCGGGCGTTGTCGATGAAGCTGATGCCGCTGATCCAGTTGCCACGGTCCAGTCCTCCTTGGCTCTCGATGTCGTTCTGGCGACCCACGAAGTTCCACATGAAGTAGCGCCAATACATCCAATTGCACTGGTAGCTAAAGAAGAACTTCAGGTTCTGCCCGAAGGTGGGAATACTCACAGTGACTATCTGTCCGCGCAGATTACGGGCCTTTACGTTCTTGCCCACGATGTTGCCGTTTTCGCTCTTGCGGTAGCTCTCATACACCTGCTTATGTACGTTTCCTGGTTGCATACTCCACATGCGCGGGAAGAGGGTCTGCATCTCTTTGGGATAGACGGGTACGCGGTATTTGTTGTCGTCGGTGATGACGTAACGACCAGCTTCCTTGTCCTTGACATAAATGGGCTTGCCATCCTTTACTTCCGTGGCGATGGCGTTGTAATAAGGCCCGTACAGCACAGGGGCACTGCCGCCGTACTGTTCGCGGAGCAGATAGGAAAGCATGGCTGGAGCGTCCTTAGGCTCGTTCTCATTGATGGGCGTGTTGGTGTTGGCGCGGATAACCAACATGAAGAACGACGAATAGCCAATCAGGATGAAGACCAGGGCGAGAAGGGCCGTGTTCCAAAGCACTTTCTTGCGCTTGTTGGTGGCGATGAGTCCCCAAACAATGAGGCCAATCAGCAGCACGAAATACACGGCGGTGCCGAGATTGAAGGGCGCATGAAGCGTGTTCACGAAGAACAGCTCCGTCTTGCCCGCGAGGTTGACGACCTGCGGGATGAGGAACATATTGATGAACCACACCAAAACCACGGAAATCACGCCAGCCAGCACGAAGCCCCAGAACGAGGTCTTTTTCCATTTCTTGAAATAAACCACATACACGATGGCGGGGATGCACAGCAGGTTAAGCAGATGCACACCGATGGATAGACCGATGAGGAAGGCAATGAAAATGAGCCACCGGTTGCTGTTCGGCTCGTCGGCCACTTGCTCCCATTTCAGTATGGCCCAGAAGGTTACAGCAGTGAAGAACGACGACATGGCATAGACCTCGCCCTCCACGGCGTTGAACCAGAACGACTCGGTGAAGATGTAAGCCACCGCACCGACGAAGCCGGCCAGCAGCACACCTATTTTATTTACCCACGGCGCGTCTTCGCCTTCCTTCATCCACACCTTGCGGGCCAGCATGGTGATGGTCCAGAAGAGGAAAACAATGGTGAGGCCGCTGCAAATAGCTGACATCACGTTGACCATCATGGCTACCTTGGTGACGTCGCCGCCCGCGAAGAGCGAGAAGAATCTACCCAACAACTGGAACAAAGGTGCCCCAGGCGGGTGACCCACTTGCAGTTTGAAAGCCGTTGAAATGTACTCGCCGCAGTCCCACCAGCTGACAGTAGGCTCAAGGGTGAGGAAGTAAACGATGGTCGCAATCAGACCGGCAAACCATCCCATGATGTTGTTTAACTTCTTGAATGTCATAATGATATAAAACTAATTTGTTGATTTTCGCGATGTTTTGGCCTTTGCCAAACGGCAAAAATAGGGAATTTTGGCTTATAAAACGGCTGAAAGGCGAAAAATCGTGTGGAGAGAAGGCGTTTTCATATTGGTGGGGCAAAAATTTTTGAAAAAAATCAGAAAAACATTTGCACGTAACAAAATAAGTTGTACTTTTGCAGCCGCATTCGGAAACGAATGATGTCGAGTGGTGTAATGGCAGCACTGCAGATTTTGGTTCTGCCTGTCAAGGTTCGAATCCTTG
>CAJOEZ010000002.1 GCA_905233685.1 uncultured Bacteroidales bacterium | reverse complement strand
CGCCGACATCTTCGAGTTCACCTCGCAGAACATGCCGAAGTTCAACAGCATCTCCATCTCGGGTTACCACATGCAGGAAGCCGGTGCCACCTCCGACATTGAGATGGCCTACACCTTGGCCGACGGTTGGGATTACCTCCGCACGGGTGTCAAGGCTGGCTTGGACATCGACGCCTTTGCGCCGCGTCTGTCCTTCTTCTGGTGCTCGGGCATGAACCACTTCATGGAGATCGCCAAGATGCGCGCCGCACGTATGCTGTGGGCCAAGATCGTGAGCACCTTCAACCCGAAGAACACCAAATCGTTGGCTTTGCGTACACACACGCAGACCTCCGGCTGGTCGCTCACCGAGCAAGACCCGTTCAACAACGTGGCCCGTACCTGCATCGAGGCTATGGGCGCCGCTTTGGGTCACACTCAGAGTCTGCACACCAATGCCTTGGACGAGGCCATCGCCTTGCCCACCGACTTCAGCGCCCGTATCGCTCGTAACACTCAGATCTACATCCAGGAAGAGACCAACGTCTGTCGCGTGGTTGACCCGTGGGCAGGTTCCTATTATGTGGAGAGTCTCACCAACGAGTTGGCCCACCGTGCTTGGGGTCATATCCAAGAAGTGGAAGCCATGGGTGGCATGGCTAAGGCCATCGAGACGGGTCTGCCGAAGATGCGTATCGAAGAGGCTGCTGCTCGCAAGCAGGCCAAGATCGACTCAGGCCGCGAGACCATCGTCGGTATCAACAAGTACCGCCTCGACCACGAAGACCCGATTGAAACCTTGGAGGTCGATAACACCGCCGTGCGTGAGTCGCAGATCAAGCGTTTGAAGGAACTCCGCGCCAACCGCAACGAGGCCGATGTACAGCGTTGCCTCGAAGCCATCACCAAGTGCGCTGAGACGGGCGAGGGCAACTTGCTTGCCTTGGCCGTCGAAGCCGCCAAGTGCCGCGCTTCCTTGGGTGAGATTTCGATGGCTTGCGAGAAAGTCGCGGGTCGTTACAAAGCAGTAATCCGTTCAATTTCAGGAGTGTATTCTATGGAAACGAAAAACGATGCAAGATTCGAGGAAGCCTGCCGCAAGGCCGACGAGTTCGCCAAGTTGGAAGGCCGCCGTCCGCGTATCATGATTGCCAAGATGGGTCAGGACGGTCATGACCGTGGCGCCAAGGTGGTGGCTACGGGTTATGCCGACATCGGTTTCGACGTGGATATGGGACCGCTGTTCCAGACGCCCGCCGAGGCTGCCAAGCAAGCCGTGGAGAACGACGTCCACATCATGGGCGTGAGCTCCTTGGCCGCCGGTCACAAGACCCTCGTGCCTCAGGTTATCGCTGAGCTGGAGAAGCTGGGTCGTCCGGACATCATGGTCACCGTGGGTGGCGTGATTCCCGCGCAGGACTACCAGTTCCTCTACGATGCCGGTGCTGTGGCCATCTTCGGTCCTGGCACAGTCATCAGCGATTCGGCTATCAAAATGCTGGATCTGCTGATTGCAGCGAGAAAGGGATAATCCTTTCGCTTTGGTTCAAAAAGGAGGGACGCTCATCTATTTGGGCGTCCCTTCGTTGTTTTAAGGTGATTACATTGTAGTTTCCCCTTCGCCAAACCAATCGTTTAGCGTTTCCTCTACCTTTGCGTCAATTTCGGGTGTGATTTTGTTTTGCACCTTCTTTACTACATAGAGGACGGCCAAGCCTTCGTCGAGCAGACCGAGAATGCGGTGGGCTTTATAGGGAATCAAGCTAAAGGGCAAGATAGTGTAAAGGATGGCACCCACAATAAGGGCTTTTTCGAGTGTGGTCGTTTCGCCCATAGTGAGCACATAATACAGTTGCAGCAAAGGCTTGGTGGCCACGCGGCCTGCCTTTTTGGCGTAGTTGGCAATTTTTCCGAACATGTCGGACGATTTGGATTTCCAATCCACGTTTTTCAGTTTGTCCAACAGGCCGTTGATGTCTTTTCCACCAATGGCGTAGGCCAAGATAGTGATGCAGATAATGGTGATAATCATGGTATTATGTTTTTGATAGTTTGTTAGATGTCTATGATGGTTACATCCGCTTCAGCTGCTCCACATAGTCGTCGATGCGATGCAATTCCGTCGGGATATCGATTTTCTGCGGACAGTGCGAAACGCATTGGTTGCACCCGATGCAGTGGTTAGCCTGCCGCAGCGAAGGCACGTTTCGGTCATAGCCTATCAGGAAACGCTTCCGTGCCTCGTGATACGCCTTTGCCTCGGTGTTGCCGGCGGGCATTTTGCCCTCGGTGATGCAGGCGTTGTAGTACGAGAAAATCACGGGGATGTTAAGGCCATAAGGGCAAGGCATACAGTAGTTGCAGCTCGTGCAAGGCACGGTCTTCAGCTCCACGAACTCTTCCGCCACCTTCATCAGGAACTCGTCCTCCTCAGCCGTGATGGGGCGCAAAGGAGAATAGGTTTCCACGTTCTGCACCAAGTGTTCCATGTAGGTCATGCCGCTCAAGACGGTGAGAATACCTTCGGGCGTGCCCGCATAGCGGAAGGCCCAACGCGCAACGGGCGTTTCCGGCTCGCGTTCCTTCATTTGTTTCACGATGAAGTCAGGCTGGTTGGCCAAGCGACCGCCAAGCAAAGGCTCCATGATGACCACCGGAATACCGCGTCGGTGCAGTTCGTTGTAGAGATATGAGGCGTTAACATTTTCTTCTTCAATCACATGGGCGTAGTTCCAATCCACATAGTTCATCTGGATTTGCACGAAATCCCAATGGTAGCGACCCTCGTCGTGCCATTGCAGCATGGTGTCGAACAGCTTGGGGTTGCCGTGGAACGAGAAGCCGAGGTTACGGATGCGTCCGGCCTGTTTCTGCTCCACGAGCCAGTCCAAAATGCCGTTGTCCATGTAGCGGGCGTTAAACATCGTCATGCAGTCCATTTCGTCCGACTCGCCGCCGATACTGTGCAGAAGCAGGTAGTCAACGTAGTCGGTCTGCAACTCCTTCAGCGAGTTCTCGAACATGGTTTTCGAAGCCTCGGTGCTCCATGTCGATGGACTGAAATTGGAAAGCTTCGTCGCGATGTAATAACTGTTGCGTGGGTGCCGTGCCAAGGCGATGCCCGTGGCGTGTTCCGACATTCCTTTGCAATACACTGGTGAGGTGTCAATATAGTTTACGCCATGCTCAAGGGCGTAGTCAATCTCTTGATTGACAAGTTCTTGGTCGATTGGTGAGTTGGGGTGGTCGCGCAAAGTGCCGCCTTCTTCCACGGGAAGGCGCATCATCCCGTAGCCCAACAGCGACACGCGGTCGCCCGTGTTGGGATTGGTGCGATAGGTCATCTCGCCTTGACCGTCAATAACATTTTTGGCGATAGGTGTTTCGTTATCGTTGGATTGGCAGGCGGAAAGCACTACCGAGGATGCCACAGTCACCGCGCCGATATGCTTGATAAATTCTCTTCTGTCCATAGTTTTAACTAATATGATGGGTTACATTTCCTTCCACATAAATCGCACTGAACGGACGGGCGGGGCAAAGATGCTCACACGCGCCGCAGCCGATGCATTTGTTTTCATCCACGGCGGGAACTTTCACCGCTCCATTCGGGCCTTCATAATCAATCATTTGGATGGCTCCCGTCGGGCAATGGCGGGCGCAATTGCCGCATGAAACGCCGTCCGTCAAGACGACGCAATTGTCTTTCACCCACACGGCATGACCAACATGTTGCATGGTTTTTTCTTCCCGTGAAATGGGTTTGATGGCACCCGCAGGGCAGACTTGGCTGCAACGCGTACATTCAGGCCGACAATAGCCGCGCTCAAATGACATCACAGGCTGCATGAGTTTCATCAGATCAGTAGAGGGACGCAAGACATTGTTCGGGCAACTTGAAACACAGAGTTGACAAGCCGTGCAATGCTTTTGCATGTGTTTAGCCGAGATTGAACCGGGAGGCGTGATGGGCGTTTGTCGCTTAGGGGCTTTCTTGTCTTCTAACACCGCCAAACCGCCGTCGACTTTCATTTGAGTTTGTGCCATCGCAGCCGAGGCACCGGCTACCGCCGCGCCAACGAGGAAAGCACGTCGTTCATTATCTATGGGTTTCGAAGCGACTGCGGGTTTCTTGGCAGTGTAATGCAAAGCGTCGAATTTGCACTTGTCCAAACAGTCGCCGCAAACCACGCAGCGCGAATAATCGACAGTACAGTTCTTGAAATCGATGGCTTGGGCTTTGCAGTTTTTTTCGCACATACCACAATTCTTGCACTTGTCCTTATCGAAGCGGACGCGGAACAACGAGTTGCGAGAGCATAGACTGAGAGTGGTGCCCACAGGGCAAATGGTGTTGCAGTAAAGACGACCTTTGCGCCAAGCAATGACGGCCAAAACCAATAAGGTAAGCAGAGCCACCATGAAAGTCGTCACGCTGCGGGTCCAGATTTGGACTTCGGTGAAGTTGTAGCGGTCGTTGGAAGCATCCATTCCAGCTAACCAGTTGTTCAACAGGTCGTAGAGCGGCTTGAACAAGCTATTCACGATGCGACCGTAGGCACTATAAGGCTCGAACAAGGTCGTCAGCGGCGCAAAGCCGATAATCAAAGCAAGGATGAACACGCCAAGGAAACCGTAGCGAAGCACCTTGTTTTCCTTCGCATAGCTGAAGCGGTTTTTCTTAGCCTTCCCGCCAAGCCACGAGAAGAAGTCTTGCATGATGCCCAAGGGACAAATCACGCTGCAATAGATTCTTCCGAAGATGAATGTCAGCAGGATGGAGAGGAACACCATGCCGCCGGTAACGGATAGGAGGGCTGGCAAAAATTGGATTTTGGCCACCCAACCAGCCCAAAGATGCACCTTGAAACCGATGCCGAGCAACAGCAAGGTCACCAAAGCCATCATGATGATTTGTAGGCAGATTCTGATTTTTCGTAACATATTACATTGATTTTGAGTTAGTTCTTTTTACAATAGCAATGCTTGCCTCATACAGCAAGTAAATCGGCAAGGTGACTAGCGCGAGCGTCACGGCATCGCCAGTCGGGGTGATGACAGCCGCCACGATGCAGATGCCCACGATGGCGTGACGGCGGTATTTCTTCAGCGTTTCAGCGGTTAAAAGACCCATCTTCGCCAAGAAATAGTTGAGAATGGGTATCTCGAACAGCAAGCCCATCAAGAGGCTCAACATGACGAAAGCGGAAATGTAGGACGACAGCGAAATGCGGTTTTCCACCGCGCCATACACCTGATAGTTGGCCAAAAAGCGGAACGAAAACGGGAAAATGACGAAATAGTTGAGCAGCACGCCGGCCAAAAACAGCAATGAACCTGCCAAAAGCAGCGGCATTGTGTAGCGTTTTTCGCGCTCATACAAGGCCGGAACGATAAAGCCGTAAAGTTGTACGAGCAAAAAGGGAAACGTGATTACCAACCCTGCCCAGAGCGCCACCTTAATGTGCGTCATGAACTGCGCCGCTAATTCCGTGTTGATGAACTGCGCTTCGAACGCATTGGGACACAAGGTTTCCCATCCCGTCGCTTGCGCCAAACGGCACAAGCCACGGTAGGACACGAAATCAGCCGAGGAAGGCGCAAAGAGCACCCGAAACAGCAAGTCTTTGAAACAGAATGCCCAAATAGAGACTATAAGCCAGGCTATCAAGCAACGAAACAAGACCTTACGGAACTCCTCGAGATGATCCCAAAACGACCTTGGGTCTGCCGCGCTCATTCCTTGGTTTCCTTGTCAGCCTTGATTTCAGGTTCCTCGACGCCGTTTACGCCGTCTTTGAAGCTTTTCACACCCTTGCCAAGGCCGCGCATCATTTCCGGGATTTTCTTGCCGCCAAACAGCAACAGAACAAGAAGGGCTATGAGAACGATTTCGCCCCAGCCCAAGGCACCAAATAGAAGTATCATTAATTGCATGATTTTAAGGGGTTTGGTTTATAATGCGCAAAATTATAAAAAATCAGCAACTTGTTAAGACACAAATTGCTGATTTTCTTTCCAAGGCTTCGGTTTTTCTATTCCTCGTAAACCACATGAAGAAGGACGTTGCCCACAATCCCGAGCGTTTCTTTGTCAATGTGTTCGATATTGTCGTTGACGGTATGCCATACTTCGGGGAAACAACCATTGCTACTATTGGACTGTAAATCAATGATGTCGATGGTTGGAATGCCTGCAATTTGGTTCATCGGAACATGGTCGTCGCTGATAATGGTGCCTTGCTCCGTGCTAAACTGTTCGCGGTAGCCCAAATCGGCGGCCTTGCGCCACACTTTGTTGACCACCCATGCGGCAAAGCCCTGCGAGTAGTATTCCTTCTCGAAATTAGGATTCGGGCCACCCACCATGTCAAGCAGGATGCCATAATAGGCCTTGTAACCGTAAACATGCGGCTGCTTCGACCAGTATTGCGAACCCAAAGCCCAATAGTTATTGTTTTCCTCATAATAATCCATTGCCTGGTCTTGATGCGGGCCATAGTCCTCAAGGTCGAAGAGCACGATATCAACGCCCAATTTTTCATCCAAAGGTTGCGCCTTGAACTGGCGGGCACATTCGAGCAACACGCCCACGCCACTGGCTCCGTCGTTGGCCCCATCGATGGGCGTGTGACGGTTGGCTTCGTCGCCGTCGTGGTCGGCATAAGGACGCGAATCCCAATGGGCACAAAGCACGATGCGCTTTTTGGCCTCAGGATTAAATACCGCGACGATGTTCTTCCCGTCGATGCCCTTGCCGTTGAAGAGCCTTGTGCGGAACTCCTGCACGATGACCGTATCGGCACAATGGGTCAGTTTGTCGGTCAGCCATTCGGCACATTGGGCATGGGCATGGGTTTCAGGCACACGCGGCCCGAAGGCGGTTTGCGCCGCCACATACTGATAGGCCGAATCGGCGTTGAACTGCGGCACGACGACGGTTTTCTTGGGTTTTTCCGTCGGACTGTCGTTTCCTTTGGGCTTGTTATCGCCGCAAGAGGCCAACAAAAGGGCTGCGGCTATGAAGAGAAATATTTTTTTCATTGGTTTTGAAATAAGGCTGCAAAGGTACGGATTTTTCCAAATTTACTAAAAAATCGGCCCAAATCCATGCAAATTTGAGCCGATTTTGTGTAAAAACGAACTGATTCTGTTTTTCAATACGATAAAAACCTAATTGCAAATTCTCCTTCCGAAATGAAAGTCTTTTCCATCCGTTCTTGAAGCAACGCTTCGATTGCTTTTCTAACATCTTGATGAGAAATGTTGACTCTTTGTGTCATACGAGGTTCTTCTGGACACCATAAATCTATCATGATGCTTTCGTCCGAATGAGACATGACCGTTCCGAAAACGTGCATTATTCTTTCGGAAGTGGTAATTTCAAAATGATAGGATGTTGTAATTGTGGACATTATTCTTAAGATTAAAAATCATATCCGATGGAGAAATACAAGCTAACTTGCCGGTTTATATCCGACCATTGCGCCGTCAATCCAATAGGGCCAATGTAACTGTCATAGGAATACTTCAAACCCATACCAGAATAGCATACTATAGGCGTATCCCGTTTTTGCTCGTTGTCATCAAATCCAAGAAACATATTGTAAATCGCAGTAAAATAATGTTTCCTCCAGATATTATATCTCAGGTCACATCTTAATACTGTTGACAAGTCGCCGACCTTTTTAATATGGTTTACTCCGACAAAAGGTATTTGTCCTTCACAATACCTTCCTATCATTTCACCTCCAATGATATTCCATAGCGGAGCATAAGATGATTCATTAATGCATATCCTTCCATATAATTGCGGTATTATTGTAAACTTATCATGTCTGGTCGTAAAATAGCTTCTATAACTGAATCCAATATCATTCAAAAGTGTTTGACTTGCATGGGTATCCCTTCTGAGATGCACTTCAAGATTAATACAAGAGCCCTTCTTTGCAAAATCATTTTGGTCAAGATTATCATATCTAATGGAAAAATATGGGCCAAACAGGCTACTGTTTCCAAATACTTGGGACAACATGGCTATAGAATCTGCTGCTTCATGATATAGATCATTTGAATTGACCTGAGGAAATGATGTTGCCGAATAGGAGGCGCCAATTTCTGCAGTAAGATTCAGTAACTGAAACTGAGAAATAAATCCGCTTAGTTCGTGCGTCCGCATACGCAAGTCCAAATCATCATGGCCAAACGCTGACATTTTCATCAATTGGTTCCGAAATTCGTAGGCCAAATTGAAATTGGCTATGGAGAATAATGAATAAGTGGCCTTGGCACTGAACCTTGGACTAAAGCTCAAGCGCCCCATCAGTTTCAACTTCAAACCGGAAAGCCTATGCTCGTTAAGCCCAAAGCTGAACAACAACGCAGCGCCTTCCTCTGTATCATAACGAGCCCCAAAGCCAACGACATCGGGGCTTGTTGAACTCAAGTGAAAAGTGAGTTGTTGTCCTTCCGATAGACTGTCTATCGAGGTGAGTTCGTATGACACCGCACCAAAAGCGCCCGTTCCACGATACAATTCAATCGCTTTTCTGATGTTCTCTGTCGTAACAATATTTCCTTCATGGATTTTTCCTCTACGTTTCAACCAATCCACCTGAAAACCATTCAGATTGTCACCATCCATGACAACTTTCTGTACCATAATGGATTGACCGTTCAGATTCTTCGCCCGAATTGTCCTTGGCCTTCTATGGACTGGTTGTCCTGACACCGAATCCAAAAGATGTTTCAATTGGAGCAACGTCTCCTGATTTTGATAGGCAGCCTGATAGCCACGAACCATCAGCGTATCAATGGCTGTGGAGGTGAAACTAAACGGGCTAAACTCAGCTGTGTTAGGCTTAATCAGAATATCACACAGTTTTTTGTTCTCGTCCCGCTTGGGATGAATGACAAAATTATATATGTAATCGAAAAGTTTGGATGCTGTCGGTATTGTGTTGCCAAAAAAGTATTTTTCATTGCTAAACTCAATCCCAATGATGATGTCTGCTCCCATTTCGCGAAGTACGTCTGAAGGGAAAATATTAATTAAGCCGCCGTCATACAACAGCTTTCCATTGATAACAACCGGCGAAAAAACCCCTGGAATAGCCATACTCGCCCTAATGGCTTTGGGAAGACTACCACTATGCAGCACCACCTCTTTCCCTGCCACAATATCTGTCGCTACACATGCAAAAGGTACTGGCAGATCATTAAAACTAATGGAATCCTGATACCCTTGACTCAGCTCGTTAAAGAGATTCTCTATCTCCGTATTGTTCACGTAAGCGATGGGCAACTCGCTAATAACCGCAGGAATAAAGCCTTCCTTGAAGACACCTTGTACATTAAATGGAACATTGACTACCTGCAAGCCATATCGCTCTCGCAGGTCAGCGGAATAACAAGACCTGTCGATATGATTTCCAACGTATTTTTCCCATTGTAATGAGGAAATGATTTCCGCCATTTCGCCAGGAGAATAACCCAAAGCATAAATTCCGCCAATAATTGAACCCATACTGGAGCCAACCACATAATCAATTGGAATATCCAATTCCTCCAAACACTTCAAAACCCCAATGAAAGATGCGCCCCTGGCACCGCCTCCAGCCAAAACCAGTCCAACTTTAGGCCGTTGCACAACAGAGAGGGAGTCTTGTGCTACAAGCGACTTGCAACACATACAAGCCATAAGGATAACTACTATCTTGTATTTCAATGTGGTATGAAACATCCCAACAGACGAATACCAACTTCGTATAAAACATCATAGGGAAAGGAGGATGACAATAATGCCGTCCTCCTTCTTGCTTTTTCTGAACAAACTTGTTCTAATTTGACTCTAGCAATTTTGCCTTTTCCTTGTCATACTCCTCTTGGGTTAAGACACCTTCATCCAAAAGTTGTTTTAGTTCTCGAAGAGCTTCTGCCTTTGTTCGTGTCAATGATTGGCTTGGCGTAACGGTTGGAGGCGTAATTACAGGTTTTTCAGTTGTGTTCGTAGCAGGTTCTTGAGGTATCGGTATAGAAACAGGAGGACTTGTTGTATTGGGTTTTACTTTAGTTGGCCTATAAGTAATGGTGTATAAATAGTTTTTACTATCTATCTTTGTAATCCATGGATCTTTGTCATCAGGTTTCCACCATGCACCCGTAGCTCCGTCAACGATGATTCCAACAGGTACTGGTGGTACCCATCCCAACAACAAATCAAAAATAAATGCACCTGCACGGAATTTACGATTGTTGAAAACCGTTGTTTGAGGCTCATCATCTCCTTCTTGTACCGTGATATTAAGCATATTCGCCTCTTTTCTTTTGATCACCATATTGGCTTCTCCATTACCACGGTATTGACCATTAATGCTAATCTTAGCGTTGGGATGGTCAGGAACTTTGACTCGAGCATTGTATTGCGCACCACCAAATATAGCGGCACAACTTGTGAAAAGAAGGCTAAACGAGGCGCATAAAAACAGGGTAAATAATGTTTTTTTCATCTTTTTGTTGCCTTGTTATATCCCATCGGGCACATCGGTTTTAGTTAATTTATGGTATATTGCAAAAATATACTAAACATTTTTATTATCAGCATTTTACATGGTGCTATTTATCCCAACTTTTTGGATAATTCCTACCGAATCATCTTCCTTTTTGTTCACGTTTTTTTTCATGGTCTTTCAATACGACAAAAACCTAATCGTAAAATCGCCTTTCGAAAAGAAAGTATTCGCCATCCTTTCTTGAATCAATGCTTCGATGGCTTCTCGAGTATCTTGATAAGAGACACTTACTCTTTGCGAGAAACAAGGCTCTTCGGGACACCATAAATCCACTAAAACACCATCATCGGAATATGACATGATAGTCCCAAAAACATGCATTTTCCTTTCAGAAGTGGTGATTTCAAAATGATAGGATGTTGTATTCGCGTGCATTTGACTTTTTATTGTTCGTTTAGCTTGATTTGCCGATAGATAGCCCTATTGATTTTCTGTATCTTTTTCCAATCCTTTGGTTTGACCTCTATTTGGATATTGGAATTTTCCATTCCATAAAAAGACAGAATAGGAGGCGTTTCTATCTGTAATTTGCTTAACTCGTCTCGGATCAAATAGACAAAAAACCTGCAATCCCATTTTCTTTTGACTTGTTCCGTGAATAAATGCGTAACTGTTTTCCCGATAATTGTGTCCGCCGTTCTGACAACGATTGAATCGACTTTAAATGCGGATTTGTTTGTAAATGTTAACCCTATGCTTATGGTGTCATTATGCGGCCTTATGGTTTGGTCGAAATAACAGGTGTTATTGCTTGACTGAAATAACTTCATAGGTTTGATGAAGTATAACATTCCACTTTCTACATTTTTTGATACATAATGCTTTTGTATGTTTTGGCTCCATAGGCAGAGAGAACACAACAAAAAAACGAAAGTTATTATTTGTTTTTTTTGTTTCATGGTAAGAATTAAATGGAAGAGGCCATCTGTAGCAGACAACCTCTTCCTTTATGATAAAAACAAAGTTTCTATTCTCCGTAAACGATAGTTTCAGATTTTGTAAATACACCAAGGATACTTGTCCTTTGTTCATCCACATGACTGATTTTCTTGATGCCAGCATTCTTTGCCGCGGCATTGACGCCTCCATCGCCAACGGCAACAATTCCCAAGACAGATATATAGTTGGATCTGCCAACCTTGGTATTGTCGCTAATCGTGTTGGAAGTGACTGAATGAGGAACTGTGATGCCTTCATACACCATACCGGCACCAAGTGTAGAACAACTTGACATTAAGGCTACAATTGCCGCAACCCCTAAAAACATAAAAACTTTCTTCATTTCCTTTTTGCCCAGTTATATCCCATCGGGCGCGTCGGTTTTAATAGATTTAGGATTTGCCGCAAAATTATACTAAACTAATTTATTATCAGTGTTTTATGCGTTGCTATTCGTCTCAATATTTTGGAGAATTTTTGTCAAATCATTGTCCGTTTTGTTCACGTTTTTTGGCTTGGTAGTAGTTGGAACATAACTTGAAAAAGTCGTAATCCAAAGCTTCACTGATTTGGAAAAGGAGGTCGGTGTATATCCATTTGCGCCGGAATACCTTGTATAGATTTTCGCGCGAACAATCCACTTGCGAAGCCAGCCATGTAATGCTGCGTCCTTGATGCATCAGTTCTGCTTTAATGAGTTTGCCGATATGAAAATCATCAGTGGAGTATCGTTTTTCTCTTTCCATCATTGCTTTTTGGTTTTTGTTTTTCGCCCTCGTTCAGAAAAGCAATGAAAAAGGCGCTCACCTTTCGTTTTGTTGCTTATTAACTTGGAAGGCTCTGGTAAACCATTGCAACTAATAAGCACGAATAAGCTTGCGCCATAAAACGCAAACTTTCCGCTGACTTATTCTCGTTGCTAAAATTTACCAGATTTTTCCAAGTGAGAACAAGAGCGTAAAGCCCGTTATTAACTATGTCAGATTCAAATTTCTGTCTGTGCTGCGTATTTTGTTTTAGTGGGACAAAAATAGGAAAATTTTGGGTTATCACCACCTATCAGGAAAAAATATGTAACTTTGCCGAAAAATAAAGGAGGATGAACTATGGCAACATACACCATCAACATTAATGAAAGAACAAAAGCGGGCAAATACTTGCTTGCTTATCTTGTCAGTTTGGGTATGATTAGAAAAAAGCAAGAACAAAAGACGGAATTTGAAGAAGCGGATGATGATTTGAAAAACGGCCGTGTTTATTCTGCCCAAAATGCACAGGACTTATTCGACCAACTAATGAGCAATGTATAAACTCTCCTATACCAAAACTTTCCAAAAGGATTTCGCACGGTGCGCCAAGCGAGGCTATGATATGGAAATCATCAAGACCGCTTTTTCCTTGTTGGAAGAAACAGGGACCATGCCTCAGAAATACAGACCTCATAAATTGGTGAACTACAAAAACAGATGGGAGTGTCATTTGAAACCCGATTGGCTATTGGTGTGGGATCATGAAGAAACTACGGTTACACTTGTCATGATTCGGACAGGAACACATTCAGATTTATTTGGATAAATCTTGACAAATAAAAAACATCCGGCAGAAATTCTGTCGGATGTTTTGTTCTCTAATCCATTCGAAATCAATCCTCCGGCGTCAAAGCCGCAATCATCTCATTAATCTTGGCTTTCACGTCATTGACGCAATTGTCGGGATTCAAGTCGGCTTTGAAGGACTTGTCGCGGGCGGCAAACTCGATGGCATTGCGTTCCAGCGTCTTCGGGCTGACCACGATGCGTAGCGGCACACCGAGGAGGTCGGCATCACTGAACATCACGCCAGCACTGATGTTGCGGTCGTCGTAAAGGACTTCCACACCGGCTTTCTTCAAGTCTTCATACACCTTGTCGGCCACGCGGCGCACGTTCTCGTCGGCAATACGCAGGGCGCACACCTGCACCTGCCAAGGCGCGATGGTGATGGGCCAAATTGGACCGTAGTCGTCGTGACTCACCTCGCAAACGGAGGCAATCAAACGGCCCACGCCGATGCCGTAGCAGCCCATAATGGGGTATTTCAGCGTGTTGTCGCTGTCTAAGTACTGCATGTTCATCGACTCAGTGTATTTCGTGCCGAGTTGGAAAATATTACCCACCTCGATGCCACGGCTGATGGTGATGCTGTGCTTGCCGCACACGGGGCAGATGCCTCCAGCGGTGGCTTTGGCCACGCTGTCATACTTCACCTCGCCGAGGTCGCGGGCCATGTTCATGCCCTTGTAGTGGTAGTTCACCTTGTTGGCACCCGCCACAAACGAGTTCAAAGTCTTTAGCGACTCGTCGTAAACCACGGTGATGCCTTCCGGCAGACCCTTCGGCCCGATGAAACCGGCACAAACGCCCATTTCGGGTGTAACGGTGGCAGCATGAACCTCGGCACCCAGCAGGTTGCGAAGTTTGGTCTCGTTCACCTCAAGGTCGCCGCGCAGGAAGACGATGACCAACGAGTCATCCATATTGCGCTGATACAGAACGGCTTTACACGATTGCAAGGGCGACTTGTGCAGGAAGTTGCACACCTCCTCAATAGTTTTCTGGTCAGGAGTCAAGACCTCCTCCAAAGGCTCAATGGGGTATTCCTCGTTGTGGACGATGCAATCGGCAGCCTCGCTGTTGGAGCGGTAGCCACACTCGGGGCAAATGACGATGGTGTCCTCGCCAATGTCGGTGAGCAGCATGAACTCATGCGACACGCGACCGCCCATCATGCCCGAGTCGGACTTCACAGCCACAACCTGCGGCACGCCACAGCGGGCAAAAATGCGGTCGTAGGCATGGTAAGCCTCAGCGTAGTATTGCTCCAAATCCTCTTGTGAGGTGTGGAAACTGTAGGCATCCTTCATCGTGAACTCACGGGTGCGGATGAGACCGCCACGCGAGCGGGGTTCGTCGCGGAACTTGGTCTGGATTTGGTAAATCATAAAAGGATACTGCGTGTAACTCTTCGCGGCATCGCGGGCGAGTTGCACGGCGGCTTCCTCGTGGGTCATGCCCAACACCATGTCGATGCCGTTGCGGTCCTTGAAACGGAGCAGCTCTGAGCCGATGCTACTGAAACGCCCCGACTCCTGCCAAAGCGCACCCGGCATAACGACAGGGAACATAACTTCCTGACCATCGATGCGATCCATTTCCTCGCGGATGATATTTTCAATCTTCTTCGCGATGCGTTTGGCCGGCATGAAGAAGGAAAACAAACCTGTTCCCACCGACTTGATATAACCGCCGCGCACCATCAGCGCCTGACTGTCGAACACGCAGTCGGCTGGTGCTTTCTTGAAACGCTCGCCTAATAATGTTGCTACTTTCATTTTGTATCTCGTTTTTTATTGTTTAACCTAATACTCCGAGAAGCGGGCCCTTCGACAGGCTCAGGAACCCTAAAGCGCTAAGGTCGTTGAGCTTGTCGAAACGCCGTCCTTCAAATCGGCTGCAAAAGTACGGAAAAATTTGGTATGTATATAAAAAACCTCCCGCTGTTGCCAACAGGAGGTTTTGTGGCTTATGGTTTTGCCATCATTAATTCTGAATCACCACTTTCCGAGTAATCACTTTGCCGCCGATGACATGCACAAAGTACATTCCTGAGGGCAGATCGCTCACGTCGATGGTGGCTGAGCCATTCACGCTGAAGCCCTTCACTTTGACGCCTTGAGTATTAATCATGACGACACTGGCTTTACCCTTTTCGTAATCCGTGGTGATGGTCATCTGGCCTCTCGCAGGATTGGGGGTGATGGTCACCTGGAACGGCTCTGCATCCACATCGGGCTGTTCCGGGACATCCGTCAAGATATCGGTGTAGTGGCTATAGGTCACCACCTTGGCGGAAACCTTCAGAATCGGGTTGCTGGAATTGTCGCAGTTCGGGCAACTGTTCTGGCCGCTCACGCAGTCAGGATAGTTGGGGTGGCATTGATCGACATAAGTCGGGTCAAACTCATAAAGCAGGTCGACATTGCCATTGGCGAAATAGTCGTCAAGGCTGTAGTTCCACACCATGGCCATGCTGCCTGGGCACCAACCAGCGCGAGGATAGGTCCAGGTGCCGTTTTGGGGCTGGCAACCAGCAGGGTTGGGCGAACAGGTTTCCCACAAATCCTGGGTGTAAGTCGTGGCACCATTGATGTTAATGTTGTGATTGGCATGATAGAACTCAGCGGCGTTGCCTGTGTTGTAGGCACCGTTTTGGGTATCGCTCCAGTTATGTCCAGAAGTCGTGATTTGCAGTTTGGCCTTTTCCACACAAGGGTCAAACACGACATTTCGGGTCGGGATGGGGCAAAGGTTTGCGTAATCGCCGAAAGCATAGTTGCCGTACCAAATCTCCTGCAAATCCACGTAAGGATATTGCGGCGTGCCTTTGGTGTATTCAAAAATAGCCGTGGGATTGTAGCCGTCGCCCGTCGCATATTGCTCGCTATAGTATTCAAACTCGACGAGGCCTTGCAACACGCTGGTGAAATCGGTCACATCGAGGTCGTCGATGCACTCCACGCCAAACGGGGTGATGTAGCGGCAAAGTTCCACCCATTCGCCACGGTAGTTTTTCACGCGGACATAACTAATGTGGTCGTAGGTGTTGCAGTTGCCGTTCACGCAGTTGTGCAGATAATGCAAGTTGATGGCATTGAAGGCGTTGACATGGGTCGGGAAGGGGAATTCGCCGTAAGCTGTGAAGTTCTGAGTCGTCGCCACCACCTCACCATTGAGGGCGGAAACCACCATGTCATTATAGTTGGTAGTCACCTCAAAGGTGTTGGAGGCCGTGGTGACCTTGCCACCAGTTTGGGTAATCGAAACCGTCATGTTGTAGGTACCTTCGCCCGAAGGAATCCAAGTGGTGTACCAATAGCCGTTGTCTGGGTTGTCGGGGTAATCGGTCTTCAAGAACAATTCTTGCCCATCAACATTACATTTCACTTGCTCGAACTTGATGGCGTTAGCGTGGTCAATATAGGCGCTCAGCACAATCATCACGGGGTTCTCGAAGTCGGGCATATAAACCTTGGTGCCTTCGTAAGGGCGGCGGATTGTGATTTCAGGGGTATAGTTTTCAGGGTCAACCGCATAGAAGGTGCGCGTTACGGCAGGAGCGGGCTGCCAATTGGTGCCGTCTCCGGGTTGTGTGGCACGCACTTTCACGGTGCCTTCTTCACCAGTAAGGGTGAGGATGTTACCATTGATGGTAGCGGGGCCTTGCACGACTTCAAAGGACACAGGAAGCCCCGATGTAGCCGTGGCCTGCAACGTGATGGGAGCGCTGTAGACCAACTGGTCTGGAATTTCGGCGAAGTCGATGAACTGGGCTGCCAGTCCGCCAGGGAAATGACGCACGATGAAATTGTCAAAGCCACACCAGCCGCTGTTGAGCATGAAGATATGGTGCCACATAGCCGGGTCGCGTTTGTCGCCACTGCCGGGGGTCAGACCCACATTGATGCCTTGGCATTCCGGAACGGCTTCCCACTCGCCACTCGACAAGTCGTACATCGCATAAAGGGTGACAGCACCTGCGCCATTGTTGGCGTCAAGGTCGATGGAGACTTTCCAGCGACACCATTCCTTTTCCGGAATTGGAACGGAAAAATTGCATGCCACCGTATTGTCGGGCAAAACCACGCCTTTGATGAAAAGGGGGTCGGTGTTGCTTCCCGTGAGGAGCATGTAAACACCGCCATCAGGGGAGGTGCTGTTGGGGTCGGGGGTGATGGGTTCGTAGTTGGCGTGACCTGGAGCCGGCTTGACAGGAGGCAGTACCGATCCGTCGCCATTGCCGTCATAGCCGATACCGAACAAAGTGCCCCACCACTCACGCAACTGGTCGCATTCAATCTCGATGATGCCACCATTGGAGAAGTCGAAGCCGTACTGGGTGATGTCATGGGTGGCAATGTCGCCAAAGCCCGTACCAGAGGCGTCAGAAAACACGCCTATGGTCTCGTCAGCCGTCGGAGTTGGAACGGTAGTGCCCCAGAAATGCCCCATGTAATCCGTATACATGGGAGTAAAGTTACCATTGCCCGCGCTATGTACACGGACATACCAGCCGTCTTGGCCGTTGAGGAGATGGTTCGGGTTTTCCCCGTACTCGTAATCGTTGAAATCGAAAACCTTTTCAACTTGGGCATTCATCCCGAAGGAGAAAGCCAAAAGCATAAGCATTAAGGATAGTTTTTTCATAATATTAGATTTAAAGATTTAATATTCAAAAATTTAAAAATTCGGGGAAACTTATCATTCGTTCCACCACACCTTGGTCTGCCTTGTGTCGCCATGCGACATACGAGCGAGTTGCTTGGTGTAGTTTTCGTAGTTGTATTCTATTTCTTTCTGAGGATATTCCATGCGGAAGGAGGTCAGCTTGGTATGATTGGTGGTGGTAGGCGTCGCCATGGTACGGCGTGCCAAAGCCCAGGCCTCCCACGGCTGGCGGAAGAGGTTGAGCCAACGTTGCTCATAAATCATCTTCAGATAAAACTCCTGACTGCCGTCGTATTCGGGATTCATCCAAACGGCATAGTTCATCACATTGGCAGCCATGTTGTTACTCCAAGACCAAATATCGAGGTTTCCGATATAGCTGGTATATTGCGGATAGTAATATACCCAGCGGCTTGTATTCGATGGGATATGCGTCCAGAAGAGGAACGACTGGTAGACACCCATGCGGATAGATTCGTCGGCGTTCAGCGGGGGCGTGATGCCTCCGATATTTCTCACCTCAATTTCTGCTTTCATGAAGAGCACGTCGGCGTAGGTCACGAGAATCTGAGGAACGTATTTTTCGTCTCTTGTCAGGTAATAATTGAACGGTGAATAGTGGCACGAAGGGCCTTTGAAGGTGTAGCTGCCGTCGCGACTTTGGGCGTAGGGTGAGCCGCCTTCCGTGGGTGTCTCAGCCGTGCGGATTTGCGGATAAGCCTTCCATGCCCCGTCGGGGAAGCTGTCGGTCTTATGGCTCGTGTCGAAGAAAAGGAAGGTGCGGTAGTCGTAAATGCCGCTACCGTCCATGTCGTCGGTTGAGGAGAGGCAATTCCAAACGGTTTCGCCCATACGGAGGTGTTTATGCTCGCGGAACGACCAATTGGTATCCCAATTCGTACCCAACAAACTGGGCCACAAGCAAATGCCTCCTCCCGTAGCCGAGCCACCTGAGGAACTTAACACCGTATAGATGAAATTGTAAGCATCCACCAACAAAGGTGTGGCATAATCGGGGTCTTTGTCGTACATCCGCAGACCGTGACGCAAAATAAGCGAATTGGCAAACTCGGACCAAAGCGTGTAGTTGTTGTTGAGCAACACGTCATACGGAAGTTTGTAGAAATCGTTGCCCAAGGCGGTAGCCACGGTATCCGTATGGAGAATGTCGCGCGACCAAATCAGCTCTTCCAACAGTGTTTTGTAAATGCTCTCCTGTGTGTCCCATTCGGGTCTCATATTAGCCTGCGAGCCTTCCCAGATTCGGCCGGCCTGAGAGTATGGTATGTCGCCGAAAATATCCGTGACTTTAAAGGTCTGGTAGGCCTTCAGCACGTTGAGCTGGGCACGCACTTTATCGCAAACTGCGGTGTCAGCCTGCTCCGTGCAATAGGCGTCGAAACGTTTTTCCAATTCACGGATATTGGCCAACATGAGGTAGTAGTCCGACCACACGTTCGAGGTCCCGATTTGGGAGTTGCCCCAAGACTCGGAAGTCAAGGCGCCGAGTTCCGTCTCGGGATACCAAATTTCGTTTTGCAAGTAGAACTGCTCGTTCATGCTTTGCTGCAAGGAACTCACCACGCCGTTAAACAGCGCCTCGATGGTGGTTCCCGTCGGCGAGAACGGGTCTTGGTTCATTTCTTCGAAGCCCTTGGTGCAAGATGATAAAATCAAGGCTGCACTGATTATGATAATGCTTTTTTTCATGACAATTCAGATTAGAAGTTGACTTTAAGGGTTAGCATAAACGACCGCGTTCCCGGATAGGAGGCATATTCTAGGCCTTGTGCGTTGCCTGAGCCTTGGGTGCCTTCAGGGTTGATGTTGTCGGGCAAGGTCTTGTAGAAATAGAACAGGTCGCGGCCCACAAGGGAGATGGATGCCTGCTTGAGGAAGTTCTGCTTGTCCAACAACTTGCGTGGGAAGTCGTAGGTGAGTGACAGCTCGCGCATCTTAATCCATGAGTTGTTGACAATACCGGGCGTGGTGAGGAGGTTACCCCAGCCGCCGAAATTGGGCAGGTATTTGTAAAGATAATGCACCACGTTCTCGTTCTCATAGGCTTCGCCCGTCTCGGTGTTGATGCAATAGCCGGGCAAAACGACGCCATAGTTTCCGATGAAGTTGCCGTCGGAGTCGTAATAGGGCAAGCCATTGCCTTCGCGCTCATAAAGCGTCGCCAAACTCTGACCGGTTTGCATGGCTATCACGTATGAGGCGCAATAGATTTGTCCGCCCAACTTGGCATCAATCAAAGCATAGAGCGACCAATTCTTATAGGAAGCCCTCAGATTGAAACCGCCCGTCACCAAGGGGGCACAGTTACCCACCGGCACACGGTTTTCGGTTTTCAAATAAGTGGTTCCCGTCTCGTTGAGCAAGGGCATCGGATTGCCGTTGGCGTCGTAGAAGGGACCGACCGTGGTGCCGTCGGCCATTGTGTATTCATAGACATAGTCCCAGCCGTAGATGGTGCCGTATTCTTCCCCTTCTTCCACAGCGACAGCCGGACCATTGGAGCCCCAAATCTCAGAGAGCGTGTACATGTTGGCGCCGGCCAAATCGACAATCTTGTTTTTGTTGCGGGCAAAGTTCAAGCCCACTTGGACGCCATAGTCCCTGCCTTGGGCAATGTCGTAGCTCATGATGGCCTCGAAACCTTTGTTGGTAACGATACCCGTGTTGATGGTCACGTTGCTTGCACCCGATGAGGGAGCGAGCGGCGAGGAAAGGATTTGATCCCAGCTATAGATGTCGTAATAGGTGAAGTCCAAATTGAACCGGGCACCCAAGCCGAGGTCAAAGCCGAGTTCATAACTGCGCTGGCGCTGTGGCTTCAATTCCAACGGCGGCACAGTGGTAGGCAAAGTGGCCGACAACTGATGACCGAACGAACTCGTGTTGTAGGTGTAGGTCAACTGATAAGGCTCGGTGTCGCTGGCGGTCTGTGCCCAAGAGGCTCTCAGCTTCAAGTAGTTGACAGGTCCCCAGTTCCAATTCTTAAAGGCCGAGGTCGGGACGAAACTCAAAGTTGCTGAAGGATAGAAATAGGAGTTGTTGTTGGGAGGCAAGGTCGACGACCAGTCGTTGCGGCCTGTCACGTCCAAGAAGAGCCAGTCGCTGTAGCTCAAGTTAAAGAAGGCATACAATGAATTGACTTTCTTCTCCCACCTCGACTCATCAAAGGTGCGCTCGGAAGCGGAGGAATAGTTGTAAATCGTGTAGAGGTTGGCGTAAGCCCATGTGCCAGAAGTGCCGCTCATGCCGTCGCGATAGCCGTAGTATTGCTCGCCACCCGCCGAGAGACGCACATTGAATTTAGAACCGAAAATCTTGTCCTTGTAAGCCGTAATCAAGAAGTCCATGTCGCGGGTGAGCGAGGTGTACTTGTTCTTCGCGTAGTAGCCGCCCGCCATGCCATCGAGTGTGGTAGGCTTGTGTTTGGTGATATAGGTGTCGGCGGTCCAGTCTAAGGCCACCTTGGCAGCAGCAGAGAGCCAAGGCGTCACATCGTAGAGTAACTTTACAGAACCATATATCTTGTCACGGTCGAGGGTCGTGTTGTTGTTGTAGAACGTCCAGAATGTGCTGCTGTAGATGTAGGGATAAGGATAGCCGTCAAACTGGTTCATCGTGCCGTCCTCGTTCTCATAGGTCGTGGTCTCAATGCCCTGCCAGCTACGGGGCCAGCTGTAGATTAAGCCTTTGTTGAAATTGCTGTTCGACTCTCCGATTTCAGGCGTGTTGAGGCGGTAGTAGTCCAAATAGTTGAAAGAAACATCGACCTTGATTTTGTCTGAAACATTAATCAAGGTACCCACGTTGGCCGTGGTCTGCCTCAGGTTGGTGTTGTCGATGATGGCATCGGTACGCGAGTCGGTAAACGACACGCGGACGCTGCCGAAGTCGCCAGCATTTTGGAAGGCAATGTTGTGGTTCATAGTATGGCCGTTCTTGTAGAGCATCTTCAGGTTGTCGGGCTGAGGTTCGTACTTGCGAATTTTGCCGTCCCACCAAAGGACGCTCTCACCGTTCATCTCTGGACCCCAGCTTTGGGCACCGCCATAGTAGCCAAAAGTAGTATTGGTGGGTTCGCCCGCTGGACCGTCGTCCACACTGTAAACGTACGGGAATTCATACACTTGGTTTCCGTTCTCGTCGAACAAGCCTTCAATAGGCGTCAACGTCGGGGTCTCGAAGGTGACAGGGCCAGAACCGCCATATTTGTTCTGCACCGTGCGGTACAAATAAGGCGTCGTGATCTTGAATCCCGCCGAGTAACTGATACCCAAGCCGCGCTGTTTCAAGCCTTTCTTGGTAGTAATGAGCACCACGCCGTTGCCGCCGCGTGAGCCGTAAAGTGCCGCTGCCGTGGGGCCTTTCAGAATGTCGATGCTTTCGATGTCCTCTTGGTTGATGTTGTTGAGGGCCGTGCCCCAGTCGCGACCGCCGCTCCAGTCGGTGACGCCGCCTTCGTTGGTCATCGGAACGCCGTCAACCACAATGAGCGGCTGGTTGTCGCCAAAGATGCTGTTGTTGCCACGGATGGTGATACGCGACGAGCTGCCGTCCACGCCATTCGGATTGATGATTTGCACACCTGCCGAACGACCGCTCAACGCGCTGATGACGCTTCCCGAGCCGGATTTTGCAATCATCTCGCCCTCGATTTCCTCGGTGGCATAGCCCAACTCGCGCTTCTGCCGCTTGATGCCGAGAGCGGTAACCACCACGTCATCAAGCATTTGCGCGTTGGTTTCGAGGACAACATCGATTTTGTTCTTGCCTCTCACGGGGACTTCCTTGGTCTTGTAGCCCACGTAGCTGAACACTAACACATCGTCGCTGTCGGCTTTCAAAACATAGTTGCCGTCAAGGTCGGTCACGGTACCTGTCGCGGTGCCTCTCACCTGAATGGTGACCCCCGGCAGGCCGAAACCGTCATCGCCCGAAACGACCTTGCCGCTCACCGTGAGGGGTTGCGCCAAGGCTGCCATCGGGGTCAATAAGGCTAATAAAAAAAGAAAGAGTAGCGTTTTCCTGTTCATAAGCATTGGATTTTACACATTTATGGGGCAAAAATAGAAATAATTCCGATTAGTCGGACATTTATAGCACAATAAGCCCTATTTTTGCACCCGAATAACACAAAATACCATGTCAGAAATCATTGAAAACCAAGAAGAACAAATCCTTGCCGAAACCACGGAGAAGATTACCGACAAGAAATGCCCCAACTGCGGCGCCACGGTCACCTTCGACCCGACAACAGGCAAGATGAAATGCGAATATTGCGGCTACGAACGCAATCTGCCCAAGCCGACGGAAGAAAACGCCATCGTTGAGTTGGACTTTGAATCGGCCACGCAAAGGGAAAGCTTCGAATGGGGCGAGCAGAAGAAATCGGTGCAATGCAAGCAATGCGGCGCCGTGACCATCTACGACGCCTTGGAAACCGCTGCCGTGTGCCCCTTCTGCGGCTCCACTAACGTCATGCCGGCGGCCACCGAAAAATCCATTGCCCCAGGCGGCGTTTGTCCTTTCACGGTGACCAAGGAACAAGCCGTATTGAGCTTCTTCAAGTGGCTGAAAAAGAAGTGGTTCACGCCTGGAAAAGCCAAGAGAAGCGTTCTTCCCGATGCTATCAAGGGCGTGTATCTGCCCTATTGGACCTATGATGCACAAACCACCTCTAATTTTTCCGCAAGGGCTGGCTACGACAGAAAAGTGAAGAACAAAGACGGCAATTATGAAACCGTAACGGATTGGAAACCCGTAACAGGCGTTTATCAGGAATTCTTTGACGACGAAACCGTCATGGCCTCGAAACGGCAGGAAGACTCGGGCGTAGAGGACTGCGAGCCGTTCAAGTTGAGCAAACTTGTGCCTTACTCGCCGCAAGTGCTGGCCGGTTTTGCTGCCGAGCGCTATTCCATTGGCCTGAAAGAGGGTTGGGAGCAGGCGCAAAGCTCCATCCATGACAAGCTAAAGTCGCGAATCAAAAGCTATGTCAAGTCGCATTGGCGCTGCGACCATGTGAGCAACACCCGTTTCTCGACGCTCTATAGCAACATCACCTATAAATATATCCTCGTGCCGGCTTGGATTTCGTCGTTCAAGTATAAAGACAAATTCTACCAGTTTGCCGTAAACGGGCAGACGGGCAAGGTGGGCGGCAAGGCACCTGTCTCGGCCTTCAGGGTATTTTTGGCCATCTTGATTGGCATTGGAGCTCTTGTTGGACTTTATTACCTGCTAACTCAATAGCAATAAACAATTTACCTAAAACGATAGTAGTCGGAATCGCACTTTTTTTTCGAGATTCCGACTATAATCGTTTGAATTGATTAGGTTGTTTATTCCTTTATTACCTTCTCTGAAAACACCCTGCCGTCCGCCGTGGTGACGCGCAGCAGGTAAACACCCTGCGGCAGGCCTTCCAACCTGACTTCGTTGGCGTTTTTGAGGGTTTTCACCAATTGGCCAATGGCATTAAAAACTTGAACCTCAATGGCTTCCGCACCTGTGATACGTACAATGCTGTTTGTAGGATTAGGATAAATGGTGACCGCATAAGAAGAGTTTTCTTCCGTTCCCATAAGCGTAAATTGACGGTTTTTGAGAACTATCCCATTTGCACATGAGATGAAAAACGTAGTGTCGATTCCGTCAATATCATAAAGCCTGTAAGAAGGAAGATCATATCCAGAATAACTTGTCCATGACAAACCGTCGTCCTCTGTATATGAAACACTTCTACCCACCCCTGGCATGTCGTACTCCCAAAGCATGGTCATCCCTTTGCCATTGCCAGTAAACTTTGCTCTCATGTAGACTTCTACAAATTGCAAATATCCAAAACTATTGCCTGTTGCTTCAAAAGTGTCAAAACCGTCGTAAGTATCCAATATGCCTTTGTAGCCGTATTCAGGAGTGTTAAAGTTGCCAAACAACCGGATGTGATTCTTGTCGTAAAAATGGGCAAATGCCATATCATCCGTAATGTCGGAAATGTTCTCCACTAAAACCCAAGTTTCCCCATAGTCATCTGTTTTTGCCAATCCCGGGTATCTCTCTCCCGGAAACGTGAAATCTTCCTCTCCATAACCCCATAGCAAATACCCAACATTTTCATCATAGAAAATCCCGCGTGTTTCGTTGATGGTGAAATCATTGGCCAGTTTTCTCATGGTAAGCCCCCCGTCTGTACTTTTATAGATGCCATCGAATGAGACCGCCACAACCAAATTGTCTGCATCAATCAGAAACATTTCTGTACGGATGAATTGATTATCTAACGCTGTACAGCTCTCAATCCATGAAAAAATAGGAATTCCCACTTCATTCCAAGTTTCTCCTCCGTCACAGGTCTTCACCAAAAACCATTGATGGGAATAATCGTCTAACGTGAAATCACATATCGCATAGCCAATATTTTTGTCGGAGAAAGACAGTTCTGTCGTTTTGTAACCTGTTTTGCGGTACTTTTCTTCCCAGCTTTCGCCGCCGTTTATGGACTTGAGTATTACCCCGTTTTGTCCGCATGCAAAAATCGTATTGGCATCAATGCAGCACACATTGTAAAGGTCTTCATCAACTCCAGTTTCGTAAGGCCACCATTGCTGTGCCTTCTGTTGTGCCTTCGCCAAGCCCGCCACCGCCAGCAGTAGGAGGAGAAGGACTTTGTTTTTTAGGTTTTGTAATCTGTTCATGTAGTCTTTTTTTATAGTTAAACTTTTTGATTTCGAAATCGGATGCAAAATTATTAAATTATTTTGGTTCGGGCATGCCTGTCAACGAAAAGATGGTACGAAAAGGTACGAAGTTTTTTTGCAACAACTTGATAACAAACACATTATCTCTCAGACAACCTATCGCGAAGGGTCTGGTAGAGGCTGTCGTTGGCTCCGATAATGCAGCTGATTTTTCGGCTTCGGTCGCAAACCGTGGTGTAGGCGCGCTCCAGCTCGGGGCTGGTGGAGAAGAAGGGCTTGTCGTCGAAGAATTCGTCGTCCATCAGGGATGGTATTTCCTGGCCACGGTCGCCCATGAGGGCCTCAGCCTGCAAGAGGGCCATGTGCTGTCAATCAGGCTCGCGGTGCTGTCGGGCAGGGTGTCAAACAGCCGCTCGGCACGGGCCACCATGTGGCGCGCCTCGCGCTGGGGGCTGTGGCAGGCAGAAAGGGCGAGCAATAATAGAAATCCTATGAGGGCGTGTCGCTTCATAAGCGCAAAAATAAGCAAAGTCGCAGAGATTTTATTACTCTCCACTCTTGGCCTTCCAAAGCTGGCTGAAAGATTTAGGCGCCAGCTCGGGCAGTTCCCTTCTGTCGCCCCAAACGCCGCTGAGGAAACGCTTCAACTCCATCCGCTTCATGAACAGGTGGGCATCCATCTTCTTGCGTGACTTGCAGTGCCAAATCAGCCGCTTGAACAAAGCCTCCATCTTGGCGTCGCCTACCTTTTCGGTGGCCACAAGATGACGGTTCTCAATGATAAGGTCGTCCAACGGAATCTTCACGGGACAGATTTCCGCACATTTGCCACACAATGAACAGGCAGAGGCGAGGTACTCGTATTCCTTCAAACCCCGCATCAAGGGAATCATGATGTTGCCCATGGGGCCTACATGGCTTGAATCATAGGCATTGCCGCCAATATTCTTATAAACCGGACACACGCTCACACAAGCCCCGCAATGGATGCACGACATGATTTTGCGCTGTTGCTCATGGGCAAGCACCTCAGAACGGTCGTTATTGAGCAGGATGACATACATCTGCTCGGGTTTGTTTTCATTTCGGGCCGGCCCGAAAGTGATGCTGTTGATGGCAGCAAGACCTTGTCCCGTGGCATGGGACGAAAGCAAAGGCAACAGCACACTCAAGTCGTCCATGGAGGGGATCACCTTGGCAATGCCCGAAACGACAATGTGAATCTTGGCTTCCGTCGTGGATTTCAGGATGTTGCCTTCGTTTTCGGTGAGCACCACACCACCAACATCGGAGAGCAGGAAATTGGCTCCCGTAACGCAAACATCAACATCTTTGAGGTCTTTCGACACCTGATGACGGACAAAATTCACCATTTGCTTGGGCGAACTTTCTGTTTTCAGCTTGTATGCTTCCGTCAACAGCCCGTTAATTTCCTCTTTCGAGAGGTGAATGGCTGGCAAAAGCGGATGATAAGCGGGTATGTCTTTGGTTTTCAACACAAACCGAGCCACATTTGTTTCAACAACGCGGATGTTTTTCCTCTTAAGGAAGGCATTCATGTCGATTTCGTCCAAGACGGTGGAATTGGAACGGCTTACGGCATTCGCTTTGTTTTTCACCAAGATGTCAAAAATCTGGGCGCGGGCATCTTCGGCATCGCGAGCCCAAAGCACTTTGCCGCCATTTTCCATGAAATGGGTCTCAAAGTCGACTAAGAGCTTCTCCATCTGCATCAGCGACTTGTTGCTCAGATTGAAAGCCCTGTCCTTTTCCAAGTGCATGTTTCTATAGTTCACCTTCCCTTTGGCGAAATTCTTTTCGTAACAACTTGTGTTATAGTTGATTTTCTGCCAATGTTCCTCGTCGAAGGAAATCTCCGAATTTTCGATGAATGTTGCTTTGCTTCCGCTCATAGTGATGGGGTTGTTTGTTCTATTTTTTCCACTCTTCTCGTATGCCGACCACCTTCGAAAGGCGTGTTCAGAAAGGCTTGAACCATTTCCCAAGCCAGTTCGTTGGGGATAAACCGTCCAGGCAGGGAAATGATATTGGCATCGTTGTGCTGTCGGGCTAATTTAGCCAATTCGACATTCCAACACAAAGCAGCGCGCACGCCGTGATGGTGGTTTGCTGTCATCTGGGCACCGTTTCCGCTACCGCAAAGGATGATGCCCAAAGGATATTCTCCCTCCTCAATGGCCGTGGCCAAGGGGTGAATCATGTCGGGATAGTCGACACTGTCTGAAGTATAGGTTCCGAAATCTTTCACTTCATAACCCGATTCCAAGAGTTTTTCAATCAGGTACTGTTTCATCTCGAAACCGCCATGGTCACTTGCTATAGGAATTATTCGATTCATTTTACTTCTGTTGATAAATAATTCGCAAAATTACGCTTTTTCACTATTCGAAATCCACTCATTACACTATTTATGAAGCATTTATCTTGACCTCAAAAATCAGCTAATTTCTGTGTAAATAGCTTTGTATCAAAATAATAAAAAGTTATCAACAGAATTTTTGTTGATAACTTTTTCGTCTTGTTCTGACCTTTTGTGACTTTGTTCATAAAAAATCGGAAAGGGAAAAATTTGAACCTCTCAAACGCCAAAATGAACAGAATTTTGGAAAACTGAACTTCATTTTACCCATTTTTTCATTTTTCATCGAATAAGTGAAAAAGGGCAAATTTTTCTGAAAAATAAACCTTTATCCGTTCCAAAAAAGTTTTCCTATAATTCGGATTGAAAAAGCAAGATTTTTAATGAAAAGTTTTCAACCAATTCACACAGGTCATTAATCACTACCAAAAAATAAATATAGAATTAATGAATAATTATGGTAGCGATATGGAGATTGGCTTATCAATAGAAAATGATGTTCATGTCCAAACGCTTTTCCTGAAGCTGGGCAATTTTTTTATTGCTCAATTTGGTGTTATAAACCTTCAGATTTTTGAGTTTGGGAAGGTTCTCGATGGGTGACAGGTTTTTGACGTTTGTGTTGTTTATAGCCAAGTTTTCGAGGTTGACGAGGTTCTGCAAAGGCTTCATTTGCTTGATGGATGTGCCACCCGCATTCAAGGTGACGAGATTGGTCATTTTCGACAGGGGACCCAAGTCGTCAATTTGGGTGTTCTCAATGTTGAGCACTTCCATCTGAAGGTCGTTTTCCAAGGGTTTGAGGCTGCTAATGGGTGTGTTTTGCGCACAAAGTTCCTTCAGATACTTTTTGTCGGCCAAAGGACTAAGGTCTCTGACGCTTTGGTTGTTGATGGTCAAGCTTTCAAGCCAAACGAAGTCCTTAATCGGTTCTAAGGAAGCAATAGGATACTCTGTCGGAATATTGATTTCTCTCAAGTCGGCAATGCGTTGCAGTTCGATTTCGTTGGGTTCTTCCTTGGTATAAGGCACGTGGTTCCTGAAAATGGCCTTCCAAATGTCATCAAGGCCAATCCACCAGTTTCTCAGCACGTCCGTTTTGTAAATCACGGTCACCTGGCGTTGTTTTTCCTTCAGCGCGTTGACTTCAGCACTGCCAATCGTAGTATTCTCTGCCTTGATAATCAAGATATTGTCATCGTTGATTAAAGGCGTTAGGTCATTGATAGGTGTGTTGCTGATGTTGAGGAATTTCAAGTTGGTCATGTCGCGCAATGGCTCAATGGAAGCGATGTGAGTGCTATCCAAATTAAGCGATTCCAAGTTGGCTAAGCTTTGTATGGGGTGAAGATATTCAATTTCGGTATTCGCTATGTTCAGTGATTTCAAGTTAGTCAAACGAGCTACTGGAACCAAGTTTTGGAGATAAGTATTGCTCGAAAGGTCAAGTTCCTGCATATTAATGATTTGGTGCAGTTCTTCGGTTGTAGGTTGCGCTTCAAGCTGGACTTGCTGTGAGAAAACAGCTTTCCAATATATGGGCAGTGCATCCCACCAAGTTCTCAATGCGTCAGAGTCGAAAATGACGAGCGTATATGGATTTTCCTTTGTAAAGGCACTGGCTTCCGCATCGCCAATGCCGGAATTATCGCAATAGATTTTACTGAGTTTTTTGTGTGATTTTAGCGGACTGAGGTCATTAATGCTGGTGTTGCTGCAATACAATTCACGCAAGTTTTCCAATTCCGACAAAGCTCTCAAATTGGTGATGGCTGTTCCGGAAATATTGAGGCTTTGCAAGTCCTTGGTTTGGCTTAAGGGCGACAAATCGCGGATGGCGGTATTGCTCACATCGACGATGATCAGTTGAGGAAGATCCTGCAAAGCGGCAATATTTGAAATTTTGCAGCCGCTGAGATTCAATGTGTTAAGGTTCGGGCAGTTCTTCAGTTGTTGCAGTCGTCCGACCATAGTATTGGCCAAATTGAGTTTTTGGAGGTTGCGCAATGATTGCAGTACAGAAATGTCGCTGATGACGGTATTGGCCACTTCAAGCTCTTCCAAAGTGATACAGTATTTCAAGGCTGAAATATCCTCAATCAAGGTGGAATTGGCGCGAAGCATTTTCAGTTTGTTGGCGCTGCGCAAAGGCGAAATGTCCTCGATGGAGGTTTCCGATATGTCCAAAGCCGTAAGGTCAGAAAGCTCGGTAATGGGTTCCAAAGTGATGATTTCGCGCAGACCCGACAGATTGATATACTGCTTTTGCGTGACCAATTTCAACTTGCTGTCGAGTTCCTTCATGTCGTTTTTGAAGAACTTGTCCTTCATCACAACTTCGCCTGTCAAAGGATCCGTTTCGGGATAGGAAGCCATAAAATCTGAACTCGAAATCAAGCCGACGGTTTCCATAGGAATACTGTCATATAGGTTGATACCTTTTCCCAATTGCTTTTTCCAGTTTTGCGAGAGGCTGTTCCACCAACTTCTAAGTTCTTCCGTCTCGTTGATTTTCGTGGTGTAGATACTCGCAATCTTGAGCACGTTGTTTTGTCTGTCGAGGTTGACTTCCACAAAACGGTTCTTGATGTTGTCGACAGGCTCGTCATTAATGGTTGTGGCGGTAAGCTTTCTCGACAAAGTGGCCTTAAAATAGATGCTTCCGTCCTCGCGCGTGCTGTTGGTGATGCTTTGCACATCGAACTTAAATTGCGCTTGCTTGAAGAAAAAGTCAATGTCTTTCAGATAGGCTTGCACATCCTTATTAATAGGCGTCTTGCGGTTCACGTCAAGGTCATCCTCAATTTGCACCTTGTCGTCGATGAAAATCTTGCTCCAGCTTTCGGTGAAGACGATTTCTTTTTCAAAAGCTGTAGTGGCACTATCGCCGATGAAGTTCATCGTTTCTTCCAAATACGACAAAAGGCCTTTCACATCTGCCTCATATTTGGAGATTTCCTCTTTCGAGAGTTTTTGGGCTTGGCCAAATTGGGCAAAACTGAATAAGATACAGGCAATCAGCGCTATCCGTTTCATGGTTGGTAGAATTTGATAAGATTGTATTTTTCCTTTTCAGGCATATAAATCACGTTCGACATGAGCCATCCGGAATTGAGTCCCGAACGGTTGAACCACGACACCTCGAAATACCAGTCCTTGATTTGCAGCACGTGGAACTTCACGCTGTCGACGTGCTTAAAGACAAGGTTTCCCTGTTTGATTTCGTAAAAGAAAAGTGTCAGGTAGTCGGGTTGGTATTCTTTGGAGGCGTAGTATTCGATGACATCGGAGTTTTGGAAGGCTTTGTAGATGTTCATGAAGTCAAGCTCATGGCTCATCGGATGGAGAAAATATTTTTCCTTTTCGGCGATTTCGCCAGTCGGAAACAGCTTGTTGAACTCCGAAAAATAGACATTGGTCAGCACCCATTTCGAGCCTAAGCCTTCCTTCTCGACGGCAAGAAATAGCATGATGTTGACATCTTTTCCCTTGTATTTGAACGTGGCTGAAACTTCCGAATACCAGCGTCCGCCAAGGAAAGTCATGTAAGTCGAATCGCCTTTGGTGACATCCTCGATGAAGTATTTTTGCAACTCAGTCTGCGTGCCGTATTTCTCTTGGTCAAACAAAATCGGCAGCGACTGGCGGCGCATCTCGTTGCTGCGATAACGCGGGTCTTTAGGATTGAGCCGTTCGCCAAACTGGTCTTCCTCGTAATTGAAGCGGCGCATGAACTGCCCCATTTGCTTCGTCATGGCGTAAAGCTCGGTCTCGTCCATCTTAAAATCGCCAATCGTCTGACCCGCAACGGGCCAGACGAAGGCGAATGTCAATGCCAGAATGAAAATATTTCGGGCTATTTTCATCTATTGCTGGTTTCTTTGACGCGCATGTCACCCAGCAGCACATCCCAGAAGCCGATGGTGCGGCCTCCGATTTGGGTTTCCTTGCGCTTCACGTAGACAGTGATGTCTTTTTTCGTAGTGTCCTTGTACTCCAAATTACCTTCGGCGTCATAGCCACGGAAGGTCTGGAAGATGGTGATGACACCTACGTAGGTGCCGTCGGGCTGACGTTGCAGGTCGCTGACGTACTCGATGTTGTACCATTCAATTTCGACGCGGTCGTAGTTCAAGCGCATCAGGTGCTCGAAGTACTTGCGCACGCGGTAATAGGTGATGGTGTTGGAGCTGAGCGACGAGACACCGATTTCGGCATCGCTCATGAACAGTTCCTCGGCGCGGTCGATGACGCGGTTGGCCTCACTGAAGGGCGTGTCTTTCGAGCCGGCGATTTTGATGTATTTGCTCAGGTCGCGCACCTTTTCCAAGGCGAGGCTGTCGATGGCCTGCTTGCGTTCAAAACTCAGTTCGTCCTGTGCCAAGGCCGTGCCCACAAAGCACAGCACGATGGCTAATGTGGCTAAGATCTTTTTCATTTCTTTATCAGTTCAAGTTCGTTAATCTTTCCGTTGGCGTTGTATTTGATGTCAAAGATCTTCTCTGTCGCTTTCTTTTGGTCTTTGACATAGTTGAGGTAGTTCTCGATGGTGGTCGGGCGGTCGTAGTCGTTGAATCCAGCGTTTTGCTTGATGATAATAAGCACGGGCGTGTTGGCCGACTCAAACAATCCCAAGGTCTCGTTGATGAGGCGGTTAGCCTGCGATGTGCTTCCGGCGCGGGCAATGCTACCAAAGTTGCTCTCAAGCGTTTCATTCACCGACTTTTGTTCCACTTGTTGGTTTTTGTTGCGTTCTTCCTCTTCCTTTTGGGCGCGTTCGCGAGCCAGTTTCTTTTCCACTTGGAAGAGCAGGTCGTCCACTTCGGCGTTTTGCAGATTCCAGTCCTTGATGGTCTGCACGCGGGCTTCCTTCTCTTCGAGGGTCCACAGGGTTTCGTCGTCAAGGATGGCGTTCAGGTCTTTGACGGCCTGTTCCACTCTCGACTTGTACTCGGCCTCGGCAGCTTCCTTGGCTAATTGTTTCTTGCTCTTGCAGCTCGTGGTGCCTCCAAGGGTGACGAACACCGCAAGCAGCACCATGATGACGGTTGTGATTCTGTTTTTCATTGTTTTATGTTTTATCTGTTCAATGGCTAATAACGGCATATTATGAATTAATATTGCAAAGGTAGTGCTTTTTGCAAAAACCGTGCAAGTTTTTTGTGAAGAATTGAAAAAAGACTAATGAAGGCTTTTCCTTTTCACTAACCCTATCACTGCCGCAACCAAATCCTTCTCCCTCCAGCAAATGAAGGCAAAAAAAACTAGCAGCAGCGCGGTATTCACGACCAAAGTCAAGACGGTGCTGTCAATATGAATGTTTTTCTGGATGAAGAACAAAGCCACAGCAAGGGCAAAATAAACGAACGCCGACTTTAAATCGTATGGAATCGGGGCTTTTTTCTGTCCGACGAAGTAGGACAACACCATGCAGGTGCCATAGCCAGCAAAGCCGCCCCAGGCGCAAGCCCAATAACCATAAATGTGCACGAAGATGAAGTTGATGGCCAATAAAACCGCACAGCCAATAGCCGAGAAAATGGCACCCCAAAGGGTTTGGTCAGTGAGTTTGTACCAGAACGAGAGGTTGAAATAAATGCCCATGAAGATTTCGGCCATCATCACGATGGGCACCACGCCCAGACCTTCGCGGTATTCAGGTCCGATGATGTATTGCAGGACAGGCATGTACATCACCACGGCGAGAAAAGCCAGCAACGTGAAGATGATAAAGTATTTCATCACCTTGGCTTGCATCTGCTTGTCGTTTTTGTCGCGCTGTCCTCCGAAAACGAAAGGCTCGTAGGCATAGCGGAAGGCCTGTGTAATCATGGCCATGATCATCGCGATTTTCACGCAGGCGCCATAGATGCCCAACTGTCGGTCGCCTTCTTCGCCGGGAACGATGAAACGGTAGCAGATTTTATCAGCTACCTGGTTCAAGATGCCGGCCAAGCCCAACAACAGCAACGGCCAAGTGTATTTCAACATCTGTTTCAGCATGTCGCGGTCGATGCCGAAACGCAGTTTCTTGATTTCGGGGATGAAACCGAAAGTGATCAAACTGGTGCAAATGAGGTTGATAATGAAGATATAGCCGACTTGGTAGCTGTTTTCATACCAGCCCATCAAGGCCGGATGGCTCTCTTTCAGACCCGGGGCGAGGAAGAAAATGAAAAGGTTCATCCCAATGTTGAGGAAGATGAACAGCAGCTTCAGCCTGGCGAACTTCACAGCTTTGTTCTCGTAGCGCAAACGGGCAAACAAGATGGCCTGAAAGGCATCCAAAGCCACGATGATGGCCATGATTTCGACGAACTCTGGATGGTCGGCATAGTTCAAGACATTGGAAATAGGCTTGAGAAACACGCTGACTAAGATCACAAACAGCAGTGCGACAAAACCCACGGCCAAATTTGACGTTGAGAAGGCTTTGTTGGGGTCAACGCCTTCTTTGTTGGCAAAGCGGAAGAAAGTCGTCTCCATGCCGAAGGTCAGGATGACCAAGAGCAAAGCCGTGTAGGCATACAGGTTGGTTACAATGCCGTATGCCGCCGGACCGCCAGCCTCAGCGCAGATTTTGAAGGTATATAGCGGCACAAGCAGGTAGTTCAAGAACCTGCCGATGATGCTGCTCAAGCCGTAAATGGCGGTCTGCTTCGCAAGTGAGCCTAATTTGTTTTCAGCCATATCGATTTCTCCGTTTTTTCAAACCAAACGCAAAATTAGGATTAATATTGGTTTGTTCTCATTTTTTCGGCAATTCAATGATAAACATAGTGCCTTTGCCTTCTTCGCTTTCAAAGGAAATCTTGCCTTTGGCGGCTTGCACGATGTTGTAGGTCAGCGAGAGGCCCACGCCCGAGCCGCCTGATTTAGTGGTGAAGTTGGGCAGGAAAATACGGTCTTTGTCCTCGTCCTTGATACCCTTGCCGTTGTCTTTCACGCTGATGACGAATTGAATTTCAGTTGATTGCAAAGTCACTTCAATCTTTCCTTCAGGTTTCGAGCCGATGGCCTGCACGGCATTCTTGACAAGATTGCCGACGGCGCTATTCAAGTTGGTCTTGTCGCCGTTGTAGGTGTGGTCTTTCGTTTTGTCATACTTATAGCTGAAAGTGACGTTTTCTGCATTGTCGTATAGGTTTACCACATTGCCGACCAATTCGGCCAAATCGAAAGGCTCTGGATGGTTTTCAGGCAGTTTGGCATAGCGCGAGAACGACGAGGCAATATCGGAAAGGGCATCAATTTGCTCTATGAGCGTGTTAGTCGTGCGTTGGATTTGCTCAGGCGTAGCCTTGCCGTTGTCGATGTTGCGTTGCAATAGTTGCACGCTGAGTCGCATCGGAGTGAGCGAGTTTTTGATTTCGTGCGCTACTTGTCGGGCCACCCCACGCCAGGCCGATTCGGCTGCGGTCCGTTTCAGCTCTGCGGCACTCTTCTCTAATTCTATAATAAGTTGGTTGTATTGTTTCACCAAGGCTCCAATCTCGTCATTGCCTTTCCATTCGATAGGCTCGTTCTTTTGGTCGATTTTGAGGTCTCCCAACTTATTCTGAATCAGCGATAAAGGTTGTGTCAGCCTTTTGGTGACACTGAGGACGAAAACCAAAGCAATGCCCAAAAGGATAAGGATGATGTTGATATAGGTGAGTACAAAATTCTGGATTTCTTTGTGCAAGTCGGTGGCCGAGGAAAAATACGGCGTGTTCAGATACGCCAAGGTGTTGCCCTCCGCGTCGGTCATCGGAATATAAGCCGATTCATAAATACCTTTTCCCAAATGCTCCTCGTGGGTATAATAAAGCGCCTTGTTACGATGCATTTGTTGGTATGCGTCGGCGTTCATCAAAGGTGCTTGCAGGTTTAGTTCGTTGATTTCGGGTCTCGTTGTGGCGATGAGCATTCCGTCGAGGCTGTAAAGGTTAATATCTGTAAAGAAAGTGGTGGCATAATGTTGCAAGATCTCGGCCCAAGTGTCGCGTGAGGTATTCCCAATCATGGCCCCGATATCGAAATCGTTTTCCATCTCTAAGGAAAGGGTTCGCGTGGTCTCGAATTGTGAGCTGATGGTCTTTTTGTTGTAAACACTCTGCATATAAATGACGGAAACAGGGCCTATGGCGAGAAATGACAATGCTAAAGTAGAAAGCACTACGAGTTGCAACCGCTGCCGAAAAGTACGCGTTTTCTTGGTTTCTTTTGGTTGTATAATCCAGAAAATGAGCAGATAAGGTATCATCATACCCAAAAAGAATATAGCAAAAGGCGCCGTCTTTTCCGACCATCCTTTCAGCGGCGCACTGATGACTAATGCATCATTTTCGCCATATCTGAGCGTGTAATGTTTGTATCCTTCCGCGTAGTTGAAGGCTTTGTCTTTACCATTTTGCTCGCTGAAGAAATTCGGATAGATATACCTGCCGTATTTATACACTAAAATCTGGTTTCGATAGTTGGCTACGGAATACTCATACGGCCGCTTACTGTTGTTCTCTTGCAGTAATTGTGGGAAGCCGAAACCTTCAGGCGCAATGGGTTTATAGAACTCGAAATATAGGGTTTTCTGTTGTAAAGAATCGTTGGACAGAATTTCGATTTTTCCTAAATAATTGGGGTCAAGTGTATAATAATCAAGAAAATACAGATTCTCTTCTACCCTTTTTTGATTGTTGTTAGCCAATTTTTCTAGGAAATACACTTCGCAATCCGTGACATATTCTTCAGGTTGGATGGTGATTTCTTCATCAGGTTCGCAGAGGGTCAACGAAATAGTGTAGGCTTTCATGGTCTCGTCGAACAGCAACTCTTTGGAGTAACCGAGAATGACATCCGACAGCACATTGCTTTCAGAAAAAAGCATTTCCCTTAGGTTGGTGTCTTTGACGATCGTTTCTGCAAAGCTTTGGAAGGAGTTTTCAAAGGCTTCGTCACGCTTATTCAACAGATTCTCAGCCATTTCAACCATTTGAGCATTCTCTTTTTTCGTCTTGACTTTGTAATAGGCGTATGTGAAGATTGTCGCTAATACGATAATAATCGCAACTCCTTTTTCTATGGTAAACCAGCTGTTCTTTTTCTTTGGCTGTTCTTTTTTTGGTTCTGAAAACACTAAAAACAAGCCTATGATTATAAGAATTAGTGACGGGCTATACCAGAGATATTTGTATGGACTTTTCAGTTGTGGCTTTCCTATAATTCGGCATTTGGCCAATAGTTTTCCATCCTTATTCAAAATGTTGAAATCGCCTTCATCAGATTTGAATTGTACGGGCGCATCAATGAACTTTAAATAGGCTTTGAAACCATTTTCAAAATACTGGTTTTCAATCCGATAATGTGAATTTAATAGTTTGAATAGATAGTAAACAGAATTGTCCTTTTTTAAAGACTTGAAATAATAATCTCCAGACGGAACGCTGCAAATTGTGTCGTGTCCAATGCTAATGCGTCTTTTCAAGTGTTTTGGATGCAGTTCGTTGCTGTTCCAATACGTTAGTGAATCGTTAGAAAATACGAATAAACCAATACCTTTTTTTTCAATCTCATTGGTGTTAAGTCCTTGGACTATAACGGATTGTATATCGTTATCAATATGCTGTATCGTCTTTTGAACCAACTTTCCTATTGTTTCTGGTTTTAAGCTTTGATGCCGAAACAATCCCATTCCTAATATTAGGACGATTCCGACCAGAATTAGGAATAAACCAGTTTTTCTATGGTTCTTTTTTGGGCTCATCATTGCTTCTCAAAAATGTATACCAAACTTGACCATTCACCAGTTTTTCTCGCATTGATGTTGGATATCAAACCTCTTATTGCACCTTTTATTAATGGTAGAGAATGTCTTTTATATTGTTCGCTCATGTATGAAATGTAGTAGGCATCCCATCTGAGTTTATGGGTATCAATCCATTTTAATTGGCTGTTTTTGAATAGATTACCAATTGACATTTTGCAAAAATGGTTCAAATGGCGTGGTACGTCGTAGGCCGCCCATTTTTCCTTGTAATACTGAGCATCATAGGACTTAAAATTGGGTAGTGCCAAAACCAATCTTCCGCCTTTTTTCAACAGTCTCTGTAATTGCGCTACTTCTGATTTTATGTCATCTACATGTTCCAATACGTGCCACATTGTGATTAAATCAAAGCTTTCTGTAGGAAGATTGTTGATTTCTTCTGGTGAGTACAATTCTCCTTTCATCCGTTTTTTGGCAATGGCTTTGGCTTCTTCTGACGGTTCTATCCCCTTTGTTTCCCATCCTTTGACTTCCATCATGTGCAAAAAATCTCCTACACCGCATCCAATATCTAATACTTTTCCATTTTCCAACCCTTTCGTTGCCATTTTATACTTTGCTTTTAGGTTGATGGATTTGATGCTCTCATATATTTTAGGAATGAACCCTTTTTTGTTTTCTTGGTGGCTGTAGTATTCTTCGGATTTATAATACTCGCCAATTTTATCTTTAGTCGGTCTTGGTTCGGTAAATAACAAGCCGCAATTGTGACACTCATAGACTTGAAAATCTTCTTTGCTCAAAAATTCATCTTTTACCCAAAGATGAATTTGGGTTTTCTCTGATTCACACCAAGGACATTTATTATTCATTTTTTTCAGTGTTTCATGTGGAACAATCGTGCTATCTTCCTAAGAATATGGCTAATACGTTAATATCTGCTGGAGAAATCCCGCTGATTCTTGAGGCTTGCCCTAATGTTTCGGGTTGGTATCGGTTCAGTTTTTCCCTCGATTCGAATGAGAGGGATTGCAAACTATGGTAATCGAAATCTTTGGGCAGTTTGACGTTCTCTAAACGGCTCAGTTTTTCTGATAATTCGTTTTCCTTTTGGATATAACTGTCGTATTTGATTTGGATTTCTGCTTCTTCGAGACATTCTTTTAAAAATCTGTCCGCCGTCTTGAATTGGAGTAAGCTTGGCAATGTGTCAATCATGTCTTTTAATTCCAATTGTGGACGCAACAAAATGTATGACAACTTGACTTTTTGCTCGATTCTCGTGCTTCCATTTTGCTCCAATAGTCCGTTGATTTCATTAGGATAGGCATAAGTTTCTTCCAAAAATGCCTTAATTTCTTCCACTTTCTGACGTTTCTGAATGTACTTTTGGTAACGGTCTTCTTTAGCTAAACCGAGTCGGTATGACATTTCCGTTAATCTGGCATCGGCGTTGTCTTGTCGGAGCAAAATGCGGTGCTCTGCCCTGCTGGTGAACATCCTGTAGGGTTCATCCACGCCTTTTGTAATGAGGTCGTCAATGAGAACACCGATATAAGCCTCATATCTTGATAGCACCAAAGGTTTGTCATCACGCAAAGCCAAATTTGCATTGATGCCCGCCATCATCCCTTGACAAGCAGCTTCCTCGTAGCCAGTCGTTCCGTTGATTTGTCCGGCGAAATAAAGGCCGTGTATAAGTCTTGTTTCCAAAGAATGATGTAGTTGCTCTGGTGGGAAATAGTCGTATTCAATGGCGTATCCAGGACGGTAAATCTTGGCATTTTCGAAGCCTTCGATTTGCCTCAAAGCCTCATATTGTATGTAATCAGGCAGCGAAGAACTAAAGCCGTTGAGGTAGTATTCTTCGGTCGTCCAGCCTTCGGGTTCCACAAAAAGTTGATGGCTGTCCTTACCCGAGAAGCGCTCGATTTTGTCCTCAATGCTGGGGCAATATCGCGGTCCAACACCTTGTATTCGGCCGTTGAACATAGGCGAATACTTGAAGCCTTTACGCAGCGTTTCATGCACTTTCAACGAGGTGTGCGCTATCCAACAACTTCTCTGTTTTTGGATTCGGAAGGGTTCGGTATAGGAAAAACCGACCACTTCATCGTCTCCTTTTTGCTCGATGAGTTTGCTGAAATCTATCGTCCGTCCATCGATTCTGACTGGCGTTCCCGTCTTCAGCCGCTTGACCTCAAAACCGAGGTCTCTGAGTTGTTCGCTGATGCCGTGACTGGCCACCTCTCCCATTCTGCCGCCAGGAAAATGCTGTTCGCCAATATGTATTAGACCGTTGAGAAAAGTACCATTGGTGAGGATAACGGCTTTGCTTTCGATCTCGCCGCCCATCATGGTTTTCACACCTTTGACTTGGTCTCCAACCACCAAAATACCTGTCACTCTATCTTGCCAAAAGTCAACATTGGGTGTTTTTTCCAACATACTGCGCCATTCTGCCGAGAACATCATTTTGTCGCTTTGACAACGCGGACTCCACATGGCAGGTCCTTTCGACTTGTTGAGCATCCGGAATAGAATCATGGTGCGGTCGCTGACGATGCCAGAATAGCCGCCCATCGCGTCGATTTCGCGCACGATTTGACCCTTGGCAATGCCGCCCATGGCCGGGTTGCACGACATGGAGGCCATCAGGCGCAAGTCCATCGTGATGAGCAAGACCTTGCTGCCCATGTTGGCTGCTACTGCCGCCGCTTCGCATCCGGCGTGACCGGCGCCTACAACGATAATATCATACGGTTCAAAGTACATTTTCTTGGTCAGTGTTTCACGGGAAACAATCGGGTTAATATTCTGTTTGTCAATTTATTAAAGCATTATTAACTTTTTTTCGGCCCTTCGACAAGCTCAGGGACCTAAGGTCGTTGAGCCTGTCAAAACGCCGCTCCAAAAAAGATTTCCAACGCCTCTTCCTCCTTTTCTCGCATCATTTTTACATCTTCTTCGCTATGATCGTCGAAACCAATCAAATGCAGCACGCCATGGATAATAACCCGGTGCAACTCGCTCTCATAGCTTCGTCCGAAGGTCTTGGCGTTCTCCGCTATTCGGTCAAGACTGATGCAGAATTCGCTTGACAACACGGTTTCACAATCGGTCAGCGGGAAGGTCACGATGTCAGTGTAAAAGTCGTGGCCGAGTCGCTCGCGGTTGATTTCTAAGAGTTTCTCATCGCTGCAAAAGTAGTAGTACAACTCCCCTACCCGCTTGCCGTGCTTTTCCACCACCTTGCCAATCCAAGCTTTGACTTTTGCAGGCTCAATGGGCGGCATTTCCACATCCAATGTGCTGAATCTGATCATCTTACTTCGTGTTTTTCTTCAAATAATACTCGTTGATTTTGTCCTTATAATAAGGTGCAAACTCTATCGGGTTGGTTTTCAGGAACTCTTGGTTCTTCTTGAGTGTTTCTTGATACAGCAACTCGTCGATTTTCCGCTCGAATTGTGAGCCTTTATACTCGTTCGACTTGCGCTTTTCTTCTTGCTCACGCTTCTCTTGCGCCTTCTGCGATTCCAGCATCCTCGACTCAATCTTCTGACTGCGCTCAATCATCTGGCGGTTGATTTTCTTATTCACCAAATCCTCCTCCAATTTTTCCATATCCTTGATGATTTCGTTCAGTCCGTCGTCGCCGATTTGCCCGTTTTCCTTCATGTCGTTGAGCATCTGCTGCATTCCCTGTCGGAGCATTTCCTGCTCAGCGGCCATGCGTGCAAATTCTTCACTCATCGAGTTGGGCGTTTGCTTGCCTTGTTCCATCTGTTGCTGCATTTGCTTCAATTGCTCGCTCAATTGCTGTTGTAGCTGTTGCATCTTTTGCATACTCTGCTGCCCTTGTCCGGGTTTGGGCATGGAACACGACATCGGCATACCCATGGATTCCATGCTGTTTTCCATGTTCTCCAACGACTCGGCCAACATCAAGGCCAAGTCGTTCATCGACATCATGGCGGTCTGCTGGTGTCTGACGGCCTGCGAAAGCTTCAGGTCGTTGAGGTATTTTAAAGCGTTAGAAGTTTGATTTTCAATGGTATGCAGTTCGTCAAAGACAAAATTCTGAATCATAGGCTGGCGCATGGCCATACTTCGCAACGAGTCGCGGACCATGTTGAAGTTGTCAGCCACTTCCTTTTGCGTGATGATTTTCTCGACCAATGACGGGTCATCGGTGCGCAGGCTTCCTATTTCGGTCATCAGGGCTTCCTGCTCGTGCGAAGCGTGGACGACGTTTTCAAGCAAAATACGGAGCAAATGCGCGTCCTCAGCCATCTGTTCCATGCCTTGCATTTGCATCTGCATCATCATGTTGTTGGCCATCTGTTGCATCTTTTGTCCAGCGTCCTGCTTGTTTTGTTGCAATTTTTGCTGTTCACCCGACTGTTGGTTTTGCATGGCATCATCAAGGTCTTGCTCAATGCTTTCTTCCATTTCCTGGTCTTTTTCCATATCGAAAGGCTGCTGCAAATCCTTGTTTTTCTCCAAAAGCTGGTCGAATTCGTCCATCATTTGCTGGAATTCCTCTTTGGCTTCCTCGGCCGATTTTTGGTCGCCCTCCTCCCCTGCTTCCTGGTTTTCCTTTTGGAGTTCCTCCCCCAATTTGTCCAATTTGTTGGCCAAGTCGTTGAGGTCTTTTTCCATCTTCAGTTGCTCCAAAAGAGCCAAATTGCGGTCGAGAAGCTCCTGCATCGACTGGTTGTTTTTCTTGATGTCCTGCATCATCTGCTGCATCTGCTCGCGCGGCATGTCTTCAAGGAGTTTGTCAATTTGTTCCATGAGTTTTTGCAGTTCCTCGGGAATCACTTCGTCAAAAAGTTTGTTGATTTGCTCCTGTTTTTTGAGGAGGTCTTCGTTGCCCAAATCGTGTTCCTTCATGAAATCAGACAATTGCTCTTGCTCTTGCTGCAACTTATTCCACTCATCCTGAATCTGTTGCTGCTTTTCCAACAGGTCTTTCATCTTTTCCTTGTCCGACCAGTCCAAGTCCTTCTTTTGGATGAGGTCTTGGAGCATCTTTTCAATCTCATCTTGCAGTTTGTCAGCCTCTTGCGACTTCTCCGAAAGCCGTTCCATAATGTCTTCCGACTGTTCGTTGGCAATGCTATCCAAGGCGAATTCCGAAGGCTTGTAATAGGTGAACGTTTCCGAACGTTTCGACTTCGGGCCATGGAAGCCATCGTTGTCCCAAACCTCAAAATAGACCTCCATATTTTGCCCAGGCATGATGCCGAGGCTATCCATGTTGAAGCTGTAGAAGAAGGAAGTGCGGGTTTGTTTCGTGTCAAAAGAAACAGGAAGCACAATTTTCTTCTCAATCGGTTTCTTGACCAAACAATTGAAATTCAGTTTGGTAAATCCATAATCGTCAGTGACAAGGCCGGAAAAATAGACATCGGTAGAAAGTTGTTCGTCAAAAGATTCCACGCGGATGTCAGGATAAGCGTCAGGCAGCACATCGACCGCAAAACCGAGCGGGTCAAGGGTGTTGTTCCACGTGTTTTGCACTTGCACCTCAAATTTGGTGGATTGTGCCGCAACAAACCGATACTCAAACCTATCATCCTTTTCCGACAAATCGGATGTCAGCGAGTCGCGGGTCAAGGTCATTTGTTCCGTATCGCGGGTCAAGAAGCTGAAAATAAGCGTTGTACCTTGCGGGACGATGAGGCGTGTTTTGCCTTCCAAAGTTTCGTTTTGGCGATGGATGTAGGCCGGATAGCGCATTTCACATTGATAGGAAAGCAGGGTAGGGTTGGGGCGCACCGTAATGTGGAGGTCGCGGCTGGTATATTCACCACCTATCACATTAAATGTCAAGTCATTAAATAGGTTTTTAAAAGTGTAGCTAAAATCATTTGCCGAAGCTTTAGTCATCAGTTGCTGTCCCAAATCGCTTTTCACATAAAAAGCATCTGGAATGCGTTCGCCAGTCACATGAATGTTGAATTTGACTTCCTTGCCTTGTGTGGTCTCGATGTTATCTTGTTCAATGACAACCTGATAGGGTAGAGGCTTCTCAAAATTCTGCTCATAGTTGACGATGCGCTGCGTAGGCTCAACGGCGAACGAAGGCAGAAAAACCATCAGCAGTATTAATAGGAGCAATAGACCGAAAAAGATGCCCAAATACTTCAAATTGCCGCGCAAATCAACGGCATCAGAGAAATGGATAGGGGAGAGGCGGCTTGTGCGCTGCTCAATGGTGGCGGACAATAAGTCGTTCTCGGTCCCTGAGCTTGTCGAAGGGCCGACCGTGTTCAAAGACTCCAATTGGTTACTTAACTGTATAGTATTCAATAGTTTGTCCTTGATTTCAGGGAAAAATTTCCCGATAAGAACAGAGGCTTGTTCCACTGACATTTTCTTCCGAAACCGAATCAAGTTGACCAAAGGAATGAGGAAATAATACATCGCAACAAAAGCCGAACCCGCCAAAAGGAACAAAAACAGCACAAAACGGCCTTTGGGCGGAAACCATGAAACATACTCCAACCCATTGAGAATCAGATAAAAGACAATCCACAACACGGCTCCCACCAATACGCCTTGTATCAGGCGGTTGAGGTAGAACTTTCGCGTGAAGCCCTCGATTTTTCCTATTAAATCCTTTGGCACAGACATATCCAAATTAGAATAGCCTGCAAAAATAGGGATTTTTTCAGAATCCCGTCACTTTTTTGCTCTTGAATGCCAAGTCTCCAGACTATCTAACGCCCGGATAACATACTTTGTGTATCAATAATTCAGTCCAAACATCCAAAGCGGGATAACTCCTGGGGTGGCATATTCAATGTCGTCCTTTACCACAAAACTGTCAGGCACTTCCGCAATCTGACGGCGTCCTTTCTTGTGGCCTCCCACTTCAAAGGTATGACCGTCAACCAAAAAGTCTGACACATCAGAGGCAGTCACCGTGTTGCGCACTCGCATTTGGTTGAAAAAGAAGGTTTCGCGCAAGTTGCCTGTGTCGGGTTGCGTGCCATTGAGGGCATACATCAGGTTGGTGTTGTCCAAATAGATTTTCTCCACTTTGGCCAAGCGTGTCATTCCAAAGGCTGGCGACGGAAGGCTTTGTATCATGCCCGACTTTTCCATGTAGAAAAGATAGTCCTTGAGGTCGTTACGAGCTACGGAAATGTCGCGGGCAAGGTCGCTGTAGTTGGGCTTGAACGGCGAAATCTGCGAGATGATTTGCATCAATTGTTTGAGCTTGTGCATCACACCGACGCTAAGACCTGCAAATTGGGGTATGTCGGTTTCGAGCGTTTGCTCAACGACTGTACTCAGTCGTTCAAGGTAGTCTTCCTCGCGGCAGAACGGAAAATAACCTGTTTTAAGATATTCTTTGAACAAAGGCAAGGGGCGATGTTCGGCATATGGGAAAGACGCCTTCGCCGAAAGAATCTCGTCAAGCGTGAGTTTTGGCACCACGATGCCTTGTGTCATCTGTAACCATTCACGGAACGACATTCCGTGCATATAGTTTTTCAACTGTCGGCGCGACAAGTCGGCACCGCCTTTCTCCAAGTCGAGAATTGACGAGCCTGTATAAACGATTTGCAAGTCAGGAAGTTGGTCATAAATGTTCTTTATTTCCGTTGACCAAAGCTTGTACTTATGCACTTCGTCAATATAAAGATGTTTGCCGCCGTTCTTGTAGAAAGTGTCGGCCAAGTTGAGCAAGGTGTTTTTCGAGAAATAGATGTCGTCGGCAAACACAACGAGAGAAGAGTCGCGTTCACCGCTGAGCAAAATGTGTTGGAACATCAAAGTGGTTTTTCCAACGCCCCTTGCCCCAAGAAGGGCGTTAAGACGAGCTTCCCAACGGATTTCGTCGTGAAGATAGCGAACAAAATCGGTTTTTGTCCTGTCCAATTGAGCTTGATAGCGTTGCAATAACCTTTCCATAGCGTCTTTGTTTTATTGTTTCGGCGGCAAAGATACAAAATTGTAAGTAAAATAAGAATCAATTTTTGTATAAATTTGTAATGAATGGGAATCAATTTTTATGAAAATATGACTTGTTTTTATGTCATTTTGGCAAAAATGATGTAAAAGTTGGTACAAAGGTACGACTTTATTTCAAATCAATATTTGTTTTTAAAACTGCTAAAACAGGAAATTTTTCATTACATTTGCAAAAAAATTGTTTATGAGTAGCAATGAATTAGTAAATAAAGGTGGCGACATTATCATCTACCAAACCGAGGACGGTTTGACGAAGATTGATGTGAAATTTGACAAAGACACCGTTTGGCTTAACCAGCAGCAAATGGCGGAACTTTATCAAAGTTCAAGGACCAATGTTGTGGAACATATCAAACATATTTACGAAGAAGGAGAACTGAGCGAAAGCTCAACTTGTCGGAAATTCCGACAGGTTCGAGTGGAGGGAAACAGAGAGGTGACCAGAGAAATACCATTTTACAACCTCGACATGATTATCTCCCTCGGTTACCGTATCAAATCAGCCATCGCCACGCGCTTCCGCATTTGGGCCACCCAACGGCTGAAGGAATACTTGATTAAAGGCTTTACTTTAGACGACGAGCGGCTGAAAGGCAACGGCGGCGGCGCGTATTGGAAGGAACTGCTCGACCGCATTCGCGACATCCGTTCCTCAGAGAAAGTGCTTTATCGCCAAGTACTTGACCTCTATGCCACCAGCGTGGATTACAACCCGAAGAGCGAGGAGTCTAGACTGTTTTTCAAGATGGTGCAGAACAAGTTGCATTATGCCGCCCATGGCCATACTGCCGCCGAAGTCATCTACGAACGCGCTGATGCCGACAAGCCTTTCATGGGTCTGACCACTTTTTCGGGCGAAATGCCTGCGCTGAAAGATATAAGCATTGCCAAGAACTATCTGAACGAAAACGAGTTGAAGATTTTGAACAACCTTGTTTCGGGTTATTTTGACATCGCGGAAATCAACGCGTTGGAACACAAGCCGATGTATATGAGCGATTACATCCGCCAATTAGATTCGGTGCTCACTTCTGGCAACCGTCCCTTGCTTGAAGGTGCAGGTTCTGTTAGCCATGAGCAAGCTTTGGAGAAGGCCACAGCAGAATATCGCAAATACCAGAACAACACGCTTTCACCCGTGGAAGAGGCTTGTCTTGAAACTCTGAAAGAGACGGAAAAAATGGTCAAGAAGAACGCGAAAGGCAAAAAGTCATAAAAAATAATCCTTTGCACGCGATACTTTCCGTATTTTTGCAGCCTAAAATCAACGCAAAATGAACGAAGTAAGAGTAAGATTTGCCCCCAGCCCGACGGGACCTTTACACATCGGGGGCGTGAGAACAGCATTATATAACTATCTGTTTGCCAAGAAGAACGGTGGCAAAATGATTCTCCGCATCGAGGACACCGACCAAACGCGATTTGTGCCGGGTGCCGAGCAATATATCGTGGAATCCCTTGACTGGTGCGGCATCAAGTTCGACGAAAGCGACTATGTGGGTGGCGAATACGGCCCCTACAAGCAGAGCAACCGCAAACACCTTTATAAACAATACAGCGACGAACTCTTAGCCAAAGGATGCGCCTACATCGCTTTCGACACCGCAGAGGAATTGGATAAATACCGCAAGGAAGCCGAAGCCAACAAGCAGACCTTCATCTACAACAGCCAAACGCGCAAAAACCTGCGCAACAGCTTGACAATGAGCAAGGAAGAAGTCGATAAACTGATGGCCAATGGCACGCCCTACACGGTGCGATTCCTCATTCCCGAAAACCGCGAAATCGTCATGCACGACCTGATTCGCGGCGAGGTGAAAGTGCAAACTAACACTTTGGACGACAAGGTTTTGTTCAAGAGCGACGGGATGCCGACCTACCACTTGGCCAATATTGTCGACGACCACCTGATGAAAATCAGCCATGTCATCCGTGGCGAGGAATGGCTGCCCTCAATGCCGCTTCACGTCATGCTCTACGAGGCTTTCGGTTGGGAAGCCCCGCAATTTGCTCACCTGCCGCTGCTCCTCAAGCCCGACGGCAACGGCAAGCTCAGCAAGCGCGACGGCGACCGTCTCGGTTTCCCCGTCTTCCCGATGTATTGGGTCGACCCGAAAACGGGCGAAACGGCAATGGGTTACAAGCAATCGGGCTATTATCCTGAGGCATTTATCAACATGTTGGCGCTGTTGGGTTGGAACCCGGGCACCGAGCAGGAAATCTTCACTATGGACGAACTCATTCAGGCATTCTCCTTGGAGCGTTGCAGCAAGAGCGGCGCCAAGTTCAATGTGGAGAAGACGAAATGGTTTAACCACGAGTGGCTGATGCGCAAATCGAACGAGGAAGTCGGCAAGGATTATCAAGAATGGCTGAAAGCCGAAAAAGGCATCGATGCTCCTCTTGATTTCGCTGTGAAAGTGGCTGGTTTGGTGAAAGATAGAGTCAACTTCGTGAAGGAAATTTGGGACCAAAGCTTTTTCTTCTTCGAGGCTCCGACGGAATACGATCCTGTAACCGTCAAGAAGCGCTGGAAAGAAAACTCGGCTGAAACGATGCTCAAAGTGAAAGAGGTAATCAAGGGCATTGAACCCTTTGATTTGGCCCATATTGACGAAACCCTAAACACTTGGATTACAAGTAACGAGCTGAATATGGGTCTCGTGATGAACGGCCTCCGACTGATGGTGGTCGGTGCCGGCAAAGGCCCGCACATCGGTGAAATCCTTGAACTTCTCGGCAAGGAAGAAACCCTCAAGCGCATCGACGCTGGAGTGAAGGCTTTGGGATAAAGTGAAGCAGGGTCAGAAAGCATGTCATACCGAGGCGAAGCCGAGAGTATCTATGCTTTCTGAGGCCGTCCGTAACAGGACGCCGCCCATAGATTTCTTCGGCTTTAGGCCTCGAAATGACATGGACGGCTGGTATGACACAGACAGCAGTTACTTAATAACCAATCGTTGGTTGGAAACACCCTTTATAGTGCTTACTTTTACCAAATAAACCCCTGGTGCAAAACCACTTGTGCATATTGTGCAGCGGTTTTCCCCGTTGAGGGATTTTGCCTCGATTTGCTGTCCCAAAAGGTTGTAAATTACAACGTGCCGCAAACCATCCTCGGCCAAGATTTGGACTACGTCTTTAGTAGGATTCGGATACATTGCCACGGACGTCGTTTTATTCTCCTCAACGGCGGTGTTGTTTAGTCCAGCCAAATGCGCCACGGCACCTAAATTGATTTGCGCAAATTGCCGTGATTGTGCCAAGTTGTTGACACTAAGTCCCAAAACATCCTGACGAGTGTGGATGTAAGGCGAGCTAGCCCAAACGTCCTCGAAAGGATGCAGTGCCGCATAACCGTTGCGGTTGAAGGACGAAAAGTCGCTGTCGCCATGAGGCATCCAGTTTTGGCGGACGGGCATATCGGGAAAATAAATGTGGCACACTTCGAAGAACATCTTGGCCAACAGCGAGTCCTGGTTGACGTAAACCACATCCATGTGAATTTCTGAACCCTCCCGTAGATAGCCGTTCATATCCATGTTGAAATATCCCACGATATCCATCAGATTATCAGCGCATTCCTTGGCGTAGACCGCACTTCCAATCAGACCGAGTTCTTCTGCGTTCCAGTTCGCATAGATGATGGTTCGGTCAAACTTGTGGCGACTGAGCAAACGTGCTGTCTCCCAGATACCTGCAACACCCGTGGCGTTATCGTCGGCACCAGGAGCGCGAACGGTGTCGGGGTCGGTGGTGTCGCCGTTCCACGAGTCGTAATGTGCGCCGCAAATCACAAATTCTTCGGGCGTTGTTGTGCCCCATTGGATGGCTAAGACGTTGTCTGCGGTCTCTTCGGGATAACCCTCCTTGTGGATTTTGAAGTCGTGTAGCACCACCGTATCAATGCCTTCAAGGCTGTTGTAACGCGCTACAAGCCAATCTTGTACGTCATAGATGTGGCGACTGTCACAGCGTCGGTTGTAATACGAGCAAAGATGCGCGATGGTAGCTTCGATGCCGTCTACCGAAACAGAATCCATCAAAGCGCGAATGGTCGGGTTTTCCTCCGTGACGGAAGGATAATCATGCTCGAAAAGGTGTGGTGCTTGTGCAAAAGTGTCAACACCTAACGATAAAATCAATGCAAGAAATAGATATTTTTTCATAACGATAGCTATTATAGCGTTATCGGCGTTTCGACAGGCTCAACGACCTTAGGTCCCTGAGCTTGTCGAAGGGCCGGCTTGAATTTACAACCCCTTCACATGTGGTTTTCCAGCGATGAAATCTTTTAAATAAAACGGCTCAAAATAAGCCACATCCACAAAATCACGCTCCCGAAGCGCTTTCTCGGCTAAAGGTCGCATATAGGCCGCTGAAGGTCTGAAGCCGTCAATAATGTTGATATTGGGTTGGTTTTCAAAGAGTTTACCCAACTTTGGCGCACCATCGCCAAAGAGCCAAAGCCGGTGTGCTTTCCGCAAATCCCCAAAGGAGTTCTCGTCGATGACCAAGGCTGCCGTGTCATGGATTTTATTCAAATTGGCGTCGAAAACAGCAGCATAAACCTCCATCCGGCGTGCGTCAATCATGGGGATAAGCAGGTCGTTTTCAGTGATTTGGCTTCCTAGTTTGGCCTTCATGCCGTGCGCCATGGCTTCCAAGGTATCAATGGCCATCAAAGGCAGGTCAGCGGCGTAGCAGATGCCTTTGGCTGTACTCACACCGATGCGAAGGCCTGTATAAGAGCCGGGTCCTTTGCTAACGGCAACTGCATCTAACCGGCTGTAGTCAATTCCCGCCGTCTCCATCACCTCGCGGATAAAGTTGGTAATCTTCTCGGAATGAGCGTTTTGCCCTTCCGTCTCGCGCAAAGCCAAAGTGCAACATCCATCATTGAGCACTACTGAGCAAACGGGTGTGGCCGTTTCCAAACAAAGTATCATCGTTTTCTGTTTTTTATGCAGCAAAAGTACAAAAAATGATTGGTTTGATGAAAATTTATTAATTAATAAACAAAATCAAAATAAAAAAACATTACTTTTGCGGAAATTTATTTTGCCGAAGTGTGCAAATTTCTTAATTAATTGAAATTCAGTTCCTTAACAAATGTTATTGGGACTTAGTAGGCGAAGCTGTAATATGTCGAAATCCACTATTTTCATTTCTGACGCCACCCGAAGGAATTGGGACAAGCTGCAAAACAACGGTCGTGACCGCCTGACAAGGCGTGCCAACAAGAGCCGTTCGCAGAAAATCATCACGCCAGAAGGGTATGTGATGGCGGGAAGTTTGCCTCGTTTTGTGGAAGACCTGAAAGCTGCGGATTATCCCATCAACGAACTGATTTTCAGTCTTTGCGCTTTGTTTTTGGAATCCAACAAGGTCAACGAGGACAACCGAAAGCGCTTTTTTGAGGAATATGCGCATTGTCAGCGGATGGACTTGTCCGTGCCAAGACAAATCCTGAAAAACCGCCAGGACGACTGGCTTGGTTTCATTTATCAGTCGCTGATGACCGAAGGCAAGCGCATCCTCAAAGGGTTGTATTACACCAAACCTGTGGTTGTCAATGAAATGCTTTCCGACATCCACATGGTCATGGGAGAGACGTTTTTGGATCCTTGTTGTGGTAGCGGTATCTTCTTGCTGAATGTGGAACACGCGCGGATGGAACAGCTTTACGGCATCGATAACGACCCGTTGGCGGTGATGATTGCCAAGGCCAATCTGATTGTAAAATACAATGAATCGAACATTTATCCTCAGATTTACCAATTGGATTTCCTGCTTCATGCGGCCTCGGCCTTGAATAGTCTGAAGTTCGATTACATCGTCACCAACCCGCCATGGGGCACCGAGAAAGGCAAGCAGCACGATTCTGATGTGATTACCTCGCACGAGAAAGCCTCGCTGTTTTTCACGGAATCCTTCAAGTATTTGAAAAACAACGGAATACAGCATTTTTTGCTGCCTACCTCATTACTGAAAATCAAAGTTCATTCTGACTTCCGTCGCTTTGTGATGCACGAAACACGCTTGGAAAGTGTGAAATGCTATCATGAGCGTTTCAAAGGCGTATTTACAGACTTTATCAGCTTGAAAGTCAGTAAGAAAAAGGTCTTTGGTGAGCAGAATTACAAGGTCATTGGGGTCAATAACGAGGTGTCGCTGAAGGAAGTCAAAGTGACGGACGACGCTTTTTGCCCCATTCCCATCCTCAGTGATCGTGACGAGGCCATTCTCGCCAAAGCAGAACGTTTGCGCCACGACGACCTCTCACACAGCCGCTGGGCCTTGGGCATCATCACCGGAAACAACGCCAAAGTGCTGAAAGACAGGCCTCATAAAGGCCTGGAACCTATCTTCACCGGCAAGGACATCGGGAAGTACAGTTTGAAGCCCGCTTCGCGTTATATCAAATACAATCGCGCTGATTTTCAGCAGTGTGCGAAGGACGAGTTCTATCGCGCCAAGGAGAAATTGGTGTATAAGTTCGTCTCGAACCAGCTTTGTTTCACCTACGACGACAAACAGCGTCTTTTCCTCAACAGCGCGAATATCCTCATCCCGGAAGTGGAGGGTATGAGTACCAAAACCGTTCTGGCTTTTCTCAACTCGTCGCTGTTCAACTTCCTTTACGTCAAGCGCTTCGGTGACTTGAAGATACTGAAGGGCAATCTCTCGGCTTTACCATTCCCGAAAGTTACGCCTGAGCAAGACCAACAACTATCAGCCCTCGTCGACCGTGCCTTGCATGGCGACTTGGAATCCCAAACAGAAATTGATACGTTAGTATTTTCGCTCTTTGAACTTGATTCTGAAGAGATAAACATGATCAAACCATGAACATCCTAGTCACTGGCGGGGCCGGATTCATCGGCTCGCATACTTTAATTGAACTCTACGCGGCTGGACATACCGCCGTGGTCATCGATAACCTCAGCAACAGCAACCCGGTTGCATTGAAACGCGTTGCCGAGATTATCGATGTCCCAGAGATTCCTTTCTACCAGGTCGATATCCGCGACCGCGTGGGTCTCGAAAAGGTCTTTGCCGAACATCACTTCGATGCCTGCATCCACTTCGCCGGACTGAAAGCCGTGGGCGAGAGCGTGGAGAAGCCATGGGAGTATTACGAAAACAACATCGGTGGCACCTTGGTGCTGGTGGACGTGATGCGGAAGCACGGCTGCAAGAACATCATCTTCAGTTCGAGTGCCACGATTTATGGCGACCCTGCCGAGATACCGATTACGGAAAACTGCCCCAAAGGACAATGCACCAACCCCTACGGCTGGACCAAGAGCATGTTGGAACAAGTGCTCATCGACATTCAGAAGGCCGACCCGGAGTGGAACGTGGTGTTGCTGCGCTACTTCAACCCCGTGGGAGCGCACCCGAGCGGCAGGATAGGGGAGAACCCCAACGGCATCCCGAACAACCTCATGCCTTATATCACTCAGGTGGCCGTGGGCAAACGTCCCGAGTTGGGCGTGTTCGGCAATGACTATCCCACGCCCGATGGCACAGGGGTCCGCGACTACATTCATGTCGTGGATTTGGCTCGGGGTCATGTGGCGGCATTAAAGGCCATCGAAAGAAAGTGCGGTATTGCCATCTACAACCTTGGCACGGGACAAGGCTATTCGGTGTTGGATGTGGTGAAGACCTTCGAAAAGGTGAATGGCATCAAGATTCCATATAGCATCAAGCCGCGTCGCGCGGGCGATATTGCCACTTGTTATTCCAATCCTGCCAAGGCGGAACGCGAATTGGGCTGGAAGGCACAATATGGCCTCGAAGAGATGTGCCGCGACTCATGGAACTGGCAAAGAAACAACCCTAACGGATATTAAAACAACAATAAAACATACAAACAACTATGAACTACAAACGCTCAATCATCATTACTGGTGGCGCAGGCTTCATCGGGAGCCACGTTGTGCGCCTATTCGTGAACAAGTATCCCGAATACAAAATCATCAACCTCGACAAGCTGACCTACGCCGGCAACCTCGCTAACCTCAAGGACATCGAAGGCAAGCCGAATTACAAGTTCGTCAAAGCCGACATCTGCGACTTCGAGACGATTTACAAGCTCATGCAGGACGAGCATGTGGACGGCATCATCCACCTTGCTGCCGAGAGCCATGTGGACCGCTCCATTAAAGACCCGTTCACTTTTGCGCAGACCAATGTGATGGGCACACTGAGCCTCTTGCAGGCTGCCAAGTTGTATTGGGAGAGCCTGCCTGTGCCGTATAAGGTCCCTGAGCTTGTCGAAGGGCCGAGCCCCAAAGACGGCGTTTCGACAGGCTCAACGACCTGCGTTCCATGCCGTTTCTACCACATCTCCACCGACGAAGTCTACGGTGCGTTGGAACTCACCGACCCCGAGGGCATCATGCCACCCTTCACCACCAAGGCTTCTTCAGGACAGCATCATCTGGCTTACGGCAGCAAGTTCTTCACCGAGGATTTGAAGTACCAACCACACAGCCCTTACAGCGCAGCCAAAGCCAGCTCCGACCATTTTGTGCGTGCTTTCCACGACACCTACGGCCTCCCGACCATCGTCACCAACTGCTCCAACAATTACGGCCCGTACCAGTTCCCAGAGAAGCTGATACCGCTGTTCATCAACAATATACGCCATCGCAAGCCGTTGCCAGTGTATGGCAAGGGCGAGAACGTGCGCGACTGGCTCTTTGTAGAAGACCATGCCCGTGCCATCGACCTGATTTTCCACAAGGGCAAGACGGCCGAGACTTACAACATCGGCGGATTCAATGAGTGGAAAAACATCGACTTGATCAAGGTGCTGATTAACACCGTTGACCGCTTGTTGGGCCGTCCCGAGGGTGCCGATATGGACCTCATTACTTACGTCACCGACCGTGCCGGCCACGACCTACGTTATGCCATCGACTCGACCAAATTGCAGAGGGAATTGGGCTGGGAGCCGAGTTTGCAGTTTGAGGAAGGCATCGAGAAGACCGTCCGCTGGTATTTGGACAACCAGGAGTGGATGGACAATGTGACTTCTGGCGACTACCAGAAGTATTACGATGACATGTACAAAGGAAGATAATTCTAAAACAAAACAAAATGCGCGTAAAAAGTTTCGTTTTTATCAAGAAAAGCGGAGTTCGCTACGGCAAGGTAGTGAAACCCTTTCCGTGACTCCAGACTGAGGCGACGGGCATAACCCGAACTCAGTCGCAAATCACAGAACAGATAAAATATTGATAATCAAAAACGAAATAAATGGATAAAGTAACAATCATAGACTACGACCGGATATACAAAAACTTCATAGATGAGAAGTATTTGCATGACGGTCACGACGAATACTACTACCGCAACATGCAGGTAAAAAAGCCGACAGGCGGTTGGCGGCACTTGCGCTCCGATGAAATCGAAGGCTTGGTGAAAAACAGCAACTCGGCCACCAATTGGGACGACATTTGGGTGACCGACGAGTTCGACACCAACATGGTCCGCAACAACCACTTCTTTGGCATGGTGCGCATCGGAAGGGTGACCAACAAAGTGCTGCAATACCACGACCTTCGTGTGCCTATTGGCATCACCGACAGCAGCATCATCTCATGCGACATCGGTGATGATGTGGCCATCCACGATGTGCACTACATGGCCAATTACATCATCGGCGACCGCAGCATCCTGTTCAACATCCAGGAAATCTCCACCACCGACCACTCCAAGTTCGGCAACGGCACCATCAAGGAAGGCGAGCTGGAGGACGTGCGTGTGTGGCTCGAAGTGATGAACGAAATCGGAACCCGTATGATTATGCCTTTCGATGGCATGATTACCGCCGATGCTTACCTTTGGGCCAAATACACCGACGACACCAAGCTTCAAGAACGCCTCAAGGAAATCACCCAAGCCAGCGTTGATTTCCACCGTGGCTACTATGGCACCATCGGTGAGTCGTGCGTCATCAAGAACTGCTGGATCCTGAAAGACGCCAAGGTTGGGCCGCACTGTTATATTAAAGGTGCAAGCAAGCTGAAAAACGTCACCATCAACTCGTCGGAAGAGGAGCCTTCGCAAATCGGTGAAGGCGTCATCCTCGTGAACGGCGTGACGGGCTACGGCTGCCGCATTTTCTATTCAGTGGTGGCCACGCGCTTTGTGTTGGGCGACAACTGCAACCTGAAATACGGTGCGCGACTCATCCACTCGGTGCTGGGCGACAACTCCACCATTTCCTGCTGCGAGGTCTTGAACAACCTGATTTTCCCCTCGCACGAGCAGCACCACAACAACTCCTTCCTCATCTCCGCCTGCGTGATGGGACAAAGCAACATGGCCGCCGGTGCGACCATCGGCTCCAACCACAACAGTCGCGCCACCGATGGCGAAATCGTGGCCTCGCGAGGCTTCTGGCCCGGACTTTGCTCCAGCGTGAAGCACTCGTCAAGGTTTGCTTCCTTCACCTTGCTCAGCAAGGCCGACTACCCGAGCGAGCTGAACATTATGTTGCCGTTCTGCTTGGTGAACAACAACACGGCCAAAAACGAGTTGGAAGTCATGCCCGCCTATTGGTGGATGTACAACATGTACGCCATCGCACGCAACACTTCAAAATATGTGAAGCGCGACAAACGAAAGCGCAAGATTCAAAACATTGAGTTTGAGACCCTTGCGCCCGATACCGTTGAGGAAATCATCGAAGGCCGCAAGCTGCTCGAAGTTTGGGTGGCTCAGGCCTATCTCCGCAAGCAAGGCGAAAATCCGGAGAAATACGAGTACTACGATCTCCGTGAGTGCGGCAAGAACCTCTTGGACAACGAACCCGAAACGGTGAAGTCTTTAGAAGTCTTTGGCGAACACATGGAGAAAGGCAAACGCAAAGTACGCATTCTCAAGCCGTTGGACGCCTATCACGCTTACGGCGACATGATTACCTATTATGCCATGACCACTTGCCTGCGTTATCTCGAAGCCCATCCCGAAACGGACATGGAGCATATCGCGGCCAGCATGAAAGGCAAACGCCTCCGCAAATGGATTAACCTCGGTGGTCAGACGATGCCTGAAGAAGATGTCGACCAGCTCCGTGCCGACATCCGCGACGGCAAGCTTAACACCTGGGACGAAATCCATCACCGCTACGACGAGCTTTGGGAGAACTACCAGCATGAGAAACTGCGTCACGCCTATTTCTCGCTGATGTTCCTCTACAAGGACGAAACCGATGTGATGACCGAGGAGATGTGGCACGAGAACCTCGACAAGGCCATCCGCATCCAGCACTTCATCTGCGACCAAGTCTACGAAAGCCGCAAGAAAGACTACGAGAACGAATTCCGCAACGCCACCTTCCGCAACGAAGCCGAGAAATTGGCCGTCATCGGCAGCATCGACGACGTGTCGTTTGTCCAGCAAATCCGCAAGGAGACGGAGGAGTTTGTCGCGTTAATCCAAAAATACAGGAACACACATTAATGTGCTTTTGGCTCTTGGCTCCTGGCTTTTGGCAGCTTTTTCAAGAGAGGTAAGTCCAACGCTTATCAAAAAGCTGCCAATAGCCAGAGGCCAGTAGCCAGCAGCCAAACTAAACAACTAAACAACTGAACAACTAACAACTTAATAAAATGAGAGTAATCATAGAAAAAAACTACGACGCCATGTCGCGTTGGGCCGCCAATCATATCGTCGAACGCATCAACGCCTTCAAGCCCACGGCCAAGAAGCCCTTCATCCTGGGTCTGCCCACGGGCTCAACACCCATCGGCACCTACAAGGAACTGGTGAAGCTTTACAAGAAGGGCAAGGTCTCCTTCAAGAACGTGGTGACCTTCAACATGGACGAATACGTCCGCATCCCTGAAGACCACCCTGAGAGCTACCACAGCTTCATGTGGAACAACTTCTTCAAGCACATCGACATCAAGAAGGAAAACGTCAACATCCTGAACGGCAACGCCGAAGACCTTGAGGCCGAGTGCGCCCGCTACGAAGCCAAAATCAAGAGCTATGGTGGCATCGACCTCTTCATGGGCGGCATCGGTCCCGACGGCCACATCGCCTTCAACGAGCCCGGCAGCAGCCTGACCTCGCGCACCCGCGTGAAGACTTTGACCTCCGACACCATCATCGCCAATTCGCGTTTCTTCGAGAACGATATTAATAAGGTGCCGAAGACGGCTCTCACCGTAGGTGTAGGTACCGTCATGGACAGCCGCGAGGTGATGATCTTGGCCAACGGCCATAATAAGGCTCGTGCTTTGGCTCATGCCATCGAGGGTTCTGTCAGCCAAATGTGGACGGTGAGCGTGCTACAGATGCATCCGAAAGGTATTATTGTTTGCGACGACGCGGCCTGCGATGAGCTGAAGTATCAGACTGTTAAGTACTTTAAGGATATCGAGAAGAGTAATTTGTGATGGCTTCTGGCTATTGGCTTCTGGCCTCTGGCAACTTGAACGTTGTTTTGAGGTCAGAAGCCATGAGCTTGGGCTTGTGAAAAACAATAAGTTTATGAGAAACTTTAAGAATTACGAGATTTGGATTGATTCCATTGAACTTACAGATGTCATTTATGATATTTGTGATGCTTTTCCGAAAAACGAGCTTTATCAATTAGGGAGTCAGATGGAAAGGGCTGTTGTTTCCATTCCTTCGAACATTGCAGAAGGTGCTGGAAGAAGGTCAGACGTGGAGTTTGCACGTTTTCTTGACATTGCTTTGGGTTCTGCATACGAACTGGAAACACAGCTTATCATAGCACGAAGAAGGAAATACATTTCTGAAGAATTATTCCAGTCTACAGACGAAAGCATTATGAGCCTCCAAAAAAGAATTGGCTCTTTTATAGTAACACTAACAGAAAAAAAGTAATGGCTGCTGGCCTGCGTTGGAGCTGCCAAAAGCCAGAGGCCAGAAGCCAGAAGCCAAAAACATGAAAACCTTTGCAATCATCGGTGTCGGGGGCTACGTAGCCCCCAGACACCTTAAAGCCATCAAAGACACAGGCAATGTGCTCATTTCGGCCTACGACAAAAATGACAGCGTAGGCATCATCGACAGCTATTTCCCACAAGCGGCCTTCTTCACGGAGCAGGAGCTCTTCGACCGCCACAACACCAAGCTGAAAGACCAAGGCCACACCATCGACTATATGAGCATCTGCACGCCCAACTACCTGCACGATGCCCACACGCGCTACGCCTTGCGTTATGGCTCCGACGTCATCTGCGAAAAGCCCCTTGTGCTTAACCCGTGGAACATCGACGCCCTTGAACATGTGCAACAGCGCACGGGCCACAAGGCCTACACCATTCTCCAGCTGCGCCTTCACGACAAGATCCAAGCCCTGAAAAAGAAAGTCGAGGAAGGCCCGAAGGACAAAATTTATGACGTGGACCTGACTTACATCACCTCACGTGGCAACTGGTACTACGCCTCGTGGAAGGGCGACAATAACAAGAGCGGAGGCATCGCCACCAACATCGGTGTGCATTTCTACGATATGCTGAGCTGGATTTTCGGTGATGTGAAAAAGAACATCGTCCATGTGGCCTCCCACGACCGTGTGGCAGGCTATCTCGAATTGGAACGAGCCCGTGTGCGCTATTTCCTCAGTATCAATGCCGACACCCTTCCGCCCAATGCCGTGGAAGGCGAGAAACGCACCTTCCGCACCATCCTGATTGACGGCGAGGAGTTTGAGTTCAGCGTGGGCTTCACCGAGCTGCACACCAAGAGCTATCAGGAAATCCTTGCCGGACGCGGTTTCGGCATCGAGGAGGCGCGTCGCTGCATCAATATCGTCTACGACATCCGCAATGCCACGCCTATCGGCCTGAAGGGTGACTATCACCCCATGGCCAAACTCCCGCTGACGGAGCATCCTTTCGGCTGGAAATAAAGCCTTTTATGTCGAGGTTGTTTCTTTTTTTCATACTTCAGCTCCTTGCGGGGGTTACCCTTCCGCTTCATACGGTCCACTACGGCAGGATGACCGTGCCCTTGGTACTGCATTACCAGACCGAGGCAGACAGTTGCGGTATGCCCGTGGCTCCCGGCTGGACCTTGAGGATAGGAGAAGCGGCTTTTGGTCGGGAAGGCGATACCCTCCGAGGCGACGGGACGCACTTCTGGTATGGTCCTCATGGCCTGCTGAGGCAAGTGCAAGACGACGCGGGCAACCGTATTGTGGTTTTGCCCGAAGGCATTTTCTGGCCCCGAGGTTCGGTGTATTTCGCTGTTTCCGAAGGTCTTGTAAAAGGCTTCACCGTCTTGGATGCGGATAGCGCCACGGTATGCAAAGTCACCTTGGAAGCGAATCCGGAACTGAAATCCGTCCGGATACAAGGGCGTGACGGCTCGGAGGTGCAAGAGCTCAGAATGGATTACACGGCTCAAGCAAGGCTGCAAAGCATCACGCGCATCGCTGGCGGTTCGGTGGACTTTTCCTTCGCTCCGGCAGGGAACCGTCTGCTGAAACGCTCCGTCTGCCGAAAAGACGCGGAAGGCCAAGTGACGGGCGTCTCGGAATACGCTTACAGTAGCGACAGCTTAGGGCAAGACATCACCGAAACCGTTACAGACGGAAAGGACACTTTGCGAAAAACCGTACGACGTTTTGCGGAGGGTCGTCTCATGAAAAAGGAAGAGTTTTCTGGAGATAACCGCTTGACACGCAGTACGTTGTACCAATACGCCGACGGCAACAAAGAGGGCCGTCTCCAGAGCGTGACGACCTTGTGCTATCCCGAGGACAGCCTGTCTCCGCCCCGAACAAGCGTTCGCCGTTACACTTATGCCGTAGGGCCTACCAACCCTTATCCCGTTGAGGTGGAAATCGACGGTGGGGACGGCACGAACGAGCAGCTTTTCTATACCTATCCTTTCTATCACAGACCCGATTACGGTCCGGTCGCTGATTCCCTTCTTGCCCGCGGGATGACGGGGACGGTGCTTACCGCCTCGCGATGGAAGGATGGGCAGTTTGTGGATTCCACAGCGGTTCTTTATGACGCATTTGCAGCACCCAACGCGCCAGCGGGGATGATGTACCGGCCTTCGGCCATCGTCTATTCGGATGCCGAATGCAAGCCGGAAGTTTGCTTCAAATACACGTCTTACGACACCTTGGGGCTGCACTCTGACCGTGCGATGACGCTCAACAAGCACAATGCCGACCGCCTGCCGCCCGAGACCTTCCGCTGGACGGCCACCGACCCGCTGACGGAGCTCCTGCGGGAGCAGCTTTCCCACGACCTCTGTGCAGCCTGGCCCGATGTGGTCCCCAACGCGGAATGTGGCGAGAGCTTTCTCTTCGACGGCACGGGCACCTATCTCGGCAAGGTGGAGACCGAAGGTCCTGCGGGCAGGATTATTGCCGACCGAGGCTTCGGAGAAACCCCGCTCTCGGCTCAGTTTGCCGACACTGAAAGGACACCTTTGCAGCTCAACCCAAACACGACTTTGGAGGTCGTTTCCATCCAAGCCATGGCCTCCGACCTCTCTAAATCTGGGGCCTTTGAGCTCCGAAACCGGGGGCTTATCCGTGGCATGTGGTTCCTCTTGCAAGAGAGCCAGTTCGGCCACCGCCTGGATTTTGCCACCAACAGCGCCTACGACATTTACCCTAACACCCTATACGTGACCGATGCCTGCCCTATGGGGGTCATCGCCCACGACAACTACAACTACGGAAACTTCCTTTGGGGCGCCGCCGCCTTTGAGGTGGGCGTCCCGCAGTGGATCGCGCTTCTGGGCTCGCACCTGAACGCTTTCTTCTCTCCTTATAGCTTTGGCAGCTTCGACTCCCGCGACGACATTCTCTCCATCCGGGCGGGCTACCATTGGGACAAAAAATGACAGCAAAAACCATGAACGGAACATCAACTAAAGCACTCATACTGAATCTCTTATTTATTCTGTTTTTATGGCCTGCCGGTAAGGCGCAAAACCGTCCAGAAGGCTATTTTTGCACCACGAAAGGCGCGACGCTCAGGTATGAGCGTCGGGCGCCCTCGTCGGGGGAGCTTTGGTGGAAGCACACGATGCGCATCAACGAGGTCACAGAGCGCCCCGACGGTGCCTTGGACGTCGCCTTTTCGACGCATTTCCAGTCGGAGCAGGTCAAGTCGCCCATCGAAGGCCTTCTGCCCGCTTGGGCAACGGTGTTGACCACTGGTGACGTGCAAGTTGATGTGGCCGCCACGGCTGCCTCGGCCGTGAAAAAGATGTTCAAGATTTTTAAGTTCAAGTCGGAGGGCGGGCTCTCGACCCTGAAATCCATGGCTGCGCCTGGCGACCTGCTGCAAGACATCCACGCCGTCGTGTCGTGGAGTGCCTTCCGCTACACCATCGACTGTACCGAACGCAAGGTGCTGCGCGAGGAGACCATCTGCGTCCCTGCCGGGACGTTCAACTGCATCGTGGTGCAGGAACGCAAGCTCGAGAGGAGGCCGTTCTACAAAAACGACAGAATCACACTCACTTGGTACGCAATAGGTTACGGTATCATTCGTCACGACACGTTTTTCCTTGACGGCCGCATGGAGTCGTCGGAGCAGCTGGTTTCGACTTCTTTGCTCCAGACGGTAAGTCTTTCGGAATAAAGTAAAGCCGCACATGTCATTTCGAGGCTCCAAGCCGAAGAAATCTATGGGCGGCGGCATGAAGAAAAACACATAAAAGCCGTCTTTTGAAGCCATAGATCCCATGCTCGCGCACAGCCAGCCGCAGGGATGACATGGCTTCAAAAGCCCGCTTTCAAAAATATACAACCCTATATAATTAAGGTATGTTTAACAAAACCGACCCATCCTATTTCGACGGCGAATGGAACTTCGAGAAGACCGAACACGCCGTTTTGGGCCTCTGCAAAATCCTTGACAGATACGCCCATAAACTGACTTTGGAGGAGCTCCAAAACGACCCCCGCTGCTCAAGAATCCCCAACTTGAGCCTTGATGTCGTGCAGCAAGTCATCCGTGATACGGAAGCCAAGCTCTTGCGTGGTGTCAAGCCCTTTGTCAACGAGGTCATCTACCATACCGGTCCGCACCACGACGACATCATGTTAGGTATCATGCCGTTCATTAACAGACAGTTGCGCAGCCCGTCGAATCAGGTGCATTTCGCCATTATGACCTCGGGTTTCCATTCGGTCACCGATGAGTTCCTGAAGGGTGCTTTGGAAGACACTTTGGCCTATCTGCGCCAAGACCGCATCCAGATGGTGCATTATCCCGATTTCTTCGAGCAAGGCTACCGCTACAAGCAGGAAAAGGATGTTTACCATTACCTCGACAACGTGGCCCGCAAGAACCAAGACGAGATGCGACGCGGCTTCTGTCACCGTATCCTGCGCGACGCCGTGGGACTGTGGCAACTGAAGAGCGTCGAAGAGGTAATAAACAGGTTTGAAACTGAGATAAAAAACATTCAAAATAACGAAACCAATAGCCCTGAGATTCAAAAACTTAAAGGTGAGATTAGGGAGTTTGAGGAAGAGTTGGTTTGGGCTTATACGGGCACGGCTTTGAGTCATATTCACCATTTGCGGTTGGGGCTTTACAATGATGGAGGGTCGGCCCTTCGACAGGCTCAGGGACCGACTCAGGGCCCCTGGGTTCCCGATCGCGAGCGCGACGTCATGCCCATCCTCAACCAACTGCGCGAGCTAAGACCTTCCGTCATCACCGTGGCCATCGATTCAGCGGGTTTGGGGCCCAATACGCACTACAAGGTCATGCAAAGCATCGCCGAGGCCGTCAGGCTTTGGGGCAAGGAGACCAACCTCATGGATTTGAAGATTTTCGGCTACCGCAATGTCTGGTCGACGTTCCATCCGGCCGAGGCCAATGTGTATGTGCCGGTGTCGCTCAACGCCATTGCCGTGTTTGAGAAAGCCTTCAAGGACAGCTACTTGACGCAAGTCAAGGCCGAGTTCCCCAACCCCGACTTTGACGGTCCCTTCAGCGAGTTGGCGGAGAGCATTTGGGTGAAGCAACTGAAAGACATCCAACTGATTTTAGGGAAGAATTACTTCTATGAGAATGCGCATCCGCTTATTAGGGCTACGCATGGATTGATTTTTCTGAAGCAGATGACGGCGGAGGGGTTTGTCGGCTTTGCGGAAGAGATGAAAAACAATATGTAATACCAAGCCGGCCATGTCATTTCGAGGCCCCAAGCCGAAGAAATCTATGGGCGGCAGCGTGAAGATAGGACGGCCTCAGAAAGCATAGATACACTCGGCTGTGCCTCGGTATGACATGCTTTCTGAGCCCTGCAGAGACCCAGCTGGCCATGTCATTTCGAGGCTCAAGCCGAAGAAATCTATGGGCGGCGGTCAAAGAAGAAATACCGATGAAAACCTACTGGGTCTATATGATGCAAAGCACTAATGGTAGAGCACTATATACAGGAGTGACCAATGATTTGGTCAGACGGGTATGTGAACACAAAGAAGGCGGTGGATCTGTATTCACAGCAAAGTATAAGTGTCATAAGTTGGTGTATTACGAGGAATTTGGGCTGATAGACCAAGCTATACTCAGAGAGAAAAAGCTAAAGAAGCTATCTCGAGCAAATAAGGAAAAGCTAATTAATGCGATGAATCCACAAAGGATAGATTTGCTTGAACAACAATAATAGGACGGCCTCAGAAAGCATAGATACACTCGGCTGCGCCTCGGTATGACATGCTTTCTGAGCCCTGCAGAGACCAAGCCGCACATGTCATTTCGAGGCTCTAAGCCGAAGAAATCTATAGACGGCGACAAGAAGAGTAATACGCCTAACGACGTCTTTTGAAGCCATAGATTGACTTCGTCGAATCTTCGATTTCCATGCTCACGCACGGCCAACCGCAGGGATGACATGGCTTCAAAAGCCTGATAAGACAAAAAATGGACTTCCTCTCAAACCACTGGCTAGACATCACCACCACAGCCTTAGGCTTAGCCTACATCCTCTTGGAATACAAAGCCAGCGTCTGGATGTGGGTCGTGGGCTTCATGATGCAGGCCTTGGGCATCGTATTATACTATCAGAAAGGCCTTTACGCCGACTGCGGCATGGAGTTCTACTACCTCGCCATGACCGTCTATGGCTTCGTCGCCTGGACGCGCCACAAGCAGAAAACCTCTGACCTGCCCATACGCCACATGCCGAAAAAAACCGCCTTGGCCTGGCTCGGAGTCGGCCTTGCCGCCTGGTTGATTATTTACCTCCTTTTGAAAAACTTCACCAACTCCACCGTCCCCGTCGCTGATGCCTTCACCACGGCTTTCAGCATCGTGGGTATCTGGGCTTTGGCGCGTAAGTACTTGGAACAGTGGTTTGTATGGATTGTGGTGGATGTGGTGACTTGCGTGCTGTATTTCTACAAGGACATCCCGTTCAAGGCCTCGCTTTATGCGCTTTATGTGGTCATCGCGGTGATGGGTTACTTCAAATGGAAGCAGATGATGTTAATTGAAAAAAAACCTGTTGAAAAATAATCCGAAACGCAGATTTGTATTATTATTTTTTACTACATTTGCTTCGGAAAAATATGCGGTCAAGTGTCGCTTTTGCAAGCGAGCACTTTTGTCCGTAATATGTTTATAATCAAGCCCTTGTCAGAACGATACTGTGACTGACGGGGCGGAGCTGTAAGAAAAAACAACCACGAAAATGAATATCGCAGTAGCAGGAACAGGCTATGTCGGCCTGAGTATCGCCACCTTGCTGGCGCAACACAACCATGTCACCGCCGTCGATGTGGTGCCCGAGAAAGTCGAACTCATCAACCACCGCAAGTCGCCCATCCAGGACGAGTACATCGAGAAATACTTAGCCGAGAAGGAACTGGACCTTACGGCCACCTTAGACGGTGCATCGGCCTACAAAGATGCCGAGTTTGTCGTTATCGCCGCACCAACCAACTACGACCCGCAGAAAAACTTCTTCGACACAAGTCACGTGGAGGAGGTCATTGACCTGGTTCTGAGCGTCAACCCCGATGCGGTGATGGTGATCAAATCGACCATTCCGGTGGGTTACACCCGTGGCCTGTATGTGAAATACGCTGCCAAGGGCGTCACAAAGTTCAACCTGCTGTTCTCGCCCGAGTTTTTGCGCGAGAGCAAGGCCCTTTACGACAACCTCTATCCCAGCCGCATCATCGTGGGCTATCCCAAGCAAATCGACGGCTTCGACGAGGAAAACGAGGCCATCCGCAAGGTGGTGACCGTGGATCTGGAAGAGAAAGCCAAGGTCTTCGCCAGCCTGCTGCAACAAGGCGCCATCAAGCAAGACGTGCCGATACTCTTCATGGGTATGAAGGAAGCCGAGGCGGTGAAGCTGTTTGCCAACACGTATTTGGCGCTTCGCGTGAGCTACTTCAACGAACTCGACACCTACGCCGAGGTGAAGGGCCTCGACACCCAAGCCATCATCGACGGCATCTGCCTCGACCCGCGTATCGGCTCGCATTACAACAACCCGAGCTTCGGCTATGGCGGGTATTGCCTGCCCAAGGACACCAAGCAGCTCCTGGCCAACTACGCCGACGTGCCGCAAAACATGATGAGCGCCATCGTGGAGAGCAACCGCACCCGCAAGGACTTCATCGCCGACCAGGTGCTGAAGATGGCGGGCTATTACGATTACTACGACCAAGGCCAGTACAATGCGGCCAAGGAACGCCGCTGCGTGATTGGCGTGTTCCGCCTGACGATGAAGTCGAACAGCGACAACTTCCGCCAGAGCAGCATCCAAGGCGTGATGAAGCGCGTGAAGGCCAAAGGCGCAGAGGTCATCATCTACGAGCCGACTTTAGAAGACGGCAGCACCTTCTTCGGCAGCCTTGTCGTCAACGACTTGGCCAAGTTCAAGGAACAGAGCCAAGCCATCATCGCCAACCGCTATGATTCCTGCCTGGATGACGTGAAGGAGAAGGTTTATACGAGGGATATTTTTAAAAGAGATTAACCAAGCCGCACATGTCATTCCCAGGGAGGTTTGTGGGTAAGCAAGGAATCTATGGGCGGCGGCATGAAGATAGGACGGCCTCAGAAAGCATAGATACACTCGGCTGCGCCTCGGTATGACATGCTTTCTGAGCCCTGCAGAGACCCAGCCGGCCATGTCATTTCGAGGCTCAAGCCGAAGAAATCTATGGGCGGCGGCTAAAGAAGAACACATAAACCCTTCAACTCTCCACTCTCCACTTTAAACTCTAAACTTTCCACAACTCTAAACTCTCAACCCTAAACTCTACACTATGAAAGGCATCGTCCTCGCCGGTGGCTCCGGCACCCGATTATACCCCATCACTAAGGGCGTGAGCAAACAACTGCTCCCCATCTACGACAAGCCAATGGTGTATTACCCCATCAGCGTGCTGATGTTGGCGGGCATCAGGGAGATACTGATTATCTCCACGCCTTACGACCTCCCCGCCTTTAAGCGACTCTTGGGCGACGGCAGCGATTTCGGTGTGCGCTTCGAGTATGCCGAACAGCCTAGCCCCGACGGTTTGGCGCAGGCTTTCATCATAGGAGAGAAGTTCATCGGCGATGACAGCGTCTGCCTCGTATTGGGTGATAACATTTTCTATGGCAACGGCTTCACTACGATGCTCCTCAATGCCGTGAAGAATGCCGAGGGAGGTGCGACCCTTCGACAGGCTCAGGGATCTTTTACCCCTCAAGCCACGGTGTTCGGCTATTGGGTGGCCGACCCCGAGCGTTACGGTGTGGCAGAGTTCGACAAGAGCGGTAAGTGTCTCAGCATCGAGGAGAAGCCACAGCATCCCAAGAGCAACTATGCCGTGGTGGGCCTTTATTTCTATCCTAATAAGGTGGTGGAAGTGGCCAAAAACATCAAGCCTTCAGCGAGGGGTGAGTTGGAGATTACCAGTGTCAATCAACGCTTCCTTAAGGAAGGAGCACTAAAGGTTCAGACGCTGGGCCGTGGCTTCGCTTGGCTTGACACGGGCACACACGACAGTCTGGCCGAGGCCTCTACCTTCGTGGAAGTCATAGAGAAGCGCACGGGCTTGAAGATTGGCTGTTTGGAAGGCATAGCCTACCGTCACGGCTGGATTAGCGAGGCCAAAATGCGCGACCTTGCCCAGCCCATGCTAAAGAACCAGTACGGGCAGTATCTGCTGAAAGTGATTGAGGAGTTGAAGTAGTCGATGTTTAGTCTTTGGTTTTGTAGTTTGGAGATTCCATTCAATCTTTTGCGGCAAAAGTCGTTGAAAAAGAAGTTTATAATATGATATGAATAGATTAATAATAAAAAACATAGGTCCTATTAGCTATGTGAACATCCCTATTAATAGAGTCAATGTAATCATAGGCAAACAGAGCAGTGGTAAAAGCACTATTGCAAAGCTGCTCAGCTTTTGTCTTTGGCTTGAGAAAGATATAATTGCGCATCAGGATAAAGATTATGTTGATGGTGAACTATTAAAAAGGGAATTGCTTAACTATCATAAAATAGCCAATTATTTTAACGAAGGAGCATATATCCATTACGATGGTGATTATATCTCTTTTGATTATTATGATTTGGAGCATTTCAGCATTACATTGGCCGACGGCTTTGGTAGTGCCGAAAATGGCAAAGTGGCTTATATCCCATCTGAGCGTAATCTGGTGATGTTGAATAATATCTCAAGCCTGCCTATGGACAAGAGCTATGTGAGGGACTTCTTGTTCAATTGGTTGTCAATTCACTCAAAATATGCAAAAAACGAGGGAATGCCAATTGTTGACTTGAATGTCAGATATTACTATGACGAAGAATCAAAACGCGACAAAATCATACTTCCCAACAAAAAGGAACTTGATATTGACGAAGCTTCCAGCGGCATTCAATCGGTGATACCATTGTACGTCTATTTTAATTATGTTACCAAGTGGGTATTTGAGAATGATGAAGAAACCTCATATGACAAATATTCTGTCATTCAAAAGGCTTTAATTAGAGAAATAATGCACAATGCCGATGAAGAAGAGGTTAAAAAAGCACTTGACTTTCCTGCCCTTCAACAGAAATTGCAGGAAAGCCTCTCCATCCTGCGAAAGGCTACGAAAGAGAGTATTCAAGACACAGAATTGACTTCGGTGACTGATTTGATGGAAAGATTGGAAAAACCACACTATGCCAAATTGATTATTGAAGAACCCGAACTTAATTTGTTCCCTCAAACCCAGGTGCGTTTGATTTATGCTATGCTTAGAGAGACAGATTTCAATCGCGACATGATGCTGTTAACCACCCATAGTCCCTATACCCTTTATGCTATCAATAATTGTATGTTGAGTTATAAGGTTGCAGATGAGATGGATGAAAGTGACAAAGAGTCGTTGTTAAGTTATTCGTCGCGTATTGACCCTCAATTGGTATCGGTATGGCAAACAAATGAAAACGGAACGCTTAGTGATATTAAGACATCGCCGCTGGGGTTGATAGGCAAGCATTATTTCAACGAAGTGATGAACGATATTCTTAACGAGTATCATACAATGCTGGGTTATACAGAATGAATCTAAAGGAAAGAATAATATCAGTTCTGCCGACGCACGAGGAATGCTTTATCAACATTCAAGGTACAACGCTGTTTGTTAGGGACATGAAACCGATTAATGGCGGACGTGCAACCATTGACAGCGTAGAAGGTGGTGTGGCGGCGGTGGAATTGAACAACCCCTCATCGTTGACAGTTGACTTTGATGCTTTTCCTGAAAACGCATTGCCTATAGGTGTTGGATTGTACGAAAAGCAATGTGAATGCGTGTTGTTTCCTGAAGGTGCCGATGAATTGGAATGGATACTGTTTATTGAGACCAAGTATGTGAATAGTCTTGAAAATGCACAAAAGAAGGACTATGGATATCCTCAATTGATGGTTACTCAAATTAAGAAGACCGTAGGGTATTTCAGAGCAAAGAATATTATTTCGCAAGACAAAAGAGTCAATGCTATTGTTTCGTACCCTACTTTGGAAGATGGATTTGAAAGTTGGTGTTTTCCAGTTACTTACGAAGATGGAACAACAGAATCGGTAGAAGATATTCTTACCAATGATAAGATTCTCATCCGAGCAACAAATTTTGCTACCATAAAAAGTATCAAAAGGGTTTATTTAAGGAAATAGTGTGTATAACAATCTGAATTTTTGTGAAAAACAGAGTGTTTAGGTTTTTTTTATGCTGAACTATGATTTCCGAAACTTGCTAAGTGCATTCGAGTTTGAATGTTTTGCCCGAGATTTGATTAACTCGCACGAGAAACTCGACTTGGCGAACTTTGCCGAGGGAAGGGATGGAGGTGTTGACCTTCGCTGTTCCTATGGAAAAGGGAAAACGGTTATTGTACAGGCTAAACGATACATTGATTATAAAGAGCTAAAACCAGAATTGAAGAAAGAGGCTGACAAGGTGAAAGCGTTGAATCCTGATCGCTATATGCTCGTTACCTCGGTCGACCTCACTCCTGCCAACAAAAATGAGATTATGGGGTTGTTCGCCCCGTATATTAAAAAAGAGGGAGACATCTGGGCTAAACAGGATTTAAACAAAATATTGGCTTTACATCCCGATGTGGAACGGCAGTATTATAAACTGTGGCTGGCTAGTACCAATGTACTTAATTCCATACTGAACAAAAACATTGTCAATTGGACAAGTTTTGAAAAGGATGAGATGCAGGAAACTATTCGTACCTATGTAATGAACGATAGCTTCAACGAGGCATTGAGTAAACTGTTGGAGAACCGTTATGTGGTTATCTCGGGCGAGCCAGGTATTGGAAAGACTACTTTGGCACGGGTGCTTGTGATGCATCTCCTTTCAGATAAGTTTACCGATACCTTGAGTTTCACCAATTTCGAAGAGTTCTATTACACCAATAGTAGTATTGATGATTTGGTGAAGGTGTTGCAAACGGGAAAGCGCCAGGTCTTCTTCTACGACGATTTCATGGGTCAAATCACTTTTGAGGAAGGTGAAAAGAACTTTGACAGCCGGATTGTAAAGTTTATAAATGCTTGCCAGCGAGAAAAGGACAAGTTGTTTATTTTGACCACTCGAGAATACATCCTTCAGCAAGGACTGGCTCGCTATGGACGGCTCAAGGAGGGTAGGGGCATAGAGATGTCGAAGTGCGTGGTGGATATGGGGAAATACACCCGCTTTGTAAGAGCTCAGATTCTATATAACCATCTTGTTGCAAACCAAATACCCCAGGAATACATCAACGCTATTCTCAAGGATAAAAACTACTTGAAAATTATCGATCATCCGCATTTCAGTCCCCGTATCATTGAGACTTTCCTTACACAGAAGACGCATGAGCAGTGTAAACTTGAAGTGTATTTTGATAAGATAAAAGGTTTCTTTGACCATCCTGACAGTGTGTGGCTTGAAGCATTCGACCGTCTTTCGACCATTGAGCAAGAAGCCTTGTTGGTGTTGGCTACCATGGGAACGCCAGTCATGTACGACAAGTGGAAGGAGGCATATACCTATTTTTTTGAGAAGGTATATAAAGAGAAAGGTTATCTGAACGATGTGGATTGGAAAAAGGCGGTAAAGGTTTTGGAGGATAACTTCATCACTATAGGTAAAGATCGAGGAGGAACGCATGTCGATTTTCATAATCCTGGGGTGTTTGATGTTCTTGTGCGATACATTGGAGAAAACGAACACGTGAAGGAAGTGCTACTTGAGAGTGCCTGCTTTGTTGAGCAAGCATTTGGCGCTCTTCGTGAGTTTAGGCGACCTCCTTGGGATATGTCTTTTTCTTCCAAAATGGCAAACCAATTCTTTAAGGTGTTTGATCGGTTGTGGAATGATTGTAGGAGTTGCAGGACGGTGACCTTTGTAGATTCGACAAATAATAGGTATATAAATAGTGACCCACGAACCCGAGCCGAAGTGTTGTATAATCTTCTCGTATATCATGAAGAATTAGTGAAAACGCGGCCCGGTTATGTGGAACAGAAGGTAACGGAGCAAATCATGACAGATACTGGTGTTAGCATCTATTTCCAGCTGAAGCTTCTGGAGCATATGGATGTGAGTAAGACAACACTGGATCTTGATTCCCTTTTTTCGAACTACCTTTCAAGGTTGTATTATGGTGATGATTGTTTGGAATTGGTTTCATCAATCAGTAAGGTATTTCCAAACCATAGTGATTGTTTGGAATCGAAAGAGTTTTGTTCTATTGTAGCAGGTTGTCTTCAGAACGATCTTAGGAACACCAAGGACACCGATTTGGAAGATCTTGATTCCACGGTTGATGAATTGTGCCAACAGGTTTCTTTGTTAGGGTCGGAATCCGTGGTATACGAAATCAGGGAGCGTAAGGATGAATACCTTAATTACATTGATGCCCAAGTTGAGGCATATCAAGATGATTACAGATACGGGCCCGATGAGTATGCGGATTCAGAGACACAGGAGATAGACAACTTGTTTGCCACGATTAGAGGTTTTTGATGACAGGGATTCTAACATGAAAGATTTTGTAGAAAGTTATGTGGTAAAAGAATAAGATGGTATGATGTAGGGAAGTGATCTGACAGACTTGAATTATCAACATTTATTATTACGGTTATTAAGATGATAGAAGACAATATTATCCAATACGACGATGAGGCAAAGAAAATCTATTTCGCAGGAAATATTACCTCTTTTGTGTTCTATAACCAACTATTCACTGCACTCAGAGAACATTACAGAGTAAATGGTGTTTCAGTAGCTCCTATTTTCTCATTTGTTCATGTTGTTCGCTTTGATCCTTTGGTTGTTCCGAATTTGATTAGCTTAGGGTTTATTTTGAAGAGTATTCATAAAAATTCTACATGCTTGGAAATAGCAAGTACAAATGCCACTAAATTTTTGGATAATGGTTGGTTTTTTAAAGCCGTTGGCTCGAAGAGTGTCTACAGTGAAGAGTTAGATATTGACGGGTCAGGAATAGTACATACGATTAAACAAGCAACGGGTTACGAACTATACGACTTCGAACCAAAAATGTTGGGCTTTTACAATTTTTCCAATGTGAGTAAACCGTATAACCCTGACCACCGCGTGTATGTTTATAATGAGGATTCATATTCATATTATAGTAAATTCATTCAAAAGGATGTTTCCGAAGAAGAACTGGGTATTATTCGTTCAGAAAAATATCAAGAGCTGAAGCCAATTGTTGAGAAAAGATATTGGAATATCCTCAAAACATTGAGTGACAATAATAGATGTACTATATTAGACATCTTGACCGAGATTATAACTAATGCTGTGCTGTATAGTGGTTCGCATTGTTCGGCAATGTTACAGACAAAAGATAACATAACAAAAATATCAATTTCTGATTGTGGCGTTGGTTTTGAGTATTCTTTTAAGAAGAGACAAGGAAAGTTTGGAGGAGATTACACAAAAGTGTTCAAAAAGTTCAGTTCAGAAGAACAAGAAAAGTATAAGAATTTCCTATATATATTTGAGGCGTTACAATATTCAAAGGAAAAAAGTGTTGCAAGAGATAATTTATACACTTTGGTGGCGGTTGTATTAAGAAAGAATGATAACTATGGTATCGAAGAAGGGACAATTAGGATTCATTACAATGACACACAAGTTATTATGACATCAAAAAGATGCCTTAAATGCAACAAATTTGCACCTGATGTGTGTGCAAAATGTTTGTTAAGTCATTATAATCCAGCCAATGAGGTATCGACATCGAATTTGCGGTTCTTTGATGGTAGATTTAGCGGCATTCATGTTGAGGTTGAAATAAAATTTAAAGACTATGAAATCAAAACAAACACTTTACGCTAAACTAGAAATAGACGATACCTTATATGTGTTTCTTCATGCAGAACAGGTTTATCGCAATTTTAGCCTGTGTAATAACAAGTTGGGGTATTTCAGTCATGAAATAGCTGAACGTACAGTAAGTGACATATATAATTATATTCATGATAATACATCAGGAATTAATAGTATTGTCATAGATTGTGCCGAAGCAGAAGAGGCTCACAACGTTGCAGAATGGATTGAAAAGATTATTGATTTCTGTAAAGAACAGAATAAGAGCTTGGTGTTTTGTAGAATGAGTGAAAGATTATATGGGGACGCGAAAATTCATAAAAACGGTTTGTCCGAAAATAAAAACGACAACAAAACTTACAATGTTTTTAACTGTGGTTGTTTGAACAACAGCATCACGGATGATGAGATTTATGTTAAGTATCAGAATCAAAATGCATCCATATTAGAATCAAATCCTAATAATTTTTTTGTGATAGAAAGGACAGGAGAAGCAAGTTATAGCCATTCCAGCAATGTTCAATTACCAAGATACATTAATGTGAAAGCCTATATTGAACAAAAAGATATATTATTTTTGGGATTATATCTATTATGCAAAAAGGCCATTAGTAAAAAACTAATTGATGGGCTAACAGTAGGCGAAAAGCGACCTCTTCTGTTTTTTAATTCAATTGCCGGATCTTACTTAGCTTCTGTGTTTTCTAAGCTGGCTTGTGTTGATATGGTCTTCTTAAACCATTTGGGACCAAAGAAAAAACTCTACCACGAACTTCATAAAGAGCAATTGTTGGCTGATAGAGATTATCTAATTATTTCAGACGTGGTTTGCTTAGGTGCTGAAGTTGAACGGGCTAAAACATTAATTGAACATGCTGGAGGTAATCTGAAAGGAATACTCTCGGTTGTATTAGTGGAGGTCGTTTCGGAACGGCCTAAAATAGAGAGTGAAATTGAAAAAGTCGCCTTGTTAACACTTAAAAAAGGCTACAATCCTATTGATTATCAAATAATAACCGACTTTCCTGAAATTAAATCTGATATTAAATGAGCTTAAATATATTGCATATTTCAGATCTGCATTTTGGAACGAAGAAAAATGAAGATAAAACACGTTATAGTGATTCATTTGTTGAGGAATTCGTTGCAAGGTTTAAGAATGCAGATATAAATTATCTGATTGTCAGTGGTGACATAGCCAATGAGTCTAAAACAATAGAATATAATAAAGCATCGGTTTTCTTGAACAAAATTGTGTCAGAGTTGGGACTTCCCAAGGAGAAGGTTCTGATTTGTATGGGTAACCATGATGTTTCTTGGGAAAAACTTGGAAAGATTGCAGACAAGAGCGGAACGAAAGATTTGCATTTGAAAAAAGAAAAGTATGATAACTTCAAAAAGTTCTATAATGACTTTTATAAAGAGGGAGACAATCAAATTCGACAATTTAAAACAGATGCAATATTCGTTGAAATTCCAGATGATGTACATGAAATATTGTTTTTAGGTGTAAATACCTGTTATCATGAAAGTAATCAGACGGAAGATCACTATGGATATGTTGATAAAAATAGTTTTGAGACATATTTTCGCAAACTAGATTCCAAATATAAAGACTATGTTAAATGCTTAGTGATGCATCATAATCCTAAAGATTTGGCAAAGGAAAAACATGAGTTTAGAAATTGGAGGGAATTAGATTTTAAAAATCTCGGAAAGCCATTTGTTGTGTTTTGTGGGCATATTCATAGTTCAGATGGAGAAAGTGAAGTGTTTGGTGGCGAAAATGATACCATTCATTTTATTTCAGTCGGAAGTTTGTTGAAAAAAGATGCTATTGGGAAATGCAATATATATACTATCTCAAATGATTCTTTCGATTTACAAATAAAGTATTACAATTATGAAGAAGACACATCTTTTTCCAAGCATTACTGGCAGGAGCAAACAGACTCTCCGTTCAGAAAAAAAATAGTGTTAAAGAATAATAGTGTTTGGAATAGTATATCGTCTGATAGTAATGAATTAAGAGAACAGGAACTAGAAAATCCACGAAAACAAGTTCAAAAAGACTCAAATATTACAGGCTCTCATAAAAGTATTCTTGATGTAATAAAAGACCAACAATTATATTATTCAGGACATTTTCATTGGAATACAGACAAGAGAGGCGAAAATAGCAAATTTAAATCTCATGGATATATCGACATCAATTATCTCGTATCCCATATCGAATCGTTGGAAACAATAACTCAATTATATAAGGAAAAGATAGAAGAAATACAAAGGGAAACAACTCTCAATAAAACATTAATGGTGTCGATTGGTTTGGAATGTACTGTAGTGGGTGCAAGATTGTCGGTGTTGTTTCCCGCCTTTGATTTCAGTTATATGCCTCGGAAACGTGAAGTGAATGATCATAATGATATAGAAACTGATATTGGTTTTTCTAATTATAACACAGTAATTATCATAAAAGACATTACATTTGATGCCGAAGAAGTTGTTGAAATCATTGAAGATCAGTTCCCCAAAAAGAACATCCATTTAATTTCGTTGTTTTATTGTGGAAAGAAAGGAGAAAAAAAGGACATTCTCTCAGGTAAGGAAAAAGCTCATTTCTACTCTCTTATTGACGACATCGAAATTCCACGATGCAATGTGTCAGAATCAGAGTGTCCTATCATTAAGAACAAATTACAAACCATCTATAGATGCTAATTGATTTATTATGAGAACAATAAAACCAACATTCATCATCCAATCACATGTGGATGGCGACTACATCTTAAAACAAATTGAATTGGCGGGTCGTACAGCTTACAAAAGCGAAGACAAAATCACGCCCGATTCGGCAAAGGATTTTGTCAAAATGATACACAATCGCGGTCATTTGTCGGTAATCGAACATCAGTCTGTTACAGTGCGCATCATTTGCGATAGAGGAGTTTCCCACGAGATTGTACGCCACCGCCTTGCAAGCTACACGCAAGAATCAACCCGTTATTGCAACTATACAAAGGGTAAGTTTGGGAGCGAAATCACTGTGATAGAACCTTGCTTTTGGTCGCCTGATGATGAAAAGTATCAAGTTTGGAAGCAGACCATCGAACAGATTGAGGCCGGTTACAACAAACTGATTGAACTTGGAGCAACGCCGCAAGAAGCAAGAAGCATTCTGCCCAATTCATTGAAAACTGAAATCGTGATAACTATGAATTTGCGCGAATGGCGACATTTCTTCACTTTGCGGACGTCGCCAGCGGCCCATCCACAGATGCGAGAAGTGGCCATACCGCTTTTGAAAGAGTTTCAGAAGTTGATACCTGTTGTGTTTGATGATATTGAGGTTGGGTGATAATCTAAGAAAGTTCATACATCAAACTTTTAAAGCGGCTCTTTCCGGTCTTTACCCGCAACCAGTTCTATTTTAAGGCAGGAAGATCCTCCACACAGCCTCGACCGTCCAACATTATTATAGAGGAGCAAAACCCTCAGTCAAAGTACAAAACCCGCGGATGTGGCAACTATTTGAATAGAACAAAGTTAGAAGATATTAACTCTAAACCATCGAACTCTTAACCCCCTTAAACTTTTGAACCCCTTGAACTCATGAACCCTAAACTTTAATTGAGTGGTACAAGGAGTATCATGGTTGAGGTTTAGAGTTGAAAATTTGAAAGCCCTCCCCTATGTGTATTAGTATTTTTCCTAATATTGCATTCGGAATAAAGTGCGATTATGTGGCACTATCATAATAGGATTGCCATGCTTTAAAGCACTTGAAACCAAGCCCTTGTCGGAACGGGATGTGACTGACGGGGCGGAGCTGTGAAAAACAACATGTTTTGAAAAATCATGAACTCTTTGAACTCTTTAAACCCTCCACTCTCCACAACCCTAAACTCTCAACTCTCAACTCTAAACTATGAAAGGCATCGTCCTATCCGGCGGCAACGGCACAAGATTATACCCCATCACCAAGGGCGTGAGCAAACAACTGCTCCCCATCTACGACAAGCCGATGGTGTATTACCCCATCATTTGCATAAAACAATAAAATGATGAATAACCGTAGTAATAACCAATCATCGAGTGAGGCGGTGCTCAGCAGCGCAGAGGGTTTTACAGCCTTCAGCTTTGGTGGGTATCATATCCGCTTCCGGGCGCCTTATAGCCTGGAAAGGTATGTTGACGTGGTGCGTTGGGACGACGGTTATCTGGTCGTCATGGCCAAATATAGCCACAACACCCAGCCCGAGGAGGATTACATCGACCTCAAGCCCATTCTCGAAGGCCTCTATATCGACCCCGCATCATTCTTGAAACCCATCAAAAGTGTACGAATTGCTTATGCCTGATATAAAAACCGTGGCCGATAAGGCCGACTTTATTGTAAATGGATACGCATTCACGCGCGAGGGAGACTGCATCCACGTGCTCAACCTGAACCGCCCAGACAAGGCCGTTGTGTTCAGCTTGGACGGCGAAGTTCTAGAAACCACGATGGACAACATTGAACTCTCCATAGCCAGCCGCTACCTTCATCAGAATTTGAAATATATGGAGGACTGAACCATGCCGAAATATTACGATTTCAAGGTAGTGGGTTATTATTTGTATTTTACCTCATTTTGCGTAGTTGAGTGCATGCACGTCCATGCCAGCGACAGCAAACTGACAGAAGGTGGTTCTGCCAAGTTCTTTGTCAAGAGCAACGGCGACACCGTAGTGAACAACCGTGGTATTCTTAGCGACCGCGAGATTGCCAGAATTTCAGAGTTCATCAAAGAGCACTATCAGGAAATGTACCTGCGCTGGTCGCAATATAGCCATAAAGGTTACTACGAAAAATAGCCAATCAGATTTACAACTACGGCAACTGCCGCCGCGACTTCACCTACGTGGATGACATTGTTGAGGGTGTGTTTCGAGTAATGCAGAAAGCCCCTGAGAAGCGTAACGGAGAAGATGGCCTGCCGATACCTCCCTACAAGGTATATAACATAGGTGGTGGTCAGCCGGAGAACCTCTTGGACTTCGTGCAGACCTTGCAGGAGGAGTTGGTCAGAGCCAAGGTGCTGCCCGAAGACTACGACTTCGAAGCGCATAAGCAATCGAAAGAGACTTTGGCTTTACTCCGAAGATAACGCTGCGGGAAGGGTTGAGGAAGTTTGCGGAGTGGTGTAAAGAGTACTATGTTTGAAAAAAATAATAATTCTACGGCACAATAATAGACAAGAAACTATGAATGTACAGTTTGATAAGGAGAAGGCTCTCAATGCATTGCTTTATGTGGCCAACCGTGTGCAGCGCAAGGATTTCCACAAGATCTTCAAGATCATCTACTTTGCCGACCGGCAGCATCTGGCCGACTGGGGCCGCCCCATCACGGGCGACACCTACATTGCCATGGAGGCCGGCCCCGTGCCGTCGCGCCTGTACGACATGCTCAAGATTGTCCGTGGCGACTCTTACCTGCCTGACGTCGAGGGACTTGGCAGGTACTTTCAAGTCGAAAACTGGATGTATGTCAAACCGTTACAGGATGCCAATCTTAACAAGCTTTCGGCCAACGAGCAGGAGGCATTGTCCGGGGCTATCGCCAAGTATGCTTCGCTCTCCTACGACGAAATCAAAGAGAAGTCGCATGACGTGGCTTGGCGCAGCACAGCCCGCGATTTTTCCATTAGCTGGGATAACATCGCCCGCGAGGCTGGACTCGACAGCGAGGAACTGGAGTATGTTAACGATTTCTCGCGCCTGGAGGCAGCACTTAGCTAACGGATTATGACAAGTAAAAAAACGTTGTCTGCTTTCGAAGGCCTGCGTGACCTGTCCATAGCACCAGGAGCCGTGTTCATTGGCCCATGGACAGGCATCGACCACGAGAAGTTCCTCATCGTTGCCGGAGTGGCCGAAGACCGCATTTTGGTGTGTTCGGTGATGATTAATTCAGAGATTAACCCCTATATTCAGTGCCGTCCGAGAATGCTCTCCTGCCAAGTGTCTCTCAAGGCAGCCGATTACGACTTTTTAAGCCACGACTCCTACGCCAACTGTGCTCAGCCCATCCGTGCCAAGATCGATGTGTTTATGGAGGACGAGCGGAGATATTGTGGCATACTGAACGAAGCCGACCTTAGCCAGGTCCAGCAGCGCATCATAGCCAGCGGTACCCTGACTGTGGACGAGATAAACAATTACTTTAAGAAGAAATAGCTCCCCTTGAAGACAGTCAGCTCCACTCTGGGGCAGACCTTCCACACCGCCCCGACTCTTAAACCTCTTGAACTCCTTAAACCCTTTGAACTTTCCACTCTAAACTCTCCACAACCCTAAACTCTAAATTGACTCCGTCGAATGCTTCGCATTTCTCAACTCTAAACCATGAAAGGCATCGTCCTATCTGGCGGCAACGGCACCCGATTATACCCCATCACCAAGGGCGTGAGCAAACAACTGCTCCCCATCTACGACAAGCCGATGGTGTATTACCCCATCAGCGTTTCAAAAGAGTAGCGGATTTAGTTGTAAATAAAAAGTCCCCGCATATTTGCGAGATACGCAGGGATTTGGTTTGACATCCGGATTTTGGCTCTGTTGAGAGTTTAGTGTTGAGAGTAGTTGTAAGTGGAAAGTATATAAGTTGTAAGTGTATTTTATTTGACCGATGATGCGGACAGCCTCCGCGAAGCTAACTTCTATACTAACAACTCTACACTCACCACTGACTCTACACTCTACACCCTAAACTCTAAACTAAACTCAGGGCTGAAGGTCACGATACTCGTCAGCCGCGTTGAAGCAGGGGCAAGCCTTCATAGGGTTGAACACGTTATGACCCATAATCAAAGCCTTCGGGTACTGCGCATGTAGCTGTTCTATCAGCTGCCGCATAGCGGTTTTCTGGGCTTCGGTGCGGGTGTCGGTAGTACGGCCTTCGTTGTCCAACCCACCTTCATAACAGATGCCGATGGAGTGGCGGTTGTGGTTCTGGCAATGTGAGCCGATGACCTCTACGGGACGACCGGTCTCAACGCTACCGTCGCGGCGCACAACGAAGTGGTAGCCGCAACCTTTCCAGCCATGGGCGCGATGCCAACGGTCGATGTCTTCGACAGAGCTTTGTTGCCATGGTCTTACTGCGGAGCAGTGGATGATGATTAGTGTGATTATTCGCATTTTTAATTGGATTTTTTATTATTAAAAACTCTAAACTCTACACTCTAAACTCTACACTAAAACGCGGCGACAGCCGCTACAGCGCAGCTCGTAGTGACCGCTCCAGCAAGGAGCAAGCCAATAAGATAAGCCAATACTTTGAGCACGATAACCCACCAAGGGTCGTTGGCTTGAATGCCAGCCTTCTGAGCCTGCTCAGGGTCGGCCAAGATTTTTTCAATCTGTTGTTTGGATAGTTTGATTTTCATGTTTTGTGGAATTAATGGTTAATTGTTGGAAGGGTTGATAGTAGTAGTGGCGCCATTCTCAGCCACGATGATGATTACGGTGCTGTCGCCGGCAGAGGCACGAAGGGTGATGGTGGCAGGCCATTCGCCAGAGAGATAGACAATACCGTAGCCGCTCTTCTGAGCGATGACGATAGCCTCAGGGTTCTCCGTGGCGTAGGCGCAGATGGCCTCCTCGATGTCGTTGAGGGTCACCGCCTCGCCAGCCACCCACAGGTCGGCCAACGAGTCGAGGGCTTTGGTGAGATGCTTGCCGTTCACCGTGTAGTAACGGTTCGAAGCGGTGCCATTGCCCTTCGGGGTGAAGGTCTGCTTGATGGTGCGCAAGTGAAACTTCATGTGCATCTGCACCATCTTGAAGATGGCTTGACGCTTCAGGGCAGCAGGGGTTTTGAACACCCTTTCGGGCATTACAGGGGTTGCACGGGCGTAAGTGACGCCGTTTCGTGTGACATAAGTGATACCGTCGATGGTACCGGTTGTTTTACGGCCAAGGCCGATTTGTTTGATTTTAGCCATGTTGTTTTTGTTTTAATTGATAATTGAAAGTTGATAGTTAATAAATGAGCCAAATCCAAGATGTCAAAGAACGAGCGAGCCGAACGCAGAGTCAAACTTGTTTGAGCTTTGCTGAGGCGATGCCGTTTTTCGAGACGAAGTCTCAAAGAACGCTTGAAACCGTTTCCAGAACTGATTCCGACCGCAAAACTACAACCACCACAAAAAGGCATGATAGAAAGAAACTTCATGAAACTTACTTTCAACATTCACCCTGATAGCTAAGGATTTAATGTTCAAAAAAGAAAGTTATGGAGATTAAGATAGAAGGCAATCCAGGCACAGGAAACACCTTCCAGGAGATCAAAATTGGCACGGTCCAGAACTACAATCCCAACGCTACCACCGTAATCAACAATAATTATGGTGCTTATCCCAAATCGAAGGAAGAAATTTTAGGTGGTGTTGATCGCTCAGCCATACGTCAGGAGATCATTAATTATGTGGGCAAAACGCTCAAATTGGTGGAGAAAAAGTGGCAGGATGGCTATATGGATTTATGGAACGCGATACTCGACCTTGATGTGGTGGCAGCCGAGGTCTATAACCGTGGCCGCCAAAAGGGCACCGTCTTCAACCGCAAACTCGTGGCCAATATCATCTGCTGTCTTGGCAATTTCCGCTCAAAAGACGTTGGAATGTATGGAGCTTATAGCCCCACACCCATAGTGAAAGAACTTGAAGGGCGTACCGATTGCTCCACGCGGACAGAACTTGGCTCACAACCTGAAGCTGTAATCAGGGATGCCATCCGCTATCTGCTAAAAGACAAAAAATACACCTGAAGCAACCAGAAGGCAACCCTCGCTATTGACGCGATGATGAAAAAGGAAGTACTAGAAAACAAGACAAGAAAGGATGGCCCGTTCAAAAAGAGATGACGAGCGCGTAATTTACAATATTCATAATCTGAATGTCTATATCGCCGCCGAAGTGGTGACGCAGCTAAATACCAACCCTCAACAAATTGTCAACATCATCCATGAGCATATCAGAGCCGAGATAGAAGGGATGACAAAGAAAACGGTTGCAGTAAAAATCATAGAGAATTAGACAGTTGATAGTTGACAATTGAAAGTTGATAATTATGGAAAAGGCAACGATTATCAACTATCCAAACTGCAGGCTTAAACCAAAGCATCCATGCCCAAGCCCTACCCAAGTCCAAACAAGCCCTTCGGACTTGGCTACTACTTGGGTAAGATTTGAGTAGGGCTTGGAAGCTACTCGGGTAGGACTCCCTGAAACTTGAAACGAAGCTCCTTTTAGCTTGCAATTTTAACTCTAAACTGTCTTTAATCTACAAACTATAAACTTAAAACTTTTAAAACTTTACAACATGATTAACGTCGGAATTATCGGCTGTGGCTTCGTAGGCGGAGCCCTCAAAGATTGGTTAGAACACAACAACCCCGAGTGCAAACTCTTCATCAGCGACCCCCCTAAGGGTTATAACGATGACCTGAGCAATATCGACATCGCTTTCCTTCAGATTCATGTGCCTACAGAGGACGACGGAACACAGGACCTGCGCCTCATGACAGAACTTATCAAAAAACTGCCCGATGTGCCTGTTTTCGTACGTACAACTATCCTGCCTGGCACCAGCGATAGGCTTTCCAAAGAAACTGGCCACCAAGTTTGCTACATGCCCGAGTTCCTTACCGAGCGTACTCATATCGAGGACTTCAAGAAGCAAACCATGGTCTTCACCGGTGCCCACGAGCTATTGACCAAAATTTTTGTCGGCAAAAAGTTCACCGTCATGACCCCGCTTGAGGCCGAGCTCACCAAATATATGCACAACGTGTTTGGTGCCTACAAGGTCACCTACTTCAACGCCTGCCGCGAATACTGCGAGCAGATGGGAGCCGACTGGCGCAAGGTGCACACCGGCATACTGCTTTCGGGCTACATCAACGACACGCACACCTACGTGCCCGGCCCCGACGGCAAATTCGGTTATGGTGGTAAATGTTTCCCGAAAGATGTCAATGCTTTTGCCCAAATGACAGCTGGTACACCGCTTGGCACGCTGTTAGAGCATCTGCATGAATTGAATGTTCATTTCAGAGGCTTCGAAGAACATATTTAATAGTTGAGAGTTGAGAGTTTAGTGTTGAGAGACAGTTGAAATAGTTTAGAGTTTAGAGTTTAGGGTTGAGAGACAGTTTTGAAGTTGATAGTGCCGCCTGTGGCGGAGTAAAAAAGAAACTCCAAACTTGCTACTCTAAACCAACCACTGACTCTAAACTCTAAACTCTACACTAATTGAGCTCGGAGAGCTCCAAGCGAAGCTGGTTCATCTCGTCCGACACCTTGATGAAGTAGTCGCCAATCTCCCTGATGCCGAAAATCATCGCCTCCGGGAAATGCTGCCGAAGCTCCACAAGCAAGTCTTTCAAGGAATCCCTTGAACTACTTGAACCCTTAAACTCCTTAAACAGAATTACGATGGAGTTCGCGTTGTACCCATCGGGGTCCACCTGTCGGTCGATGACCTTCACCGCCTTGCGGATGTCGGTGCTTTCGGTGATGCAGCCTTTGCTGCTGATGCTGTAATGATGCTCGCGGTTCTTCCGCCCGCTGTCATCGATAAGGATATATTTGATCTGTCTCATTGGGGAAAAGTTTATAGTTGATAGTCAGTTGAGAGTTGATAGTTGAGAGTTTAGAGTCAGTTGCGCTTTGCGAGAGTTGAGAGTTGAGAGTTGAGAGTTGAGAGACAGTTGATAGTATATAAGTGGAAAGTTGAAAGTGTATTTTTATTGGTTGATGATGCGGACAGCCTCTGCGAAGCTACTTACAAACTAACCACTCTACACTAACCACTGACTCTAAACTCTAAACCCTACACTCTACACTCACCACTGACTCTAAACTCTACACACAAAACACTACACTAAGAAGCTCGCGCAGGCGGCCGCAGCGCAGCTGGTAGTCACGGCACCGGCCAGGATGAGACCGATGAGGTAGGCGATGACCTTCAGGACGATAACCCACCACGGGTCGTTGGTCTTGATGCCAATCTCCTGAGCTTTTTCAGGGTCGGCAATGATTTCTTCGATTTGAGTTTTTGAAAGTTTAATCTTCATGATACTGATTTTTTTGAAAGTGAATAAATTGATTTAAAGAAGTCACACAGAAACCACAGAAATCACTGAAAGAAGGTTGGACATGTAATTGCCACGAATTAGCCATATGATTTGACCATTAATTGCTTGGCAGAGTTATAATTAATGAATAATTACACGGTCAATTAACGGGCATTAACGTTGAAAAAGAATATCTGTGCTATCCGTGATATCTGTGTGACCTAAGAGCGCAGCGTTACTCCGTTTCCGTCTCGCCGCCACCAGAACCCTTCGTGAAGACCTTGGTGGTCACTGAGCTCGATACACCGTCCTTGATGGCGATTGCTTTCACGGTAGTAGTGTCGGTCAGAGCGATGGCACCAGAGTAGGCGGTGCTTGCAGAGGTAGGAGTGGAGCCGTCAACGGTGTAGTAGATCGAGGCTCCTGCAGTGGCGCAGCTGATGGTGGCCGAAGTGCTTTCAGCGAACGGAGTGGTACCGCTGATCACAGGGGCTGCCACAGTCGGGGTCTCGGAACCCGAGCCAGAGCCGGACCCGCTACCGCTTGAACCGCTTGAACCATTACCACCACTGATAACCGTGGTGCTGCCACCCTCGGCAGGGGTGATCGTGGTGGTGGAGCCGTTCTCCGCCACGATGACGATGATGGTGCTGTCGCCTCCGTTGGCGTTGAGGGTGATGGTGTCGGGCCAGGCACCGGTGAGGAACACCTCGCCATAGCCGCTCAGCTTGCCGATGCGGATGGCTTCAGGATGTTCGGTGGCGTAGGCTGCGATGGCGGCCTCCACCTCGGTGAGGGTGATGTCCTCGCCAGCCACCAGGCGGTCGGCCAGCGCTTCGAGGGCCTTGGTCAGAGCCTTGCCGTTCACCGAATAGTAGCGGTTCACGGCGCTGCCGTTGCCCTTGGGAGTGAAAGTCTGGCGGATGGTGCGCAGGTGATACTTCATGTGCATCTGCACCATCTTGAAGATAGCCTGGCGCTTCAGCGCGGCAGGGGTGCGATAAGCCTTGATGGGCATGGTGGGAGTGGAACGGACGTAAGTCTTTCCGTTACGGGTTACATAGGTGATACCGTCGATGGTACCGCTGGTTTTACGGCCAGGACCGATTTGTTTGATTTGAGCCATGTTGTTAAGTTTTAAAGATTTTAAGTTGATTGATTTTGGAAAGTTGAGAGTTTAGAGTTGAGAGTTTAGAGACAGTTAAAAAGTTGATAGTTAAAAAGTATGGAAGTATTCGGATACCGTAAGTTGATAGCTTATCAGAAAGCGAAGGAAGTAGTAAAGAGAACCTACAAACTCTTGAAAAAGTTCCCTGCTGAGGAGCGTTTCGCTATGTGCGACCAGTTACGCAGGGCATCGGTTTCTATTACGTCAAACATCGCAGAAGGCATAACCCGTTTCTCGGTGAAAGATAAAGCCCACTTTATCGAGATGTCATACGGCTCATTGTTGGAAGTCTCGTCTCAGTTTGAGATTGCCGAGGAACTTGGCTATATTACTACTGAAGACAGGATGAGTATGGACAATCTGATTGAAGAAGAAGCTCGCATATTGTCAGGCCTACTTAATTCATTCAAGCCGTCAACAGAACAGAAGCCGTAACTTACAACTCTACACTATCCTACTGACTTTACACTCTAATCTCTACACTCTACACTAAGGCCGGGGCTTGAGCGCGACTCAGAGCGCAGTAAGTTCCGTTACCGTTGGCCTTGGTGATTTGATGTCGGTTACGCTCTTGGCTCACGTAGCTCACGTGGATGAACGAGGGGTAGATGATGAGCTGATCGAAGTCGATGTCTTCATCCTCGATGATGAGTCTGAAAGCCTTGACAAGACGTTTGCGAGCACTCAAACCAGAAATATCTGTGTTATCTGTTTGACCTGAAACATAGAAGTCGGCAGCGCACCCAACAAGATGCTGAGACTTGCGGGCAGCGTGGACGATGATCTCGTTCAGCTCCTTGGTGCGGAAGCCGCTGGTGATGACGATGGGCAGCCCCAGTTTCTCGCGCAGCGGTTCGAGGGTGTGGGTGCAGAGCCTCTGCAGGTTCTCCACCACCTCGGGCGTAGGCCGGTTGTCGATGCCGTGCTTCATGGCCGTGGCGCTCTCGGTGAACTCCCGCAGCTTAAAGTGCGGTGTCAAAACAGTGTTGTCTTTCATAAGCGTTAATTATTAAAAGGTGAAACAATTGGTGATTTACTCGTGAAAGCGGTCGGTTCGTGACTTACCCGGGATGCACTCCCGACTGATTTCGATTTGCAACAATAGAGCAAGACAAACCCTCTTAAAAATCTTCTTTCATCACTTCGGAAAGTATTTTTAATCTATTGATATACAGATAAAAACAAGGATGGGTGATTCCAAATCACTTTTTAGAACCCCACCCCGACGTTCAATCACCTAAACCATCACCTCAAACCCTTAAACTTTTAAACTTTTAAACTATCAACTTCCAACTGACTATAAACTATAAACCATACACTATCAACTAAATAAGTCATGTACGAAGAAACAAAACATATCACCGCTCGTCTGCAAGTGCTTGAGTTTCTGATGACCCAAGCCAACCTTGCCGACCTGTTCCGCCACACTGACATACTCCTTTTTGTGATGTATGCCCAGAATGCGGCGGAGGGGGTCACTACGCAGTATCGACTCATGGAGGAGCGTCTGGATATCAGTTTCTACGTCAGTTTCCCCTTCGACGAGTGGTTGCGCAAAATCCAGAACTGGAAGGAGAAGCTGTCCAACCCCGAATTCCAGTTGGAACATGATACGGCCATCGGCAAGGGACGTGCCGCACGTCTGCAAATACTCATGGAGAAGTTGTGCGACCGCAATGCCGTCCCCAACAGCAAGGTCAAGCTGGAGCATCCTTACGACAGCATCGCCCGCAAGCCCTACCACCAGGCCATCGAGGAGTTGGAAATGGCTCTCGATTCGCTCAAAACCAACCTCGGCAACCTTGCCATGCTGCCCCTGCGCGTCTCTGGCGACAAGCGCGGCAAGGCTTTGCGAACCTATCTCGACAATGCGTCCCGGAAGGAGTCCATCCAGACCGAGCTTCAGGACTATGTTTACTATTGCAGCAACAAGCGCAACACCTCGGTCATCCGCCAGTTGCTATATCTGCGCCAGCGCATCCAAGCCCTCGTGGGCAAGGACGAGCTATCCGATTTGGATATTTCCGAGAGCGAGCGGCACGAGTTGCTCAACCAGTTGAAGAACATCTTCGAGGAGGACGAAATCAACCCCGCCCCCAAGCAGATTCCGGCCAAAGCCAAGCCCTGGGCCAACGACGAACTTTTCTCAAAGGTCTTAAACTTTGTCAATCTCAATGCTGGTCAGCATTTTCAGGTGCTTGACGAGGACAGCATTGTCGATTTCCTCGTGCGTAAGGACGTGACCCTGAGCGACGGCGAGGAGGAACACCTCCAAACCCTCTTCCTCCTGATGGAGGCCATGTGCCAGCAGCTTGAAGGCACTTTGCAGACCCGTTTCGACAACACTGCCCGTCATTCCGACGACATCCAGCAGCGCATCAACCGTGTGCTTCAGCACGTTGAAACCTACAATGCACGCCTGTTGCCCTGCATGGCCACGGGCAAGACCCTTGCCGACCTCAACGGCCTCTTTGCCCAATGGTTCTCGCCAAAGGTGGATGTATCGTTGAGAGAACCCCAAGTGGAACTGCTAAAACTGATGGAGGAGGGCCTTGATAATATCAGGATGGAAACCTACGTACACCTGCTGCGCGAGGCATCCGAGATGAACCTCTTCAAGAAGCTCAGACCCTTCAGCGACAAGTTGTACGAAGCCCTGTCGAAAGTAGAAAACCGCGACGATGAGGCCTTTCCCATAGCGAAGCCCTCGTTCAACAAATACTTCCGCAACCCCGACTTCACCAAAGACCCCAAGTGGCACGAAGCCTCCAAAGTCCTTAAGTCCCTCCGCAAGGAATACTTAAACCTTGAACCTTGAACTTTGAACTATAAACTATCAACTTTCAACTGACTCTAAACTATAAACCATAAACTCTAAACTAAAAATGGGCAAGCCTTTTAAAGACGAACTAACAAACATCCCCTCCACTATCCAGTGGGCAGAGCAGCAGGATGTAAACAGCCTGTCAAATTTCCTATTCTCCGAGAATAAGGAAACCCCGCTGATTTGTATCGGTTCGGGGGGGTCGCTCAGTGCCTGCCATTATGCGGCCATGCTGTCGCGGCAGCGCAACGGAGTGTTGGCTGAGGCTATGACACCGCTGCAGTTGATGTATGCGGGCAAGGAAATCATCCGTGGCAGCAAACTGCTTTTCCTCAGTGCCAGCGGAAAGAACAAAGACATTCTGAACGCCATCAAATATGGTGTGAAATATAACGAGGTCGGTATGATGAGCCTCACCCTCCGCAAGGGCAACCCCACCGAGGAACTCCTCCAGCAGTACCCCAAGGTGCAACGCTGGTGCGAAGACATCCCCACCGAGAAGGATGGCTTCTTAGCCACCAACTCACTCGTCGCCACCTTCACGCTGCTCTGCAAAGCTGCGGTTGGCTCAAAGTTCAAAGTTCAAAGTTCTAAACCCTTGAACCTTGAACCCTTGAACCTTGAACCATGGAACTTCCTCGTCCTCTACGGAGCTTTGGGCGAACCTGTTGCGTGGGATATCGAGTCGAAGCTGACCGAGGCGGCCTTGGGTTCTGCTTTGTTGAGCGACTACCGCAACTTCGGTCACGGAAGGCATCATTGGTTTGCCAAGAACAAGAACAATTCGTGCATTATCGCACTGGTGACTCCCGTGGAGAAGGAGTTGGCCGACAAGACCCTGGCATGTATGCCTGCCGATGTGCCGGTAATTTATATTGAAACAGAATTGGATACGCCCCAAGCGTCAATCGACCTGCTGCTGAAGGTTTTCGGTTTTGTGAACGCCTTAGGCGAAGCCCGTGGTATCGACCCTGGCCGTCCTGGTGTTCCTTCGTATGGCCGATTGCTCTACAACTTGGACTATTTCAAGCTCACCAATCGCATATTGCCCAATGAGAAAACCCTCGATGTAGCGGTGCTTCGCAAGTTAGGCATCGCAGCCAAGGAAAACACTTCTTTGTGGGAGTATTATTCAAAGGCATGCAAGCGTTTTGTTCAGCGTATCAACCGAGGCAGCTATTCCAAAATAGCATTCGATTACGACGGAACCCTCTCCGCCAAAGACCATAAGAGCAGATTCAAGAATGGTTTGTGCGACGACATCAGGGATGCCTTGCTGCAATTGTTGGACAATGGTGTGCAGATTGTTGTTGCTACTGGCCGGGGCAAATCTGTAGGCGACTCCTTCAAAAACTCTTTCGACCGTAAGTATTGGCAGCAGATAAAGATAGGTTATTACAACGGTGCTTGTCCTTTGACCCTTGGTGAAGAAGACAAGCTGAAAGCATGGAAGAAGATGCCTTTCGATCCTGAGTTGAAACAGTTGGAGGAGGAACTGAAACACCGCCTACCCGAAACCTGTGTGCAATATCAGTTCGAGGAGCGGAGCCTTCAACTATCGATAGAGGGTAAAATGACCCCTGAAGAGTCTCAGATGGTATATGATATCTGCCGCGAAATTATCTGGGACAAACAACTGAAAGGCATCCGTGTGTGGCGTAGCAGCCACAGCATGGATATTGTGGTGTACCGTGAGGTGAGCAAATTGCAGGTGATAGAAGACAAAAACCATACCCTTTGCATTGGCGACTACGGCAGCGTTGAGGGCAACGACTACGAGATGCTCACCAGCCCTGCCTCGCTCAGTGTTGACAGAGTCTCTAAGAATGCCGATTGTTGCTGGAACATCGCTCCATCGGGCGTAACCGGCCTCGACGCAACGCTCTATTATATAAACCACCTCACTGTGACCGATGGAGTTATCAAATGTAAATTCAACGTATGAACAGTAATTTAGCCAGTCAGCTATTGTCAAACGTAATGGGCTGGGACTATGCGGGATTAAACTCCGAGCGTCCCGAGCTTGAATTCATGGGCAGCATGAAATACGATGCCTATGACCGCTTTATGCCTGGTACGCGCTTCATGAGTAGCTTGGTACAATGGCTGAGCCAGTTTGATGAGGAAGACAGGGCCACCGTCCTTGAGTTTGTCAAGAAGAAACTGGTGTTTATCTCTTCCACCCAGATGAATTATCTGGTTGGCCTATTGTACGACCTGAAAATCCGCCCGATACTACTGAAAAAATCCACGGAAAACACAGGCAAACCATCCTACATGTTGTGCAACAAAGAGGTGCAGAAGCAGTTCGAGATTGAGAAACGTTCTTCTCTGGTTGTCGGTCTTAGCGACGGTGCCCATACCGACATTTTGCGCCGCAGCGCAGGTTTCAGCAACGAGCAGGTACTCACCAACTATTATCCTGACGAGAAAAAGCTGAAGGATATGCTTGATGATTTGAAAAAGGACAAGAAGCTCAAGGGAATAGAAAAACCTTATTTCCGCAGTATATTCTTGATTGACGATTTCACAGCCAGCGGCAAGAGTTTCGTGCGCTACGACGATAAGGAAAAAAGATTCAAAGGAAAACTCTCCAAGATAATTGACCAACTTTGTGCCAAGAATATTGAACGCACAAAAGAGGAATTGGCAGAGGGCAAGAAAGAAGAGCTGCACCTAAGCTATCTTTTGGATCCCGAACAGCAAATGATTCATATTGACATCCTTTTCTGCATGGCCACACACAAAGCAGAAGAAAACATCCGTAAAAGTCTTGACGACTTCTTGGAAAAACGTGGTTATAACAATGTGAAGTACCACATTCATGTTGTTCAGCCCTTGGACGAATCTTTGAGTAAAGGGATTACCGAAAATCCAGACTTGATGAAAGTATTGGAGAAACCGCAATATCTTCATCAGGAATTAAAGGATGACAAAGCCTATAACGTAGGCAGCACTGTCAGACCCTACTTGGGATTCGACGAATGTGCCTTGCCCGTGGTGCTTTCTCATAACACCCCTAACAACTCACTGCCTATCTTATGGCAGGATGCTGACGATGATAAACAATTTAAAGGTCTGTTTCCCCGAATCAGCCGTCATTGATTGACATTATGAACTACAAGAATCCTTTTGCCATACGAGCTTCCGAACGTATAGAGACCGATGAACGGTTCCTTGAACTGTTTTCTGTCGAGCCTCTCTCATACCTGGAAGATAACCATGCGAACGATTCGCTTTGGGGTACAATGACCTATATATTGAGTTCGCCCGGGGCAGGCAAGACCACTTTGCTGCGCCTCTTCTCGCCTTCAGTGCTCAAAAGAGTGACTGCAAAGGGAACCAACCTTATTTTCCGTAAATTGCATAAGTTGGGTGTGAAGGACGGCGAAGAGCAAATCCTGAAGTGCGGTGTCTATCTCCAGATGGGTCGCGACTATGAGTTTCTCGAAGATGATGAACTGTTTGGCCGTCGTGAACAAAGACGCTATTTCTTGTCATTGCTCAACGCAAGAATCGTGCTGGCAACCCTCAAGTCATGCATGACACTGGCAGGTATCAAATATACCAATCTTCAGAGAATTACTTACACACCCGAAGTACCTGTTAATCAGTTAGGGGAGATAAAAGAGAGTTACACTGGCAAGGAACTGCTTGACTGGGCTACCCGTCAGGAACGGAAGGTTTGTGAGTTCCTCGACAGCTTTGTGGTGCCAGCAGACGGTATCGACGGCAACGACGACCTGTTTGCCCTAGACGCAATGAAGGCAGAATGGTTCACTTTCGAGAACCGACCGTTATGCAAAGAGTTCATCTTCCAGATAGACGATGCGCACAAACTTACCGAGCGACAGAAAAAAATCATACGCGGTGAGGTGGCCGAACGTCGCGTCCATGCCACATTGTGGGTCGCTGAGCGCTTGGAAACGCTTAGCACCGAGGATATATTGAGCGACAATAATATTCAAGGTAGGGACTATCAGGTTATCAAATTGGAGAATCTGTCTCAGGGTCTGTTCAATAAGATGGCCAAGGGTATCGCTTCCATGCGTTCTAAGGTGTCTTACGATGGCACCGACCTCTTCACCTATCTGTCAGAGATTTCTACAGTGAACTATAACGCAGTTTACAATGAGGCCAGCAAGAGGTATTTTGCCCAACTTGAGGATCTGCCAACCTATCCTAACTATGAAGCATGTGCAAAAGCCATCATCAAGGAAGACCCATACGATCGTGCCAAGCACATCAAAGCCATGCTGATTTATGCTTCGCGCGAAAACAATACCCCAAGGCTGTTCGACTACGACTATGAGGAGATGATGGCCATCCTGAGCAAGGATTATAATGACTACGCAGAGGAATTGCTGCCTGGCGAAAACACCAGGTTGCCTCAGTACTACGGCCAACAGACGCTGATAGACTTGGCCTCGGGCAATATCGAACAGTTTCTCAGCATTTCTTCTAAGATGTATGAAATGTTGCTCTCCAAAAAGATTATGGATACGGCTCGCTATGACCTGACTCCGGAAGATCAGGACAAGATTGTGAGTGACTATTGTAAGAGCCATCTTGAAGACGTGAAGCAGATGAAAAGGGGTAACAGAATTTATGCATTCCTGATGAACCTTATTGATTTCTGCCGCGAGCAGACATTCAGCCCTTCATATTCCTACCGTACCGTGAGCGGATTCGCGGTCAAGGAAGAAAACTCGGGACAATATGGGCAAGATGGATTTTGGTTCCAGGATGCTGCCAACGAAGAGCTGGCAACCTTGTTGAAAGACTGCTTGGCCTACAATTTGCTCTATAAAGTGCCGCGCACACAGGGCAAGAAAGACCAGAATTGGGCTGTATTCTATCTCAATGAATGGTTATGCGCTTACGCCCATCTGCCACTGCGTCGCGGTGGATGGCGCAAGTTGTCATTATATCGGTTGAATCAATGGGCTAAATCTACAAAATAGGACACAGAAATGAAGTATAGATGGGAATCATACGTAAAGTATCACGGCAAGAATGAGCTGGCGAAATTCTGTAAGGAGTTCTATGGCGAAAATCCCCAAGTGAAAGTCTTGTTTCTATTGGGCAAAGGTTTCGATCCCCGTATGAACAATACATTAACTCTATTACTGGAGAATGTAAAGGGTCTTAGTTTGGACTGTCTGACATTTGACTTCCCGGATAGCGGCGGCAATACCGAAAGCCGTAAACTATACAAAGACAATGTCAAGGCACTTGAAGCCCTACAGAAGAAATATGGATTCTCTCTCTCCGAGATACCTATAGATACCACTCAGAGTTGGGAGAAGCGGATTGCTGTGATGAGCCGTCAGGTGGCAGAACGCGATTTGAGTCAGTATCGAGATGTGATTTTGGATGTGAGTTCTCTGCCTAGAGCCTTTTATTTCAACATAGCCAAGGCACTGTTTACCAAATTGAAGAATGACGATACGAAGAATCTGTTCTTCACGGTGTCAGAGAACGTGGAAATCGACAAAGGTATAGAAACGAATGTGGCTACCGACAACGTAGAGGCTCTGCCTGGTTTCAAGTCCATGCTGAGTGTGGAATCTATTCTTGACAGAATATGTATCCTCATTCCTTTGATTGGAGAAAAGCATGTGAAACTGTTAAGGGGTATCTATGAGAGTTTCAAACCTTCCGATATGTTTCCTGTGCTTCCGTTCCCTTCCATGAACAGTCCTCGCAGAGCCGATGACTTGATGCAGGAGTACCATCAGTTCTTTGAGGAGAAGCTGTTCCATGACCCGCTGAGCATCACGTATGCCGATGAACAGAATCCTTTCGAGCTGTACCGCATCGTGTCGAAGATGATACGAGAACACAAGAAGACCTTGAAACCCATCAGCGAAAATGTATGCTTCGGCATTGCGTTGCTGACTAGCAAACTATTATCGCTGGGCGGACTTCTGATTGGATTGGAATTCAACGACTGTGTAGCCATCTACAATGTGAGTTCAACCGACTACACCATCCAGAACGCCAATGCCCTGAAAGCACTCAACACAACAAGCGAACCCTTCCTTCTCTGGATCACAGGCGAAGCCTACAGCGAGTCTTAACCCCTTAAATTCTTGAACTCTTAAACCATACACTTTCAACTGACTATAAACCATACACTTTAAACTATAAACTTTATGACAGACAACAAAGTCCTCGGAGCTGGCCTCATCAGCCTTGATGTCCTGATTTGGGATGGCGAAAACCTTCCAGTGTCCTATTATGTGGGGGGTACGTGCGGCAATGTGATGATGATTCTCTCGCACATGGGTTGGGAGTCTTATCCCATTGCGCGGCTGGACCAGACCAAGGATACCCGACGTGTGCTCGACGATATGAACAAGCACCGTGTGCATACCGACTATATCACCACCAACGACGGCAAGACCCCGGTCATCGTGCAGCGCAACTTCATCAACAAAGACGGTGTGCCTACCCATCGCTTCGAGTCGCGCCACGGCCACGGCCATTTCTATCTCGACTTCAAGCCCCTGACCAAGAAACAGGCCGATGCCGTTATCGAACGCATCGACTTCGTGCCCAAGGTGTTCTTCTTCGACCGCGTTGCCCCGGCCATACTGAAACTGGCCACTACTTTCAAGGGGAAAGGCTCCGTCGTCTTCTTCGAACCTTCCAGCCGTGGAGGCGATGTGAAGACGTTCAATAAATGTGTTGAGGTGGCCGATGTGGTCAAGTTTTCCGACCAGAGGATTAAGGACTATCGTCAGTTCGACGGCGTGGCCGACAAACTCTTCATACAGACCCAGGGTGCCGAAGGGCTGATTTACCGCCTCAATTCCGATTGGAATCATCTTGAACCCGTTCATAATGACAATGTGGTTGACACCGCTGGCGCAGGTGACTGGACGGCTGCGGCCTTGATTAACGAACTATATAAAGACAAAGAAAAACAGGAGATATTCAATTTCATGCCCGCTGCCATTGCAGATGCCCTTAACGCAGCCCAACGCATAGGGGCCCAAAGTTGCTCCTATGAGGGAGCAAGAGGCATGATGCAGTAGCATTGGCAAGCATCTGGCAAGGTCGCACATGCCGTTTATCCTTGCTAACACCTTGCCAACACCTTGCGAAGTCCTTGCCAACACCTTGCCAAAAGGAAAATTTGATGTTTAAAAAGAATAAACATGAAGAAAATTTGGATAATAATTTGGAGTTTGGTCAATTTTGCGTTTTCTGGATTTTTGGCCCAGCCGTTAACTGACTTTGTTAAGAGACAGTTTTCCGAGGAAAGCACTGTGAGTTTGGGCTGGCTACTTGACAATCGTTTTTCGTTGTTGTATGTTGTCATTTTCATCGTTCTCTTTCTTGCAGTTGTAGGATTAATAGTTTGGGTATGGTATCTAACACCTGGTAATAGACGTAAAAGAAAGGAACAGAAAATACAGTCGGAACTAAAGAAGTTCAATAGTATGTATTTTCAGGATTACAAGATACGTGCAACATGGGAGGTGGTCACAGAAGGACTGTTGGACGATAATCCGTTTATCACGAACTTGCAACTATTTTGCCTGAACGAACAACATCAACCAGTCAGGATGCAGAACGGTATGTGCCCTCACCAAGGATGCCCCAATCATATTAGAAGAGTGGATGAATACAAAATCAAAAATCAGATTGAATCTGAGTTGATATTAAAGAAACAATCAATGAGAAGCGATAACAATTAATCTGTAAAAAATGAACTTGAAAATAATGAATATGTATTACAAACACGTATTGACATACGATTTTTCAGAAGATGAAACAAGAGAATCATTCAAAGAATTAGTAGAAGGAATGGGTTACGTTGAGGCTGAAGATCAGTCGACTTATGTGCTTCCATATAGTGAATCGATACAATCAAAAGAAGTTGCCGATGCCATAGTGGCATGGAGTAAAAATGAGAATATTTCTTCAGATGACTTTGTGCAAATATTCTATCTAGCATCTGTTTCAGTCTCAAATACTAAAAAGGCCACAAAGATTGGATCTCGTTTTCTGAAGTATGATTCAACAAACAAAGGTTTAAAAGAAAAATAAGCGGCAATTGAGTCAACAGATCTTACGCGCAGTCTGTTTCTCATAATGGCTACGTTTTCTGAATGGTTTAGGAACCATGAACCAATAATCATGAACCTTGAACCATAAGTATCGCGCAGCCGGAGCCGCTCGAAGGGGCAGGAGGGTCTTCCGCACAGCCTGAAAGCCCCACATATAAAGGTAGTGGGCAGTCCGCTGGTCTCTCAAATATGGTTCAATTCCCAGCGGACTTCCACGACCCGAATAGATTCAATTCATATTGGTTAGAAATCAGAAGAACAAAAACAACAATATATGTTCAATTTAGATAAATTTATCGCTGACTCGGTAACGTTCCGCCCAGTCAGTATGTTTGAGCCCGATATACAGGCTAATGCAGCAACCTTGACCCGTGAGATTGAGGGGAAATCGGTGTGTGTGATTGGCGGAGCTGGCAGCATTGGCTCGTCGTTTATTAAAGCTGTACTTCGTTTCAGACCGGGTAAATTGGTGGTGATTGACCTTAATGAAAACGGACTAGCTGAATTAACAAGAGATATTCGTAGCACCGAAGGCCTCTTTGTGCCAGAAGAATACCGAGCCTACACCTTGAACTTTGCTGACCCTATCTTCACCCGCATCTTCCGTGAGGAGAAAGGTTTTGATATTGTAGCTAACTTCAGTGCTCACAAGCATGTGCGCTCAGAGAAGGATAAATACAGTGTACAGGCTCTTATCGAGAACAATGATATAAAAGCTAAGAAATTGATGGACTTACTCTGCGAATTTCCACCAAAGCATTTCTTTTGCGTCTCGACTGACAAAGCCGCTAACCCTGTAAATATCATGGGTGCATCCAAACGTATTATGGAAGATTTGGTGATGGCTTACAATGGCAAATTCAAGGTTACTACGGCACGCTTTGCCAACGTGGCTTTCAGCAATGGCTCATTGCCTGATGGCTGGCTGCACCGTTTGCAAAAGAAGCAACCGTTGGCCGCACCAAACGATGTGAAGCGTTACTTCGTCAGCCCCGAAGAGAGCGGACAGATATGTATGTTGGCTTGCATCCTCGGCAACGGTGGCGAGGTGTTCTTCCCGAAGTTAGGTGAAGACCAGATGCTTACTTTCAGCTCGATTTGTGACAGCTTTGTAAAAACAGAAGGCTTTGTGAAAAAGGAATGTGAAAGTGATGCTGAAGCTAAGCTATTTGCATCCCAAATGAGTTACAACAGCGACACCTATCCTGTTGTGTATTTCAAATCAGATACGACTGGTGAGAAAGCTTACGAAGAGTTCTACATCCCAGGCGAGAAAATCAATATGGATCGCTTTATGGCTTTGGGAGTGGTGGAAGAAACAACCCGTAGGCCAATGCTAGAGGTAAATACATTCTTTGAAAAGTTAGAAACTCTTTTTGCTAAGGAAGATTTCACCAAAGCTCAAGTGGTTGATGCCATTAAGGAGTTTATACCTAATTTTGAGCATGAAGAAAAAGGTAAGAATTTAGATCAAAAGATGTAAAATATATTTTTCGGCTATGAATACTACCTCCAACACCATATCCGTCACTTACTCCGACTCGAAGCTCCGTATTCTCGTTGAGGAATATATCACCATGCAGAAGCATGAATTCTCTTTTAAAGATCTTTGCTCCTATGTCCTCTATTGGGCAAAGGAAGAGGGGAAGACTGCCAATACTGGCCTATATGAAAGCAACCAGCTTGAAGTTGCCGATTGTGAAAGAATAAGTGTAATTTTACGAAAGATTATCAAAGAAGGAAGACTTACGAGCAATGCGGAGCCTTTTGCCGACAACACGCTGTTCACTAAAACAAGAGAATAATACATAAATAACGATATAAAACATAATCATTATGACTCCGAAAAAACGTATTTACCTTTGTCTGGCTCATATGAGCGAGGCTGGTTTGGAACAAAAATATATCCAGGAGGCTTTCGACACCAATTGGGTTGTGCCTCTTGGCCCGAATGTTAATGCATTCGAAAAGGACTTGGAAAATTTCGTTAATGAAAACCAAAACGAAAAGCTCACAAAGCGGGTCGTTGCTCTTTCAAGTGGTACTGCCGCTGTTCACTTGGCTTTGATTAATTGTGGCGTGAAGGTTGGTGATGAAGTGTGCGTGCAGAGCTTCACTTTCTGCGCCTCTTCTCACCCGATAACCTACCTTGGTGCTACGCCAGTCTTTGTTGATAGCGAAAAGGATACTTGGAATATGGATCCTGACCTATTGGAAGAAGCCATCAAAGATAGAATAGCCAAGACAGGCAAAAAACCGAAAGCTATCGTTCCTGTTGCACTGTATGGTATGCCTTATAAGATTGACCGCATTATAGAGATTGCCAACCGCTATGATATTCCAGTGATTGAAGATGCAGCTGAAGGATTTGGTTCAAAATATAAAGGTCAAGTCTTGGGTACTTTCGGTAAGTTTGGTGTTCTTTCATTTAACGGCAACAAGATGATTACCACCTCTGGAGGCGGTGCGCTCATCACAAACAACGAGGATGAATGGCGTGAGATTATGATGTATGCCACGCAGTATCGTGAGAGTTATCCATACTACCAGCACGAAAAGATAGGCTTTAACTACCGTTTAAGCAACATTTGTGCTGGTATTGGCCGAGGTCAGATGACTATCGTCAATGACCATATTGCCCATCACAAAAAGGTACAACGTATGTATGAAGAGCTATTGGCCGATGTACCGGGTATCCATGTCCACGCACAGCCAGCCACTGGTGAATACGACTCCAACTTTTGGCTTTGCACAATCACCCTTGACCCGGATTTGAAGATCAAGGGGCAGGAGAATGCCTATAAGACCATAGTACAAGGAGCTGTGGGTGGAGCAGCAGGAGTAATACACATGGCAGACAGTGCTACTACCGACTGTCAGCCTAACGATAACGTAGAAGCCTTGCGTGTGTTTATGGATGCTGCAGAAATCGAAGCACGCCCTGTGTGGAAGCCAATGCATAAGCAACCCGTCTATAATAATTGCCCAGCGTATGTGAATGGTGTAAGTGAGGCAATGTTTAAAGTGAGTATGTGCCTGCCTGCAGGTCCATGTGTTTCTGAAGAGGAAATCAGGTACATTGTTGATACCATTAAGAACGCCATAGCTTAACAACGGCATTGTGAACTGGCAAATCCTCGATAGCTCATACCCATTCGTCTGTCCCTGGCTAAAGGTCAGGAAAGATATTGTCAAACTTTCCAATGGGGTGGTAGTGCCTGACTTCTATGTTACTGAGGCTCCAGATTGGGTCAACGTAATTGCTATCACCAAAGAGGGAAAGTTCATCATGGAAGAGCAATACCGTCACGGCATACAAAAGGTTTGCTTCGAGTTATGTGCTGGTATGGTGGATGAGGGAGAAACCCCTATGGAGGCGGCAAAACGAGAACTATTGGAAGAGACAGGTTATTCGGGAGGTGAATGGATAGAATACGGCATGAGCGTTCCCAATGCAAGCGGGTCAACCACCCAGTGCTACCACTTTTTGGCAACCAACGTTGAACACATACAAAAACCAAACCCCGAAAAAACAGAAGACATTAAAATACACTTATTGACAGAACAAGCATTAAAACAAATCATGCTTGACGGACGCATTGCAGAGGCTGTGATGCTGGCTCCGCTCTGGCGATACTTAGCAAATAAATAATTTGAGAATATTATGGCATACAAAATTCCTCTTTTTAATCTGAACTTCGACGAGCGTGAAGCTCAGGCAGCGTATGACACTATTAAGTCGGGCTGGATTTCCACAGGCCCCAAGAACGCTGAATTGGAACAGATGTTTATTGATATGTGGAAGGTGAAATATGCGGTCTCGATGAGCAACTGCACGGATGCCCTCCATGTGTGCTGCATGGTGTGTGACTTCGGCCCTGGCGACGAGGTAATTGTGCCTTCACTCACCTTCGCAGCCAGCGTCAACTGCATACGTTATGTGGGTGCCACACCGGTGTTTGCCGACATCGTAGGCCCCGACCACATCAATATGGATCCTGCCGACCTTGAGCGTAAGATTACGCCCAAGACCAAGGGCATCGTCATCGTCCACATGGCTGGTTTCCCTGCTCGTATGGACGAGATTATGACCATCGCCCGCAAGCATAACCTCAAAGTGGTTGAGGATGCTTGCCACGGTCCGCTGTCGGAATATAAAGGCAAAAAGCTCGGTACCATTGGTGACTGTGCTGCGTTCAGTTTCTTTTCAAACAAGAACATCAGCACTGGTGAGGGCGGTATGTTCATCACCAACAACGAGGAGATGGAGAAGAAAGCCCGTCTCATCCGCAGCCATGGCATGAGCACGATGAGCTACCAGCGTGCCAGCGGCCACGCCACCGAGTACGACATCACCTGCTTGGGCTACAACTTCCGCATGGACGACATCCGTGCTTCTATTGCCATAGAGCAGCTGAAAAAACTGCCTGGTGATTTGGACACCCGTATCAAGGTTCGGAAGCAGTATGTTGACCGTCTGAGCAAGGTGGAAGGCGTGGTGGTGCCGTTTGCTGACAACACCGAGTTTGTGAGCAACTATATCTTCCCGGTCGTGTTGCTCAACTCCAACAAGGAGCGTCGCAACAAGATTCGTGAGTATATCCATGCTGCTGGCATTCAAACCAGTGTGCACTATCCTGCTGTACATCATTTCTCCACCTACAAGGAGTTAGGTGCCGTGCTGCCGCAGACGGATTATGTAACTGACAACGAGATTACCCTCCCGATGTATGCAGCCCTGACCTCCGTGCAGGTTGACTTCATCTGCGACACTCTTGAAGCAGCTATTAAGGAGATTAAGTAAAAGGGTCGCATCGCTCAAAATCTGTCAAAAATCTAATATAAAATCTTTCAACCTGCACCTGTATGAATTTGATAGAAGAACATAACAAGAAGTATAATTTCTTCAGGGAAATCACAGGTGTTGCCATGAAGGTTTATAACGAATACCGCCCAGGTTTGCTGGAATCTGCTTGTGAAGCGGCACTGAAATACTTGTTGGAGCAGCAAGGATATAAGGTGGAAAGACAAGTGCATCTTCCTATCTATTGGAAAGATGTTCAACTTGACCAGACTTATAGGATGGATCTTGTTGTGAATGATAATATCATCCTTGAGTTGAAAGCAGTGAGTTTTGCAGATAAAGAGCATCGTAAGCAACTGTTCAATTATATGAATCTTACTCACATGCCTTACGGTATGCTGATTAACTTCGGCCCTAAAGGTTTATTCTCTGAATGGTATGAACGAGACTCTAACGGAGAGATTGATAAGATAAGACTGTTTTGAGAGATTTTTAAAAAGATTTTCTATAGATTTTGAGGCCAGAGGCCGACCAAACTAATTGAAGAAATGAAAGATAAAAAATCGGTATTAATTTTCGGTGTTGGGCCTTTGCAAGAGTCCATCATCAAACGTGCCAAGCTGATGGGGTTTTACACAGTAGGTATTGACCCAGTGGCCAATGCCACTTGCCGTGATGTGGTGGATGCCTTTGAGGTGGTGGGTGGTCAGGACTATGAGGGTACTTGTGCTGTGGTGGAGAAGTATGGCATTGATGCCATTGTGACCGCTGCTACCGATAAGCCCCTTGTGATGATGGCTCGCATTGCGGAGAAGTATGGCTTCCCATTCTATTCCGTAGAGACGGCGCAATGGTCCACGGACAAGTACCAGATGAAGCAACGTTTCTTGGAAGGCGGTGTGCCTTGTGCCCGTGGGCGTCTTATCGCCAAAGCGGAAGAAGCCGATGATTTGTATTATCCGCTCATTGTGAAGCCTCGCGACAACTCAGGTAGCCGAGGTGTGAAACTATGCCGAAACAAGGAGGAGCTACAGGAAGCCATGCAAGAGGCTTTGCAGTATTCCCATCTTGACACCGTGTTGGTGGAGGAATATATCGAAGGGCAAGAATATAGTATCGAAGGCTTGCATTATAATGGGAAGAGCGAAGTGATTCAATTTACTGAAAAGACCACTACGGAATTCCCCTATAATGTGGAATTGGCACACAAGCAACCAGCAAACCTAACAGAGAATCAGAAGAATGACATAAGGGAGCTGGTTTCGAAGATTGCAAAGTGTATGCATTTCGAGAACTGTCCTTCGCATACTGAGTTGAAGATTAACGAACGTGGAATATTTATCATAGAGACCAGCCCGCGTTTGGGTGGGGATTATATCACTTCTACTTTGGTGCCGCTTTCCACGGGTATCAATATGGAAGACCAGTTGCTGCATATTGCTTTGGGCGAAAAGGTTGATACAGTCACGGGGCGCATTGAGAAAGCATCTGGCGTTTGCTTCCTGAATCTGCCTTGTGGAAAAGTGACGGCTATTGATGATGCAATAAAAGAAGTGGGCACTTGGCCTAATGTTAAGGAGTTTTCTATCTCTTTGAAGGTCGGTGATGAAGTCCATCCTATAACCAGCAGCCTTAATCGCTATGGTCAGTTTATTGTGCAAGCTGAAAATAGGAAAGAAGTCGACCTGATTATCGGCAAATATGAAGAACAGATTAATAATAAGGTTGAAATAGAGCAAAGTAAATAATAAATGCGATATCAAAATGAAGAAAATAGCATTTTTAGGTTCAGGTTCTTTGGCAATTGATTTATGCGAGCGGGTTCAATTGTGGAACCAATATGACGTGGCCGGTTTTATTGATGGCAATTGCGAAAAAGGGTCGGTGATCAGCGGTTTCCCTGTTTTGGGAAATGATGACGATGTTGTTGATTTATTTAAGAGTGGAGTGTTTGACTGTATTTATATCGCCATCGGTTATTTGAAATTCCAAATACGAGAAAAGTTATACAACCGGTTTAAAGGTATTGTACCCTTTGCTAATATTATTTCCCCAACTGCTTATGTCCATCCTACTGCTACACTTGGTGAGGGCGTCCAACTATCAGACGGGGTCTATATTGGCCAACATGCTACGGTAGAGGATAATGTTCTTATTACATTGCAATCTATTGTGAATCATGGTGGTCTTGTAAAAAAACACACGTTTTTCTCTACGAGAGTGACCACAGCAGGCAATGTGACTATTGGAGAAAGGTGTTTTGTTGGAGTAGGTGTGGTTATTTCTGATGGTATCACCATCTGTGATGATGTGTGGCTCTCGCCTGGATCAATAGTGGTGTCAGATATAAAGAAGTCAGGACAGTACTTGTCGGCAGCTGCAAGGCTTGTAAATGTCAAATAGATGTAATTTAGTGTTAATCAAATAATATATTAGAAATGGAATTAAAAGATTTTGTTCAGAATTTTGCCAATCAGTTTGACGAAACTGATGCTGAAATGTTTACTCCCGAAACCAAATTCCGTGATTTTGAAGAATGGTCTTCCATTATTGGTTTGTCTATCATCCTGATGGTCGATGAGGAATATGGCATCACTATTGATGCTGATGATATGAAGCAGGCCGAAACCATTGGGGAATTGTTTAACATCGTTCAAGCCAAGGCGTAATGGAATACAATCCATATTCACTTGAAGGAAAAACTATCCTCGTCACAGGCGGTGCAGGGGGTATTGGCAGTGAAGTGGGGCGTGTGTGCTCAAAATTGGGCGCCAGAATTGTCCTGACAGATAATCGTGAGGATGCGCTCCAGTCAGCTCTGTCATCACTTGTGAAAGTGGATGGTGGTGAGCATTTGGCCGTCAATGCAGATTTGACCAATGCTGACGAATTGAACGCCCTTGTTGACCAGATTCCAGAAATTGACGGCTTTGTATGCAATGCGGGGGTGATGAAATTGGTTCTTACTCAGTTTATCACCGAAGAGGAACTTACCCGTATTCAAAGCATCAATCTTAATGCACCCATTCTGCTTACAAAAGCCTTGCTGAAAAAGAAGAAAATCAGAAAAGGTGGTTCTATTGTTTTTACTGCCTCTGCTGCAGGTGTTTTCCGTGTGTCGATGGGTAATGCCATCTATGCTACTACCAAATGCGGCATTGATGCGTTTATGCGTACCGTAGCGTTGGAATATGGCCCTAAGGGTATTCGCTGCAATAGTGTGAATCCCGGCATGGTGGAAACTGCCTTGATTGGTACCTTTACCGAAGAGCAAAAAGAGAAGGAAAAGTTGAATTATCCTTTAAGGAGATTTGCGCAGCCAGAAGATATTGCACAGGGTATTGCTTTTCTGCTTTCCGATGCTTCCTCGTTTGTGACGGGTACTGCTTTGAAAATCGATGGTGGCATGACATTAAGTTAGTTTGAGTATGAAGTTATTAGAGAACAAAGTCGTCCTCATTACGGGCGCAGGTCGAGGCATCGGCAAGGTGATTGCCGAGCAATTCATTGCCGATGGAGCGATTGTATATGTCAACGACCTTAAAGAGCCAGAAGTTGAAGGTGCCAAGCCCATCTGTTTCGATGTCACCGACAGTGCGGCATTGAAGGCAGGACTGATGCAAATCTACAAGGCTGAAGGCCGTATTGACTGCATTGTTAATAATGCTGCCATTATCCAGAACCAGAAACTGGGCATGGTGACAAAGCCCCTGCTCGAAAAAATGTATGCCGTCAACGTGTTTGCAGTCATCGACATGATTCAGATTGCCTCACGCCTCATGGCCCGTACAGGTGGCGGCTGCTTTGTGAACATGGCTTCGGTGACAGGTGTGGTGGGTTCCCCAGGACAGGTGGCCTACTCGGCCTCAAAGGGTGCGGTGATTTCACTCACCAAGTCGGCAGCCAAGGAACTGGCTCCAATGAACATCCGTGTGAACGCAGTGGCTCCAGGCATCGTCCGTACAGAACGTTTTGAGGAACTCTATGAGGCTACAGGCGACAAAATCAACGAGCGTATCGAGAAAATAGCTCTTGGACGCTTAGGTACTCCTCAGGACATTGCCAATGCCGTTTCGTTCCTCGCCTCCGACCGCGCCAGCTACATCAGCGGCCAGATCCTTGGCGTGGATGGATGTGCCACAATCTAATTGACAGTTGACAATTGATAATTGACAATTGTTCTTTAACCGTTAAACTCTAACCTTTAACCTTTACAAGAAGCGTGTTTTTAGATTTAGACAAGAAGCCAAAAGACAAGGTAGCGGCTATCGACGATAGTGAACGCTCAATTACCTACGGTGAAATATGTGACTTTGCTGCGGTGTTTGCAAAGCAGCTGCCGCAGCGGTCGCTGATATTCATCCTGTCGGAAAACTGTATAGGTTCGCTGCTGGGCTATACCGCTGCGTTGAGCAATTGCATTGTGCCGCTCATCATCAGTGCCGCTACCGAAGAGAGTTTGTATAACCACCTTTATGAGTTGTATCAACCCGAATACCTATGGATGCCGCAGGCTAAAGCGGAGGGGAAGGAGATTGTCTTCTCCGCCTGGGATTATTGCTTGGTGAAGACAGGCAACCAGCCCACACCAATGTATGACGAGCTTTCGCTGTTGCTGCCTACCAGCGGCTCCACTGGCAGCCCCAAATTGGTGCGCCACAGCTACCGCAACATTGAGGCCAATGCCGACAATGTGCGGCAGATGTTCAAACTGGACGGCACTGAAAAGGCCATGGCCATCCTTCCTATGCACTATACCATGGGCCTTTCGGTGATAGCTTCTCATCTTTTGGCTGGGGCAACCCTCTTGCTGAGCAATCGTTCTTTGCTTGATAAGGGCTTCTGGGCAACACTAAAGGAGGCCACAAGTTTTACGGGTGTGCCTTACAGCTACGAAATCCTCACCAAGATGCGCTTCACCCGCATGGACTTGCCCAATCTGAAGGTCATCAACCAAGGTGGTGGCAAGCTGACAGAAGCCATGTGGAATACCTTGGCGCAATATGCAAAGGATAAGGGCAAGCAGTTCATCGCCACTTACGGCCAGAGTGAATGTACTGCCCGTATGGCTTACCTGCCCGCAGAGTTAGCTTTGGAGAAGACCTGCAGCATCGGAATAGCCGAACCTGGTGGACAGCTCTCTATTGTGGACGAAAATGGCAATGAAACCTTTGAGGGCGAAGCCCAGGGTGAGATGGTATATCGTGGTGAGAACGTCACTCTCGGATACGCCACCTGTCGTGAAGACCTGCTGAAAGGTGATGAAAACCATGGGGTTATGAAAACGGGCGATCTTGCCCGACGCGATGCCGACGGCTGCTACTTCATCATTGGCCGTTTGAAACGATTCCTGAAAATCTACGGGTTGCGCATCGGACTGGATGAAGTGGAGCGAATGATTAAAGAAGAATACAAGACAGACTGCTACTGCAAGGGCAATGACGAGAAGTTGATAGTGTTGGTCACTGACCCCAAATTGCAGGATGTACTGCCTAAATATATAGAAGAAAAGACCCACCTGTTCCACCAAAAAGTGGAAGTGCAGGTAGTGAAAGAGATATTACGCAACGAATCCGGAAAGGTGATAAATCAGTAGACATAGATATGAATGGCAATAAAAAAGTAATACTCCATCTCATTTTCGATGGAATATTATTCGACCGTATGTATTCTCGTTTTGAGAAGATGGAGCATTATGAGAACAGGTATCTGTTCGGTAGCCTTAATACAGATAAGGAAATAAAGTATATTAAGAATACGGAAAAACTGATCCGCACAGATTCGCTGGAAAAATGGGGACAAATCGTGTCTGACTCCAAAGTGGATGTTATTTACATGCATGGTTTGTGGCCAGATTATTTAAAAGCAGTAGATTATATTCGTGATGAAGTGGTGGTGATGTGGTGGTGCTATGGAATGGAGATTTACGAAAACTGTTTTGGATTACCACCATTAATGGAAATAAATATATACAAACCCAGAACATTTAAATATCTTGAATCGTTGGGAGGTTTTCGTCATAGAGTATTTTTTATTCTTCTCCACCGTCATCCCAAGATATATTTGCTGTTGAACAAAATCTTGAACTATATACATCGGAAACCAGAAATTAAGTTAGAAAAGATGTTATCTCGGATAGATTTTGCTTTCACTCCTTTAGAGATGGAATTGCAAGAGCTTAAGAAGAAGCACCCTTATATAAAGGCGAAGCCATACGTTTTAAGAGGGTATTCAACAAAAGAACCTTTGGTCATTCATAAAGACACAGGGAATATTCTATTAGAACATTCAGCCAATATATCGGATAATCATCTTGATATCATTGCGGCAATAAAAAGTAAAAAGCTTGACTTACAAGATCGTGACATTTATGTGCCATTAGGTTATGGAGATGAGAGATTTGCCGAACGTGTAAAAAACGAGGCAAGGTTTGATGGCGCAAATGTACATTGTCTAATGGAAGCGCTCCCCTTTAACGAATATAAAGAAATGATGGGTGGCTGCACACATGCCATATTTGGAATGATTCGCCAGTCGGGTTTGGGAAATATATATCTATGTTTTAGGAAAGGAATAAAGGTCTTTTTCTTTAAAGATAGTATTCTGTACAAACAATTCAAAGCTAACGGTTGTTATGTCTATTCTATTGAAGACGATTTGAATGACTTAAGTATTCAAGAGCCGCTGACTATAGAGCAGGCTGCTAACAACCACAATTATTTGTATTCCATATATGATAATTCTTATGGTACAGATCAGCAACAATTTGATAATATTTTAAAAGATTATAAACATGACAAACATTGAAAAATTAAACCACATTTTCTGTGAAGTGTTTTCGGTAGAAGAAGCAGTCCTTAACAGTGAATTTGATAGTAAAAATGTAGAAGGCTGGGATTCCGTTCGTCAGTTAAGTTTAACCTCTGCTGTGGAAGATACCTTCGACATCATGCTTGACCCAGAGGATATTCTTGGGTTCACATCATACAACGATGCAAAATCTATTCTTGCAAAATACGAAATCGAACTATAATGGCACTCTGGGAAATAAAAAATGTAGCCTTGCGTGGTGTGACGGGAACTGTGCCAAATCATGTAGTGAAGACTGCCGATTATGACATCTTCACGCAAGAAGAGGCCGATGTTTTCGACAATACCGTAGGTATCAAAAACCGTTATATCGGACCGGATAATCTATGTGCTTCTGATTTGTGTTTTGATGCTGCTGAACGTCTTATTGAGGCTCTTGGCTGGGAGAAAAATAGTATTGACGTGCTGCTGTTTGCATCTGTGACGGGTGATTATAAAACACCGCCTACTTCCGGCATACTGCAACATCGACTGGGTCTCCCTAACAGTACCTTTGTCCTTGATGTTCCTATGGGCTGCTGTGGCAGCGTGTATGCCATCAATGTGGCAGGTAATCTGTTGAGTGCTGGCTCAGTAAAACGAGCCTTACTTCTTGTGGGTGATACGGCTCTTAGAATGGGCTCCATGAAGGATAAGAGCCGAGTACCTCTGTTTGGAGACTGTGGCACGGCTATGGCTTTGGAATACGACCCCTCGGCAGATGATGTCATTATTGACTTCAATACATTAGGTGAAAAGTTTCAGGCTCTGATGACCCCTCATGGCGGATTTAGGCATCCGATTACAAAGGAGTCTTATATTGAAGAGGATTTTGGCAATGGTATCATCCGTGCTCCAAAAGATACTCTGATTAATGGTATGGATGTCCTTTCGTTTGCTATTTCAAGACCACCCATCAGTATCAAGAATGTGATGGACAAATATCAGTTAAATACAGACAATGTAGATTTTTTCCTTATACATCAAGCCAATAAGTTGATAGTTGACCGTATTGTCAAGAAGTTGAAACTACCATTGGAGAAAGTACCATACGACCTTCAAGAGTTTGGCAACCTCGGTGGTGCTTCCATACCGATGTTGATGACCTACAACCTCGCTGATGAATTGCAGACAAGACCATTGACACTGGTATGCTCTGCTTTTGGTTTAGGTTTAACTTGGGGTACGATGGTTTTGAAAACAAAACCGATAAAAGTAATATCTATAAATAAATTGTAAAAAGAATAATTATCAAAAATTATGAAAGGTATAGTGTTAGCCGGCGGCTCAGGTACCCGCCTTTACCCCATTACAAAGGGTGTTAGTAAGCAGTTGCTGCCAATATATGACAAACCGATGGTCTATTATCCCATATCGGCTTTAATGCTGGCAGGCATCAGAGACATTCTCATCATAAGCACACCATACGACCTGCCTGGTTTTAAACGTCTGCTGGGGGATGGCAGTGACTATGGTGTACACTTCGAGTACGCCGAGCAACCCTCTCCTGACGGCCTGGCACAGGCTTTCATCATCGGTGAGAAGTTCATTGGTAACGACAGTGCTTGCTTGGTTCTCGGTGATAATATCTTCTACGGTAGCGGTTTCACTGCATTATTAAGGAATGCAGTAAAAGATGCCGAGGAGAACAAAAAAGCTACTGTCTTTGGCTACTGGGTATCTGACCCTGAAAGATATGGTGTGGCAGAGTTCGACAAAAACGGCAATTGCCTCTCCATTGAGGAGAAGCCCAAAGAGCCTAAGAGCAATTATGCCGTTGTCGGTCTTTATTTCTACCCCAACAAGGTGGTCAATGTGGCCAAGACTATCAAGCCCTCCGCCCGTGGCGAATTGGAAATCACTACCGTGAATCAAGAGTTCCTAAAAGACGGCGAGCTGAAAGTGCAGGTGTTTGGCCGTGGTTTCGCTTGGCTCGATACAGGCACACACGATAGCTTAAGTGAGGCTTCAACGTTCGTAGAGGTTATTGAGAAACGTCAAGGCCTAAAGGTGGCCTGCCTCGAAGGCATCGCCTACCGTAATGGCTGGATTACCGAAGAGAAGATGCGCGAACTAGCCAAGCCTATGCTCAAAAACCAGTATGGTCAATACCTACTTAAAGTGATTGACGAAATGAAAGAGGAAATTACCTCTGATACATTAACTCATCCTGGGATGACAGGACCGAAAGAATAATCATTATGGCTGACAAACAAATTACCGTCACCTCGCCGTTGTTGCCTAACCTCGACGAGTTTAATGCGATGCTTAAGGAGATTTGGGCGAGCAAATGGATTACTAATAATGGCCAGTTCCATCAGCAGTTGGAAAAGGCATTGGCAGAGTATTTGAAAGTACCTTACATAAGCTTGTTTACCAATGGTACTTTGCCGCTATTGACAGCTTTACAGGCATTAAGAATTACTGGCGAGGTTATTACCACGCCATATAGCTTTGTGGCTACCACCCATAGCATTTGGTGGAATGGCTGTCGCCCGGTTTTTGTGGACATAGAGGAGGAAACCTGTGGCATTGACCCCGAAAAGATAGAGGCTGCCATCACCCCCAAGACCACGGCCATCATGCCGGTAAGCTGTTACGGCAAGCCTTGCAAGATGAACGAGATTCAGGCTATTGCTGATAAGTATGGCTTGAAAGTGATTCACGATGCGGCCCATGCCTTTGGTGTGGAGGTTAATGGTGAGAGTTGGGTGAGCAAGGGCGATTTGATTTCCCTCTCGTTCCATGCCACCAAGGTGTACAACACTCTTGAAGGTGGTGCTATGGTGATGCACGACGAGGCCACCAAGAAGCGTGTCGATTTCTTGAAGAACTTTGGTTTCGCTGGCGAAACCGAGGTGGTTGCTCCTGGTATCAACAGCAAGATGGATGAGGTACGTGCCGCTTACGGTTTGCTGAACTTGAAACAAGTGGATGAGGCTATCAAAAAGCGTCATCAGGTGGCCATCAAGTATCGTGAAGCTTTGCGTAACGTTCCTGGCATCCGTTTCTTCGACGATATGCCTGATGTGCGTCATAATTACAGTTACTTCCCCATCTTCATCAATGCCGAGGAGTTTGGCATGACGAGGGATGAACTGTACTTCAAGATGAGAGCTGATGGCATTCTTGGTCGTCGTTACTTCTATCCTTTGATTAGTACTTTCAGCACCTATCGCAGCCTACCAAGTGCCGGTGCAGAGAACCTGCCAGTGGCTACTAAGGTGGCTAATGAGGTAATCTGCTTGCCAATGCACCACGAACTTACCGATGCCGATATTGAAAGAGTATTAAATCACATCGTTAACCGTTAACCATTAACCCTTAACCGTTATGAAAAAGTTAATGCTCCTTGGGGGCATCCGCTACCTGCTGCCAGTTATCAAGGCTGCTCATGAGCAGGGCTACTATGTGATCACTGCCGATTACATCCCTGACAATATTGCCCACAAATTCAGCGATGAATACGTGAATGTGAGTATTATTGACAAGGAAGCTGTGTTGCGTGTGGCCCGTGAAAAACAGATTGACGGTATCATGTCGTTTGGTGTTGACCCGGGTGTGGTGTCGGCCAGCTATGTGCAGAACCAGATGGGCTTGCCTTCGTTTGGCCCGTTCGAGTCGGTGGAGATATTGCAGAACAAGGACAAGTTTCGTTCTTTCCTCACCGAGCATGGCTTCAATGTGCCCAAAGCAAAAGGATATACCCGTGC
>CAJOEZ010000001.1 GCA_905233685.1 uncultured Bacteroidales bacterium | reverse complement strand
GCCTTTCCGCGTCCGCTCCGTGCAAATGGAATCATAGCAAAACAAGGCATAACTATACGATTTCGACCACCTCTCCCCGATGTCAAGGCGAAACACATCATGTTCTTTTTCAGAGGGTTTCGTTGAATCAAGCACATATTGTAGCTCGTAGGAAACCGAATACTTTCCCACGTCCAGAAGCATGAACTCGTCCGTCCGCATGAACCTTTGCGCCGACAACGGAAACACTGCCAAAAGCGAGACTATAACAAGCAGTATTCTTTTCATCTTCACTCTAATTCCACGGGATTGTAAGGTAGCGCTTTCTTATAGTCAATGGGCGCTTCCTCTGAACCAGCATATTTGCCAGAAGCGTCCGTTTTGGCGATATGTATCTTGATACCAGGATTCGCCATCCGAATATAGCCAATTAAATCCGCATGATAATCCTCCTCTTGCTTCATGACATCGGCGCGGGTGCAATGTTGATAATCTTCAAAACGAGGCCCATCATACCAAATCATCGGTTTTTTCTGATTTTCAATACCGATGCAACGGAAGGCATAATGCCCGCGCGATTCTTCCATTTCGAGAATCAGTCCGGGCAAGCCACAGAATTTCCACGGACCGTCTTTCACGGGAATCTGCATCGTGAACCAAGCCGTCCAATGCCGTCCACGGAAGTCGCATTCGGCCTTGAAGCACTGATAGCCAAGGATTTCTTTCGTCCCAAACGACATCTTCCAATCCATCAAGTCCAAAGGCTCGTCATACAGATAAATCGGCACACGACCCTCCATGATTCGATGCATAATCGTCATCCGCTTTCTACCATAATACTTGTACACATCGGGTACCCAAACGCCGCCGTTTTCACCAACAAAATGGCTCATGTTTTTATAACCGTCTTGGCCCTTTCGCTCGCTTACCGTAAAGGCGGAATCATAACGGTGCATAGTGTTGCTGTAACATCTTGAAATGGAGTCGCCCACCATCAGGACGAGGCGGTCGTAGTTGTGTTCGGTAGGTTTCAGTGAGTCGTCGGTCATCATTGCTTCGTAGGTGATGATGAAGCGGCTTTGGTCGATGACCTTGTACTCATCAATGTTGATGGGATTCTGCGCAAGCGCCAAGCGCGGAATGGCGAGCGTCAGCAGCAAAAGGAAATACGAATTTTTGAACATAGTGGTTTGATTTTGAGTTGTTGCTACAAAAAAGTCTTTGTCATTAAGACGCACGAAAACGCCGATTTGTGACATAGTGCAAAACTACCGCATTAGTCAAGCGGTTAAATGGCCAGTCCAAACTTTTTTGGGGTTGAATAATTGTAATGTTTTAGGAATGAATAAGTTGTAATTTCATTCATTCCAAACTTTTTGTTGAAAAAGTCCAAAGATTATTGGCGTTCAGCCATCTTTTTCCTGACTCTTCCCCGCAGTTTGTCCACCATATTGACAGTGGTTCCAAGGAAATCCGCCTCTTCCTGGCGCGAGACCTTGAAATGCGAAAGAATGAAGGATTTCTTCTCGTCCTCGTCCAAGTCGGGGCACTTTTGTCCAAGGGTTTCCCAAAGGCTTGGGTATTTCTCCTCAACCACGGCGAGCATGGCCTTCCAATGGTCTTTGTCACCGAAAACCGAACGTTCCAAGTCATTGAGGAGATTGGCTTTCTTGCTGTTGTTCAGATAAATGTCCAACAGCATCATGGTTTGTTGCTCCTTGTCCAAGGCCTCCGAAAGGCGGTCGGCATAGTCCTTCTGGATTTGCTCATGTTCGGCATCCCTTTGTGCCAAGGCAATGTTCTGTTGCTTGAAGTGGAACAGTTCGGCGTTGATTTCGGCTTCCCGCTTGCGGTTGCGAGCCAATCGGATTTGCGAGATTAAGAAGGCCAACAAAACCAATGCCGCTATCCCACTAATAAGAATGATAACACGCTGTTTCCGAATGATCTTCTCGTTCAATTCGTTCTGCATCACCGCTGTGTCATATTTCTGGCTGATGAGTGCTAGATTGTTTTTCTGCCGTTCTATGTCGTAATGCGCATCGTGTTTTTCGTACCAATACATGTACTCGCAAGCCTTCTCAAAATCACCGCGCATCTCGGCAATAAGAATCTGGTTCTATACGGGTTAAAATTTCCTCCAATCGTCCATAACAATAGGCCATTGAATCCATATTGCCCATCTCATAATAGACGTTCCCCATGTTGTGGTAATAATACATCAACACGCTGTCACTTGCATTAGGAGGATAGGTTTGAAAGAACTGCTGCATGTAATCGCCTGACTTTTTGTATTCCCCAGCGTTGAAGCACTTCACATGAAAAGCAGACAAAACCCATCGTTTGGCATCCATCGAACCACTTCGTACTGCATAGTCCATCGCCCGATTCAAATAGACCTCCGCACTGTCGAATTGCCTATGGAATTGGTAGTAATCGCCCCAAAGCGTCATCACCTTGGAGCGTTCGGCGTAATTGTTGCCAAAGCCTTCATCGGCAGCCTTCAGCAGCGAAATGAACTCTTTTTCATCAGAATAAACGCTCAAGCATTTCGCAATACTGAACCGAGCATGGGCCACGGTCAGCGTGTCGTCCGCCAAAAGGCCGTATTGCTCCGCTTCCTTGAACAAACGCATGGCCTCCGTTTTGTTGCCTGAATCCAATTGAATGCGAGCGTTTTCCAAGGCATCTGTAGCAGCTTGTTTGGCGTCGCGAGGCGAGGGATGACACCCGATAAAAGCTTGGGTCAATAGGGCAAAGGCTATGATTTTCAATAGGTTTTGCATGGCAAAAGGTTTTCTCAATTTCTCCAAAACCCTCGGGAAAGAAGCGTGATTAATGAAAACAGCTCCACCCTGCCGAGGAGCATCAACAGCATGAGCAGCCATTTGACGGCAAGAGGGAAGGCGACGTACGAACCGTTCGGTCCCACCGCTCCGATGCCCGTGCCCACATTGCTCAAGGTGGCTACTGACGCGCCTAAGGCAGTATCGAAATCGCTGCCCGTGGCCAACAGCACAATGGCACCTACCAAAAACACGAAGAAATAGACGAAAATAAAGGTCATGTTTTTGTAAACGCCACTTGTGGAGATGGATTTCCCGTTGATTTTCACGGGCAACATGGCATTGGGATGGATGATGCGCTTCAGTTCAAGCACTGAGTTTTTGATGAAAATCAGATGGCGGAAAATCTTGATACCGCCCGAAGTGGAGCCTGAGCACGACCCGATGAACATCAAGAGGAACAAGATGATGCCGATGAAAGCCGGCCAAGCGGTATAGTCGCTCACGAAGAAGCCCGTCGTCGTCAGCGAGGAAATGACGCTGAAGAACGAATCGCGGAAAGCCGAGCCGAAGCTTTGGTGGCAGCCGAACAGCAAAAACAGCCCGATGCCAATACCAAGAAACACGATGCGTTGTAAAAAAGTGTTGAATTCTTGGTTCTTCAGAATGGCAAACGACCGCCAGCTCAACGAGAGCAGCAAGAGGGAGAAATTGCAGCCTGAAAGTACCATGAAGACACTCACCACGACTTGCGAATAGTTGGAAAATGCGCCCATGTTAGCATTGCGCGTCGAGAAGCCGCCCGAGCTGACGGTGGCCATCGAATGGCAGACGGCATCGTAAAGACCCATGTCGCCCCAATAGAGTAGCAAGGTTTCCAATAGCGTGAAAAACAGATAGATACCCCAAATTCGCCAAGCGGTGTGCATGATGCGCGGATGGAGCTTGTCGTAGTTGATGCCGTTCATTTCGGCCACGAAGAGCTGCATCCCGCTCATGCTCAAGAAGGGCAAAATGGCAATAGTGAACACGATGATGGCCAAGCCGCCGATCCATTGGGTCATGCTACGCCAAAGGAGAATGTCTTTCGGGACGGTTTCGATATTGGCCAAAATGGTAGCACCTGTGGTAGTGAACCCCGACAGCGCCTCGAAAAAGCCGTCAGTGAAATTGGGTACGCTCTTGCTGAGCAGATAGGGCATGGCGCCGAACAGCGAAAGCACAAGCCAAGAGGTGCAGACGATGAAAACGCCGTCGCGCGAGGTGGTCTTTTCGTGCTTGTGATTGCGTGTCGCGATGAGCAAAACAAGTCCCGTCAAAAGGGTGATGAGGGCCGAAAACGGCATACTGAAGGCATACAGCCCGTGGTGCAGATAGGTCACGGGGAGCACAGTCACCATGAAAAGGCCTTCCGCAAGCAGTAGGGAGCCTTCAATTCTGAACACCAACGGGAGGTTTATTTTGCTCTTGAACTTCATTTTATGAGTTCGGCCTTTCGACAAGCTCAGGGACCTAAGGCCGTTGAGCCTGTCGAAACGCCGTCTGTTTTAGTGGAATAAGCGTTCAACTGTAGGAATGGCGTTAGGCAGGGCCAGCACCACCACTAGGTCGTCGGTCTCGATTTGGAAGTCGTCGGTGGCGATGAAACTCTCACCGTCGCGGGTAATGCCGCAGATGATGGCGTCGTTGGGCATGGCCAACTGGCCGATGGGCTTGCGTGTCACTGCCGAGCCTGCTCTGACGTCAAACTCGACGATGTCGGCGTCGATGCCGCTGAGGCACTTCAGTGAGGAGACCTTGGCGCCCAAGGTGTATTTGACCATATAGCTCGCCGCAATCAGCTTCTTGTTGATGATGGAGTCGATGCCGATGTTCTGCGAGATGTCGATGTAGTCGATGTTCTCGACGAGGGCGATGGTCTTTTTTACGCCGAACGACTTGGCTTGCAGGCAGGTAAGAATGTTGGTCTCGGTGTTGTTGGTCACGGCGATGAAGGCGTCCATATCTTTGATGCCCTCGTCTTCCAAGAGATCGAGGTCGCGTGCGTCGGCGTTCACCACCAAGGCCTCAGAGAGGTAGTTGGTGAGGTCCATGCAGCGTTCTTTGTTGTTTTCCAACACCTTGATATTCAATTCGTTTTCCAAACGTTTTGCTGTGATTCTTCCCACACGTCCGCCGCCCACAATCATCACGTTGTGGATGTTGATTTTCTTCTTGCCGCTCAGCTTGATGATGTCCTTGACGGCGTGCGGCTTGGTGACTACATACACCATGTCGCCCATTTGGAACACGTCCTCACCTTGGGGGATGAAAGTGCTTTGGCGGCGGTGGATGGCCGCGATGCGGAACTCAATGTGCTCGTATTGGTTGATGACCTCGTCGACGGTCTTGCCGAGGATTTCGGCCTCCGATTCGAGCTTCACCATGAAGAGCTGCAATTTGCCACCCGAGAAGTCGTAGGTTTCCAACGAGGCGTTCTGTTTCAGTAGCGAGATAATCTCCTGAGCGGCAATGTCTTCCGGCGAGAGTAACCCGTCAATGCCGAGGTCTTGGTACATTCGCCACACTTCCGGACTGAGGTTTTCCATTGTGTTGACGCGGGCGATGACCTTCTTCGCGCCGAGTTTCTTGGCGATGATGCCCGTCAGCAGGTTGATATGCTCGTCGTGCAACACGGCGATGACCAAGTCGGCGTGTTTCACGTTGGCGCGTTGCAGCACGGCGGTCGAGGTGGAATCGCCCGTGATGGTCATCAAGTCGCTGTGCGATTCCATCATTTTCAGCAGTTCCTCGTGCGGATCCACGATGGTGATGTCATGGTTGCTGCGCACCAAAGCTTCGGCCAGATGCAGGCCTACTTCTCCGTCTCCAGCTATTACTATGTTCATATTGATTCTGTTTTAAAGCGCAAATGTATGGTTTTTTCTGAAACCATCACCAAATATCCGACCAAGTCACCGAAATCACATGGTTGGTCGACTTCTCGCCTTCCTTGAAGACATTGGCCATGCCGAAGGTGTAGCGCACTTCGATGAACCAATAGCTCAAGGCAGCCGTGAGGCCGTAATCGATGCGGTTGAAAGAGCCTGGCTCCCACGGGAGGATGATTTGCTGTTTTTTCTTCCCTTTCACTTCCAACACGTTGCTGCCGCCGATGCAAAACCCGATTTGCGGCCCGATGCGTAGGCGAGGAATCATGGACTCGTCCTCGTCGTCCTCGTTCCACTTGCGGAGGTAGATGTTGAGCAGTAACGGCACGTTGATGTAGTGTGATTTTTCCTTGTTGCGAATCGTATTGCCATCCAGATTGAGGCCTTTTTTAGAACTTGTGCCTTGCCTCGAGTAGATGACATCCAACTCGGCACCAATGATGGAACGCTTGGGAACGAGCGCAATGCGAACGCCTCCGCAGAAGTCGGTGCGGAAGGTGGTGCTGTCGTTTCCGCTGATATTCATGGTGGAGAAGGTCGGGCCAACGAGGAGACCGCCGCCAAACCTTTGGGCAATGGCTGAGGATGCCGTGAGACAAAACAACAGCAAAAAGAAAAGTGTTTTTTTGCTTCTCATTTGATTACTTTTATGGTCGTTGTATTATTGCTTGTTGACAATATCAATATATAAGTCCCGCTTGTCAAGCCTTCAAACATTTCCCCAATGGCAATCCAGTTGGTTCCCGCTTGAAGTCGCCACAATTGCTTGTTTTTCAACAATCTGCCTTCGATGGAGTAGATGTTTGCAACTCCATTGCCAGCTTCTTTCAACTCGATTTCGGCATAACTTGAAGCCGTGACGGGATTGCCGACGATGCGGATAAAAGGTTCATTTTGGGCATGTTCCTCAATGCCTGTCAAATCGGCTTCGTAGGCGCCGATATCAATCATACCGTCCAAAACGCGGAAATTGCCTGCAAGGTCATGGCCTTCGAGCACTTCGGCGGGCGTTTCGGGCGAGCCGGCGTTGAAACAAGGACTGTCAGTCCAAATGTGGAAAGCCTCGTCAGTGAACAGCGGGTCTTCGTCCAAGCAGTCCTCGTACACCGAAATGACTTCGTGGTTCGAGATATTGTCGAAACCGTACTGAACCAAGCAGTTATGGAACTCAGGCGCATGGCCGTCGTAGGTCCACGACCACATTTGGACAGGCTCATCTAATAAGGCTTGGTTCGTGTTGCCGTAAACGATGCAGTTCCAAAGGACGGGCGAACTATGCTGGTAGAAGAAAATGCCGCCGCAATTGACACCGATGGAATGGTTGTTGACGACGGTGAGATTGCTGACCAAAGGGGAGGAATCGCTGATGGCCAAGCCGCCACCAAAATGACCCGAAATGTTGTTGGCAAAAAGCGAATTAGTGATGCTGCACGCCCAGTCGTTGCTGCGCATGAGGTAAAGCCCCGCCCCGTTGATGCCGTAATTGTGCTCAAACTTGCAGCGGTCGATATTGACGGCGCAGCTGTCGAGACTCAAAGCTCCGCCGATGGCACCATTGCCGTTGTTATACAAGAAATCCATGTTGGTGAGTGACACGTCGCAATTCAGGAAACGCAGGCCGCCACCGTACCTAAAATAAATGGTATCTATTTCGCTGTAAGTCAAATTGTTGCTTACATTGCAATCGTGCATGACGACCTTTGTTTTTTCGGCGTTCAATGCGCCGCCGTGCTCGCGCGAGAAATTGCAAAACAGGGTGCTATGGCCGATTTCCACGACATCGCTGTTGAAAATGCGTAGCGCGCCGCCGTCTTGGTCATTGTCCAAAGCGGCCTTGCCAAACTGGAAGCGGCAATACTCAAATCGTGATGGCCCGGCTTTTTCCAAGCGGATGCCGTTCCAGCCGCCTCGACCTGAGTTAAAGATATGGAATCCCGTGGTATCACCGATGGTGAAGGTGATGGAGTCGCTTTCGGTGCCCATGGCTTTTAGGGTAGCATTTTTTTCTGCCTTGATGTTGTAGAAACCTGTGAAGAGAACCGTTGTGCCTGGAGCGATACGCAAGGAGTCCTGAACCAGAACATCGCCTGTGACAAAAACAGTATCTGCCGCCCAAATGCCTGATTGCAAGCCGGATACATCAATGGTCTGGGCTTGTATCGCCAAGGCTCCCATAAGGGCGAAAAGAAGGAGTTTTATCTTCATAAAGATTTGAATTGTTTGGAGAGTTTCGTAGCGCAAAAGTAGGGCTTTATTTTGATATTGGGCTCAATTCGTTAAAATTAACTCCGTGGAATCAAAGATTTGGCTCACTTTATGTCGCCGAAACCAAAGTTTTCATTACTTTTGCGGCCTAAATAACTTGAACGATATGCCTATTCCAGTCATTGGCGCCATCGTGAAGGCCGCCGCCGAACTCAAGAATATACCAGTTGAAATTCGTCAGAACCACACCGACCCCATCCGCGCTCAACGCCGCGAGTTGCGTAAGTTGTTGGTCAAGGCGCAGTTCACCGAATTTGGGAAATTCTATCATTTTGACGAGATTTTGCTGTCGAAGAACATCTTTGAGGAGTTCCGCAAGCGCGTGCCTGTGTTTGACTACAACAAGATGCACGACGAATGGTGGCACCTCAACCTCAAAGGCGAGCGCAACATCGCCTGGCCTGGAAAAATTAAGTATTTCGCGCTCAGCTCTGGCACTTCCGAAGCAGCGAGCAAGTACATTCCCATCACCAAAGGACTCAACAACAAAATTACACGCGCAGGTATCCGCCAGTTGGTTTCGGCCACACGCTACGATTTTCCGGTCGACTTCTACAATCGTGGTATCCTGATGATTGGCGGCAGCACCGACCTGCAATACAACAAGGAGTTCGGCTATTACGCTGGCGACCTCTCGGGCATCTCGGCGGGCAAGATTCCGTCGTGGTTCGAGCGGTTCTACAAGCCCGGACAGAAAATTTCAAAGATTAAGGACTGGGCCGAGAAAATGGATATGATGGTGAAGGAAGCCCCAAAATGGGACATCGGCGTCATCGTGGGTGTGCCGGCTTGGGTGCAGATTCTGCTCGAACGCATCATCAAGGAATACCACCTCAAAACCATCCATGACCTTTGGCCGAACCTGATGGTCTACGTCCATAGCGGCGTGGCCTTCGCGCCTTACGAGAAGAGCTTCGAGCGCATCTTCGGCAAGGAGGTGCTGTTTGTGGAAAGTTACTTGGCCTCAGAGGGTTACATCGCCTACCAGGTCGACTTGAAGAAGCGTGTCATGCAGCTTTTGGTCGACAATGGCATTTATTTCGAGTTCGTCCCGTTCAACGAGGAGAACTTCGATGATGACGGTACCATCGTCGCCGAGCCAAAAACCTTGCTGCTCAGCGAAGTGCAAGAAGGCGTGGACTACGCCATCCTGCTCTCCACCTGTGCCGGAACTTGGCGTTATCTCATCGGCGACACCATCAAGTTCCTGAACACCAAGAACTGTGAAATCGTCATCACGGGGCGCACGAAGCAGTTTTTGAGCATCACGGGCGAGCATCTTTCGCAGGACAACATGACCCGCGCCGTGGAGATGATGGCCGAGAAGATGGGCGTCAACATCACGGAGTTTACGGTGGCAGGCATTCGTCACGGCACGATGTTTGCCCACCATTGGTACCTCGGCTGCGACGAGCCCATCGACAAACAAGCTGCCTTGAAAATGATTGACGAGAACCTCTGCCAACTCAATGACGACTACGCCGTGGAGCGCACCCAAGCCATCAAGGAGCTGTTCATCGACGTGCTGCCCACCAAGTATTTCTATGAGTTCATGGAGCAGAAAATCGGCAAATGGGGCGGTGCCACCAAGTTTCCACGCGTGCTGAAGGGTAAGCGCCTTGAGATGTGGGAAGAATACGTGAAAAGCATCCAGTAAAACACAATGGAAAACACGCCTGACATATTTGATAAAATGCCCGAATTCAGCCGCATCGGGTCGTTCAGCTTCCTGATGTGGGCCATCCTGATAGGTGTGGTTTTGTCCCTTTTTGTCAACATGGGGCCAGCCTTCATCACTTTGGTGCAGACCAGCTTGCATCGCGGCTTCAAGTCGGCGGCGTGGTTTGCCACGGGTGTCATCCTCAACGATGCCATGGTGGTCACGCTCTGCATTTTGTCTTCCGTCCAAGTGGTGATGCGGACCGGCTTGGAGGCGGCCTTGGCGAGCATCGGGGCAGGCGTGATTTTGTTCTTGTTCGGCCTTTTCACCTACCGAAGAAAGGTGGAGCAACGCATAGAGCGAGACGAATACATTGAGAAGCGCACCAACGAGGTGCTGAAGAAGCAAGAGGACAAGCCCGCTTGGTTTGTGTTTTTCGCCAAGGGCTTCGTCCTCAACATCTTGAATCCTTTCGTTTGGATTTTCTGGTTCTCGGCGGTGGCCATCGTGGCAGGCAACATGGGTGGCAACAAGGTGAGCACCATCGTGTTTTTCGCCATCTTACTTGGCACAACCTACACTTTGGAACTGCTGAAAGCCTGGGGCGCGGCCAAGCTGAAGGTATTCCTCACGCCCGAGCGCACCACCTTAATCAATAAAATTGCCGGCGTGCTGCTGATGCTCTGTGGTTTGTATTTTATTGTTTTTCAAGGAATTATAAAGTTGATTTAAACGCTGTCCAAGGCGAGACCTCTGGCAAAGGAGCCGTGATTTCGATTTGATCCTTCGTCACAGGATGCTCGAAAGAGATGTGCCATGCGTGGAGGCTGATGGAAGCATCGGGGTTGCTGCGTGGATAGCCGTATTTCAGGTCGCCGCGAATAGGACAGCCGATGTTGGCCAACTGGCAGCGAATCTGATGATGCCGACCTGTAAACAACTCAACTTCAAGCAGATAAAACGTTTCCGATTTCCCGACGACACGATAACTCAGCCGCGCAAATTTGGCCTCTTTCGTTCCTTCCAGTACGACGAACGACTTGTTCATCTTCTCGTTCTTAACGAGATAGTCTTCGAGTACATCGGCTTGCTTGGGTGGATGGTTCTTCACGAGGGCGAGATAGGTCTTGCGGAAGTCGCGGTCTTTCACCTTCACCGTCATTCGCGAGAGAGCCTTGCTCGTCTTGGCGAACACGACCGCGCCACTCACGGGTCTGTCAATGCGATGCACAAGGCCCGCGAACACGTTACCAGGCTTGTCGTATTTCTCCTTGATGTATTCCTTCACATCGTCTAATAGGCATTTGTCGCCCGTTTTGTCGCCTTGGACGATTTCTGACGGCAACTTGTTCACCACGATGAGATGGTTGTCTTCGTAGAGGATGCGGTTGGCAATGGTGTTCATGGTTTCTGTTGTTGTTTTAACAGGCGGACACATAGGTCCGCCCCTACGTTAATTTTCAATGATCACCCCGCTACCTATAACGTACGGTTCCGTTTCATGATAAACCACCCCAAACTGCCCAGGCGCTACGCCCGAGATGGCCTCTTCCGAAACAATGTCGGCACCGTGCTCCGTGAGGCGAATTGTGCCAAAGGTAAACTCCGGCTGATGCCGAATCTTAAAGCGAATGCGCTGACCATCAACAAACTGCAAGGCGGGATTCATGGGCTGAAGGTCGCCCAAGGGGACGATGTTGGTGTATTGCGCCACGGGGTCATAGCCCTGCGACACATACACAATGTTGTTTGGGATGTCTTTCTTGACCACAAACCAAGGCCCGCCGCCAAGGCCAAGACCCCTGCGCTGCCCGATAGTGTGGAACCAAAAGCCCTTGTGACGGCCTAATTTCTTGCCCGTTTCCAACTCTACGATGTCGCCGGGCATCTCGCCGAGGTATTCGCGGATGTAGTCGTTGTAATTAATCTTGCCCAAGAAGCAAATCCCCTGACTGTCATGGCGTTCTGCGCTTGGCAACTTGTATTTTGCGGCCAGTTCGCGCACTTGGGGTTTGGGAATGTCGCCGATAGGGAAGATGACTTTGCTCAGTTGGGCGTAGGTGATGCGTCCGAGAAAATAGGTCTGGTCCTTGAAGGTGTCGGCAGCCGTGCCGAGCCAAAAAATGCCGTTTTCGTCCTCCCATGAGCGGGCGTAATGTCCCGTCGCGATTTTGTCAAAATTGTGGCCTTCCTTCTCCTCGAAGGCACCAAGTTTAATCCAACGGTTGCACATCACATCGGGGTTGGGCGTGAGACCCTTGCGCACCATCTCCATCGTGTATTTCCCGACGGTCTCAAAATACTCGTGCTGCAAGTCGACAATATCAAATTTACAACCGTATTTCCTTGCTATATAGGTCGTTATCTCAATATCCTCCTCCGACGGGCAGCTCGACAGGTCTTCCTTGCCCTCCATCCCGATTTTGATGTAAAAGATATGCGGGTCGTAGCCCTGCTCCTTCAGCAGCGGCACTACAACGGAGCTATCCACGCCCCCAGATACTAATGCGGCGATATTCATGGCTTGAATTTTTGCAAAAGTACGCATTTTCCCGAAATAGAGGTGCGACGGACAATTAAATAGCTTCACATTTGGCCATTAGACCGAAAAATCCTTACTTTTGCCCCATGGAACAGAACCTCCTCCAAACGAAAATCGCATACTTGAAGGGTGTCGGGCCGAAGAAGGCCGAAATCCTTCAGAAGGAGTTGGGCGTGTCCACTTATCAGGACATGCTCAACCAGTTTCCATTCCGTTACATTGACCGCAGCCAAATCCAAAAAGCGGCCTATATCAAAGACGAAAGCGTTTATTATCAGTTGGTTGGCACGATTTCCAATATCAAGATGATTGGCGCACCGAGGGCGACTCGGGCAACGGGAGTTTTTACCGACGACAGCGGCAGCATCGAATTGGTGTGGTTTCGAGGACTGAAATGGCTCAAAAACCGCTTCAAGCCTGGCGTGAAATATGTGCTTTTCGGCAAGGCGAGCGAGTTCAACCACAACTTCAACTTTGTCCACCCCGAAATTGAGGAGTACGACCCCAAGGACCCGCTCATCGGCGAAGGTTTGCAAGGCGTTTACAACACAACGGAACGCATGAAAGACCACGGCCTTGGAACACGCGCTATTGCCAAGTTGCAGAAACAGATTTTGCAGCAAGTCTATGAGTTTATTCCTGAAACCTTGCCCAAAACGCTCATTGAGGAAAACCAACTCATTCCAAGAAAATACGCCTATTACGAGATACACCTACCGTCCAACAATATCGAAATCCAGCAGGCCACGCGCCGACTGAAATACGAGGAGCATTTCTTCTTCCAACTAAAGATGCTGCGCAACAAAATGCATCGCGAACAGGCTGTTAAAGGACACGTTTTCAGTATAGTAGGCGACTATTTCAACGACTTTTACAACAACCACCTGCCTTTCCCGCTGACCAACGCCCAAAAGCGCGTTATCAAGGAAATTCGCAAGGATTTAGGTTCAGGGCACCAAATGAACCGCCTGCTGCAAGGCGATGTGGGTAGCGGGAAAACCATCGTTGCACTCATGGTAATGCTCCTCGCCTTGGACAACGGCTTCCAAGCCTGCCTGATGGCACCTACAGAAATTCTTGCTACACAGCATTTTGCTACCCTTCAGGAGCAACTGAAGGACATGCACATCAACTTCGCCCTGCTGACGGGTTCCACCAAGACAAAAGAGCGAAACCAGATTTATAAAGGCTTGGCCGACGGCACCATGCAAATCGTGGTCGGAACCCACGCGCTGATTGAAAGCAAGGTGGTTTTCAAGAACTTAGGCTTGGCCATCATCGACGAGCAACACCGATTCGGGGTGGAGCAAAGGGCGAAATTCTACGAGAAAACAGAGATACCACCCCACACTTTGGTGATGACCGCAACACCCATCCCGCGCACCCTTGCCATGACCCAATACGGCGACCTCGACGTGTCGAAAATCGACGAGTTACCGCCTGGGAGAAAACCCGTACAGACTTATCACGTTTACAGCGACGACCGCTACCGCATCATGATGTTCATGAAGCAGCAAATCGCGCTTGGGCGGCAGATTTATGTGGTCTATCCGCTCATCAAGGAATCGGAAAACACGGACATGATTGCTTTGCAGGAGGGTTATGAGGCTTTGCTGCACGATTTCCCCGAGCCGCAATACAAACTCTGTGTCTGCCATGGCCAACTGAGTGCCGAGGACAAAGACTTTGAGATGCAGCGTTTTATTAATAGGAATGCGCAAATCATGGTGGCCACGACGGTCATCGAGGTCGGCGTGAACATTCCCAATGCCACGGTGATGATCATCGAAAACGCCAATAGATTCGGGCTTTCGCAGTTGCACCAATTAAGAGGTCGCGTAGGTCGCGGCGCCGACCAATCCTATTGTATCCTTGTCACCGACCACAAACTCACCGCCGACGGCAAAACCCGCATGAAAACGATGTGCAGCACCAACGATGGCTTCGAAATCGCCGAGGTGGATTTGGAGTTGCGTGGTCCTGGCGAAACAGGTGGAACGAGACAATCAGGTCAAATCGAGATGATGATTGGCGACCTGCAAAAGGATGGTGCTTTGATTCCTGAAGTTCGCGAGGCCGCCATCCGCCTTTTGGCCGACGACCCGAAACTCATCAAGCCCGAAAACAGGATGTTGCGGGAGCATTACAAGGAGCTATTTGCCCAGACTTTCGACTGGAGCCAAATTGGTTGAAAAAGAATGAATTACATCAGCTTTTGGTAAAACTGCCACCATTTGTCGGGCAGCTCGTTGTGCATGGCTTGGTCATAGTCTTCCTTCGAACAGGGGATGTAATGATGACGTTCAAGACGTTGGTCGTCATTTTGCAGGAACGACATGTCCATCCACCACTTGCCAGAAATCTTGTGGCAAAGGAACACCACATCAGTCTGACCCTCACCGATTTGCACATTGTAACGCTTGAAGTCGGTGCTCTCCAAGGTCGGGATGTCGTCTTGGCGGTTCGAGAAGCCTTCGATGAAGTACCAAATCATCTCGGCGATAAGATTCGCCGTGCGCGAGTTGATGTCGTAGTGCGGGTTGTACTCGAAGAAACCGATGGACGAGAGTTTGAAGCTCAGTCCGGCATAGCGCGTCATGCGGCAGGCTTCCTCGCCGTTGAAGCCGTTGGGCGAGGCGTTTCTCACGCCTGGTGCATCGGCGGCACGGACGGCGGCGATGTCGAAACTCAGCAGATTGGCGTTGCGGATAAGCGGCTCGGTCAGTTCGATGTTGTCCCGCACGCTGCCTAAACGATAAGCATCGAAAAGCAGTTGTTTCATTAGTTCAATATTCTCTGTATCAACGTAATACGATTGATAGCCGATGTTGGTGAAGTTGAACAGGAAATTGGGTTGTTGCAGGATAATATGGCTGAGATAGGAGTGCGAGTTGAGGGCTTCTTGGTCATTGCCAATGTCAAACATCGGGTCGACGGCGGCGATATTGATGAGCTTACCTGTCGGCTCGTACACCTGATACATTGTGTAGGTAAGGTCTTGTCCCGCCCCGATGACGATGGGCACGATTTTGTTCTTCAGAAGCTCTGTAAGTACCTGATTGAAAGCAAAATATGTATCGTTGATTTCCTTCCCGACTTTTATGTTGCCTAAATCAATGATGTTGAGTTGCGGCCAGTGGTCGAAGAGTTGGTAAAGAGCCTTGCGGACAAGGTCAACGCCGTCAGCGCAGCCCTTGTTGTCGACAGCGCCACGCTCTTCCTTGACGCCCAAAAGGGCCAATTGTACATTTTCGAGGTTGGGGAATTCGTCTTCCGAACGAAAGATGGTGATGGTTTCGCCCAAAGTGTTTTTGCCCGGACGGAACGGTTCGCTGAAACACTTTTGAGGAACGGGCTCAAGGAAGATGCTGATGTCCATTAGTGTGCTTTTAAACGGGGGAATAAACTCACCTCTAACCGTCATTGCGGGCTTGACCCGCAATCTCCCAAGCGTAAAGAGTATGTCTTCGCGCATAGGAGATGGCGGATGTTCCTCCGCCATGACGGTTAAGGGTTGAGTACAGTGTATCCCACACTATTGTGGATTACTTGTATAACTTCTGCCAGTTCTTGTACTCGCGCTCACGCCAAGGTGCGTTGTGGTAAGCATAGCTGACGATAGCGGGAATGACGGTGGTGCCTTCGGCGTAGACCATCTGTTGGAGCTCTTCGCTCACCTTGCCCCAAGAGCCAGCCTCAAGTAGCGTTGATGACGAGCAGGCGCCGTCGCGCACGTCGGCCACGGTGATTTGAATAGCGTATTTGTGCATGGGAACTTCATGGCCAAGGATTTCGGCACAAACCACGGTGTCTTGGGCGAAGTTCTTAGGCGTACCGCCACCAACCATAAACAGACCAGATTGCGGGCTATTCATCTTGATTTCAGTCAGTTCAAGGAAGTCGGCCACTGAGTCGATGCTGACGTAAGGCTTTCCGGCTTTCTTGCGGAGCCACTGGTGCTTGCCGATGCCGAAACCAGCGCTGCTGTCGCTGAAAGCGGGGCAGAAAATCGGCACGCCGCACTCGTAGCAGGTCTGGATGAGGCTTTCTTTCTTCACGCCATGACCGTTGGCTAACCATTTGCCAACCTCATAGAGGAACTCGCGGCTGCTGTAGGGACGGCACTCCAAAGTGTCGGCCACATCGCAGGTGGCTTGGTCGCAGGCCTGTAGCTCTTCCTCGTCGATGAAAGTGTCGTAGATGCGGTCGATATAGAGTTCGCGCAGCTTGGTGTCGGGGATGACGTTTTCCTTCGTGCCGATGTAGTGCTTGTAGCCGAGGGCTTCGAAGAGGTCCATGTCGATGATGCTGGCGCCTGTGCTGACCACGGCGTCAACCATCTTGTTGCGCACCATTTCCACATATACCTGCATACAGCCGGCAGCCGAAGTGGAACCGGCGATGGTAAGGATGTTGGTGCAGTCTTTCTCCGCAATCATTTGGCAGAGGATGTCGGCGGCGCGGGCAGTGTCGCGTGAGGTGAACGACATCTTGCGCATGGCGTTGATGAGTTCAGTTGAGTCATACTTCTTAATGTCGATATGTTCGACAACGTCTTTCAGTAGGTCTTTTTTCTCCATTTTTTTCGTTGTATTTCAGATTTCAGATTTTGAATTTTACCTTTCGGGTGCAAAAGTAGGAAATTATTTGATTCCATCAGGCAAATGGTTCAATATCTCTTTGGCCTTTTCGCGGTCGATTTCGAGTTGGGCTTTCAGTTCGGGCAGGCCTTCAAACTTTATTTCATCACGGATACGATCAATGAAGTGCACACGGATTTGCTGGCCATAAAGGTCGCTGTCGAAGCCGAAAAGGTTCACTTCAATGAGCATGTCGCCCTCAGCGCGGTCGCCGATGGTGGGTCGGTGCCCGATGTTGGCCATCGCCTTGTAAGTCTGGCCATTATAATCCACCAAGCAAGCATACACGCCGCCCCGGTTGAACATCATATATTCGCGCGGCAAATCAAGATTGGCCGTCGGGAAACCGATGGTGCGCCCGATTTCGTTGCCACGCACCACTTCGCCCATCACAGAATAAGTGTAGCCGAGAAGTCGGTTGGCGCTTTTCACGTTGCCTACAGCGAGGGCGTTGCGGATTTTCGTGGAGCTGATGGCGATATGTTCAACATCTTGGGCCGCAATGCGTTCCACCTTGAAATTGTATTTCTTTTTCAGGTCTGTGAGGAGGTCGAAGTCGCCCATGCGGTTCTTGCCGAAATGATGGTCGTAGCCCACCACGATGTAGGCCGGCTTGAGGTTATCGATGAGGTAGTCCTTGATGAAGGTCTCAGAAGGTGTGCGCGAAAATTCCCGCGTAAAGTTGATAATCAGCACATTGTCGATGCCAAACTCCTCGAATTTTCGGAGCTTGTCTTCGGGCGTGGTGATGAAGCGCAGGTTCGAACTGTCGATATTAAGCACCTGCCGAGGATGCGGGCTGAAGGTAACTACAACCGTCTGGCCTCCAACGGTTTGTGCCAAGCTTTTCATCTTGTTGAAGATGGCCTGATGACCGAGATGTACCCCGTCGAAGGTGCCGATGGTGACCACGGCGTTGGGGATGTTGCGGACTTCTATGATGTTGTGAAAGATTTTCATTTCTTAAAATACTGACGGATAATATATTGCGCTATCTGCACGGCGTTAGTGGCGGCACCCTTGCGGATGTTGTCGCTGACAATCCAGAGGTTCAGGCCGTTGGCGATGCTGAGGTCGCGGCGGATGCGGCCCACAAAGACTTCGTCCTTGTCGAAAGCCTCGATGGGCATGGGGTAGAGGTTGGTGCTCGGGTCGTCCTGCACCACCACGCCGGGCATGGCTGCCAAAAGTTTCCTAACCTCGTCAAGTTCGAAGGGGCGTTTTGTCTCCACGTTGACAGCTTCGCTGTGGCCGCCTGTGACGGGAACGCGGCATACCGTGGCGGTGATGGCGATATTGTTGTCGCGCAGAATCTTTCGGGTTTCATTCACCAATTTTTCCTCTTCGGTGGTATAGCCGTTTTCGCAGAAGTCGCCGCCATGGGGCAGCACGTTGCGGTAAATCTGGTGCGGATAAGCGTTTTTTAGTTGAGAGTTGGGAGTTAGGAGTTGAGAGTTTTCTTCCCGATAGAGTTGGTTGATTCCTTTCAATCCGCTGCCGCTCACGCTTTGGTAGGTGGCAATCACTAAGCGCTTGATGCCAAAGGCTTTGTGAATCGGGGCGAGGGCCATCACCATCTGGATGGTGGAGCAGTTGGGGTTGGCGATGATGCGAGTTTCCGTTGTGATGGTGTCGGCGTTGATTTCGGGCACCACCAAAGGCACGTTTTTCTCCATGCGCCAAGCCGAACTGTTGTCGATGACAAAAGTGCCGTTTTCAGCAAAACGCGGTGCGTATTGCCTTGAGGCTGAGGCTCCTGCCGAGAATATGGCAATGTCAGGGTGTTGGACAATGGCATCCTCCACGCTGACCAAGCGATGCGTTTTTCCTTGAAACACGATTTCCTTGCCCACTGAGCGTTCCGAGGCGGCCACAATCAGCTCGTTAATCTGAACTTGCTGCTCATCAAGCACTTGGAGCATCTTCGAGCCAACTAAACCCGTGGCTCCCACTACTGCGATTCTCATTATCCTTGTTTTTGTTGATTGAGCCGCAAAAATAGGAATAAATGGGATTCAAAACACATTTTGAGTCGGTATTGGGAAACAAATCTGACGCCAATCGAAAACGAATATTTGTTTCAGATTTGTTTCCTTATAAACCATATTTGTTTCCTTCGTTATTGAGACGCAATATTTTGTGCCTCAATAAGTGTGGATTCTATTCCTTCACCACCTTCTCCGAAAACACCTTCCCGTTTTCCAACGTGACGCGCATCGTGTAGGGCTGTCGTACCACGGTAGCCGCGTCCCGTTTTCCGGCGGCTGCCACGGTATGACAGCCCTACAAGACCCCACGTTCAGTTTTTCACCACCTTGTCCGAAAACACCATGCCGTCCTTCGTGGTGACGCGCAGTAGGTAGACACCCTGCGGCAGGCCTCCCAAGCTGACTTGGTTGGTGTTTTGCGAGGTTTTTAACATTTGGCCCAAGGTGTTGTAAACCTGCACTTCTGCACATTCCACGTTTTCTATGAGGACGATGCCTGTGGTGGGGTTGGGATGAAGCTTGGCGATGCGATGGGCTTCGTTTTCCTCAACATCAGTAAGGTTTGTCTGTCCCCATCGCAATGGATAGTTGGGGATGGTACAGAAAGCGAACTTGTCAAAATACCAATTCCGTTCTGCAAGAACCGCGTAAGTTCTAAACCATCCATAGTAATAATCTCTATCTATTTCTAACCTAAATCCCATATACTTAAAACCTTCTGGGTAAGATTCACCCCATCCTTTCCTCCAATCTTTGGCAGAAGCAATGGTGTCATTATTGTTTGAAATACATAGTAAAAGATTGTCTTGTTTTGCGACTATTTCAAACCCGACAATAGCGGTTCCTAAAACATAATTCATACATATATCAGAAATGCCGTCATAATTCAAGTCAAAACACATTTCTTCATGCGATAAATGGACATGTAAGCAGGAGTCTGGATCAAAGTCGGTGAAAAAGATTTCGCCCCGTTGAGCATTCATGTCTAATACAGCTAATAGTAGTATCGCTAATAATGATAAATACTTTTTCATTGTTTTTCTTAATTATTGGTTTACTTTGTTTTTGTTTTCTATCGGGCAGTCCTGCCTAATTACTGTGAACTCGGCACCGTTCTTTACTTGGAACGGCCCATTAATCTCAAAAGAATCCGTGACCCTAAAAGTAACCTTATCTGTGTTTTCTATTGTTATTTCACCATTAGAAGGAATGATAGACACAGACTTTTTTACTGCATAATCAAAATGGTTCAATTCGCTTTGATTGGTTATTATTTCGTCAGTATCGCACTGCCATTGAAGTTGATAGACCTTGATGTAGTCAATGATCATATTGTCTGAGCCCATCCAAACGATTCCATTATTTTTGTAATATCTGTCTATGCCATAGTTGGTTTTCAAGGTCAGATGATGTTTTGGAATGTGCGTCTTGTCATAATAGCTGTTTACCAAATTTCCGTCCAAATACAAATACACATGGTCGGGCATCCATTCACAAGCATAAATGTGCCACCCGTTTATATCCTCCTTCTCATTGGGTATATGGGGATACACCATGGCATAAACATCTGTTTCATAATCTACGTATTGTCCATGCAGATTATGACTGATAGCCGTAGAATAATATCTTGGGTCGCCTAAATAAGTCGAATAGGATTCGGGATTAATGACAGGCAACCAATGGGCTGCAGTGTCACTCGCAGACCATGAAAATTCAACGATATCAATTTCCTCATAGAAAGTATCTGGAGGATTCGAATTGGCATTTTGCAGCCAAAACCCACTATGAGCACCATGATGTTTGGGTAGCTTGCAGCGGATTTCGAAATAGCCATATTGAAACTGCATGAAATCCTTAAAAACATCTATTTCGCCCGAAAAGTAAAACAAGCTATCAGAAGAGGGAAAAATATTATGCATACACCCTGGAAGATTATACTGATGAGTCTGGATTATATTGGCAAAATCGTATTCCGACACAAGTTTCATCTGACCTTCTGAAGGACAGAAATGACAGTTTGAATATTGATACACTTGATACCAACCAGGTCCATCTGTCACACCAAACCCTGGAAAACCCATCCATTTTTCAACAGGCTTACTCAACCAGTCCTCTCCCCAATAGCGACCAATCTCCGTGAAATCATCAAAGAATACCGTATCCCAGTTTCTGTCGTTCAAGTCAATCTGCGCCATCATGTTCATACTTAGGAATATCATGCCGCAAAGATATACAAACTTTTTCATGGGTGCAAAGGTTTAGCGTTGTTTTCTCACCAGGCCGTTTTCCTCCAAAGTCTTGCGCAGTTCCTCTATCTCCCGTTGCTGTTCCTTGACGGCCTCTACTAGCATGGTCACCACCGATTGGTAGTCTATGCAAAGACGGTTCTGCGGGTCAGTGCGAACACCTTCTGGAAAGGCCTCCAAAAAACTGGTACCCGAAAGACCTACGGAGCGTTTCTCAAAATCAGCATACATGGCATCCACAGCATCGGGGTCAACAAACTCGTTGTTCTCCAAATCGGGAATCTCCTGTTCCTCCGGGGCATAGTAATATCCTTTTAAGCCCGAGATTGCCTCTAACGCCTCGCTACCTTTGATAGGTTCTTGCCCTTCATTCTTTGAACCACCATTGAGGCTTTGGCCTGTTATGGTGTAATAGTGTTTTGAGTATGCATCTCCGTTGCCATAAACGAAAAAGTTAAAAGTGGTCCAATTGGGAGAAACCACCCAGCATACAGAGTATTGGTGATTTACTATTGCACTTGACATCCAACTGAATGCCCCTTCGTTGTGTATAAAACAGACATTTTTATGAAAATAAACATTACCGTTAAAATCCGCATTCCAATCTGGGGCTGGTCCAAAAACCACTCCTTGTCCTGTCGAATTAGATAAGGTTTGGAATGTAATTCTTCCATTACCATGCATCTTGATTTGCGCTTGTGCCGCAATCGCAAGCAGCACAAAGGCCATTGTGATAATACTTTTTTTCATTGGTTTGATTTTTTTGGTGTTTAACATGAATTTGATTGCTTTTGTTTGGTGTTTAATCCGTTACCGTAAACTCACCATAATACTCATCCCCGTTGGGAAGGGTGAAGGTGATGACATAATCCCCACAGAGGGATAAGTAGGTCTGTAGGCCATTGGGGGTTATAGTCCAAAAGTTTTCCACTAAAGCACCCGTGGCTGTGGTGATCTCAATGGCCACATCGCCGAGGTTCTCGGTGAAGACCACCATGAGCGTGTGGCCGTTGATGGAAGCTTGGATGGTGGAGCCTTTGGGCATGCTTTGAACATGACCTTGTTTCACATAAATGTGGCTATAGCCATCAGTTGAATTGATGCCATTAGCACCACACCATACTACTGGCAACATCATGCCGAGCAGCAGAACAAATTGTTTGAATGTTGAATGTCGCATAGCTTTTACATTTGAATTCGTTGCAAAGCTATAGCGATTTTTCCAGAAAACAACAAAATTTTTGGTGGGGAATAGTGGGGAAATATTACACTATTGTCCTAATAATCAAAATACTATCCTCCATTTCTAATAAAGTCCCGTAGGTTTTTCTCTATACGTAAAGCCTTTTTCATCTTTCTGACATGTTCCATGATGGTGGAATAATCGCGATGAAGGAGAATGGAAGCTTGTTTTTCGTTCAAACCAAGGAGGAAAAGACGGCAAATATCTATATCTAGAGCCGAGATTTTCGGATATAAATTTCTCAAATAACTCTCAAATCCACAAAAATGCTTTTCCGTCACTTTGGCCAAACTTAAAAGTTGTTGCGGTGAAAGGGATAATTCTGCGTAATCATTAGGAACAGAAATCCTTTTTATGTTAGTGCCTTCCAGACTTTCTATGATTTCATGGCATGGTGTTTCTTGTATTAATGCCTCGTAATCGCCATGAGGGGCGCATAACTTTTCCTTTTCCATGGATTCCTGAATCTTGATAGCCATCTCAGATTGTAAGCGCAGTAAATCATTGCTTTTCCTCAGTCTGCCCGCCAGTGCCTTTTGTTGTATTTCATGTGCATACCGTTCGGATTCCAACAGCTTCACGGTTTCATTTTGCCGAACTTCAAGCTTGCGATGCCGTTTCCTGATCAAACCATAAGAAACAGCCATAAGTGCGACAACGCCAAGAAGCAATCCTATAGTTAGGTTTGTGTTTTTGTTGGTTTTCATTAGCTTCTTTTGGTGCAGGTTTTCCGTCCTTTTCTGCTTGTATCCATTACAAAGCTCAGTAAGCTGCGATTTCAGGTAACTTTCGTTTTCGCTTAGGTTGGCGAAAGGCACCAAAAACTCGGCATATTCAAATATTTCCAAATCCTGGCCTTGCTTTTTAAGAATGTCAACCAAGAATTCAGCAGTCTGCTTTTTCAGTTCCTCGTTCTGCGATTCTTGAAAAACTTGGTTTAAATAAACCAAAGCCGAATCGAATTGTCTTTCTCGGAAGTATATTTCACCTATTATAGCACAACGCGCCAGATACTCGTTTTCGCTTTCAGAAAGTAATAGCAATCTCTTTAACTGTTGTAATGACATTTTAGCTTGCTTTACTTTCTTGTATTGCAAAAAAGCTTTAAGAACAACTATATCTCTGTAAATCAAATTATTGGTATCAGGCAATACATTGATGGCTAAATCATATAAACTGTCTGCTTTGTTGAAATCACATAATATATGATAATTCGAACCAATCTCATTATACATCCAAGCTATATGCCAAGGAGTAGCATTAAATCTATGGTAATAATCAAGTGCCTTATTTCCGAAGTAAATGGTTTGCTCATGCAGATACTGGTCGGAGAACAAGCCCGTCAAATGCGTATACGTCAATGCCATAAACCTCGCTTTCTCCCCAACCAGTTCCTTTTCACCGAAATGTTCCTCCATGATTTCCAGTGCCTTCAGGTATTCACGGCAAGCCTCCACAATGCTGTCGCTTTCATAATACCCCACACCATTAATATAATGGGCGCGGGCATCCAAGAAGGCGATGGTTTGGGTGTCGGCATCGGACGCATTCGATGCGTCCCTACGGACAGGCCTGTGTAGGGACACACCGCGTGTGTCCGCAACCCGCAACAACGAATCATAATAGGCCACGGCCTGCCGCAGTTCCGCGCGGTTGGTCTGGGCGGAATCGTTCTTGTAGAGCAATTCTGCCAGCAAGAGGTGGGCGTAATGGCGGTCGTGGGTGGTAGAGACGCTGCGTGAAACGTCTGCACGGCAGGTGTCGAAACAAGGCAACAGCATGGCCAGCGCGCTGTCGGGCCGCTGCCACATCAGGCTGTCGATGACTGATAATTCAGGGGATGCGACGGGCTGTAGAGACATGCCTTGGCGCGTCTTTATAGAATCATCATCGAATCGGGCACAACCCATCATGACGAAAAGAAAAAACGCTCCTATATAATAACACGGTTTCATGGGACAAAAATAGAAAAAAAGTGTCGGTTGCGTTTTCGGCTTTTTATTAATTTTGCGCCAAAATAATCCGCATGGCAAAAGACCTCAAACCCCACATCGGCATTTTCGGGCGGCGCAACTGCGGCAAGAGCAGCCTCATCAACCGCCTCACAGGACAAGACATCGCCATCGTGAGCGACACCGCCGGCACCACCACTGACCCCGTCAAGAAAAGCATCGAAATCTTCGGCATCGGGCCGTGCGTGCTCATCGACACGGCCGGCATCGATGATGTGGGCGAGCTGGGCCGGCAAAGGGTGGAGAAGACCCTGAAGGTGTTGGATGAAATCGACTGCGCCGTCCTCGTCATCGCCGAGAACCGCTTCGGCGAACCCGAAGAACAGCTCCTCAGCCGCATGAAGGTATTGGCCGTGCCTTTCCTCATCGTCCATAACAAAGCCGACGAGGAGCCGCTGAAGCCTGAGTTGCAGCAGGAAATCGAACGTAAGTTTGAGTGCAAAGTCTTGGATTTCAGTGTGCTGAAAAACGATGACATTCAACCGATTGTTGAATTGCTTAAGACCACTATTCCTGAAAGTGCTTATCAAAAAGTGTCGTTGTTGGGCGGCATTATCAAGCCGAACGAGGTGGTGGTGCTGGTCTGCCCCGTGGATTCCGAAGCTCCAGAAGGCCGTCTCATCCTGCCTCAGGTGATGGCCATCCGCGATGTGCTGGACAACGAATGCATCTGCGTCGTGCTGAAGGAAACCCATTTGGAGCAATACCTAAGAACTATGCCTCGACCAGCATTGGTAGTCACTGACAGTCAGGTGTTTGGCATGGTCAGCAGAATCGTTCCGACGGAGATTCCTTTAACTAGTTTTAGCATCGTCATGGCGCGGCTGCGCGGCGATTTCGACAACTACATGAAAGGCACGCCCCATCTCTCGCAACTCAAGGACGGCGATAAGGTCTTGCTCCTCGAATCATGCACCCACCACAGCACTTGCGACGACATCGGGCGAGTGAAGTTGCCGCGTATGATACTGAAATTTACGGGGAAAGACATCCGTTTCGAGTATGTGTCGGGTCTCTCACCCATCGTCGGGCCAGAACAATACACCATGGCCATTCAGTGTGGTGGCTGCATGAGCACGCGGAAACAACTGCTCAACCGCACCAACTTGTTCGTGAAAGCTGGTATCCCCATCAGCAATTACGGCATGGCTTTGGCCTACATGAACGGCATTTTTGACCGTGTGATGCAACCTTTTGTGAAATAAAACAGCATGATTCACGTTTGTAGTTAATATAATCAAAGTTAAGATTGAAACGACAGCTCATCATATTGTTTTTGCTGGTTTGCAGTGTTGCCGCTTTCGCGCAAAGTGACGACTTGTTGACGCATGGTCGAATGTATTATTTCGGATATGTGGTTAGTGCAGATAGCCTGAGGCCGATACGTAACACGCACGTCATCAGTAAGATGGGGCATTGTGGTACCATCACCAACATGCAGGGCAAGTTCATCATTCCAGCCAAAGCCACCGACACGCTTTGGGTGAGTTGCATCGGCTATGCGCGCCGCCTCATTCCAGTCGATTCCACGATGTCGGCGAGTTTCGACACACTTTTCATACGCTTGCGCAGCGATACCATTACGCTTCGAGAGGTGGCCGTGTTCCCGTTCTATAATTATGAGACTTTCAAGGAGATGCTCATCACCATGCCCACTATGGAAACACCACGCGAAATCCAAAAAACCTACGAGGAATTGGACGAGCTTTGGCTAAGCCGACCACCTGCGGGCAACGGTATGGTTATCGTCACCGCCAATCCGATACAGTTCCTTTATGACAAGTACAACAAATCGGCGCGGAGGCAGGCCACCTTGTTGCGCAACCGCCGTATGTACAACGAGGTGTTGCGCGAGCAAGGCCGCTTGGACGAACTGCTTCCCGATTCGTTAGACTATTCCATTGATTATAGGATGTATGAGCTTGACGAGGCAGCGGAAACAGGTAAGCCCAAGGCCATGGTGCCGCGAAAAAAATACATCCGTTTAGGACAGTAAACCCTCTCCACATGATGACCTTCCGCGACTGGCTCGATAGCATCCTCAACCTTTTTTATCCACGTGTTTGTGCGGCGTGCGGCGAGCCTTTGCTGAAAGACGAGGAGACCGTTTGCCTGAAGTGCCGCTTCACGTTGCCCAAAACGGGCTATGAGCTGAACCCCGACAACCCTTTGACGCAAAACTTCTACGGGCGCGTCCGTTTTCATGCGGTGACGGCCTGCTTTTTCTTCGCCAAAACGGGCAAAGTGCAGCATCTCATCCACGAATTGAAATACAAAGGCAACAAGGAAGCGGGCGTTTTTCTCGGGCAGCAATTGGGTGAAAGCATCAAGGAAGCACCTCTGTTTCAGGGTATTGACTTCTTGATTCCCGTGCCGCTTCATCCCAAGCGCGAGAAACAACGCGGCTACAACCAAAGCCTGATGATTGCGCAGGGCATCAACGAGGTGACAGGTATCCCGATTGGCGACAAATACCTTGTCCGTGCTGTTCATACATCCACCCAGACCAAAAAATCGGCCGACGAACGCTTCAAGAACGTGAAGGACATCTTCGAGGTGCGCTTTCCTAAAGAATTGGAAAACAAGCATGTTCTCCTCATTGACGATGTGTTGACCACCGGTGCCACTTTGGAGGCCTGCGCGCACCAATTGGAGAGCGTTCCAGGCATCACGATTAGCGCGGCCACGGCAGCCTGTGCCGGAAATTGATGTCTTTTTTTAATTTTCTTACAGAGCAATCCCAATAATCACTACTTTTGCCACCTGAAATCTAATCAATATCAACTTATCAACACAAATCATTAAATTTTAACGTTATGAAAAAACTTACTTTAGTACTTGCCGCCATTGTCATGGGTTTCGTCATGACTTCCTGCAACACGACCTCAAAGTCGGACACCATCAAAAAGGCCACCGACGAGTTCTTCTCGCAAGCCGAAACAAAAGTTCAGGCCATTGACAATGGTGTGGACTTTTTAGCTTACATCGATCAGTTTGAGGCTGACAAGGCTGAGTTCCTCAAAAACACTTTTGCCGACTATCTTGACGAAGAAGGCAACGTCAAAGGCTTCACTGAGGAAGAATGGAACGAACTGCAGGGCTACATCTACGACAGAGCTACGGCTTACAACAAAGTTGAAGCACAAAAAGCCGCAGAGTTCATGACGCCGCTCATTGAGGATTACGAGAACGCTATCAATGCCTTGTGTGAAGGTTACGGCCAAGTGGATGAAGCCTCTTCCGACGCTTTAATTGGAAATTTTGAAGCAGCAGAAGCCGCGTTGAGACCGTTTGCCAACTACGACAACGTCCTTCCCGAATTGCAGCAGCGCGCCCAAGCCGCCGAAGCCAAGTTAAATGACTTCTTGGAAACAATAGTTCCTGCTGAATAATTTCAACAGACCTACAACAAAAAACCACCGCTTTCCGATGAAGGCGGTGGTTTTTGTTTGCCGTAGAAACATGCCACGGGGCATCTGTACGAAGATTTAGCCGTAAACCTTGGGAGCTTCCTCGCCATTGAGGACACGCAAACCGTTCAAGGCCAAGGCTTTCATTTCATCCTCGCCGGGATAGACATACACGGGAGCGATTTTCTCCACATGGCTCTTCACCAAGGCGCAGAAGCCCTTGTCGTAGGCCATGCCGCCCGTGAGGAAGATGGCGTCCACATCCATGCTCATGGCTGAGGCAGCCAGTCCGCCGACTTCCTTGGCCACTTGGTAAGCCATGGCTTTATAGACCTTTTCCCATTCCTTGTTGCCAGCCTTCACGGCGTTTTCCACCTCCAGGGCATCGTTGGTGCCGAGGTAGGCGACGAAGCCGCCCTTGCCCTTCAGCATCTGGCCGATTTCCTTCTTGGTGTATTTGCCGCTAAAGCAAGCATCCACAAGGAATCCCGCAGGCAGAGCGCCCGAGCGTTCAGGAGTGAAGGGACCGTCGCCGTTCAAGGCGTTGTTGGTGTCAACCACGCGGCCTTTCTTGTGTGCGCTCACGCTGATACCGCCGCCAAGGTGGATGGCGATGATGTTCATGTCCTCATACTTGCGTCCGAGGTCCTTGGCCAATTGGCGGGCGATAATCTTCTGATTCAGCGCATGGAAGATGGAGATGCGCGGGAACAGCGGATGACCCGAATAACGCGCCACTTCGTCCATCTCATCGACCACAACGGGGTCGGCGATGTAGGCTTTCACGCCGATTTCCTTGGCGATGTCATTGGCAATCAGGCCACCGAGGTTGGAGGCGTGTTCGCCGCTGTAACCTTCGGTGAGGTCCTTAATCATCAGATCGTTCACCTCATAGACACCCGAAACGAGCGGACGCAGCAAGCCGCCACGGCCCACGATGCAGTCCATCGTCTTGACATCGATGCCGGCTTCCTTCAGTTCGCTGAGGATGACTTCGGTGCGGAAGGGCTTCTGGTCGGAGATGCGGTCGTACTTGGCCACTTCTTCGGCTGAGTGTTTGATGTTCTTTTTGAAGACTTGCTCTTCGCCTTCAAACACCGCGATTTTCGTCGAGGTGGAACCGGGGTTTATGGTTAAGATTTTATGTACCATAATGTTATGTTTTTGTTGTTTACGCCAGCATTGCGGCAAGTGCGATGGAATAGAGCTTGGTCTTGGCTGTGTCGCCGCGCGAGCTGAGCACGCAAGGCACCTTGGCACCCATCAGCATGGCGCCCACTTCGCTCTTGTCGAACTTGGTGCAGCACTTGTAGAACACGTTGGAACTCTCCAAGTTGGGGAACACGAGGCAGTCGGCATCGCCAGCCACGGGATTCTTCATGCCCTTGATGGCAGCGGTTTCGGCATCCAAGGCGAGGTCGAGGCTAATCGGGCCTTCCACCATGCAGCCCTTGATTTGGCCACGCTCGGCCATTTTGGCGATGATGGCGGCATCGACGCAAGCGGGAATGCCAGCGCTCATCTGCTCGGTGGCCGTCACCAAGGCGACCTTCGGGCAGCTGACACCCAACGCCTTAGCCACGGTAGTGACATACTTCAGCAGGGTTTGCTTCTGCTTGATGTCGGGCAGCGGGATGATGGCGCAGTCGGAGGCCACCATCAGCTTGTGGTAATTGGGGTTCTCGATGACGGCGACATGGGCCAGCGTCACGTTGGGCGGGCAGAGGCCGCGTTCCTTGTTGAGGATGGCGCGCATGTACTTGTCGGTGGGCAGCAGGCCCTTCATCAAGATGTCGGCTTCGCCGGCGTTGATGAGGTCGCAGGCCTTGGCAGCGGCTTTCACGTCTTCGGGTTCGTGGATGATGCGGAAGTTGGCCATGTCGATGCCTTCGGCCTTGCACACTTCGGCAATCACTTTCTCGTCACCCATGAGGGTGGCGTCAATGAGACCTTCCTTGACGGCGGCGTTCACCGCACAAATGGTGTGGTCGTCGTTGGCGTAAGCGGCCACGAGGCGTTTTTTCGGTTTGCTGCGCAAAACCTCGAACATTTGTTCTAATTTTCTGATTTCCATAATTCTATATTTAATGATTTAAAAATTAAGATTCAAAATTTCCAAGATTTTGCAAAAGTACGGAATAAAAACCTTATATCAAAGGAATCTTTTTCAAAACTTTATAAATCGGCCCAGTGGGTTGTAAGATGCTTTGGTAATACACCAGCTCCTTCACATCGGCGTGAAGGTAGATTTTTTGCTCTATCGAGTTGTAAATCTGCATAAAGAACTGCTTGTCAACTAACGACTTGATGCGGCAAACGGTGAGGTGCGGCACGAAGTTTTGCCGGTCGCGGAGATAACCCAAGTCATCGAAAGCGTCCAAGAGATCGTTCTCCAAGTCGAACAAGGCCTTGGGCTGGTCGTTCATGCCGAGCCAAAGCACGCGCGGCACGCGGTTGCTGCCGAAAAGCCCCGTGCGGTCGAAGTCCATCGTGAAAGGCTGGTGCCGCTTGGCCACCTTTTGGCAGGCCTCGATGATGGTTGGAATATCCTCAACGGGCGTGCTGCCCAAGAACTTCAATGTCAGATGGATGTTTTCAGGTCGGCAGTAGTTGATGTATTTCTCGTGCGGCAGGTTTTTCTTCAGTTTTTCGACCAAGGCAGGGTATTCCGTGCCTGTTGGAATATGGATGGCTAAAAAAGTGCGTTTTGTATTCATGATGCTTTGTTTGCTTTCTTTTCCTTTTTGAACGAATAGAATTTGTTGCTCAAGTAGCTGAATGTCACGCAGATGATGGAAATGACCACATAGGCGATGGTCGGCCACCAATGGAACACCTCGACGAAGAGCTTCAGACCGAAATAGTTGATGAGAAAGTTTACTATGGTAACTAATAAGTATCTGGTAATCTGTGTTCTACCGCGCAATGTGGAGCCTGAAAAACTAATGTGTCGTGCCATCCAAAATCCCGTCAAGAAAGTGATGGGAAACTTGAAAATAAAAGCTGCAATGTGGGGCGTGAAGGCGATGAAACCGAGGTCAACCACCTGAGCGTGAAACACATAGTGGTAGAAAACATAGTACAGCACCCACTCCAAAGCAAGGTTCAAGCCACCGCAAGCCGCGTAACGGAACAACTCAAGGCTCATTACCTTGCTGAAAGGCGGATAAAAGAAGTCGATGACCGAGGTCAGGGTGCGTTCAATCCAACGTTCTATGTTTTTCAGGGCTGACATTCGGGCTGCAAAGATAAAAATTTACAGCCAAATAACATCAAATTCGCCTCTCATAGATTCCATACGGCCTGCGGCCTTGGAATGACATGAGAGGCTGAGCAAATCTGTGGCTTTCTGAACATCGTCCGTGAAGCCCAACACATAGCCGCCACCGCCTGAGCCTGAGATTTTTACGCCGAAATTGAAGTCAAAATCCGCCGTGAATAAGTCCAAGGTGTTGTCGGTTATCATCGGACGAAGGAACTCCAGTTGGCCTTTGGTGAGTTGCTTCAACGAATTGAAAAACAAATCTTTATCACCCTCAATTATCGTGTTGATGCACGACTTCACATGAGGCAAATACGTTGTTTGGAAGCGGTTCAAAAACTCAGGATTCTCGCGTTGCGCCTTGAAATGGTTTACCAAAGGCTTGGTGTTGCTCTTTATTTTCGTGTCAATCAGGCAAATATGGATGTCTTTGTTCAGGAAACCTTCATCAAGCAACTCCACCCTTTCAGGCGTGATTTTGAACGGCTTGCCCACATAGCATTGCAGCGGGTCGATGCCGGAGCTGCTACCGTGGAAGTAACTTTCCATTTGGCCGAACAACGATTTCAATTGCATCAAATCCTGGGTTTTCTGTTTGGCGTAACCATCATAAACTGCGGCAACAAGCGTTCCCGAACTGCCCAAACCATAGCCCGAAGGCACATCCGACGACAGGAACAAACCGAGGTTCAAATCGTGTTCAAGTCGCTGAATGTCAATAATTTCCTTTGTGCTTTCCAAAGTGGAGAGATAATCCGCGAAGCGTTTCAAACTGGCGTTGGAAGCCGCACTGTCGCTGAAATCCGAATGCGAGGCAAAACGCCATTGTGCCGAAAATTGCTTCAGTGGCACCATCAAGGCGGTACTGTCGAAAATCATCGAATACTCGCCGAAAAGGATGACTTTGCTATAATACCGGTCTCTCATCACAGCAGTTTTTGCGGTCCGTCGCCAACATGGTCGGCAATCCAACGGTCTTGATTACAATAAGTTACCAATTCACCCTTAATAAAGCCTTCCACTTTTTCGGCCTCATTTTCAGGATAAAGCAGATGCACATTCGGTCCGGCATCTAAAGTGAAACAGAGAGGGATTTGGGCTTCGTTTCGGAAAGTCCTGACTTTCTCGATGATGCGCAAAGTGTTGGGTTTCATCAGGATAAATGACGGATTGGAGCACATCATCAGGGCGTGGAGTTGCAGGGCTTCTGACTCGGTGATATTAATAAAGGTGTCCAAATCACCCCACTTCAAAGCCGCAAGCAAGTTCTTGATATTCTCGTTTGCCTGTGCATAACGCGCTGGGGCGTAAGGGTTTCCTTCCATCAAGGCGTGACCGGCGCGACTCGAAACGGATTTGGTCTCGCCGCTGACAATCAAAATACTGTCATGATAAGTCTTGAAAATGGGATGGATGTCATCGGCCAACGAAACGGCATATTCGTCGGAACTGCCTTTATAATAAGGCGTTGCGCCCCAAAGTGCCATTTTCGGAAACACCGACCGAGCCGCGCTGCCCGAGGCCAGACGAGAAAAGTAAGAGGCTTTGCATAAATCTAAGGTCCCTGTAGGTCCCTGAGCTTGTCGAAGGGCCGAAGGGCCGACCAATAAACTTTCCATCTCCATCAAACACATCACAAACGCGCTCATCGAAGAAGCCGAAGAAGCAATGCCCGAAGAATGAGGGAAAGTATTACGGCTCTCGACTTTCAGATTCAGTTGGTTGATGAATGGAAAAAACGCCTGATAATCAAGCAGAAACTTCTCGATTTTCGCGCCAAAAGCGGGGTTTTCCTGACCTTCAAAGAAAAACCTGAAACTGAATCGGTCGGCTTTCTCAAAAGTCACGAGAGTCTCGGAGCGACATTCCGACAAAGTAAAACTAATCGACGGATTCTGAGGGATTTGCTTCCCTTTCTTGCCCCAATATTTCACCAAGGCAATGTTCGACGGGCTGGTCCAACCCACCTTGCCCTGAAAGCCGCTTGGCACTTCGCCTTTGAAGGCTTCGTTTGACCATTTGTTTTCCATATTTTGCTTGTTTCAGGCTGCGAAGATAAGTAAACTCTTTTATATCACCATATCCTGATAACTGAAAACCACTCCCAATCCCTTTTTCTTGAAATAATCTTTCGCTTGATTTTCATTCCATTCCGTAGCGGCCAAAATGAAATCGCCGCCCCAAGCGCCCAAGGATTTCAGCACACCTTCAAAGTCGGGGAAACGCTTTTGCACGGGTTCTTGCCCGATGCAGCGGGCGATGATGCGCTCGTGGCATTGCATGAGCAGACCAAATTCGTCCAAGTTTTGGCACTTCGGTATGGAACGGCTGATGTCAGAAACGGCTTCTATATCTTTTTGTAAATCAGCGGGATTCGCCTTTTCCAAAAATGCCTTGATTTCCTTGGACGAACTTTGCTTTTGCCCTTGATAGACGAAAAACAGGTGCTCGGTGAAGGATGGGTCGAAATCAGCAGGTTCAACCATAGGTGTCGGCGTTTCGACAGGCTCAACGACCTTCATTGGCTGAGGTCCCTGAGCTTGTCGAAGGGCCGACCTATTATTAACAAGTTGATAATAAATCGGTTGCTCCGCAGTGGCGCAGGCGATGTCGTAGCCCGAGCCTCCAAAGGTCAGTTTCAACAGCTTGTAAGGATTCACGTTTGCCCATCGCGCGAGGTTGGCAATCAGCGTGGAACTGCTGCCTAAGCCCCAGTTCGGGTCAAAGTCGAGGCGTGTGGAAAAATCTAAGTCATTCCCTTCAAAAGCCTTGGGATTCAGCTGCTTAATGGCCAAAAGGATTTGGCTCAGCCGATTGGCCTTGTCAGGGTCATCGGTGGAGAAATTTACTAAGTTTTCGCGGTTCAAGGTCACGGAAAACCATTTCCCTTCAGGTCGCCATGCTTCCCAATAGAGTTGATTGTTGTTGGTTTCAAGTTGCTTTATTTCAAGGCTTTGTCCCAATTTCAGCGGCAAAGCCAAGGCCAAAGCACCTTTCAATACGAGGTATTCACCCGTCAAAAGAAATTTTCCGTGGGAAGAATATCGGCTCATTTTTTCAAGGAGTCTAAGAATTGTTCCACCGCCGCATACGACACGGTCTTGTCCTTGAAATACTCCCGCGCCTTTTTCTTGTCTTCGTCACTGGCATTCAACTGGTTAAGGATATTGTTCAAATGCATCTTCATGTGCCCGGCCTGAATGCCTTTGGTGGTCAGGGAGCGCACGGCAGAGAAATTGTTGGCTAAGCCCATTGTGGCCGCAATCATCATCAGTTCGGGGGCGGTGGGATTGCCCAAAAGTTCAAGGGTTTTCTTGGCGAGCGGGTGCAAACTCGTGAGTCCGCCGACGGTGCCCAAAGCCATTGGCACCTCCAGCTCGAAGTGGAAGATGCCGTTGTCAATTGTGGCTGAGGAAAGGCTTTCGTAATGTCCATTGCGTGAGGCGAAAGTGTGTCCTGCGGCCTCCACGGCGCGGAAGTCGTTGCCCGTGGCAAGGACAACCGCATCAATACCGTTATAGATGCCTTTGTTATGCGTTGTGGCGCGGTCGGTGTCAATGTGGGCAATGTCGACAGCCTTCTTGAATTTCTTGGCGTATTCGGCACCCGAAAGGTGCTCGTCGATGCCATCCAGCTGACTGACAGGACATTCCACCCAAACCTTCACGCGGCAATCGGGCGTGTTGTTCGACAAAATAGTCATGATGATTTCCACCTTGCGGAGGTCTTCGGGCAGGTCTTTCTGCTCGGCGAAGAAGTCTTGCAGGCTATGTCCAAACTGCTCCAAAGCAGAATTGATGAAGTTGGCTCCCATCGCATCGCCCGTGTTGAACTCCACGCGAATCTGGTAATAGTCAGGGATTTGTGCGCTGTAGTCGATGAGTTGCATTCCGAGGATGCCGCCGCCGCGTTTGCGCATTTTCTCAGTCATGGCATCCGTGTCGGCCAACAGTCGTTTCTCGATTTCGGGGAATAGTTCAAAAAGTTTTTCCTTGTCGCCGCTCCAGCCGAAATGCACTTGTCCGACCTTGCGCACATCAATGACTTCGGCATGGAAACCGCCGCGCTCGCCCCAGAATTTGGCCGCCGCCGAAGCAGCAGCCACGACTGAACTCTCTTCGATGACCATCGGCACGATGTAGTCCTTGCCATTGATGGTCACGTTAGGCGAAATGCCGTAAGGGATGAAGAAATTAGTGATGGTGTTCTCGCTGAACTCGTCAAAAAGTTGCTGCTGCTTCGAGTCGGAGTGCCAGTAACTTTTCAGCAGGCTGACGACCTCGCCTGGGTTCTCGAAGTAGTTGGCAATCAGTTTTAACTTCTCTTCTTTGAGAAGTTTTGAAAAGCCTTTTTTTATGCGTTCGCGAGTAGCCATTTCAGTTTACCATTCCTCTTCTTCTATGACTTGTTGTGGTATAAGTTTCTCTTCAAATTGTTTGCCCCAGTCTTCGCCAAACTCGACAATTTGATCCAAATAGCTGTCCCAAATAGGCTGATAGAGAGGGTCTTCCTTGTTCATCCATTCCTCGCAGGGATGGTTGCTTTGGGTCTTTTGCATGAAGTCGGTGAGGGTGTAGCGCACGCGGCCCTCGCGTACCTCGATGGTGAAACGATAGGTAATCCAAGGCCATTTCGACTTCACGGGGTCGCCGTTGTCCAATTGGAACTGATGTTTGCCCTTCATCGTGCGACCGTCGTTTTGTTGAAGAATGGTGGACGGACTCTTGTAATAGCTGTTCATAAACTCGCTGTAGATGCGGTTATACACCTGATCTTCAGTGCCTACGGTGTTGATGACCTTGCGGAATGTGATTTTCTCCGTCTTGGGGTCGATCGGGAGGTTGGATTGGGCAAAGGTGACGGTCGCGAACAGGATGGCGACGAATAACAAAGCAGTTTTCTTCATTTTTAATCGAATTTGGTGACAAAATTAGTAATTATTCGTGTTGCTTCGGCGCAACGGGGGCGAAAAATAGCAAATATCAGGCCAAAAATCAGAACGGGATGAGTTGAGAGTCGTCGGAACACTCGACATCGATTTGTGGATGACCCTTATAATACAAGGTGGAAGCCGACAAAAGGAACCCGCTTATGGTTTCCGTGACATTCACCATGGCCTCCGACGCACCACCCAAAGAAACGCTCATGTCTTTTACTTCGGCCTGAACCATATTAATGGTGCCTTCATCTTTAACCTCAATGGATGCTGAGGGTATGTTTCCGCCAAAAACAATCAGTTGCGAGGAAATACCCACATCTGCAATGAATGATTGCTCGACATTAAAATAGCCCTTGCAGGAAGACCCTTTCTGTGCGTAAACGGAGCAATTTGTTCCATTAAAGTTTACACCATACATTTGAGAACCATAGGTTAAATCTATGCCACACAATTGGGAAGTAACTGCGAAACCATTGCAAACAGAACCGTCGTGCAACTCCATAGATATACCATCTTCCAGTTTGAAAAGTCCTTCCATAGTGATGACAGAGGCGTTTTCGACCTTAATGTAAAGATGTTCTCTTTCTGAAGTATGCACTTTTGCCTTGAAAACCGACCCTGTTTCAGGATACACCTTGCCCTTGAATCCAATGTCTATCCAACCGTTTGTATCCCAGACCGAAACGTAATTCTCCAAATAAGCGGAATATTCCAGTTCTATGTATGATTTCAGGCTATCATAGACGAAAGTGACTTCCCAAGCGTCACCGACATGAAACAGTGAGATGTCATTGTTTTCATACACGGTTTTCTGTTTGAGGGTCATGTCGACCTCTTTTTTGCAGGAGGTGGCGAAGCAAAGTGCCAAGCAAAGGAGTAGGATGGGTTTTAATGTTTTCATGGTTTTCATTTTTTATTGATGATGATAAGGCTCACCCTTCAAAATGGTGAAGGCGCGGTAAAGTTGCTCGACAAAAATCAGGCGCACCATCTGGTGGCTGAAGGTCATGGGCGAGAGCGACAGCTTGGCGTTGGCGCGGTCGTAAACTTCTTGCGCGAAACCGTATGGCCCGCCGATAACAAACACAAGCCGCTTCGTGCCCGAAGCCATTTGTTTTTCAAGGCTTTCCGAAAATTCAACGGAGGTGAACTGCTTGCCGTTCTCGTCCAAAAGGATGACTTGGTCGGAGGGTTGCAGTTGTTGCAGCAAAAGGAAACTCTCGGCCTTTTTCTGCTGTTCTTCGCTGAGGGTCTTGCGGTTGCGCGGGTCGGGGATTTCCTTCATCTCGAAAGAAGCGTAATGCCCAATTCTGCCGACATACTTCTTGATGCCGGCAATGAGATAGTCCTCGTCCGTTTTCCCTATGGCGAGCAGCAGGATTTTCATGTGCTTCGGGTTTATTCGAACACTTCGTAAAACTCGAAGTTGTTGTGTATCGGATGGCCGGCTTCGTAATACTCAACAGGGTGCAGCACCTTGTCGAAGATGTAGTATTGCAACAGCACGAAGTCTCTGCCATCGTTGTAAACGCCGTAGATGCGGTCGTGGTCGATGGGGTCTAAGGGATTGCCGAATTCGTCCACGCGGCCTTCAATTTCTTGGATAGCGGTGTTGGTGACGAGTTTCTCAAAGGTGGTCAACTGAGTGGTTTTTCCGTCCTTCGTGGTCAGCGTAATCCTGTGGAGATAAGGCGAATGAAGGATGGAATCCATGCGCTGCGGGTCCATGAGGTTGTTGAGCAGCGACTCGAAGCGGACGTCACTGAACGACGAGAGCAGGTTGATGACCTTGAGGGTGTCGTAAGGGACGGTGGTGTTGTCGGCGAGGCGGGTGAGCTGGTATTCGTGCCGCCCGTTGTTGTCCAAACGGAAGCTGGATTGCGGCTGACGGTTAAACTCTACAGTGACGGATTGGATGTCGGCTATCGTGGCGTTGAAAACGGTGTGGTCGCGCCAGTCGTCGGGATTGGCGGTGAAACGGGTGGAGATGAAACCTCGGAATCCCGGGATGTAGACGATATAAGCCTGGTCGGCGCCTTCCTTCAGCATGAAAGTGCCGCTGTTGTCCTTGGTGGCGTCGCCCACGTAAAACACCTTGGTGCGCTTCTCGTGGTTGAACAGCTTGATGCGGTTGAACAGGTTGATTCGAGGCACAATCTGATAGATTTCCACCTTGGTGCTGTTGACGGCCAGTTCCTTGACGATATTGTCATGGCTGGCTCGCGAAACGGGCATCTTGATGCGTACTTTATACAAGGTGGTCAGGAATAAATCCACCTGCTTCGAGTGGGCCTTGTAGGTCTTGTTGAGCAGCCAGCTGCCGTCGTCTTGGCGTTCCAACAGCGATTCGTGGTCGAAACGGTCGGCGAGGTAGATTTTGGTCACGGAGGCCGTGTCCCACACCTGGAAGTCGGCAGCTTCGCCCCGGATGGTCGAAAGGTAGCGGTTGTTCCAAATTAATATGCCTGCGATAACAACTAATAAGGCGGCAATGATAATGGTGATTCGGTTGTTCTTCTTCATTTCGGATTATTTTTTGCTATATTTTCTCTTTCTGATAAAGGCCATGACGAAGCCCAAAGCGATGATTAACCCAATGGGAATCAAAGTGTTGATGAGTTGCCATTTGGTCCGTTCCTTCGCGATTTTGGTCATGTCAAGGAGCCTGATTTTCAGCTCGCGCGAGCGGATGTCAATCAAGCCTTCGCCGTCAACGAGATAGCTGATGCAGTTCTCGATGAATTCCTTGTTGGCGTAAGTGTTACCGGTGTATTGGTCGAAGCCTAAGGCCAAAGGCATCTTTCGGCGGATGTCGATTTGGTTGCGGATGATGTCGCCGTCGGCCACCACAATCATGGCAGTGGGCTTGCTTTCGGGCAGGAACTGCATGGCTTGGTCGTCGACGATTTCCTGCGGGATGCGGTTGGCATAGAGCGAGGGGAAGCTGCCCTTCAGCAGGTAGGCCACGTTTTGCCCTTTAGAAGGGAAGAAACGCTGGTCGGGCACCTGCTTCAGCATCGAGAGGCTGATGAAGACGGGCGCGCCCGAGATTTTGGTGTAGTCTGAGGTCTTCAGCAAGGGGATTTGCTCGATGCCGTTGGCCGAGGTGGTCGCGTCGATGGAGCTGACGAAGTCGGCCTTGATGGCGTTCATGTTGCGTACCATAGGATGTTCGGAGGCGGCTTGCAGCAAGGGGAAGTAGAACCAGCGGTAGTATTCCATCTGCGGCTGTCCGGCCATCTGCCCCGTGCGGATGACGATGGAGGCGCAGGTGAGGTCGAGCAAGAGGTTGCGGTTGAGGCGCACGCCGTATTTGAAGAGCATGTCGTCCAAGTTCAAGTCCATCTCAACGCCGATGGTCGACTCCTGGCTTTGCAGGCTGTCCATGGTGGCGTAAACGGGTTCCACCATCCACAGCACCTTGCCGCCGTGCATGATGTATTGGTCGATGAGGAACTTGTCTTTCTCGTCAAAGGGCTGGAGGGGCTTGGCGATGATGATGGCGTCGTAGGAGATGAAAGCCTTGATATCCACGTCCTCGTTTTGGGTGCGGTGCATCAGCGCGTCAATGCGGCCCCCGATTTCCACGCGGTTCACGTTGTAGTTTTGCGACAGGGTCTGCGTGATGTCATACACATCCATGGCGCCCAATTCGCCGTGGCCTTCGATGAAGGCGATGTTGGGCTTCTGGAGGCGGGTCACCTTTTTCACCGCGTCGATGAGGCGGAACTCGAGGTTCTGCATCGAGGCGTTCAGGGCCTCTTCCGGCGACTGCCCGATTTGGTTCTCAAGCAGGTCGATGGCAATCTCGGTGTCGTTGCGGTAGCTCACCAAGGCGCCGGGCCAGATGATCATCTGCTTCGACGAGCCGTCGGAGGCACGGTCAAGCACATTAGTCGGGTTGAGGCCCGACTGGTAGAGCAACTTGTAGTTCTCTTGCCGCTCGTTAGCATCTTCACTCTCTGAGGGGTTAATGAACTCGTAATCAATGTATTTAGAATAGGCCCTAAACTCGTCAAGCATTTCCTTGGTCTCGCGGCGCAGTTTCTTGAAGCCGGCGGGGAAGTCGCCTTCGAGATACACCTTGAAATATACGTAGTCGTCCAACTTGTTGAGGATTTCCTTCGTGGTGGGCGAAAGGGTGTAGCGTTTCTCGCTCGTCAGGTCGAAGCGGGTGAAGACGAAGTTGCCTATCACATTGAGCAGCACAACAATGGCCATCGTGACGAGGAAGCTGACTAACTGGCTGCGTTTTATGCTTTTGCGTTTGTTTTCCATTTTTCCCTCCTTTTACCATTTGCGGCTCGCGAGAACCAGTTTCGTTGCACTCAGGAACAAGACGATAACGCTAAGGAAATACAGCACGTCGCGCGTGTCGATGACGCCACGGCTCAGCGAAGCGTAGTGGGCGCTCATGCCGAGCTGCTGGATGAACAGGTCAACCTTGCCGAACAGCGACAGCGAGTAGATGAACTCGAAGCCGATGTATAGGAATCCGCAAAGGAACACCGACAAGATGAAGGCTAATATCTGGTTGTTGGTCAGCGAACTACAGAAGATGCCGATGCTGACGAACCCCGCGCTGAGCAGGAACAGCCCGATGTATGACCCCCAGATGCCGCCCGAGTCGAGGTTGCCGACGGGCAGCCCCAAGCGGTAGACGGAGATATAATAGACGAGTGTGGGCAACAGCGCCAACAGCACCAAGGCGACGCTGGCGAGGAACTTGGCCCAAATGATTTGCCAGTCCGACAAGGGCTTGGTGGCCAACAGCTCGATGGTGCCTGTGCGGTTTTCCTCGGCGAAGCTGCGCATCGTCACCGCCGGGACGAGGAACAAAAACACCCACGGCGCGAGGATGAAGAGGCTGTCAAGGTTGGCGTAATTGGAGTCCAACACGTTGAAGTCGCTTTGGAACACCCACAGAAACAGGCCCGTAATCAACAGGAATACCACAATCACCATGATGCCGATCAGGGAGCTGAGGAAGTTGCTGATTTCTTTTTTGAACAGTGCGTACATCACGTTTGGTTTTAAGACCGCAAAGATACGACTTTTTCCCGTTTCCTGTACATGTGTCGCAATTTGGTCGGCGGAAAAGAAAAAAACTGAACAAAAACACGGCCTGAAGTAGTACATTTATTGGTTTTTTTACTATTTTTGCAAACGCAAACGAGCAAACATTGAACATTATAATACTTTTGTTGTTATGTATCAAATTTTTAAAGATCAACTTGAGAAAACGAAGCTCATCATCGCTGGGATCAAGAGAAACCAGCGAATGGGTCGCGAGTCTGGTGTTGACGAAGGCACCATGCTGAAAATCGAGGAGGACTGCAAGCGTTTGGAAGCGCTTTCGGCCGAATTGGATAAGATGCAGGAAGAGTTCCGCAAGAAAAGCGATGAAGCTCACGCCGCCTTAGACGTGCTGAAAGACCGCACAAAGACGGTCAAGAAGGCCATCAAGACGAAGTACGACCAGACTTGGTGGGTCAAATTTGGAATCCCCGATAAGAGGTAATAATGTTATTCTTTTTCATTTGTTAGCCGTTTCTCACGAAGCGGCTTTTTTCGTTCTAATGAGCACTTTTTCCTCGCCTTTCAGCGTGGTGGCAAAAAGATAAGCGTCGCCGCCTTCACTCATTTTCAGTGACTTGCGGAGTTCATCCACACTGAGGGGAAAATTGCGCACGGCGAGGTTGGCCTTGTCAAGGTCGGGCAATAGGGCTTGGCGCACCTTTTTGTTGTAGGGAGCCCAACTTTCCACCTCAAAAATACGTCCAGGAAAGTCGGCGAACAAGGTTTCTGAAGTGTATAAATGGCTGTTTTTGTGTAGTTTGCGAACGCTAAACCATACCGAAGGCATCTTGAAACAACCAGCCTTCAACAAGGCGGCGTTGGGTTCATAGAGATAGTGTTGAGGCTGGTCGGTAAGTTGTAGGGCGCAATTTTGCTCTTCTTCCTGAGTGAAGTGGAGTAGGGGCTGGTTAGTTTGCAAGTTGGCGCAATACAGCTCGGTTGGCCCACAAAAGTCGCGCTCAAGTCTGAAAACCAGCTCCTTGCATTCGTTGGCCACAGCCAAAACATGGATTTCCTTCACGTTGTGCAGCGCCGCCAAAGCCTGCTTGATGTCGAGCATGGGCGACAGCTTGATGAGCACGTTCGGGGCTTTTTGCAGCAGAAGTTCTTGTAAATGGGCAACATCGGGTGTGCAGTCGCTGATGGCGACGGTCTTGCGTCCATGGGTGTTGCGGCGAGCTGGGTCGATATAGAGACAATCGTAAGTGCCGCAATGGTTCAGGAAGTCTTCAGCCGTCTCATTCCACACGGTGACAGGGGCGTTCAGGACGGCAAAATTGTGTCGCGCCAGACCGCAAAGCTCGGAGCGACATTCCACGTAGTCGCTTTGTTCAAAGCCTTGCGAAAGATAAAACGTGTCGATGCCTAAGCCTCCCGTGAGGTCGACGAAAGTCTTGCCTTTCATCAGCTGGGCTTTGTATTGGGCCGTGGCCGCCGACGAGCATTGCTCGATGGAGAGTCGGGGAGGGAAGAGCAGGTCTTCGTTGGCGCTCCACTCGGGGGCTTTTTTCAGCAAAAGTTGTCGCGCCTCGATTTGGCGGAGGGCCAAAGACAAGTCCGTGCCGACAGGCGCCTTTTTCAAGGCGAGTGTCGGCACGTCGTCGTTCAGGTGTTCCCTGATGAATTGTCGCGTTGTTTCGTCCAAAGTCAGAACTTCTTCAGGTTGACTACTTCCAAGTCGGTGAGGAAGCGCCATTCGCCGCGCGGCAGACGGTATTTGTCCAAGCCGGCAAACATGACGCGGTCGAGTTTCTCCACCTCGTAGCCCAAATGTTCGAAAATGCGGCGCACGATGCGGTTGCGGCCCGAATGCAGCTCGATGCCGATGACCTTTTTGCTTGCGTCGTCTTGGTCGTAGGCGATGGCGTCGGCGGCGATGGGGCCGTCGTCCAGCTCGATGCCCTCAGCGATGCGGAGCATGTCGTTCTTGGTCAGGGGCTTGTTCAAGGTCACTTGGTAGAGCTTCGGCACTTCGGTGCTTGGGTGGGTGAGCTTTTTGGCCAAGTCGCCGTCGTTGGTGAACAGCAGCAGGCCGGTGGTCGACTTGTCAAGGCGTCCCACAGGGAAGATGCGCTCATGGCAGGCGCCTTTCACCAACTCCATCACGGTGTCGCGCTCGTAGGGGTCGTCAGAGGTGGTGATGTAGCCTTTGGGCTTGTTGAGCAGGATGTAGCGGAGCTTCTCGCGGTTGAGCGTTTGGCCACCGTAAACCACCTTGTCCTCGGTCTTCACTTTGTAGCCCATCGTGGTGATGACTTCGTCGTTCACCATGACGCAGCCGGCCTTGATGAGGTCGTCGGCTTCGCGGCGCGAGCAGATGCCGCAGTCGGCTAAATATTTGTTCAGGCGGATTTCGCCAGTGGCTTTCGGGCGGTCATACATCGGGTCTTTCTCCCTGACGTAGCCCTTGCGGCCACGGCGCGGTTCCTCATTGTCGTCGAAATCTCTGCGCTGACGGTCATCATCAAACCTTTTGCGCGGTCTGTCGTCGTCGAAACGGCGTCTCGGACGGTCGTCGAAGCGGCGTTCGCCACGGGGTCTGTCGTCATCGAATCTTCTTCTCGGTCTGTCGTCGTCATGGAAACGGCGCTCACGGGGTTTGTCGTCGTCGAATCTTCTACGCGGACGGTCGTCGTGGAAACGTCGTTCGCGTGGCTTGTCATCGTCAAACCTTCTGCGCGGTCTGTCGTCGTCATGGAAACGGCGCTCGCGGGGTTTGTCATCATCGAATCTTCTACGCGGACGGTCGTCATCGTGGAAACGGCGTTCGCGTGGCTTGTCGTCGTCGAATCTTCTGCGCGGTCTGTCATCGTCATCGAAACGGCGGCGCGGACGCTCGTCGTCGTCAAATCTTCTTCTCGGACGGTCTTCGTCGTCGAAACGGCGTCTTGGGCGGTCGCCAAACTTGCGGTCGCCTCTGTCGTCAAAGTGGCGTTCACCTCTCGGCTTGTCGCCAAATCTGTCTCTTCCTTCTTCGTCACCCTCGCGGTGATAGAACTTGAAGGATTTTCTCTGCTGGAATTCCTCTTCCTCAGCAGGTCTTCTGGTGCGCGGACGCTTGCCAGAGTTTTCAAAATCTGTCATTGAATTTAGGTATTAATGTGTGTAAAAAGGGCGGCAAAAATACAAATTTTTCAGTTACCAGTTATCAATTTTCAGTTTTCAGTTATCAGTTTTCAGTTAATCTCAACTAAACAACTGCAAACTGCTAACTGCCAACTACAAACTCTTCCCTGGTAAAGCATCAATTAATTTCTGCGTGTAGGCATTTTGTGGATGCTCAAACAAGGCGTCGGCGTCGTTCATCTCCACGGGTTTTCCGTTGAACATTACCACAACGCGGTCGCTCATGAAGCGCACCACGCCGAGGTCGTGCGAAATGAAGATGTAGGTGAGGTTGCGCTCCTGTTTCAAGCGGTTGAGCAGGTTGAGCACCTGCGCCTGCACGCTGACATCCAAGGCCGACACCGACTCATCGCAGATGATTAATCGCGGGTTGACGGCCAAGGCGCGGGCGATGCAAACCCTTTGCCGCTGTCCGCCCGAAAGCTCGTGGGGATAGCGGTCGTAATGAGCCGCTTGCAGCCCGACTTGTTCCAACAGGTCGCAAACGGCGTCCCTGTGAAAAACGCCATGCACCTTCATAGGTTCCGCAATAGCCTCCCCAATGGTCATGCGCGGGTTGAGGGAAGAGTAGGGGTCTTGGAACACGATTTGCGCCTGCTTGCGGAAATTGCGCAAGTCGCTGCCTTTCAAGGCTGTAACATCGATGCCATCGAACCAAACCTTACCACCGGTAGGTTCGGCCAAGCGCAAAATGCTGCGTCCAAGGGTAGTCTTGCCGCAGCCCGATTCGCCCACCAAGCCGAGGGTTTCGCCTTCGAAAACCTCCAAACTCACGTCGTCGACGGCCTTCACGTGGCCATACACCTTATTTAATATACCCTTGCGCAGCGGATACCAGGTCTTCAGATGCTCCACCTTTAAGAGCGGCTCGCGGCTGTAGAGTGTTTCCAAATGCTGTTTCCTTTCTTTGGGGAGGATTTGCAAGTCGTTAAGAATCTGTTCCTTGCCGCCTTGCCATTGGCCATCCAAAAACTCCTTGACGATGGGCAGCCGCTTGAGTCGCACGCCCATGGGCGGACGGCAGGCCAGCAATCCTTGGGTGTAAGGGTGCTTTGGGTGGTTCAAGATGTCGGCCACGGCGCCGCGTTCGAGGATTTCACCGTTGTGCATCACGGCGACGTCGTCGGCGATTTCGGCCACCACGCCAAGGTCGTGGGTGATGAAAATCATGCCCATGCCCGTTTCGGCCTGCAATTGGCGCAAAAGCTTCAGGATTTCCAACTGCACGGTGACGTCTAAAGCGGTCGTCGGCTCGTCGGCAATGAGCACTTTTGGCTTGCAGGCGATGGCCATGGCAATCATCACGCGTTGTTTTTGCCCGCCCGAAAGCTCATGCGGATAGCTGTTGTAGATGGCCTCGGGTCGCGGCAGCATCACCTGCTTGAACAGCTCGATGACGCGCCGTTTGGCCTCGGTTTTGCTTACGGGAGGTCCCTGAGCCTGTCGAAGGGCCGACCTGCTTTCGTGTTGCAAAATCATCTCCGACACCTGAAAACCGCATTTGTAGACAGGGTTGAGCGAGGTCATGGGCTCCTGGAAAATCATGGCGATGCGTTTTCCGCGCACGCCGGCCATTTGTTTTTCGTCAAAATCTTTGATTTCCTCGCCTTCGAGGAGGATGCTTCCGGCCTTGATGCGGCTTTGTTTCTCGTTGAGCAGGCGCATGATAGCGAGCGAGCTGACCGACTTGCCTGAACCCGACTCGCCCACGATGCCCAAGGTGCGGCCTACAAACACCTCATAATCAATGCCGTGTACAGCTTCGCTCCATTGCCCGTCGCGGGCGAAAGAAACGTGGAGGTCGCGTATTATTAATAAAGGTGTAGACATCGTGTTGATTTTGGTGCAAAAATAGGGATTTTTTTGTCGACCGTCTTTCATTTTTTTGTATTTTTGCCGCCTGAAATCAAGCAAAGCCAAGGCAGAAACGAAGCCGTGGAAAAAAATATTCGTTCCGACTAAGGGTAAAACCGAAGTTGTGCGTCTTGAAGATGTCTAGACAAAAAAACAACGCGTTCACTATGCATTCGAATGTGCGATTCATGTTTGAAACATCAGTTGCCACCGTGCCTTTTGGCCACGGGGCGTTTCCATTTTATTCGAACACAAACAATTCAATTCACTCATTTATTAACCTAATTTATTCATTATGAAAAAGAAAGTATTTTCTTTGATGATGACGCTTGTGCTGGCCTTTGTTGGTTTAGCACACGCGAGCGAACTGACCGTCAATGATGGCACGACCACCAACGGTTACGTTCCGGTGTACGGCTACTATGCCGACGCCTATCTGAAAGCGGAGTTTGTCATGCCCGCTGCCGATCTCGCCGAAATGAACGGCGCGGCCATCAATGGTATGACCTTCTACGCCTCGCAAACCAGCGTGAGCTGGGGCGCCGCCAGCTTCCAGGTCTTCCTGACCGAAGTCGGCAGCACCACCATCAGCGCCTTCAATGGCCCTGGCACTGTCGTTTACGAAGGTGCCTTGAGCATCGTTGACGGCCAGATGGTTGTCAATTTCACCACGCCCTACCAGTACAATGGCGGCAACCTGCTAGTCGGTTTCTACAACACCGTTACTGGCGACTATGTCACCAGCTCTTGGTACGGTGTGAGCGCCCCGGGCGCTTCGGTGCAAGGCTACAGCTATTCCGACCTTGCCTCCGTCAGCCCGACGCAGCGCAACTTCCTGCCCAAGACCACCTTCGCCTATGCCGGCGGTGGCGGTGGCGGCGGCACTTCTGACGTCCTGACGCTGTCGTACAATGGTGACGAGGTTGACAACCTCCACCTTGGCGCACTTCCGGGCTATGTTGGTGCCAACGTCTCCCCCAACTGGCAAGGTCCGGCTTGGATGGAGCCTAAGACCGTTTACCTGGTGAACGACAACGACACTGATTATGAAATCAGCGTGCTCGACTTCACCCCGAGCGATGGTCTGTTCGTAGTGGAAACCTGGGACGGCGAGCCCTTCACGATTGCCGCCCACGACTCCGTGGCATTGGGCATCAAGTTGTATGCCACTCCCGAAGTGACGGGTACGCTTCTTGAGCGTCAGTTCGTGGCCATCTACAACGGCACCCGCACGGCCATGGTTTGGCCCATCTCGGCTGACGTTTACTCACCCTACTGCCCCGACATTTATGAGCTTGCTTTGAACGTGGATCCCACACAGACCACGGGCTGGCCCTTCGTGAACGTCCCCTTGCAGACGCTCCATGAATCGGACGCCACGGCGGAGCTTCACAACGACTACACGCTGCCCTTCCCCGAGATCCCGGAAGGCTACGATGCCGTTTACAAGCTCGAGTTTGAAAACGATGTCCTGCTGAGCGCTGCTGTCACTGCTGGTGAAGACGGTAAGGTGGCTCTCTATCGCGAGGACTTCAACGGTGAAGGCGGCCCCATGGCTACCAACGCTTACAATGGACCTATGTCCAATGGCGCTGGTGGTGGCGGCGGCGCTGGCACCATGCCTTATGTGGCTCAAATCGGTGAAGGCACCAACACGTTTGGTTACTTCCCCTTCTACACGCTTTACAACTACACTATTGCTGAGAACCTGTTCCTCGCCAGCGAGCTTCAAGAGGCCGGTGTGACCAGCGCTCCTATGGGTAGCTTGAGCTGGTATGCCACCAACGCCCCTGGCTATGCCCAACAAGGCATCAGCATCTGGATGGCCAACGTGGATGACACCGAACTGACCACCACCTCTCACACTGTTGACGGCATGACCCTCGTCTACACGGGTGCCATGACTCCTGAAGTGGGCTGGAACCAGTTCACCTTCAATGAAGGCAACTTTGCTTGGGACGGCCACAGCAACATTTTGATCTTCTGCCAACGCAACAACGGCGAATGGAACAGCACCGTGAGTTGGCAAGCTGGCAACGCCGGCTTCAATGCCTCTTCGTATCGTTACCAAGACAGTGGTGCTTACGATGTGACCGTGGCTAACCCCATGTACACCAGTACCACCCGCCCGAACATCATCATGAAGAGCGTCGGTCGCGGCAACCGCGATGAAATCACCTATGGTTTCGAAAGCGGTCTCGAAGGCTGGACTGTTATCGATGTCAACGCTGCCGGAGGTACTTGGCTGCACAGCAGTCAGAATCCTAGCGGTTACGACTACACCTCATTGGCTCACACGGGTACCGGCTTTGCCATGTGCTACTCCTACGTGGACTATGTGGGTTCTTTCAACACCGACAGCTACCTCGTTTCACCTCAGAAGTATAGCATTGGCAGCAACGGTGCTACCTTGAGCTTCTGGGCCGACAATGCCAACGACAGCTATCCTGAGAGCTTCTCGGTTTGCGTTTCTACTGCCGCCAACCCGACTGCTGCAGACTTCACGACTGTTTGGAGTGGTGCTGCTAAGGGTGCCAATGGCGAAAAGTCTTCTGTCCGTCGCGACGAAAACCGTTATGAGAACTGGCGTTTGCACAACGTTAACCTGAATGCTTATGCAGGTCAAGACATTTGGATTGCTTTCCACGATGTCAATTATGATGAATATGAAGTTTGGATCGACGATGTCACCATCACTGTTAATGGCGGCGGTGGCGGCGGTGGCACTGCTGCTACGATTTCCTTCGACTTTGAAGACGGCACTATCCCTGCTGAGTGGACCAACGATGCCAACTATCCTTGGGTTGTGACCACGGTTGCCGGACATGACGGTAATTGCCTCAAGAGCGGCAACGCCGGTGTCAACAGCAGCGATTCCGACCTCACCTTCGATATCGAATTGGTTGAAGACGGTAGCGTCAGCTTCGATTATAGAGCTTCTTGCGAAAGTGCTACATATTATTGGGACTATGGCCAATTCTTCGTGGACGGCACCAGCATGGAGAGATATCTTGATGCTGCAACATGGTCGAATGCTAACTTCCCTCTCACCGCTGGTACGCACACCCTTACTTGGAGATTCCACAAGGATTCTTCTTCTGCTGGCGGCGATGACTGCTTCTATGTGGACAACATCACCATCACTGGTGTTGCTGGCGACGAACCCGATCCTGGTTATATCCCGGCTCCTGAAATCGTCGACATGCCCGTCCAAGCTGGTCGCTACTACCTCGTGGCCTCTTCCACCGACATGGACTTCGAAGTGACGATCAACGCCACCGACATGCCTTGCCCCGAGCTGGCCTTCAACCCCGTCCCGTTTGACGGTGAGACTGGAGTGGAACCCGGCACTGTGGAACTGAAGTGGCACCTTGGTGAATACACCACTGGTTGGCGTATCATCATCGGTACTACCTACTTCCCGGATCCTGCCCACCCGCAGACCATTATGTATCCTGAAGATGGTAGCTTCACCACCGAACTCGCCCAGAGCTTCATTGTCCGCAACCTGTGGAACAACACGCAATACTTCTGGAGAGTGGATGAGCAAAACAGCGGCGCTGGCTGCCCCGAGGGCATCACCACCGGCGAAACCTGGGGATTCACCACGCACCTCAACGTGCCCACCAACCTCCGCGCCGACGACGAGACCATCTTCGAAGATGAGACCCTCGTGCTGCGTTGGAACTCCATCGTTGACCGTACCTTCCGTACCTATCGTATTTATCAGGATGGTCAGTTGATTGGTAACACCACCATCACTCCTAACCCGAACACCTACCTCTCTTACCAAGTGAGCGGTCTGGCCTACAACATGAACGGCTATATGTTCCAAGTGAGCGCTGTGTACGACGAAGGCGAATCGGCCCTGTCCGATCCTATCAACGTCAAGGTGAGCGGCTATGGCCAAATCAGCGGCTATGTCTATGAACAAGACTACGACCAACCCGTCCCCGGTGCCACTGTGACCTACAACGGCCTCGACGAGTTTGGCGATGCCCACACCTACAACTTCACCACGAACAACTACGGTTACTACACGGGTACCATCTACGCTGGTGACTACAGCGGTCAAGCCAGCAAGGAAGGCTATCAGACGGCTTACGAACCGGTTTATCCGTTTATGAACCCCGTCAGCGTGTACTACGACTTCGAAACCGAGCCCGTCAATTACATCCTTGACGAAAACTTCGACCCGGTTTGCGGTGTCATTGCCGAGTACTATCCCGACAGCCTTGACCCGACCAGCCCGTATGTGAAGGTTTACTGGGGCTGCGGCCTGCCCGGCAGCGATATCATCGAAGACTTCGAGACCGGCGACTTCAGCATGTTCGATTGGCAGGTGGCCTCCACCTATCCGTGGCAAATCACCACTTACCAGCCTTATGAAGGCCTCTACTGCATGAAGAGCGGTAACGAAGGCGCTGATGGCTCCACCTCCACCATGGAAGTGTCGGTTGAAATCCCGAGAGACGGCGAAATGAGCTTCTTCAGCAAGATTTCCTCCGAACAAGGCTGGGACTACGGTTACTTCTACATCGACGGCCAGCAAATGGGTCAATACTCTGGCGTTGGCTCGTGGGGCGAACGCACGTTCCCCATCACCGCTGGTACGCACACCTTTACCTGGAGCTACTATAAGGATGCTATCTGCTGCGCTTCTGGTGACGACTGCTTCTATGTCGACTACATCACCTTCTATCGTCAGCCCGCACCGCCTGCCCCAGGTTGGCACACCTACTGCGAGAGCGAATTCAACAACGCTCTTGGTAGCAACTTGACCACCACCCCGAGTTGGGCTTACGAGTATCCTGCCGCCTTCCTGCATAACAACTATGCTGGCTGGAACATGACCAAGGTCTCCCTGTTCTCAGACAACATGTACAGCGCTGTCGGTGGCAACTACACCTGCCGTATCTATGTCGGTGGTAATGAGCCCGCCGCTGGTACGATGGTGAGCACCCTCACCGTTGATGTTCCGAGCAACCAGAACGCTTGGGTTGACTGGGATCTGACGACTCCTGTCAACGTCACTGGTAACGACGCTATTTGGGTGGTTTGGACGGCCAACAGCACCGTGAGCAACTGGCCTGCAGGTCTCTGCGACGGCCAGAACGACTACGGTAACTGGTGGGACGGTGGCAACGGTTGGGAGCACCAGACCTATGGCACATGGACAATGAGACACTACTTCACCAACAGAAGCGGTCGTAGCATTGCTGTCGATGTCGCCGATATAGCTCCTACAGCCATCGTTGACGCCAACCCGATTAACAGCAAGCTCCGCACCTATGTGAAGGGTGACAACACTGTCAACACTGTGTGCGCCAATCCTAACGCTCAACCTGGTGCTGCCATCACTCGCGAAGGCAACACCCGCGCTTTGTCGCACTACAGAGTGTATCGTACCAATTGCTACAACGATGGTCCTTACACTGAAGAGAACACCGTTCTGTTGGCCACCGTTTGGGTGCCCGACACCATCTACATCGACGTTGAATGGTCTGACCTCCCGGCTGGCGTCTACAAGTGGGGCGTCGGTACCGTGTATAGCGGCAACCGCGGCGAAGAAATCGCTGGTCCTATCACTTGGACTGCTCCTCAGGCTGTCAACAATACTAAGCGTTCTGGTGAAACGGAAGCTACTATCGATCCTGCCAACTACAACGCAGTGAACGGTGGCAGCAATCGTAACTTCAATTATGACAATGGTTGGATGTTCTACGATGACGACACTTGGATGGGCAGCGTGGGCGCTGGTGGTGAAGTGTATTGGGGTGTGATGTATCCCGCTGCACAACTGGCTCCTTATGCTGGTACCAATGTGTCGAAGATTTCAGTCTATGAAAGAGAAGGCTACAACAACGGTGTTATGACGCTGAACATCTATGCTGGTGGTTCGGATGCTCCTGCAACTCTCGTCTGTACTCAGGACATTACTCCTACTGGCACTGAAGGATGGCATGAAGTCAACCTCACTGCACCCTTCGCACTTGATGCTTCGCAAAACATGTGGGTGACCTTCTACCAAGTTGGTGACACTTATCCTGCCCAAGGTTGCTACGACACTGGCGATGCCAATGGCCGTTGGGTCAGCCTCGATGGTGAAACGTGGTTGGATGTTACCGGCTACGGCATCTATCGCACTTGGATGGTTCGTACCTACGTCCAAGACGGTGGCGGCAATGCCCAAACCAACAACCTCAACCAGCTTGCCCTGCCTCGTGAGAGCGAGACCATCTGGTCGAACTGCCTCGAGAAGGACATGTGGCTCTATGGCGAAACCGGCGGCCTCAGCGTGACGGTGCTGCTCAACAGCGCTGACAACCCGGCCGGTACCACGGTCAGCTTCCGCAACTACAGCGAAATCGAAGAAGACGAATACCCGATGGGCAGCATCGAACTCGACTCCACCGGTTTCTATGTCTTCGACATGTTCCGTAAGGGCGAATACGAAGTGACCGTTGAGAACGATGGTTACTACACCATCTACGACAGCGTGAGCGTGTGGAATCCCACCGACCTCCGCTATGTCATGGAAGAAATCCTCTTCCCGGTTGACCAACTCTATGTTTCTTCCACTGGTTGGGCCATGTGGGGTCCGATGACTGGTGGTGGCGGCGGCACCGCGACTGGCGACGAGTTCAGTGTTAACTTCGACGACAGCCAGATTCCTGCTGGTTGGACCACCATCGACGGTGGCACTCCGTCTGGCTACGGCTGGCAAATCGGTAGCACCAAGCTTGGAAGCACCGGTAACGGCCACAACGGTTCTGCTGACCTTGTTCTCAGCCAGAGCTACGACAACAACTACGGTGTCGTGTATCCCGACAACTGGCTCATCTCGCCCTCAGGATGCCAGCTACGCTGCTGAGCACTTCGGCGTGTTTGTGTCGACCACCGGCACCAACCCGAGCGACTTCACGATGGTTGGCGAGTGGACGCTGACCGCCAAGGGCGACCGCTACAATGGTCCTCGCGGCGACCGTGCACAAGGCACCTGGTATCAGAAGGTCGTTGATCTTGGCGAATACGCTGGCGAAGGCCGCTACATCGCTATCCGTCACTTCAACTGCAGCGACATGTTCTATCTGGATGTCGACGACATCGAACTGACCAATGGCCGCAGCGAAGGCGACCGTCACCTCGAATTCTACAAGGTGATGTGCACCAGCCTTGACGGCGAACCCATCTTCAATGCCAACACTCCTGTTGAACAACCCTTCTGCCAGTTGGCCACTGATGCTCTCGTTCCTGGTGAGCACTACATCTGCCAGGTGGCTTGCGTCTACAGCACTGGTACCAGCGCTTGGACTGCCTGCGAATGGCAATACATCCCCTGCGAGAACTACGCTCCGTCGGTCAACGGTATCGAAATCAACGGCAACACCCTCAGCTGGGAGTATCCTGGCGGCGAGCCTGGCCCGACGCCTCCTGGACAAGGTGACACCTTCACCGTCAACTTCGACGACAGCCAGATTCCTGCTGGTTGGACTCTCATCGACGGTGGCACTCCGTCTGGCTACGGCTGGCAAATCGGTAGCACCAAGCTTGGAAGCACCGGTAACGGCCACAACGGTTCTGCTGACCTCATCCTCAGCCAGAGCTATGACAATAACTACGGTGTTGTCTATCCCGACAACTGGCTCATCTCAGGATGCCAGCTACGCTGCTGAGCACTTCGGCGTGTTTGTGTCGACCACCGGCACCAACCCGAGCGACTTCACGATGGTTGGCGAGTGGACGCTGACTGCCAAGGGCGACCGCTATAATGGTCCTCGCGGCGACCGTGCACAAGGCAACTGGTACCAGAAGAACGTTGATCTTGGCGCTTACGCTGGCCAAGGCCGCTACATCGCTGTCCGTCACTTCAACTGCAGCGACATGTTCTATCTGGATGTTGACGACCTCGAACTCTCCAACGGTGCCAAGGGCAACCGCGCTGAGTGGTCGTTCTTCAACGGCCATGTGACCGATCCAGGTGCGATGGCCAACGGTGGCGACGCTTCCTGGACGAAGGGCAGCCAGACCACTTGGGGTCCGAACGTGAACAACGGCGGCGGCTACATGCTGGCCGACAGCTTCACTTTGGATGCTGCCACGACCATCGACGAAATCGAGGTCTACGGCTACCAGACTGGTTCTTCCACCACTTCGACCTTCACGGGTCTCTATGCACAGATCTACAACGGTGCTCCGAATAGCGCCAGCGTTGTCTGGGGTGATGCTAACACCAACATCATGACTTCTACGGCCTTCACGAACTGCTATCGCGGCAGCGACGGTGAAACCACCGCCACGACCCGCCCGATCATGAGCGTGACCGCCAGCAACCTCAATATCCAACTTGAGGCTGGTACCTACTACCTCGTCTACAGCTTGGCCGGCAGTGGCTCGAGCGGTCCTTGGGGCGCTCCGCACGCTGAACCTGGCGTTGGCAACACTGGTAATGGTATGCAGTACACCAGCTCTGGCTGGCAGAACTTGAGCGACAGTGGCGCTGGTACGACTTACGGCTGCTCCATGTATCTGCACGGTACCACCGGCAGTGGCCCGGCTCCGCAACCCGGCGAGAGCAGCTGCCTCGGTGCTATGATCTTCGCCGACGGCGAATGGGAAGCCTTTGTCGAGTACCCGACCAACGAGTACACCTACGAAGGTGACGCCAGCGTCGTTTGCGTCCGCATGGTCTATGACGGAACCGCCTACCTGCCCGAAGGCAACATCTACTTCTCGATGAGCTGCCCCGAGTGCGAACCTTGGAATGGTGGTGACTACTGCGAGCCTGGCGATCCTATCCACGGCGAATATGTCTGGAACGACTATGATGACTTTGGCGCTCTGATTTGGTGGGGCGAGCAAGTTCCTCCGATTGTTCCTGTTGAGGAATGGCTGTACTACGACGATGGTACCTATGCCACATCCATCGGTGTTGGCGGTGGCACTATCTGGTGGGCCTCCATGTTCCCGGCCAACGTGCTGACTCCTTATGCTGGCACGAGCCTGACGAAGGTGGCTCTCTATGAGAACAGCTACAACACTGACCAAGTGACCGTGAGCATCTACCTTGGCGGCGCCAACGCTCCTCAGACGCTGGTGAGCACTCAGAACTTCAACCCCGTTGGAGCCGATGACTTCCACGAGGTGACGCTGAACACGCCTGTTGCCATCGACGGCACTCAGAACGTGTGGATTGTCTTCAGCGAGTACGGCACCTATCCTGCCAACGCTTGCGCCGACACTGGCGACGCCAACAACCGTTGGTGCAGCCTTGACGGCAGCGAATGGATGGATGTTGCCACCGCTGGTGTTCCTGGCTACGGCTGGATGATCCGCGGCTTCGTGACGAACCAAGCCAAGGGTGTCCACAACATCGCCATCGAGAACAGCAAGCCTGAAGTTGTTGAGACTTCCGGCCTGACGCTGGGTCACACCGCTGTGGTGAGCAAGCCCGCTCCTATGGCCTTCATGAACAACACTCGTAGCGAGCTTATTGCCTACAACGTGTACCGCGCTAACGAGGCTGCCGGTCCTTACGAACTGATCGCCGTTGTGCCCGCCGTTGCTGGCCAGACCTACTACGAATGGTTCGATGATGAAATGCCGGCTGGCCACTACTACTACCAAGTCACTGCTGTCTACGACAATGGTTGCGAGTCTGAACCCGCTCCTGCCTTCGACAACCCGACTGTGGACTATGTGGATGTCTATGTCACCGCCATTGACGAGAACACTGCCAATGTGGCCATCTACCCGAACCCGACTAACGGCAACGTGAAGATCGAGGCTGAAGGATGGTGTATGACGCCGACGTCAACGCTGACGAACTCGAACTCAACATGGCTCAGTTCAACACTGGTGTCTATGTGGTTCGCATCGTCACCGAGAACGGTATCAGCACGCAACGTGTGACCGTGGTGAGATAAACCACTGCGGAATTGATTTCCGCTAAAAATTGGGCGACCTCGTTAGGGGTCGCCCTTTTTTTTCTATTTTTGCCGATGAATAAATCCTTACCGCAATGAAAAAACACATTCTATTGCTCCTCGTACTGCTGCCGACAATGGCTTGGGCCCAATTCGACACCTATTTTACCGACGCCTCCCTGCGCGTGGATTATGTCCTTACGGGCAACCATGACGAAACTACATTTTCGCTCAATGAGTTGATTCGCGAACCCTACTGGAGCGGCTCCAAGACCAACCTCATCGACACTTTGCAGTTTGGCAATTACATCGTCAAGGTGTATGAGGCTGGGACGGACAAGTTGCTGTTTTCCAAGGGTTACCAGAACCTTTACGGCGAGTGGACGACTACGCCCGAGGCTCTCAATCTCACCAAGAGCTTCGACGAGTCGGTCATCGTGCCCTTTCCCAAGGTGGAAATCGACATCGTGCTGAGCTACAGGAATTGGGAAGGTGAGCTGAAGGAGGGGATGCGCCTCACCGTCAGCCCCGACGATTACTTCATCCGCAACTACGACAACCTCAATTTGCCCGTTTACGACGCTTGGATTGGCAACAAGGACTTCACCAAGGCCGTTGACATCGTCATCCTGCCTGAGGGCTACACGCAGGCCGAAATGGGCAAATTCGTCAAGGACTGTGACTTCTTCGTGAAGAGTCTGTTCAGCTATGCGCCCTACGACCGCTACCGCGAGAGCTTCAACGTGCGCGGCGTGATGGCGCCCTCGGCGGAGAGCGGCTGCACCATGCCCGGCGACCACATCTACAAAAACACGGCCATGCGCTTCAGCTTCTGGACCTTCGACTCGGAACGCTACTGCATGAGCACCGACAACCGCGACATCCGCGACTTGGCCGGACAGGTGCCTTACGACCAGATTTACGTCCTCGTCAACACGGAGAAATACGGCGGCGGCGGCATTTACAACTTCTATTGCTCCAGCGCGAGCAGCAACAGTTTCTCGTCGGACGTCATCATCCACGAGTTTGGGCACGGCTTTGCTGGCCTCGCCGACGAATATTACACCGACGAGACGGGCTACGACCACATGTATAACCTCGACATTGAGCCTTGGGAGCCGAACCTCACCACCTTGAAGGACTTCAGCAACAAATGGGGCGACATGATGGACGAGGATACCCCGATACCCACACGGCGCATGAGACAACACGAGAGGACCATTGGCGTGTATGAAGGCGGCGGCTACGAGGCCAAAGGCATGTATAGCCCTTACATGGACTGCCTAATGAAGACCTTCAAAGGCCACGAGTTTTGCCCTGTTTGCCAGCGGGCGATTGAACGGATGATCCTTTATTATAGTAAGTAGTTAGGAGTGAGTAGTGAGTAGTTAGGAGTTGTTTTTAAACTCTACACTCAACATTCCACATTCCACACTCAACATTCAACACTCCACACTCAAAACTGAAAACTGAAAACTGACAACTGAACAACTGATGAACTATTTAGACATCATCATCGCCATAATCGTGCTCCTCTTCGCCTTGAAGGGGCTGCGCAAGGGCCTTATCATCGAGGTGATTACCTTGTTGGCCTTTGCGGTGGGCATCTATGGCGCCATGCACTTCTCCGACTTTACCGCGTCGCATCTTGAAGAGGTGATGGAAGTCAACCCGAAATACCTCAACACCGTGGCTTTTGTGATGACATTCATCCTTGTGGTGGTTGTGGTCAACTTGGTGGGGCGAGCGGTTTCCGAATTGGTCAAGAAGCTCAATTTAGGCTTTCTCGACCGTTTGGGCGGCTTCGTGTTTGGGGCAGCCTTGGGAGTGCTGTTGTGCAGTGTTTTTGTTATGGTACTCAACAATTTACAGCTTCTTGGCTTAGTCAAGGAAGAGGTGAAGAAGGAGTCAAAGTTGTATCCTTACGTGGAGAAGACGGTGCCTTACGTTTACAAAGGCTTTGATTTGGTGAAAGGGGCCGTTGAAGATCATTCGCCCCAGAAAGAGACGCCGCAAGACGAGGAGACTGAGAAACCTGATATTATTTAATCTGCCCCATCAGGGCGAGGTTCCTTCATGGCCTTTAGGTAGCAAGCCCGGCACAGCGGCTCGTAGCTTTCCGTTTCGCCCAAAACAACCAATTTATCACCAGCGATGATGCGGTGCGAATACTGGGCTTGTCCGCCGCAACGCACGCAGATAGCGTGCACCTTAGTCACGTCCTCGGCAATGGCCATCAGCTTTGGCATGGGGCCGAAGGGATGACCCATGAAGTCCATGTCCAAGCCTGCAATGATGACGCGCACACCTTGGTTGGCTAACTGTTGGCACACGTTAGGCAGCTCATCGTCAAGGAATTGCGCCTCGTCGATGCCGATAACATCCACATCGGTGGCGTAGAACAGGATTTCCTGTGCGCTCTCCACGGGGATGGAATGTAAAGCCGTTGCGTTGTGCGACACCACGTCCTCCTCGCTGTAGCGTGTGTCGACGCTCGGCTTGAAAATCTCCACTTTCAGCTTGGCGATTTTGGCGCGTTTCAGCCGCCTGATGAGTTCTTCCGTTTTGCCTGAAAACATCGAGCCGCAAATGACCTCAATCCAGCCTTGCGATTTATTGTGCGAATCTTTTTCGAGAAACATGGCTTGCGTTTTTGGATTATTCGTATTTTAGCCGCTAAAATAAGGATTATTCATATATGAACGACATTTTTGAAAACCAAAAAGAGAAATTACTTTCTTTGAGCCACGAAATCAATCTGTTACGTCAGCAAGTCAATTTCCTTTTGAGGAACGAAAAAGAGCTTGGACTGCTCGATTTGGACGTTTTGATGAACCGCACGCACACCATTTACGACACACTTTGTTCCATCAATTTGGGCGACAACGCCGATGACGAAGACGTTGAACTCGACCCCGAGGCCTTTTCAGGTCTGCTCGGCGCGATGATGCAGGAACCGCCTCAAGAGGAAATAGAATCCGTTGATTCACAAGAAGATGAGAAAGAGGTTGAGGAGGAAACTTTGCCTGAAGAGCCTGCTGAGACGCCATTGGAAGAACCGAAACCTGCCGAAGCTTCAGTGGAAATGCCCGTACAGGAGCCCGTCGAAGTGCCTGTTGAGGAACCTGTTGAACAACCAGTTGAAGTGCCTGAGGTGCAACCTGTGGTGGAACCCATGGAGGAGCCAGTGGAAGAAACACCGCAGACTCCCGCTGGTGACGAATACGGTTTCTTTTTCCGCTTCGAGGATGTACCAGCTGTGGAGCCAGAGCCTGAGGAGGAAAAACCTGAGAAGCAACTGGTTGAGGAACCTCTACCTGAACCTGTCTATGTGGACGACAAGTTGGTGCATTTCGTGAAGGAAGTCCCTGAGGATCAAATTCCTGAGCGCGATTTGGGTTATGGAGAACCTGTCGTGAAGGAAGAACTTTTCAAGATGCCCCAAGTGGAAGATTCTGACTTTGAAATCGCGAAGCCTGAAACCCTTGGCGAGAAGATGATACAGGAAGACCATTCCTTGGCGGCGAAGTTCCAGCAAAACCCGGTTCGCGACCTGAAATCAGTCATTGGAATCAACGATAAGTTTTTGTTTGTCAACGAGTTGTTTGGCGGAAGCATGGAGAAGTACAACAAGTCCATCGAAAACCTCAACGACCTGAAGACGCTGAACGGCGCCATGATTTACTTGAATGAGCTGAAAATTGAGTTGCAGTGGAACAGCAGCAATGAAGCCTATCGCAAGCTCTCAGAATTGGTGGCGAGAAAGTTTGAATAATCTGGTTATGAGCAAGTTGTATCTCGTTCCAACGCCCATTGGCAATCTGGAGGACATCACCTTGCGGGCCATCCGCGTTTTGAAGGAAGTGGATGGCATCTTGGCGGAGGACACGCGCACCTCGGGCAACTTGTTGCGGCATTTGGGCATCAGCAAGCCTATGACGGCTTTCCACATCCGCAACGAGCATCAGGTGGTGGAACGTGTCGCTGACCGTATCGCGGCGGGTGAGACTTTGGCCTTGGTGACCGATGCGGGTACTCCGGCCATCTCCGACCCAGGCTTTTTGCTTGTGCGCGAGTGCGTTAAGCGCGGCATTGAGGTGGAGTGCCTTCCCGGCCCGACGGCTTTTGTACCAGCTTTGGTCAACTCGGGATTGCCAGCGGAGAAGTTCATCTTCGAAGGTTTTTTGCCGCACAAGAAAGGCCGCCAGACCAAGCTGCAAGCCGTGGCGAACTATCCTTACACTACCATTTTGTATGAGTCGCCGTTCCGCTTGTTGAAGACCTTGCAGCAGTTGGCCGAGGTTTGCGGCCCTGAGCGGCTGGTCTGTGTGTCGCGTGAGTTGACCAAAATCCACGAGGAAAACGTCCGTGGCACTTTGGCCGAGGTTATGGAGCATTTTTCCATAAAAGACATAAAAGGAGAAATCGTCATCGTTTTGGAAGGCAACACAACCATGACAATAAGCCCTCCTGACGGTGACGATTTCGATGAGGCGTAGCAGCTTTATCGGCGCGTTCCGAACAATTTGGTCCAGAAGTTAGGCTGGACGTCTCTTTCTTGCGTGAGCTGACGCTGATAGACTTGGAGTCGCAGGACGAGGCTGGATTTCACTCCGTTGGAGGTGTAAGTGGCGCCGCTGACGGCATCCACGGGCTTGTTCACGGCCTCTTCCACAGAAAGCCCGTCCCACGTTTGGAACATTCCAGCATCGACAACGCGCTGGGCAAATCGAGGCGTTTCGTGGTTTTCTAACATGACCACGCTCTTGATGTGGTCTTCAGCATCCAAAGCTATTAATAATGGAGTAGGGCCGTTGTAGCCGTTCACCGTGGCGGTAAAAGGCAAGGAATACAACACCGTGCCCAACACCTGGCCTTCGGCATCTTTAACTTGATAATAGGATGTATCAATGGCTTGAACTTCAGCGGCTTCGCTGAAATAAGGCTCCACTTCTGTAAGGGGAATTTCGGGTAATCTGACGGGCGGCGTCATGTTGCAGGCGACAAAGGTCATCATACTGGCAACCAGCAAACAACCCATAAAGTTTCTAAGGATTCTCATTGTCTTGTTCTGAAATTTGCCGCAAAATTAGGAAAAACTTTCCACTTTTAGGTGTGCAACTTTCAACTTTTAACTACCTTTGTGGCGAAATCAGTTTATAGTGAGTAGTTAGGAGTTGTTCCGCTCCACACTCCACACTCATAACTGAACAACTTAAAACTAAAGAAAATGTTAGTCATTGGAATTGCAGGCGGCTCAGGTTCAGGGAAGACCACCGTCGTTAGGGAATTAGTGAGCCAGTTGCCAGAGAGCTCAGTATCAGTCATTTCGCAGGACGCTTATTATTACGACAATGGCGACAAGACGCCCGAAGAGAAGAAGCAAATCAACTTCGACCATCCCGATGCCATCGAATGGGATTTGCTCATCGACCACCTCGACCGCTTGAAAAAAGGCGAGACTATCCCAATGCCGATTTACACTTACGTCACCTGTGCGCGCTCAAAAGAAGTGATTCATGTGCATCCTACGCAAGTCATCATCGTGGAAGGCATCATGGTGCTGACCCAGGAGGAATTACGCAACCGCATGGATATCAAGGTGTTTGTCGATACCGACAGCGATGAACGCTTGATGCGTATCATCCGCCGCGACATTGCTGAGCGCGGTCGCACTTGGGAAGATGTGTTGCGCCACTATCAGACCTTTGTCAAGCCTATGCACCAACAATTCATCGAACCCACCAAGCGCACTGCCGACATCATTCTGCCACGCGGCTCCAGCCCCGTGGTGATCGATATTTTAGTGTCACGAATCAAGATGCACTTGGGATTGAGTTGATGCTTATTTCCACTCAAACGTTTCAATCAAGTGGTCAATATCCTGCCTGATGAAGTTGATGACAGGCTGCATGGAGTCGTTGTCGGGCTTGAAGTTGAAATAAAGCACCCCGCGCACAAAATTATGGGTACTGTCGGTGAGGTAAAACTGCATCGGGGTTGCCACGCCCTTGCCGTCCATCTCTATGAAGAGACCGTAAACGCGATGTTCGTCATTGGTAATCAGGCTGTCGCGGACGCCGTTGGCCTTTTGCAGGTGCTTGGTAACCATGGTGTGCACATCCTCCAAATACTCTCCCAAGTTGTTGTCTACGGGCTTGTGTGTCAAGTGGATGGAGCCTTTGAATTTCGGCATCTCGATGTTCACCCAGTCCTTTTCCTCGGGTGAATAAGGGTCGGGCGTAACCACCGCGTATTGTGGGCACTCGAAACGGTATTTTTGCAAGGTGTCGACGCTCACATAGCTTTTTTCCGGCAGGTCGATGCGGAAATAGCCGCGCGGTTTGGGCAGGTAGTTCGGCTCGCGGTCACAAGAGAAGGCGATGCAAGCAATGACGAGGGCTGCGAGCAGTATGGATACTTTATTCTTCATCAAATACAACTTTTACTTCCTTGATACGGCGTTGGTCGGCATCGGTGATTTCCATTTGGAACTTCTCGAAGTTGAACTTGAATCCAATTTCGGGGATGCGTCCCTCGATTTCGAGGATGAGTCCGGCAAGTGTGTCTGCCTCGCCTTGCATGGGTTCGAAATAACCTTCATCCACGCCAAACACCTTGCAGAAATCGACGATACTGGTCTGGGCCTTAAAGAGATAGCTTCCGTCGTCGAGCTTCTTGTAGTGTTCCTCAACGTTGGCTTCGTCAAACTCGTCGTTGATTTCGCCCACAATCTCTTCGATGACATCTTCCATCGTAATCAAGCCAGAAGTGCCGCCATATTCGTCCACCACAATGGCAATGTGGATTTTCTTTTCTCGAAAGTCTTGGAACAGGTCGTTGATCTTGCGGTTTTCGGGCACGAAGAAGGCGGGTCGGACGAGCTTTTGCCATTCGTAGGATTGTGCGTCAAGGTAGGGGAGCAGGTCTTTCACGTAGAGGATGCCCGTCACTTTGTCCAAGGTCTCGTCATAGACGGGAATCCTTGAGAATCCGCTTTTTATGACGATGGCGAGCATGTCAAGGAATTCCATATTTTGCTCCACACCGATGATGTCGACGCGAGGAATCATCACGTTGCTCACTTCCTTTTCGCTGAACGAGGCGATGCCTTTCAGCATTTGTTTTTCCTCCAAAGGCGTTGATTCTTCGGTGGCGATTTCCACGGCGGTGGAGAGGTCTTCCATCGAGATTTCGCCTTTTTTACGCTCCAAGTGCTTGTCCATGAACGAGGTGGAATTGACCAACAAGCGGCTCAGCGGCTTGAAGAGTCCGTTGAGGAAACGCAGTGGCCGTGCCATGAATCGTGCCACTTTGACGGGGCGCTTGCTGGCATAGATTTTCGGCGTGATTTCGCCGACAATTAATATTAATGAGGTGACAATCACCACTTCTAGAAGAAAAGCCGCCACGGGGTGGTTCTTCATGTCGAACAACTGCGCCATGATATAGGTGGCCAACAGCGTAATGGTGACATTGACGAAGTTGTTGCCAATCAGGATGGTGGCGAGCAGTGTTTTGGGCTTCTCGCGCAGTTTCAGCACGAGTTTGCTTTTGGCGTCGTCGCGCTGCTCAAGGTCGTCGATGTCGGCGGGCTGGAGCGAGAAAAACGCCGTTTCGCTGCTCGAAATCAAGGCCGAGGCGATGAGGAGCAGGCACAATACGACCAATCCAATGATGGCGTTGACGGTAAATCCAGTGAAAAAGTTGTTTGAAACAACGGTGAGAAGTCCTATGAGAGGGTCAGGGTCAGGTGTTTCCAAAATTGTATCGTTTAAAGTTCAGGCCGCAAAATTAGGAAATCTTTAGATTCGACGACACAAAGTGAGTCAAATTATTCCGGCATGGAGGCCAAAATTCGTTAAAATGGCAGGTCGTTGCCTTCGTCGAGGGTGTTGGCCTGTGGTGTGTAGCCGGTCGGGGCGGGTTCAGTGGCGGGCGAGTAGGGCTGGCCGTATGACGACTGTTGGGCGGGACGTGCGGGAGCCATCTGCATCATCTTGTCGGCGATGACTTCGGTGACATAGCGTACAACGCCTTGCTGGTCAGTATATTGGCGGGTGCGTAATTTGCCTTCCACATACATCAGGTCGCCCTTCGAGTAGTTGCGGCGTCCATCGGCGATGTCGTTGGCTAAGTTGCCCCAGACCACGATATTGTGCCAGTCGGTCTGTTCCACCCAGTTTTGGTCACGGTCGCGGTAGCGTTCCGAGGTGGCGAGGGTGGCAGTGATTTTCTTGTTGCCGTTGTCGAATGAGGTGATTTCTGGGTCTTTTCCAAGGCGACCGATGAGGATGACTTTGTTCAAGCTTGCCATGATTCTTGGGGTTTAATTGGTTAAGTGTTTAAGTATAAATCGATTAAGCGAGGGATGGGGTAGTTTTCCATATCCCTTTCACGGGCCAAAATTATATCTTTTGTTTCAATTGGCGGCCATTCATGTGAAAGTTTTATTTCGATGAACTGTGCGATGAGGGTGCGATGCGTCAATTTGTGGGTGAAGGTCGGGGAGGTTTTTGATACCATAAACGACACATTACCAATTAGTTGTCGAAACTCTTCCGAATCAAGAACTTCCGCAACCGACATCGGATTATTGCTTTCGATACAAGGGAAGTCGTAGAGGTTGTGCCAAATGCCCTTGCCGCTGCGTTTACGGAGACAGATATTGTCCTCCAATCTGAAAACCAAATAGTTGAGGTACTGCGTCGTGACTTTTGTCTTGGCCAATTTGACGGGTCTTTGCATGACGGTTTGCCGCTCAAAAGCCAGGCATTGCGCTTGCAGCGGACAAAGCAGACAGTTCGGGTTTTTCGGAGTGCATTGCAGAGCACCAAACTCCATCATGGCTTGGTTGTGGAGGCTGGGTTGTTCACGGTTGAGCAGTTCGTCGGCCAATTGGGCGAAAAGTTTTTGGCCTTCATTATTATTAATAGGTGTGTTGATGTCGAAGAGTCGGGAAAGGAAACGGTAAACGTTGCCGTCGACCACGGCGCAGGGAAGGTTGAAGGCGATGGACGCGATGGCAGCGGCGGTATAGTCGCCCACGCCCTTGAGTTGTTTAAGTCGTTCATAGTCAGCTGGAAAACTGCCGCCAAATTGCGTCACGACTTGCTTGGCGCATTGGTGTAGATTGCGGGCGCGGGAATAATAGCCCAATCCCTGCCACATTTTCAGCACTTCTTTTTCCGAGGCTTGTGCCAGCGCTTTCACATCGGGCCATTTTTCGATGAAACGCAGATAATAGTCAAGGCCTTGGCTGACGCGCGTCTGTTGCAAGATAACCTCCGAAATCCACACTTGATAGGGCGAAGGATTGTTGCGCCAGGGCAGGTCACGGCGGTTTTGGACATACCAATTGAGCAATGTTTCTTGCGGGCCGTTCATGGTTCCTTTCCTTGTATTATGAGTCGAATTTCTTTATTTATAACTCATTAGAAGAAAAAATTTGAACAAAAGTCGTCTTCGTATGAAAATAGTTCGTACCTTTGCCGCAAATTTACAACAAACATAATTTCTAACCATTAAATAAGTAAAAAAAATGACAAAAGCAGAAATCGTGGCTGAAATCGCCAGCAAGACGGGCATCGAGAAAGGTGCTGTTCAAAATGTGGTTGAGAACTTCATGGAAGTCGTCAAGGCCTCTTTGAGCAAGGGAGAAAACGTTTATTTGAGAGGCTTCGGTAGCTTCATCATCAAGACGAGAGCCGAAAAGACCGGCCGCAACATCGGCAAGAATGTGGCCATCACCATCCCGGCCCACAAGATTCCGGCCTTCAAGCCTGCCAAGACCTTCATGAACGCTGTTAAGTAATCTCATTAAAACGCAATACTATGCCAAACGGTAAAAAGCATAAAAGACACAAGATGTCTACACACAAGCGCAAAAAACGCTTGAGAAAGGACAGACACAAGAAGAAATAAGCCCGTCGCGGGCTTATCAAAGGCAATAACACAGCGTCGGGAGGGCAACCTAATCCGATGTTGTGTTATTGTTTTATCAATACCATCGTTAACCCCAAAAGCAAAACACTATGTCTGAACAAAAACAACAGGTCGCCGAAGAAGCGACGACAGCACCGGCGGAAGTGAAGCCAGTGATGCGCGATTTGTTCATCGACTCGCACGCTTCGGAGGTTGACATCGCACTGCTGGAGGACAACATACTTGTCGAACTTCACAAAGAAAAGACCAATAACCAGTTTGCGGTCGGAGACGTTTATTTGGGTAGAGTGAAAAAGATTCTGCCAGGTCTCAATGCGGCTTTCGTTGATGTAGGTTACCCCAAGGAGGCATTTCTGCACTACCTCGACCTCGGCATCCAAGGTAAGTCGCTGCTCAAGTACAAGAAAATGGTCAGTGTCGGCGAAGACGTGTCGATGGCCAAATTCAATCTGGAGCCTGACATGGAGCGCAATGGCAAAATAGCCGACTATCTCAACGTGGGCGATTTGCTTCCGGTTCAAATCGCCAAAGAACCCATCCACACCAAAGGGCCGAGAATCACGGCGGAAATTTCCTTTGCTGGACGCTACCTTGTGCTTGTTCCCTTCTCTAACCGCATCTCGGTATCCCAAAAAATCGGTAGCAGCGAGGAGCGCGGCCGACTGCGGCGACTTATCCAGAGCATCAAGCCCAACAACTACGGCGTCATCATTCGCACCATCGCCGAGGGCAAGAAAGTGGCCGAACTCGATGCCGACCTCCGCTCCCTTATCACGAAGTGGGAACACTGTACGATGGAAATGGCCAAGATGACCAACTACGGAAAGCTGGTCAGCGAAATGGACCAAACCTCCGTCATGCTTCGCGATTTGCTGAACGAGTCGTTCAACCACATCTACGTGAACGACGAAACACTTTATGAAGAAATTCGCAGTTACATCCAGACCATCGCCCCGCAAAAAGCCGAAATCATCCAGCTCTACAAAGGCAAGGAGTCCATTTTTGAGCATTTCAACGTTGCCAAGCAAATCAAGGGCTTTTTCGGTAAGATTGTCTCCATCAGAAACGGTGTCTATCTCGTCATCGAGCACACCGAGGCCATGCACGTCATCGACGTGAACAGCGGCCACCGTCTCAACAAAGAAAACTCGCAAGAAGAGAACGCCCTTGAGGTGAACATCGAGGCTGCCAAGGAAATCGCGCGCCAGTTGCGTCTGCGCGACATGGGCGGCATCATCATCGTCGATTTCATCGACTTGCGCGAATCGAAACACCGCAAGGCGCTCTACAATGCACTCGTGGAAGCCATGGCTCACGACCGCGCTAAACATACCATCCTTCCTGCCTCCAAGTTCGGCCTCATACAAATCACCCGCCATCGCGTGCGTCCCGAAACCGAGGTGGAGGTGCAGGAAAAATGCCCTGTGTGCGCCGGCGAAGGCAAAATCAGGCCCGCCATCCTCTTCATCGACGAAATCGAAAACAATCTCAAGTACCTTCTCGTTGACCAAAACGAGAATCACCTCACTTTACAGGTTCACCCGTTCATCTATTCTTACCTCTGCATTGACGGGCTGTTTTCGATACGCCGCAAATGGATTAAGAAGTACGGAAAGACGTTCAAGGTGCAGTCGATGTCCGAGTTCCACATGCTGCAATACAATTTCCTGAATGCCAATGGCGAGGAGATTAAGTTGTAAAGGATTGCAGCGCAGAAGACTTCAAAAAGCCTGTTCTTGGAACAGGCTTTTTGTTTTGGATTTTTTACTACTTTTGCAGTTGTTAACCCAAAAATTTCAACCTATGAAAAAAGTTATCGCAACGACAAAGGCTCCGGGCGCCATCGGGCCTTACAGTCAGGCAATTGAAGCCAATGGACTCGTCTTCATTTCGGGCCAACTGCCCATCAATCCCGCTACGGGCGAAATGCCGGAAGGCGTGACGGCACAGACCGAACAAAGCATGAAAAACCTCGAAGCCATCCTTAACGAGGCGGGCTGCACCTTCGACAATGTGGTGAAATCCGTCTGCTATCTTGCTGATATGAGCTACTTTGGCGAGATGAACGCCGTGTATGGCAAGTATTTCAAGGGTGACTATCCCGCCCGTGCCGCTTTCGCCGTGAAGGAACTGCCCAAGCAGGCTTTGGTCGAAATCGAAATGATTGCCGCAAAATGAAAATCGTCTTTTTGGAACCGCTCGGTCTGAAAATCGAGCAAATTGAAGCCGCCTGCGAAGGCCTGAGAAAGGCTGGCCATGAGGTTGTTATCTATTCCGACCGCAACGAAAACCTCGACGAACTGAAACGCCGTGCCGAGGGCGCGGAGATCATCGTCGAGAGCAACATCCCTCTGCGCAAGGACTTTCTTGACGCTTGCCCGAACTTGAAGATGCTTTCCATCGCCTTTACGGGCTTGGACCATATTGACATGGAAGAATGCCAAAAGCGCGGCATCGTCGTGAAAAACGCGGCAGGTTACAGTACCGAAGCCGTGGCTGAACTCGCCATTGCTTTAATGATTGACCTCTACCGTAAAGTCCTTGAAAACGACACGATTACGCGCCAATGCAACCGCAAGGGCATCATGCCTGGACGCGAAATCGGGGGCAAGGCCATCGGTATCATCGGTATGGGTAACATCGGGCAACGTGTGGCGCAATTGGCGAATGCCTTCGGTTGCAAAGTCTTGGCTTGGAACCGCACTCCAAAACAAGTCGAAGGCGTGACTTTTGTCGATAAGGAAACCTTACTGAAGGAATCCGACATTGTCACATTGCACATTGCCCTCAACGCCGACACCCGCGACTTCATCACCACGAAGGATTTCGCCCTGATGAAGCCCAATTCCATATTAATAAATACAGCACGCGGCCCTGTCGTGAACGAAATGGCCTTGGCCAATGCCTTAAAACAAGGTCAAATTGCTGGTGCGGCCACGGATGTCTATGGCACTGAACCGCCTCTGAAACAAGATAATCCGTTATTCGGTGTGCCGAATCTCATCATGTTGCCGCACATCGGTTTCGCCACTGAGGAGGCGTTTATCTTAAGGCTTGGTATCGTTATAAACAACGTGTTGCAGTTTTTGAATTGACACGCTTCGCGTCATTGCGAGGAGGAACGACGAAGCAATCCAGAGGTTTTGTTTTCTGGATTGCTTCACTTTGTTCGCAATGACGTAAAACGTCAATCAATCTTTGGTCTGTAAATCATGTCCGCCGTGACGAAAGCCTCCTTGAATTTCGGCTTAATGCGGCGCAGGCATTTTTCTGCTTCTACACGATTGCGGAAGTCGCCGGCGCGGAGGCGGAAATATGGCTCAACATAAGTGAGATAAACGGGAATGTCAGGGAAAGCATTTTCGAAACGCCGCTTCATGTCCTCGGCGTGCTTCAAGGCATCGTTGCCGATTTCCATGAAAATATGAATGCGGTAGCCGCTGAACGAGCTGTCGAGATTATAAAGCGCACGTTGTTTCGAAATGAGACTTTCGATGCGGCTGTCTTGGTCAAGATCCAGAGAACCATGATTTTGGGCAAATACTGTGACAACAGAAACCAAGAATATGATCAAACAAAGAATGCGTTTCATAATGCTAGTATTTAGGCTGCAAAAATACAATTTTTTCGGATTTCGCGCGAAAGTTGTATCTTTGCAGCAAATTCGTGTACATGAACAGCAACCTTGATGCCAACGGAAGTCACCTCAGCAAGGCCGAAAAAGACCTTGAAAACGCTTTGCGTCCCGACATGTTTGAAAGCTTTTCGGGACAAAAGCAAGTGGTTGACAACCTGCGCGTTTTCGTGAAGGCCGCTGTCAAGCGCGGCGAAGCCCTTGACCACACTTTGTTGTATGGCCCGCCAGGCTTGGGCAAGACCACTTTGTCATTTATCATTGCTCACGAGTTGGGTGTCGGCATGAAGATGACATCGGGCCCCGTGCTCGACAAGCCGGGCAACCTTGCGGGCTTGCTCACCAGCCTTGAGCCGAACGATGTGCTGTTCATCGATGAGATACACCGCCTGAGTCCCGTGGTGGAGGAGTACCTCTATTCTGCCATGGAGGATTTCCGCATCGATATTATGCTTGAAACTGGTCCTTCTGCGCGCAGCATCCAGATTTCACTGAATCCTTTTACGCTGATTGGTGCCACCACCCGTAGCGGTATGTTATCGGCGCCCTTGCGTGAGCGTTTTGGCATCAAGCAACGTTTGGAGTATTACGATGCCAAGACATTGACGAAGATTGTGAATCGCTCCGCGGGCATCCTGAGGGTGCCCATTGACGACACGGCGGCCTACGAGATTGCGCGTCGCAGCCGTGGCACGCCACGTATCGCCAACATGCTGTTGCGTCGCGTGCGTGACTTCGCCCAAATCCAAGGCGACGGCACCATCACCATCGACATTGCCCGTATTGGCTTGAAGGCCCTTAACGTGGACGAGCACGGCCTCGACGACATGGACAACAAAATCCTTTCGACCATCATCGACAAGTTCAAAGGCGGTCCAGTGGGTGTCAATACCATCGCGACAGCAGTAGGCGAGGACCCGGGCACCATTGAGGAAGTATGCGAACCTTTCCTCATTCAGGAAGGGTTCATCATGCGCACGCCCCGAGGCCGTGAGTGCACCGATTTGGCTTACAAGCACTTGGGGAAGACGCGCATTAATCCTACTGGGGAGATGAGTTTGTTTGAATGAAGCACCACTAGGTGTTTTGCTACTCAGTCAATCGGAAAAGGCAGTTTGTAATGCTTTCGTCAAAGCATTTGTTTAATCTCGTCTTTCAAAACGCCATTCACAAACAAGTTGCGTACCAACTCTTCGCGACTAATATGGTAAGTGCTGATTCCCAATGACTTGGCGACTTTAATGTTGGCGGCTGTGTCATCGATGAACAAAGTCTCTTCGGGAAGGAGTATCTCGTGGTCGAGGATGAGTTCGAAGAAGCGTGGGTCGGGTTTTTCCAAATGGATGTCGAAGGAAAAATAGGATTTGTTGAACAGCTTGTCGAATTCATTATAGCCGAAACGAAGTTGCAAATCTCTGATATATAGGTCGTAATGAATCTCGTTGGAGTTGCTCATCAGGAAAATCTTGTAGTGTTTCCGAATCTGTTCCAAGGCTTCGATGCGTTCGCGCGGAATATCCAAAAGCATGGAATTCCAGATGAAGTCAAATTTCTCATCGGTCATTTTTTCTTGTCCGATGAGTTCTTTCATCTTTTTTCGGAAGGTGGGAGCTGTGTAAACGCCTGTGTCGAATTTGCTCATAATTTCGATAAATTCCTTAGAATGAGCGAGTTCTGAAACGTTGACACCTAATTTATCGAGTTCCTTGTACACCACGTTTTCGTCAATGTCCAAGACGACACCGCCGAGGTCGAAGATGATATTTTTGATTTTTGTGTTCATTTTTGATGAAATTGTCCGTCTAATTCGGTGCAAAATTGTAAATTTGCCGCGCAAAAAGCAAGAAAAAAGGAGTTTTTTTGCTGTTTTCCTTGCTTTCTTGCGGTCCCATAGCGCAGTTGGTTAGAGCAACTGACTCATAATCAGTAGGTCCTAGGTTCAAGCCCTAGTGGGACCACAAAAAAAAGCCACTCTGAGTGGCTTTTTTGTTATTATTCCTGTTCAAACTCTTTCGCCAAGCCGCCTTGAGAGGTTTCTTTATATAAGGACGGAATGTCCTTGCCCGTTTCTTTCATGGCTTCAACGACCTTGTCGAACGACACGCGGTGGAACCCGTCGGAGAAGGTGGAGTAGATGTTGGAGTCTAAGGCGCGGGCGGCAGCGTAGGCGTTGCGCTCGATGCAGGGAATCTGGACGAGGCCGCACATGGGGTCGCAGGTCATGCCCAAATGGTGTTCAAGCGCCATCTCGGCGGCATATTCGATTTGGGAGGGACTTCCTCCAAACAGTTGGTTGGCGGCAGCGGCAGCCATGGAGCAAGCCACGCCCACCTCGCCTTGACAGCCCACCTCAGCACCTGAGATGGAGGCATTGGTGCGCACAATATTGCCCACCAAGCCCGCCGTCACTAAGGCACGGATGATGCGCTGGTCAGTGAAATCGTAACTCCTTGATAAATGGTATAATACCGCTGGTATCACGCCGCATGAGCCACAAGTCGGGGCGGTGACGACCACCCCGCCAGAGGCGTTTTCCTCGCTAACGGCCAAGGCGTAGGAATACACCAAGCCTCGGCTTTTCAGCGTGTGCGTGTAGCCCGAGGCCTTGATGTGGTAGGTGGCGGCCTTGCGGCTCAGGTGGAGCGGTCCGGGCAAGACGCCCTCGGCCTGCAAGCCACGCTCCACGGCGGCCTGCATCACCTGCCACACTTCCATCATGTAGTCTTCGATTTCCTTTTGGTTCTCGTATTCGTACACATATTCCCAATAGGTGCGCCCGGTTTCCCCGCACCATTTGATGATGTCGGTCATCTTCGAGAGCGGGTAGACCTCTGGCGACTCGTCGGTTTTGCCTTCTTCGGCTAAGTTGCCTCCCCCGATGCTGAATACTTGCCACTCGCCGAGGAGTTTTTTCTCCGCGTCGAAGGCCTTGAAAAGCATTCCGTTGGGGTGGAACGGCAGAATGATGTCAGGCTTCCAAACAATTTCGGTGGGTGCCTGAAGCGAGTTGATGATGGCCCAGTCGGTCATGTGGCCTTTGCCGGTGGCGGCGAGGCTGCCGTAAAGTGTCACCTCAAACGAGGCAGCATTGGGATAACGGTCGTTGAAAATGCGGGCGGCCTTTTGCGGCCCCATGGTGTGGCTGCTTGACGGGCCGACACCGATTTTGTAGATATCTTTGATGGTCTTCATGGCTGCAAAGATAAGGTTTTGCGGGGGTATTTCGAGGATTTTGAAGAAAAAAAGAAAAATTTTCGCAAAAATGTTTGGCGGATTGAAAAATGTTGTATTTTTGCAGCCGCAATCAAGGGGCATTAGCTCAGTTGGCTAGAGCGCTTGCATGGCATGCAAGAGGTCATCGGTTCGACTCCGTTATGCTCCACAACAAAAAACACCGCTGAAACTCAGCGGTGTTTTTTTGTTTGCCAAAAGGTTTGTCATCAATCGACGTCGGCGCGAGCCATAGCGTCTTTGTAGTACTTCTGGTCGATGAACACGTCTTCCTTGTACGGGTTGATGTGGCGTCTCTTCGAAACACTGATGATGTAAACGATAGCGATGATGTTCGTAATCAAGGCCAGTGCGCTGATGACGGTCATCATGGTCGGGTTGGCGGCCACGGTGGAGACGGTGGTACCTACTTCGGCAGCTGCACCGCCGGCCACTTCGTAAAGCTCCTTCACGGTATCAACACCATTGGGATACTGCACGGGCAGGGTGGCCCAGCTGTACCACTGGCGACCGTCTTTGAAGGTCTCCTGGAAGAGCGGGAACACTTGTGCAAACATGCACCAGATGGCCAGTGTGTTGGCGCGGTTCTGGATCCAGCCGCCACGGTTCCACAGCAGTGCCGCGATGGTCGGGGCGAGCAGCAGTGCAACGCCGCAGTACCAGCTGTGCGTGGGCAGGCAGTTGTAGGTGTAGGCGAAGTTCCAAATGTCGTAAATGACGATGTAGACCCAGGTCATGTCAGCCCAGATCATGTCCTTCTTGTCTTTGGAGGCGTACACGTTCCACCAGGCGGTCATACAGAAGATGTTGATGATGCCGGCCACGCCGTTCATTACGTTGTGCCAGCCGCCATAGAGCCAAACGCCCTCGCTGGAGAGCCACCACTTGTTCCAGCCCATGATGGCGCTTTCGAAGTCGGAGGCGCAAGCGATGAGGATGTTGATGGCCACGATGATGAACGGGAAGGGCTTGAACCAATGTTTGGCGCCGATGCCCCATTTGTATTTGATCATCATGAAGCCGATGCAGCCAGCGGTGGCGGCATAGAGCTTGGCGTAGTGGAACCAGCCGTTCATGTAAAGGTGCGTCTGGTTGTTCAAGGCCCACTCGGCACCCGAACGGACACCGATGGCAATGGCCAAGAAATAAGCAGTCAGCGCCACTGGGACGACTAAGAAGGTGAAGATACCGCCGAACTTGGTGCGACGGGCGAACTCATTCAGCAGAATGAGACCAATGAGGACGACAAACATCATTCCCCATTGCGAGAGGGCATTAGCCCCATAGACTTGGAAAAACATAATTATTTAAGTTTGAAGTTAGTAGTTTGCAGTTTTTAGTTGGCAGTTTTCAGTTTTAGTCGGCGCTCTTTGATAAGGGCATAGCCTATCCAAATGAGAGTGATGACCACCGACATCGGCAGGCCCACGGTGAGCATCTCGCGGAGCATCACGTTGACGCCGCCTGCGGTTTCGAGGGCGGTAAAGAAGGGATAACGCCAGGTGACTTCGCCGTTGATGACATGATCGACGATGAGCATCACAGAGCCGCCCCAAAGCATTTTTTCTAATGCAGGGAGTTGGCGTTTCAGTATCGATACCTCAGGGCTTTCAATGTCTTTCTGGTGTCTTTTGCGGTAGGCCGTGGTGGCGACGGCTTGGGTTAAGGGGACGATAAAGCAACTCATTTTTGAATTAGGAATTTTGAATTATACAATTATACTGTTGATTTCGACTTCATTGCCTCGGAGGAGCCATGTGTTTTGGCTGTTGCAGAAAGGGCACGTCTTGCCGTATTTCACGGTCTCGTACTCCTTCTGGCATCCGTCGCAATGGGTGACAGCAGGGATGGTGTTCACTTGCATCTCGCAGCCTTTCAAGAGGTCTTCTTTGTCGGCCGCCCAACGCCAGCAGTCGGTTAGGAGATGCGGCACTACGGTGGATACTTCGCCGATGTCCATCACCACGGTGGAGACATGGTCCACATGGTTCTCCTCCGCCACTTGCTTGACGTCTTTGATGATATAGAACACAATCCCGAGCTCGTGCATGTTATTTCTTTCCAAAGATGATTTTACCAGTGCGTTTGAGCATGTAGGGCAGGATGCCGCTGAACTTGTCCTCGGAGGTGTAAAGATGCGAGGCCTCGGGGTTGTCGCGGAAGAGGTGGATGGCATCAAAGCCGCACTTGGTGGTGCAAATGCCGCAGCCGATGCAGCGGTTGGTGTCCACCACGGAGGCGCCGCAAGAGAGGCAACGAGCCGTTTCCTTGCGTACCTGTTCCTCGGTGAGGGTGACCATATATTCGCTGAATGGATTCTCCTTGGGTTCCACGCCTTCCACTTGACGTGACGAGTTGTCATAGCTCTCGACGAGGATGTCGTCCTTGTTGAGTTCGATGAAATCGCGGCGGTTGCGGCCGATGGTCATGTGTCCGCCTTGCACGTAACGGTGCAGGCTCTCGGCGGCCTCGTGACCTTGGGCGATGGCATCGATGGCGAACTTGGGTCCAGTGAAGCAGTCGCCACCCACGAAGATGTCGGGCTCAGCGGTCTGATAGGTCAGTTTGTCGGCCACAGGATAAACGCCACGGACGAATTCCACTTTGGTGTCTTTCAAAAGGTCTTTCAGAATCACCGTCTGACCGATGGCGAAGATGACCAAATCGGCTTCGAGGGTGATGGTCTCGTTCTCGTCGTATTGCGGCGAGAAACGATGGTCGGCATCATAGACCGAGGTGCATTTCTTGAAGACGATGCCGGTGACTTTACCGGTACCGAGTACTTCCTTCGGTCCCCAGCCGGGGTTGATGACCACGCCGTCTTCGCGGGCCTCGCGGCGTTCTTCAAGTGAAGCGGGCATGATGTCCTCAGTCTCAAGCGAGAGCATAGTGACTTCGGAAGCACCACCGCGTTTGGCTACACGAGCCGCATCGATGGCGACGTTTCCTCCGCCAACCACGACCACCTTGCCGCTGACTTGCGTTCCGCAGTTGGAGGCGTGCAGGAAGTCGATGGCGGTAGTGGTGCCTTCGAGGTTTTCTCCCGTGATGCCAGGTAGTTTGCCACCTTGGCAGCCGATAGCGATGTAGAAGCCCTTGTAGCCCTGCTCGCGCAGTTGCTGGATGGTGATGTCCTTGCCGACTTCCACACCCGTGTGGATGTCCACGCCAATCTCGCGCATGATATCGATTTCAGCTTTGATAACGTTTTTGTCGAGTTTATAGGAAGGGATGCCGTATTGAAGCATGCCGCCAGGGATGGCGTTTTTCTCGAACACCGTGGGTTTGTAGCCCATCGTGGCGAGGTAGTAAGCGCAGCTCAGTCCTGCTGGACCGCCACCGATGACGGCAATCTTCTCTTCCCAGTGGTCTTGCACGCTGGAGGCGATGTTGATCTCGGGCACAAAACGGGTGGCGGCATTGAGGTCTTGTTCAGCAATGAACTTTTTGACGGCATCAATAGCTATCGGTTGGTCGATGGTGCCACGGGTGCAGGCATCCTCGCAGCGGCGGTTGCACACGCGACCACAGACGGCCGGGAACGGATTCTCGCGCTTGATGAGTTCCAAAGCCTCGGTGTATTTGCCTTCGGCGGCTTTTTTCAGGTAGCCTTGCACGGCGATATGGGCCGGACAGGCGGTCTTGCAGGGCGCCGTTCCTGTGGGATAGCAGTTGATGCGGTTCTTGTCGCGGTAGTCCTCATCCCACTTGTGCTTGCCCCACTTCCTGGCATCGGGCAACTCTTGCTTGGGATAGGTCTGCTCGCCATGCTTGGTGCAGAGCTTCTGTCCGAGTTTCACGGCGCCTGCGGGACAGTATTCCACGCAGCGACCGCAGGCCACGCAGTTCTTCGGGTCGACTTTAGCCACGTAGGCACTGCGCGACAGGTTGGGTGTATTGAACAGTTGCGAAGTGCGCAACGCATTGCATATCTTTACGTTACAGTTACAGATAGCGAAAATCTTGCCTTCGCCGTCGATGTTGGTCACCTGGTGAACGAAGCCGTTGTCTTCCGCAATCTTCAGAATCTTCATGCACTCGTCGTAAGTGATGGCGTGACCGCGTTTTGTCTCGATGAGGTAGTCGGCCATGTCGCCCACGCCGATGCACCAGTCGCGGTAGTCGTCGGCGCAGCCCTCGTCAAGTTTCTTACGGCCGTAACGACATGAGCAGATGCCCACGGCAAGGTGTCCCTCATAGCGTTTCAGCCAATAGGAGATATGCTCGATGTCGGCGGTCTCGTTCACCATGCTGATGGCTTTTTCCACAGGGATGACGTGCATCCCGATGCCGCTTCCGCCCATGGGCACCATCGGGGTGACTTTCTCCAACGGCAGGAAGGTCATCCTTTCGAAGAACATCGCCAACTCGGGGTGTTTGTTCATCAGCTCCACATTCATGTTGGTGTACTCGGCGCTACCAGGCACAAACATTGGCACCCAGTAGATGCGGTCTTCGCAGTTATAGGTGGTGCCGGCCACAGGACCGTCCTTGGTGTATTTGTCGCCGTAGTCGTACTCCAGCATTCCGAAGTAAGCCAGCTTGTCTAACAGCTCGTCGAACGAGGCATCGTCAGGCGTATAGTGTTTCTTGGCGTTCCACTCGTGGAGCAGCTGGTAGGTGCGGTGTTCGCGCACCTTGAGCGGGCTGCGCGGCAGCATGTCTAGAAGCAGGTCGAGCGAAGCCTCGCGAGTGGTGGCATCCATCTCGTCCTCGAAGATGCAGGCTAAGCCCCAGTATTCGGGGTCGTCGGTGGTCATCTTGATTTTGCCTGGCACGCGGTCGGTGACGTGTTTGACAAATTTAAGGAGTTTCAGGTTCGGGTGTTTGTCGCCTTTGTGCTTGGGGACAAATTTGGTGGACATCTCGGGCATGGCGGTATAGTTTAGAGTTTAAAGTTTAGAGTTTAGAGTAGTATGAAAGTTGAGAGTTGATAGTTTCAAGTTATAGTTTCCAGTTTTGGACTTCATTCAGGAGCCAGTCGGCAAAAGCATCTATACCTTCGCCGGTTTTGGCGGAGATGGGGATGATGGTCGCTTTGGGGTTGCGCATGAGGATGTTTTGTTTGCAGCGCTCAAGGTCAAAGTCGAAGTAAGGCATCACATCGGTCTTGTTGATAAGGACGAGGTCGCAAACGGTGAACATGAGCGGGTATTTCAGCGGTTTGTCGTCGCCTTCGGGTACTGAAAGAATCATCGCATTGCGAACGGCACCTGTGTCGAATTCGGCAGGACAAACAAGGTTGCCCACGTTTTCGAGAATGACCAAGTTGATGTCTTTAAGCGTCACGTTGTCAAGTCCTTGGCGCGTCATTTCGGCGTCCAAGTGACACATTCCACCCGTGTGGAGCTGGATGGTGGGCACGCCCGTGGCCAATTTGATTCTCACGGCGTCCACGTCGCTGTCGATGTCGGCTTCCATGACGGCCACGCGTACCTTGTCCTTGATGTGGTTGAGTGTTTTGACGAGCGTGGTGGTCTTGCCGCTACCGGGTGCCGACATGAGGTTAAGGAGATATACTCCTTTGGATTTCAATTCTTTGCGAAGATTTTCTGCATCTTGCTCGTTGTCGGCGAAGACGCTCTTTTTTATTTCGATGACTTTTACTTGGTCCATAGTTGATATACGAAGAATGCTGCAAAGTTAGGTTATTCTTGTTGAATTCCAAAGAATTAATCAAATAAATAATGTTTCAGCCACGCCGTCGGCGAAAAGCATTTGCTGGTCGTCAAGGTAAAGGAATTCGCGCGTTTGCGTGAGTTTTCCTTCGGTAAGCAAAGGTTGGGCTTGCTGCTCGCAATAGACAGCGAAACGTTCGTCCATCTTGTTTTTCAGCCATTTCAGGTCAATGCCCCAAAGGGTGCGCAGGCGTAGCATGACGTATTCGTTGTATTGCTGCTCGGGGGTAAGTTGTTCTTTTTCTTGGTTTTCGTCATTGCGAACGCAGTGAAGCAATCCATGTCGATTTTCTGGATTGCTTCGTCGTTCCTCCTCGCAATGACGCGAAGCGACGTACTTTTCCACATTTGACACATTCCACTGCCTTGAACTTCCATCATAGGAATGTGCCGAAGGCCCGAAACCGATATAAGGCGCTCCGAACCAATAGCTTGCATTGTGTTTGGAGTGCATCCCGCTTTGGCAGAAGTTGGAAATTTCGTAATGCAGATAACCGTTTTCGGCAGCGCGTCGGCAAAGGATTTCGTAGTCGCGGAGGGCATCGTCCTCGCTGATGGGCAAGGCTTTTCCTAATTCTATTTGCTTGGTAAGGATAGAGTTGGGTTCTAAGGTGAGCGCGTAAGCCGAAAGGTGCGGGATTTCGGCTTCGAAGAAAAGGTCAAGGTTGCGGTTCCATTGGTCGGCGTTGGAGGTCGGGAGGCCGTAAATCAGGTCGAGGCTAAGGTTGTCGAAACCGGCTTGTTTGGCCCAAACGAGGCAGTTTCGGGCGTGTTCCGAGTTGTGTTTTCGGCCCAAATACTGCAAGTCGTTGTCGAAAAAGCTTTGAATGCCGATGCTCAAACGGTTGATGCCCAGTTCGCGCAAGGCGTGCAGATAGGGCTCCGAAAGCGTGTCGGGGTTGGCTTCAAGGGTGATTTCGGGGTTGGGAGCAATTGGGTAATGCGAATTAATAAGGTGAAGTAAGTCCGCGATTTCCTCTGCCGAGAGCAGGGAAGGGGTGCCACCACCGAAATAAAGGGTTTCGATGGCCTTGTCTTTGTCCTCGAATGGGAGCGCCTTTGCGGGTCTAGGGAACTGAGGTTCAAGCCCACAATGGCGATTAAGGACGAGGTAGCCTTTTCGTGCAATGATTTCCTGTTTCAAGGCTTCCAAAAACCGCTCTTTCAGTTTCATGGAAGGCAAGGAATAGAAGCCGCAGTAACCGCATTTCGACTTGCAAAAGGGAATATGGATGTAGAGGCCTGCCATGGCGCAAAAGTAAAAAAAGTTCCGCTTGGGACGGAACTTTTTCAGTTGTTTAGTTGTTTAGTTGTTTAGTAATTCAGTTGTTTAGTTGATAGTTATTTGTCGATGGTTAGTTTGAAAGTCTTTTCGCCGCGCTCATGCTTCAGACGGACGAAATAGATTCCGTTTTGCAGGTCGTTCAGGTGGATGTTCTCAAAGCCTTCGTTGACTTTTAACACGCTTTGACCTAAGATGTTGAACACCTCAACTTGAAGAATGTCAGCACCTTTCACGCGAATGGTTTCTTTTGCAGGATTGGGGTAGAGGCCAAAAGCGGCATCGTTTTCCTGAACATTGTCCCAAATCACGGTGACGGATAGCGACTCCGATTCAGCCTCGCAACCGTCGTCATAGACAGCGACGACTACATAGTAGTATGTCGAATCAAACTCCACCTCATCGTCCGAATATCCCAACCATTGTGGTAACAGCTCATGCAATAGGGAGCCGTTTTTCCATATTTGGTAGTTCGAAAGGTTTCCTGTCGAGCCAGCTTCGGGTTCATCCCAGAACAGAAATACACTAGGAACACATTCGCCAGAAGCTTCGGCATTAAGGTCGCGGACAGGATTGCAGCTGATGATAACTTCCTCCTCGCGAATCCAGCCCATGCGGTCGTTACTGCCTTTGTAGGTGCCAAAAACCAGGTTTTCAACGGGTTGGTTCAAAGCGTAGGCGGTCACATACACGGGGTCGGTTGGGGAGAAGTTCTGTACATAGCTGAGTGTCACAATCTCCAACTGGCCATCACCGTCGATGTCGCCGAAATTGGCACCGTTCATGTAGGTGAGGCCTTGCGGACGGAGCGGGAAGCCGTTGGTGATCTCGGTGCCGTCCATCTCCCAGGCGCGGATATAGCCATCGTTGCCTTCCATCAGGTTGAAGTCGGTGATGATTTCGTTCTCTCCGTCGCCGTCGATGTCGGCCACGGAGACAAAACCCTCGATGCCGGAGGTCAGGTTGAGCGGGAATCCAGGCGCGACATTGCCGTTCATATCGTATTGGTAAAACACGTCGCCTTCGCCCGAAACGCCCATGAAGATGGCATATTCGTCACCATTTTTGGCGACCGTCGGGGCGGAATAGGTCCAATAGTTGACGGGTTTCGGCCAGCCGATGAGGTATTCGCCGGTCATAGCGTTACGCACATAGTGGTTCGGGTTGTCGCCATGGCACGCGCCCACAATGCTCCAGTTGCCATCGCCTTCCAAATCAACGACAAGCGGCGACTGGTAGGAATATTTGTAGGCTTCGTTGCTTTCCACCCTGTACATCTCCTCGCCCGTGTGGCTGACGCAAATCAGCGCGGAGGTTGTCGAGACGAACATCTCAAGGAAACCGTCATTGTCAATGTCGGCCAAAGTGGGCGTGAAGGCGGGCGTCGAGGGCAGCTCAAAGGGGAAGCCGTCGAGTTCTTCGCCTTGGAGGTTCCAGGCGTGGATGCCAGCAGAGATACTGGCCGAGGCTTTGCCTCGACCGCAGAAGATGATTTCCAAAATGCCGTCATTGTTGAGGTCGGCCATGACGGGCGCGCAAATGAGCGGGTTGTTGTTGGTCACGGTCGAAAACAGCACCTCGCCCGTGTTGCTGAACACATTGAAGCCGCCACGGGCGTTGCCGTAGGCGGTGAGCACCACGATTTCGAGGGTGTCGTCACCATCGATGTCAGCGACAGCAGCAGGATATTGGGCCATACCGCCAGCCAGTGCTTGGGTCCAGAGCACGTTGCCCTGCCCGTCGATGACGTTGATTTCCTCGTTGTGGCAGAGGATGATTTCATCGGCACCGTCATTGTTGAGGTCGGCCAAAGCCAAGCCGCGCATGGGCTTGTAGGTCGTGTTGGAAGCGAAGCTCAAGGGAAAGCCTGGCATGGGCGTCAGGCCGTCGCGAGCTGCTGGAGGAAGCTGTGCATCAAGCACTTTTTCGGTCATAATAACGCCTTCCTCATCGATGAAAGCCCTTGTCGCAGGCTGTTGCGCAAGGGCTTTCAGGGATAAGACTAAAAAGGCGAATAATAGGAAATTCAACCTTTTCATAACATTAGATTTAGTCCTTCTTGCAGTTTTTGCAGTAACCGCTCAAGCACTTATAGGCCAGACCAGCGAGGCAAGCGCCGACGAGCGGGGCCACGATGAACAGCCACACTTGACCCATAGCACTCCAAACGCCATTGGTGTTGGAGAACAGGGCAACACCGAGTGAACGGGCAGGGTTGACCGAAGTGTTGGTCAGCGGGATGCTGATGAGGTGGATGAGCACCAGAGTGAGGCCGATGGCCAGACCGCCAAACTTGCCGTTGGCGTGGCTGCTGTCAGTGACGCCGAGGATGACCATCAGGAACACAAAGGTCAGCAGAGCCTCAACGAGGAAGGCGCCGCCAGTGGAGATGGCTTGGTAGCCCGTGTCGGGACCGCCGCAAGCCTTCTGGAAGGCCTCGCCAAAGCCGTTGGCAGCGAACACGCCCGTGGTGCCAGCACCCGTGGCTTTCCAAATGACGAGCAGCAAAGCGCCAGCGATGATACCGCCGATAAATTGGGCAACCCAGTAGCAAAGCATTTCTTTCAGCGTCATGCGACCATTAGCCCAAACGCCGAAGCTGACGGCGGGGTTCAGGTGAGCACCCGAAATGTGGCCGATGCCATAAGCCATGGCAACCACAGTCAGACCAAAGGCGATGGAAACGCCAAGGAAACCAACATGTCCGAAGAGGGCGGTACCGCAACCTCCGAAAACGAGGACGAATGTGCCGAACAATTCGGCGAAGAACTTGTTGCAAACTTTCATAATGTTTTGAGTTTTAATTAGTTAATAAAATTATTAGGTTTGTTTTCAATTCGTTGGCATCAAAGTACACTCCCTTGATGACCCTGCAAATGTACGAAATAATCCATACGGTGCAATTTTTTTCGGTAAAAATCCACCCAAGGCCGTTGGAATGTTCGTTTCGTTTGGTTGCGGAAATCTGGGCTTTGACGGACACATGTTTTGCGGCATTTTTTATGGTCATTCCAAAGAAAAAACCTATTTTTGTCGCTCAAAGTGTGATAAGAAAATGAAAAAGAAAGCTTATCTTTGGACTACAGTGGTAGTGTTTTGCGGCTTTATGATGACAGCCTGTTTCAGTGGCAAACTCATTACCGCTGCCCGTGTCGAAACCACGGCAAACCAAGTTTGGACTTATAGTTTGAGCCATCCCGATGGTTTCACGATGGACCTTCGTACGATGACTGAACCGACCGAAGGCATCTGCGTCGCCTATGCAGCCACACAAGGTTGTCATTCGCGTGAGGCACTTGATTATGTCATTACCCATGCCATGAAGCACAATGGGTTCGTGGGCGGTTGGCTCGACATCACCGACAGCCTGTATTATTTCGACAGCTCCCGCATCTTCCCTGAAGACTCTCTCGCTGCTGCCAAAAAATTTGGCATAGAAAACGGCCAAATCGCGATTTTCATCATTTCGGAGGGGAAAGAAATCCGATTACAGTGAGGCTCAATGAAATGCAATACTCTAAAAATCTAATTGATATGAAGAACTTTAAAATGATGCTGGTCCTTGCGACCGTGACGCTGGCCGCTGTTTCTTGCGGCTCGAGACAAGAAACCTCAAAGAATGAGGCTCAAAAGGAAGAGACCCCTAAAATGCTGGTACTCTACTATTCCCAAACGGGCAACACCAAGGCTGTGGCGCAGGAAATCGCCACAAAGCTCGGCGCTGAGATGGATGAGATTATTGCCGTGGAACCATACGACGGTGATTTCCAAGCGACCATCGAGAGGGGCAGGAAGGAACTTGAGGAAGGTGTTTTTCCTGAGATTCAACCCATTAAAGTTGATGTTGCCAAGTATGATGTGGTTTTCCTTGGCTATCCGATTTGGTTCGGCACCTATGCCCCACCGGTCATCACTTTCCTGAATCAGGTGGACTTGAGCGGCAAGAAAATCGTCCCGTTCTGCACCTTTGGCAGTGGCGGATTGGAGTCCAGTGTGAAGGATTTGGTTGAGGCCGAGCCTGAAGCTGAGATTCTTCCTGGTTATGGTGTCCGTGCCGCCCGTTTGGAGGCCATGCCCAAGGAAGTTGACTACTTCCTGAAAGCCAACGGCTTCCTTGAAGGCGAGTTTGTCAAGTTGGAGGACTTTCCTGAGCAGCACCCCGTGAGCGAGGAGGAAGCCGCCATCTTTGATGCTGCCGTGGGCGATTATCCCATGATGCACGCCCAAGCCAAGACTGTTGCTGTGCGCGCCATCCCCGATGGCACCGAATACCTCTTCACTGCTGTTGACCTTCCCCGCGAGGACAGACCGAACATGCCGCCTGCGGGCGAGATGCAGGTCTATGTGACTGTTCCGGAAGGAGAGGCCCCTGTATTTACTAAAGTGATTAGATAAAAGAGGGGAGGCGGATGCCGTTTGGCTCTGCTGTTGCCGAAACGATATAACTAAGAAAGATGCCGGAAACGAACTCCTCTCCCAAAAAAGCCAAATTGACATTGGTCAGTACGGTTCATTACGTTAAATTGGTGTATCGGTCGCTCCTTTTTATCGCTTTGTTGGTGTATTATATTTTGTTTCGTACGCAAGGCGGAACCGATATTGGGAGTCTTATAGAAAGTCGTCCGGTTTTCCTTTTCTTGTTTTGGGCCATTTTTGTCGTGGAAATGGTGTTTCGTTTCTTCCCTTCGCGGATAGAGAGTCCGGGCTGCCAGAAACAGTTTGGGCGCCACTACATCAAGACGGGTCGCACCGAAATCAAGATTGAGGACAACAATGCCGTATTTCTTGTGGCTTTGGTGTGGATTTCGTTTAACCTTGTCTTTGGCGCTTTGCACATGATGGGCATCTTCGACGACGGCATCATGCTCTTGCTTTCAGCGGCTTACGCTGTCTGCGACATCCTCTGCATCTTGTTCTTTTGTCCTTTCCAGACCTGGTTCCTGAAAAACAAGTGTTGTTCCACCTGCCGCATCTACAATTGGGACTACGCCATGATGTTTACCCCGTTGTTTTTTGTCCAGAAAAGCTACACATGGAGTCTGTTGGCCTTATCTATTGCGCTTTTGGCGCGTTGGGAGATTGCTTTTTTCCGCCACCCCGAGCGCTTTTCAGAGAATACAAACGGCTATCTTGGCTGCAAGAATTGTAGCGAAAAGCTCTGTGCCCACAAGGAGCAGTTGGAACGGCTCTGGAAAGATGTGGCGGAAGCGGCAAAGAAGCGGAACAAACGGCTGGCGAAGGAATAGCGGCGTACGGTCTTTCAGCCTTGCGAAAAACCTAAAACCGCTTCCCGATGGTGAACTCCATCATGGCTGCGCTTTGGAAACGATGGGCCTTGCAGTCGATGGCTATGAAAATGTTGCCTAATTGCTTGAAGGTGTATTTCATGCCGACCCGCTGATAGAGTATCCCTTCCTGCTCGTGCAGACCCAGGCGTTTGTAAAGGTAAACGCCAAGATTTCCGAACACCGTGAAGTTGCCATAGTGGAACTGCTGTATCAGACTGAGGCCGCAACTGAAGGTGCTGTATCGTCCGTAAGCATCCACCGCCTCATCGCCGTAAAGGAGGCGCTCGGCTTGTTCCAAACGTTTGATGAACAAGTCGTCAGTGTTGTACAGGTCAATGTTGAGGCCTGTTGACATTTGAGGCAAGTAGCGGTAGTTGATGTTTCCTCCTGCGATTAAGACGGGCCAAGGAATGGTGGAACCGAACGCTTCCCATTCGGTGAAACAATTGTGAAGGCCGCCGCCAACATAGACTTCGCCGAAGATAGGACGCACTTCGGGTTTCGGTTGGGGGTCGTAGTCAATGGGAGGCGGGGTGATGTTGTTGTAGCGCAACGACAAGATGGCACCACAGCCATTGAGTCCCAAGTTAGGACACGAAAGATACCCCGTGGAATAATGCTCGATGTGTATGGAAAGCCCCATCTCCAAACTTTTGGTGAACCGATAGCGCATCTTGAGATCGCCGCCAGCGTAAATCAGCAGCGACGACGACACGTTCATGTTCAGCGGGTTAGTGTCGGGGTTGTAAACCGACCTGTTGAATCCAATCCCGATTTGCGCATCGTAGCCGAGGGAGAACCGTTTCAGCCGCAGGAAGTCGCGCTCCATGAAGCCACAAAGGTGGAGGATGCTCTCGAAGTGCGAATCACTGGCAAAATGCAATTTTGAAAGCCCCGTCCACCCAAGCTGGAAACCCACATTAGGATAACCATAAAACGCAGCATACGGGTGGTCGTGCTCTGTGGTTTGGTAGCCTATCCGCAAAGCGGCGGTGGGGTAATAGTAACTGTCAAGCATTTGGTTGTAGGCATCGAAAGTGTTGAAGATATAGCCCGATCCAGCCTGTACGGCAATGTTCCATTGCCGTTGTTGCGCATGAAGGGAATGGCCTGTCATCACTGCCGATAGCAGCATCGCGATGGTCAATATTCTTGTCAGTCTTTTGCTTGGCATGTCGGGTTTCCTTTGAAGTGGGTGACGTGTGGAAACTGCAAAATTAGCAAAAATTTGACAACTCCTTTATACTCTTTTCAATAAAACCAGTATTTTTGCCACACTTTTGATTGCAGTAAAAACAAAATCAGAAAACACGAGGCTTTTGTTTTTCAACGCTTCAACTCGCGAAATAGCAGCTTCAATTCGTGGTTTTTCCGTTTTAAAATTTTTCGGACAATATTTTGAGCCGAGGTGCGTATTTTTGCAAAAGAAAATGTTTCCGAATCCATGAAGAAAATTTTGACATCGGTCTTTTTGGTTTTGCTGGCTCTTTCCACCTATGCACAAGAGAGCAAGAGCTATCGTTTCTCGTTAGAAGACTGCCTGCGTTTTGCCGTCGCGAACAGCTACGATCGCAAGTCGATGGAGCTGACGGGTGAGTCGTTGGAGACCACCTACGAGCAGTCGAAGCAGCAGCGCTTGCCCAATCTGAGCGCTTCAGTAGGCGAGAGTTTCAACAACAACGCCAACGGCTGGTCGACTTCGGGCAGTGTGGGCGTTGGCACATCGGTGACGATTTACCAAGGCGGCCAAATCAACAACACCATCGCGCAAAACAAGCTCAACCTGGACCGCAACTCGGTGCAGTTGGAACGCTATGACGACCAGCTCACCTTGCAAATCCTGCAAAGCTTCCTCACGATTCTCGGCAACCAGGAACTGCTGAATTACCAACTTGAAGTGCTGAAAACCAGCCGCGAGCAGATGAAACAGGGTGAAGCACGCTATAAGGTTGGCGCCATCCTGGAAAGCGATTTACTGCTCCTTGAGGCGCAGTATTACAGCGACTCGAACAACGTTGTCGACACACGTATTAATATAGGTAACGACCTGCTCGACCTGAAAGTGCTGCTCTCAATGGAGCCGACCGACAACCTTGAAATCATCTCGCCTGACACGGAAAACCTTGAAAATTTGCGGGAAACCCTGCCGACGGAAGAGGAAACCGTCAGCCTCGCTATGGACTACATGCCGGATTTGCGCATCGGAGAATACGACATCAGATTGGCTGAAAAGAGCGTTGATTTGGCGCGAGGCGGATATTTCCCGTCCATCAACGCGAATGCCAATGTGGGCATGGGCGTGCTTTCCTTCGACCAAAGCGGCAACAGTCAATGGTACGGCAAGCCAACAGAGTCGGTGGGTGTGTCGATGAGCATCCCGATTTACAGTCGCGGCCAAACCAAGGCCAACGTGAAGAAGAGCCGTATCGCCCTCCAACAGGCCGAATTGGAATATGAGCAGACCCAACTTTCGGTGCGCCAGACAGTTGTTCAGGCTTATCGCAACGTGATTTCGGCTTACAACGCCTACAGGGTCTCGCAGGTGCGCGAAGATGCCTATCGCAAGAGTTTTGCAGCTTATAATGTTCAGTTTCAATACGGTACCATCACGACGGTGGACTTGCTTCAACAACAGAACAGCTATCTTAACGCTTTGAATAACTACATTCAGAATAAGTATTCTTTGGTGATGAAGCGTAAGATTTTGGATGTTTATATGGGAAAACAAATCACACTATAATATGAAGAAAAAAAGAAGAATCTGGTGGATTATCCTCGCTGTCGTCGCTGTGGCGATTGCCGCGATAATCATTGTAAAGGCCAAGAAATCAGCGAATAAGGAATTGGTGATTCGCACCCACGCCGTGGCAGAATACACAGTGGAAAACACAGTAACGGCCACTGGAACCATCGAGCCTGTCGAGACCGTCGAGGTCGGCACGCAAGTTTCAGGCAAGGTGGAGAAGATATATGTGGATTTTAATGATGTTGTGAAGAAAGGCGAGTTGTTGGCTGAATTAGACAAACTAACACTCAATCAGAGCGTTAGTCGGGCCAAGGCGAGTTTAACCTCAGCCGAAAGCCAGCTCAATTATGCAAAACTCACTTATGAACGTACAAAACAACTTTACGAGGCTAATGCAGCCACACTCGCCGCTTTTCAAGAAGCCCAAAACAGCTACACGCAAGCCCAGATGAGCAAGAAAAACGCCCAAGCTTCCTATGACCAGGCTTTGGTGGACTTGGCCTACGCCGAAATCTACTCGCCCATCGATGGCATTGTGCTTGACCGTGCTGTGGAGGTAGGCCAAACAGTAGCTGCTTCGTTCAGCACGCCGACTTTGTTCACTCTCGCCAACGACTTGACCAAAATGCAGGTGGAAGCTGACGTGGACGAGGCCGACATCGGGCAAGTGAAAGCGGGTCAGAGAGTTACCTTCACTGTGGATGCCTACATGGACGAAATCTTCAACGGCACTGTGAACCAAATCCGCATGAAACCGACCACCACAAGCAATGTGGTGACCTATACTGTTATTATCGAAGCTCCTAACCCTGACCTGAAACTCTTCCCTGGCATGACCGCCAGCGTGACCATTGTCACCGAAGAGCAAAAAGGCTTGGCTGTACCCGCCGAGGCTTTCAACTTCACGCCCGACGAGCAGGTGATGAAGACCATGCGCAAGCCCGAAAAGCCTGAAAGCCAGATGCCTGAGCCACCGCAGGGTGAACGCCCTGAGATGCAGGAAGGCGAACGCCCTGCCATGGTTTGGATTAAGAAAGGCGATGAAATGATGCCACGCCCTGTCAAGGTAGGCATGAGCGACGGCGCATACAAAATCGTCGAACAAGGCTTGCAACTCGGTGATTCGGTGGTGCTTTCGGCGCAGTATGTGGCGAAGGAAAAGGAAGTGAAGAAGGGCGACAACCCCTTCATGCCTAGTCCTCCCGGTAAAGACAAAAACAAAGGCAACAACAAGGGCAACGGTCCTGGCGGTCCTCCGATGTAATCTTTTTCGACATGAGTACGCCATCCATCATCAAAGTTGAGAACCTCAAGCGGACGTTTATCGTTGGCAGCGAGCAGGTTCACGCGCTCAAAGGAGTGTCGTTCGACATCTGCCAAGGCGAGTTTGTGAGCATCATGGGTTCGTCGGGAAGCGGCAAGTCGACGCTGCTCAACATCCTCGGCTGCCTCGACCAGCCCACGGCGGGCGAGTACCTCATCGACGGCATTTCGGTTAGGGAACGCACCAAAAATGAGCTGTCGGAAATCCGCAACCGCAAAATTGGCTTCGTGTTCCAGTCCTATAACCTTTTGCCGCGCACATCGGCTCTCGAAAACGTGGAGCTGCCCTTGGTCTATAATTCTGACGTGTCGCATAAGGAACGCCACGAAAGGGCTCAGCACGCTCTTGAGCTTGTCGGTCTGAAAGACCGCATGGGTCACATGCCCAACCAACTTTCTGGCGGTCAGCAGCAACGTGTGGCCATTGCGCGCGCCTTGGTGAACGACCCTGTCATCGTGCTCGCTGACGAAGCCACGGGCAACCTTGACACGCGCACTTCTTACGAAATCATGAGCCTGTTCCAAAGCTTGCACGAGCAAGGCAAGACCATCGCCTTTGTGACGCACGAGTCTGACATTGCGGTGTTTACGAGTAGAACGATATTCCTCCGTGACGGTCACATCCTTCGTGATGAGCCCGTTGCAACCAAATCAGCAACCGAGGCCTTGGCCGCCTTACCCGTCGAAAATGACTACTAACTGCTAACTACTAACTGCAAACTAAAAACTGGTAACTTGGATATTCTGAATCTCATAAGAATCTCGGCGAAAGCCCTGTTGCGCAACAAGACGCGCTCGGCCCTTTCCATGCTTGGCATCGTTATCGGCATTGCTGCTGTCATAGCGGTGGTCAATTTGGGCGAAGGCCTGAAGCAAAGTACCGCCAACCAGCTCTCTGATATGGGCACCAATCTCATCATGGTAATGCGTGCCAACCAAAGGCGCGGCGGCGTCAGCATGGGTTCCAGCAACGTGCAGTCGCTCAAGGTGAAAGACTGCGAGCTGATTGCCAAGAACGCCAAGAACATCACGATGGTCAGCCCTGTGGTGAATAGTGGCGGACAATTGGTGAACGGCTCAAAAAACTGGTCGGGGACGGTCTATGGCGGCTCTCCTGACTATCTGGAAATCAAGAAGTACGAAATTGCGACAGGCGTGAATTTCACCGACGAGGACGTGAAGAAATACGCCAAGGTCGGCGTGATAGGGCATACCATTGTGGAGGAGCTTTTCGACGAGGGCGAAGACCCCATCGGCAAGACCATCCGCGTGGGCAATATCCCCTTTAAGGTCATCGGGACACTGAAGGAACGCGGCGAAAACAGCATGGGCATGGACCAGGACGACCTCGTCGTGATGCCTTATAGCACGGTGCAAAAACGCATGTTGGGCGTCGATTATATCCAACAAATCGTATGTTCCGCTGCCTCTGAGGACGTGGCCGAGGCCGCCGTCGAGGAAATCGAGAACATCCTGCGCGCCTCTCACAAAATCCCCGATGGCGGCGATGACGACTTCGAGGTGCGTACCCAACAAGAAATGCTAGAAATGATGTCATCGATGACGGGTATGATTACCACGGTTTTGGTAGCTATCGCACTGATTTCCTTGTTGGTAGGTTGCATCGGAATCATGAATATCATGTACGTCACCGTGACCGAGCGCACCAAGGAAATCGGCCTGCGAATGTCTATTGGAGCGAAAAACTCGGCTATTTTGCTGCAATTCCTCACAGAGAGTATCATCCTCAGCCTGATTGGTGGCGTGATAGGCTTGCTGCTGGGCATCGGATTGTCCTACATCGTGGCGTTGGTGATGTCATTACCGTTCATTATCAATCCGTTATGGATGGTCATTTCCTTTGTGTCGTGCGCCGTTTTGGGTCTCATTTCGGGCTTCTTCCCCGCCTTGAAGGCCTCGCAAACCGACCCGATTAACGCTTTGCGCTACGAATAATCTCCAAACCCTTGAACGATGAATGTCAAAGCTCAAAATAATGTAAAGGTCTATTTATCAGTGAGGCGTATGGTGGTGTTGTCACTTGTCATCAGCGTCGGAATTCATGTCTTGTTCATGCTGGCTTTTTTCTTTGGCGAGTCGCTGTTTGTAGGTTCCGAGAACTTGCCTCCTGCCCCAAAGTTTAGGTTCGGAAAAATGCTGATACACATTGCATTCAGCTTTGTCCTGATTTTTGCCCTGTTTCTGTATAACCGCAAAATGATGGGTATCAACTTCATAAAGAAGTGGAGGGAAACCTTATTCATCATTCTGGGTTCCACGCTGTTAACTACGGTGTTGAGCATATCGTTCTCCTACCTAAACTTGGCTTTTGAGCCCCATAGGCCGGGCACGCCGTTCCCGTTTCGCATCGTCAGGGATGTGCTTGTGCGCGACTATTCCTTAATGGCGGTGGTCGTTATGGCCTGTTATCTGTTGCGATCGTTGTATCATCAGAAAGCGATTGCCGTTGAGAATGAAGAACTTAGAACAGAAAACCTGCGTTCGCATTACGAAGCCTTGAAGAAGCAACTCGACCCGCATTTTCTTTTCAACTCGATGAACACACTGCGATCGCTCATTGACCTTGACCAAGAGAAGGCTGGTGACTATGTGCAACAGCTTTCGTCGGTGCTGCGTTATACTTTGCAAAACAAGGAGGTGGTGACTTTGGCCGACGAAATGGCCTGTGTGAGAGACTATTGCGCCATGATGCAAATCCGTTACGGTGACAATTTGAAAGTGGTTTTTGAGGTGAATTCGAAGTACGACAATTATAAGGTGTTGCCTTTTGCAGTGCAAGGTTTGGTGGAAAACGCCATCAAGCACAATATTGTCTCGTCAAAACAACCGCTTGTGATTCAAATTGTTACAGATGATGAAGCCCAATTGAAGGTGAGCAACCTCCGTCAACCAAAGATAGACGATGAAGGTAGCGGCATTGGTCTGGCCAATCTTGCTGAGCGTTATCGACTGCAATGGAATAAGGAAGTGCAAATTATTGATGACGGCACTCATTTTGAAGTGATTTTACAATTGATTGAAAATTAAACTGATACGACATGAAAACATTGATAATAGAAGACGAAGTGCTGGCTGCACAGGCCTTGCAAAAACTGCTTGGCGAGGTCAGCCCAGAGGCAGAGGTTTTGGGCATACTTGAAACCGTCGAGGAGAGCATCGAATGGTTCGAGAACAACGAAATGCCTGACCTGCTCTTCATGGACATCCATCTGGCCGATGGTTCCTCGTTCTCCATCTTCGAGAAGGTCGACATCACCTGCCCCGTCATCTTCACGACGGCTTACGACGAGTACGCGCTTAAGGCTTTCGAGGTGAACAGCATTGATTACCTATTGAAGCCCATCAACAAAAAGGACTTGCGTCGCGCAATGGAAAAATACAAGACATTGGTTATAGGTCGCAACCAAATGCAGAAATTCATGATGCAGATGGAACCGACGCGGAAGCGTTACAGAAGCTGTTTCCTAATGCCGGAGCGCGACAAGTTGGTACCGCTGCCAGTAACCAATATCGCTTACGTTTACATCGATTCCAAAACGGTGAAAATCGTCACTTTCGAGCACAAGAACTACTACATGAATGTGACTTTGGACGACCTGATGGACATGCTTGACCCCGAGCTTTTTTTCCGTGCCAACCGCCAGTTCATCGTGTCGCGGACGTCTATCAAGGACATCTCGATATGGTTCGGCAACAAATTGGCCGTCAATTTGAACGTCGAAGTGCCTGAAAAAATCATCATCAGCAAAGCCAAGGTGAGCGAGTTCAAGACTTGGTTCCTGAATTGATTTGTTTTTAATACATTGATTTTCAATAATTTGTAAAATCGAGTAAAAAAAGTTGCCAAAAATTGTGGAAGGAACGGAAAAAGTGTGTAATTTTGCGCCCTGAAACGATGCTTCCGTAGCTCAGTTGGTAGAGCACCTGACTCTTAATCAGGGTGTCCAGGGTTCGACCCCCTGCGGGAGTACGAAAAAGCCGCTGATTTTCAGCGGCTTTCATTGTTATTATCGACTACTAAGATTTTGGAATTTAGTTTGGGCATAGCGATTATACTTTTCTCCTATCCAACCAAAGTTTCATCAATGGGTCGGAAATGGAATAGATTTTTTCTTTTCGTGTAATAAGGTCATATTCAAGCAGTTTGAGTGCCGCCGATTGGGTTGAACTTGGCGAACGCAGGCGGTATTTCTTGTTGAAAGCGATGGAAGTGATTCCTTGCACCTGCTTTTCCTCATGAATGGCGTAAAGCAACTCCTTTTGTGCCTCTGTGATATAGGCCAATTGTTCGCGCAACCGCGAGTCGCACTCATCAATAAAACTCTCAATCAGTTGATTTACAGTCTCAAGGTCGCAAGTTTGGCCTTTCGGGGTTTCGGCGAAAGCGTCTTTCATAATGCGCTGCACATAAAAGGTGACACCCATAAAGGTCTCGTAAACATGGCGGAACGCATCTGGCGCAAGGTCTTTCCCCGATTCCCGAAAATGGCGGGTCGCAAATTCTAAATAGACATCGTATGCGATGGGTTCCAAACGGAGCGATTTCGCGCTTTGGAAAAATGGCCTCTTCGACGAGAAAAACATTTCCTCCATCAGTCGCCGCTGACTCCCCGAAAACACAAAATTGGCATTGACAAGTTTCTGAATATGAGTCCTTAACAACGCCTCGACATTCTTCTCAGGATAGCGCGTGATTTGCTGGAACTCGTCAATGACCACGATACAACGCTTATCGACTTTTTCAAGATAGCCAAAAATTTCCGCCAAAGTGTATTCGGGGTTCTGCACATCGCCCAACTTGACATCAAAAGTAGGCATGTTTTGGATGGTGTCGTAGCCGAAACTCGCACTGAGCGATTTCAGGAACGTGACAAACTGCTTGCGCAACTTCACACTCCGGGTGGCCACGCTGTCGAAAACCGCCGTTCCGAGGGCAAGGATGAACTCACGAAAAGTCGTGGTGTGAAGTATATCGACAGAAATGGTGACATACTCATCCTTGAAGTCTGGCTTGTCGAAAACGAAGTCAACCAACGAGGTTTTTCCCATTCGGCGCGGTGAAGTCAGCACTACATTCATCTGGTTATGAAGCGATTTCTCCAAGTCAGCCGCTTCCTTGACACGGTCGCAAAAATATTCGGGCGCGATTTTCCCGGAAACGATAAACGGATTGATATTCTTTACCATAACGCCATGATTTTCGGGGCAAAAATACTCATTTTACTCAAATTACCGAAAAAAAATTACCGAAAAAACATAATTTAATGGAGTCCGGACACTCCAAACAAGCGTTGCTTGACTTCCTCGTACAACTCGTCATAGTCGAAAAGGTGATAGTTGCCCACGGCAACCTGTCCATACAACCATTCAAAGAAAGCTTCATAGTCGTCCGCTGTCAATGTCTTTGCCTTTTCTGCAATCAGATCCTTGATGTGCCCGTTCCAAGCATCGATGGTGTAGCGCGGATAAAAGCCGTTGTCAAGCACCTTCACCAAAGTGTCAAACGAAGTGATGGCATTAAGCATCTGGTTGTCATCTTTGGTTATCATCCTTTCGTAATCAGCCCGTAATTCATCATAGCAGGCAACCACTGAATCCATCAAAGGTTGAGGCAGATGCCATTCCTCATCCAATCGCTTCCCACACAGCACCATCTTCTTGGCAATTTTGACAGCTTCCGTGGTATTGCCCTCAAAAACATAACCAGCCAAGACCTCCAAATCCCTTGGAAAAGGATAAGGGCCGCCATCCCCATAAAAAGTAGGAAGTTGTGAAACATCCTTGTTCTGATAATATGCCTCAATAAAAGCATACATGTTTGTGTTGTTGATGTAATAGTTGTTCAAATAATCCAAAGAGAGAGGTGAAATCTTCAAAGAATCAAGCCTTTTATCTGAAAATGTCTTGATATAGTCTTCTATGGGTCCCAAGTCCATCGAAAGCCTGCGCTGGTTGACTCGCTTTGGGTCAATGATTGGGAAGAAGTAAGTCACCGAATCAATTGTACATAGTTGAGTCCCATAGATTTGAGGCCTGCTCTGTTGGGTCAGATAACGGTCCTCCATATAAGCCAATGAACGCCTTTCTGCATTGTTGTCCATGACCGCCTGCTTATAGTGTTGCAGATACCAAGGCAAGAAAGACTGCGAGTGCTGGGCAATAAGCCAAGCACCATTAGCAGCCTCCCGCCCTACCAGCTCCCAAGTCGGGAAACCGTATTGCGTTATCAGTGCCTTAAGTTGGGCCGTGTTGGCGGAATCGACAACAGCCATTTGCCTCCACTGTTCCTCGGACTGCAAATTCATTCTTATAGCTTGGTCTCTTGCTCTCAACACCTTCAAGGAATCGGCGAATGGCTGGCATCTTTTGCTTTCGGCAAGGCTAATGAGCGAATCCAGTTCTGGCCAATAAGGCCTGTCTCGTAATCCAATCTCTACAAAAAACCTTTGGTTCAGATAAAACCTTTCAAAACCATTATTCTCCGCCAACCTAAACAGCAGTTCCTTGCTCTTGACGGTATCATTCACTTTCTCCGCCGAGACATAAAACTGCCATAAATCATAGTAATACACAATAGAATCTACCGAATCCAAGGCCAAATAAGAGGCATACGCCGTAGGGAAGTCAGCCGAATTATAAGCTTGCTTGGCAGCAATGATTGTGTTTTCCGTTGGAGCATGGTTTTGGCTCTGCCCGAAAACCGCTGCTGACGCAAGCAACAAGGCAAAAAGGGAAACGATTTCACTTCTTTGCATTTTGAGTTGGTTTTTGGATATTAGTTTTGGCATAGGCATTATTTTATCTTTCCACGATGCATTCCCCAAACCCTTCTGTGGCAAAAGTTTCCAATGCGCCGTTCTTGTTCTGGAAAATGTAATACGCTTCCACGCCGTCCATGTTTTCGATGAGCGGCATAGATTTTTCCAAACCCATCACCATGCAGATGGAGGCCAAGGCATCGGCCCAAACGGAGTTTTCGGCTAAGATAGTCACGCTGAGCACGTTGTGTTCCACGGGATAACCGGTCTTCGGGTCGATGCAGTGGGAATAGCGTTTGCCATTACGCTCGACATATTTTCGGGTGCTGCCAGAGGTCACCAAACCCTTGTCGCGCAAGGCGATGCGGGTCTGCACGATGCGCTCTGAATCCCAGTTGTCAGCGGGTTTCTCGATACCCACAATCCAAGGCTGGCCATTGGGCTTGCCGCCGCGTGCCATGATTTCGCCGCCTGTGTCGACCAAATAGTTCTTGATCCCCTTGCTGTCCAAAAACGCCGCAATGAGATCGGAGGTGTAGCCTTGGGCTATAGCGTTGAAATCCAATGTGATGCGTGGGTCTTCTTTGATGAGTTTTCCATCCTCGATGTGGACTTTTCGATAGTCTACCAGGGTTTTCAAACTGTCTATCAGTTGCGGTGTGAGACTGTCGCCGCTTTTATAACTGAAGCCCCAAGCGGCCACGATAGGGGAGACGGTCGGGTCAAAATAGCCGTCGGAAAGGAGGGCGGCTTCCTGAGCGATGTTGAAGTTGTCAATGAAGATGTTGTCTAGCATAACGTCCTCATTCCGATTGACTTTCGAGATGATGGAACTGTCTACCCAAAGGTTGACGGACAAATCCACGGAATGAAAAATCGAGTCGATTTCGCGCTGGAAATTTCGGTTCTGCTCGTCGAAATAGGTGACGGCATAATAAGAACCTTGCGCCAGACCTTGCAAAACCACTTTTTGTGGTTGCTTTGTGCAGGAAAGCAGCACCAAACTAAATATAACACTCACGAAACCAATTCTTTTCATAATATCTACAAGTTAATTGTGGCGCGGATTTTTAAAGCGAAATTGTCCCAAACATTGTCCAAGGTGTAAGGTCCGTAGCGGTAGAACACACCTGCGCCAATTTTAGCGTACGGCGTGGCCAACAGCCCGTTGATGACAAGACCGCTCTCAAAATAGCCTTTTTCCATTGTCTTGAAGTTTTTATCATTTTGGCTTTCAGCGCGTTTCATGTCTCCCCAGCCGAGGTTGGTGGCGATGGTCAGTTCAGGCTTGAACCAAGGCGACTGCGTTTTCCAAAGCATTCCACTGAAATTATGGCTCAGGTAAAGAGCCACAAAGCGGTCGCAGAAGAATTCGTCGAAACGCATGGTGCTGAAACTGCCTGGCGAATAAAGTCCAACAGGATCATAAGTGCCTAAGATATCGAACGTTTCCATCACGGGGCAGCTGTTGGTGGCATAACCGCCTTGCAGCAAAATTGTGGCGACACCGAGATAGGATGTGTAGATGTTTTGCGTGGCTTCAAACTTGATGCGGTCGTATTCAAAAATGCTGCCGAGAACGCCAGGGAAACTATGCTGATAGGAAAGCCATATGATAGGATAGAGTGTTCCAAGTGACTGAATACCATCGGGTTTGCTCAGAAACTTTTCCTTGTAGGCGAAGCGTAGTTTCACCTCAGCGATGGCGAAATTAGCCTCTGTCAGCGTGTCGGTAGGCGAGAGGTAAAATTGCTCGGTGTAGCGGTTGTGGCTCATGCTAAAACCGATGAAGCCCTTAAAATGCTGTGCAAAACGCGACGAGAACTGAATGTCGGCATGGTTTTTCCGCACATACATGTTCTCGTAAAAAGTGTATTTGTAGTTATTTTCGGCTAATAGCACATAGTTCTGTTGCAAGTTAAACTCGCCTAATGAGGCTGATTCTCGGGCCACTTTCAGGTCGAGTTGCATCTCTCGCTGTGGGTTGATGCGCCATTTGAAACCGGCACCATAATCAATGTAATCCTTTTTGGGCCAATAACTTGCATATACGTTGAGGCGAATGTGACGCGAAAGACCGTTGTTGGTGCCTAATCCGAAACCGAAGCCCCATCCCCGACTGACGGAATAACGGATGAGACGGCTAATATCGATGTCAATAGGCCCGATAGGGAAGGCGACATCAGTCATCAGCCTATTGGTCAGGTTCATAACGCGGTCGAGGAGGTTGGTGCCCTTTGTAAGAGAATCGACGAGAAAGTAAGTCGCTCTGATTCTTTCAGTTAGAGAGTCAATGCGGTGATCATTCCAAAATGATTCGTCGCGGAAGCCCGCCTCGGGATTGACATATATCTCAATGTCGGAGAACTGCCTTGCACTGATTTCGGGATTAATCTCAATGTCAGAGAGATAGCTCTTCCCGATGGCGATCATGGGGAAACTATGTCCATCAATGTCAGCGGTGAGGTTCGGAAAGCTCAGGCTGGTATTTAACTGTTTCGGAAACCATTGGTTTCCAGCTTTTTGATAAAGTTGCTGAATGGTAACGATGTATGCCCCACCTTCTTCGTTGGGCGAGGCTTTCACACTTTGCAATGCCCACCCGTCGCTGTTGACGGTCATGGTGCCGCGCATCCCGTTGAAAGTGCTGCCTTTCAAAGGATGAAACGAAATCACGTAGAGCGAATCGCCTTCCCCGATGGGACTGACGTTTTCCAAGGTGAAGAAATAGTGGCGTTTGCTGTTGTGACTGATGGGGTTAACGTATTCAGTACCAGCTATGTTGATTTTTTCATCATAAAAGCTAACGCTCTGCAAACTGTTCACCAAATAGATGAAAACCGGGTCTTTCATGCCCGACACTTTAGTGCCGAGCACGTTCTGCAATTTGCGGTCGGGGGATTTGAAAAGCACCTCAGAAGCAGTCTCCATCACCATCAAGTCACTCTTTTTCAGCATATTGTCGAACCGCTGCATGATTCCACTTCCAGAAGAGTAGCTCATGGCTTGGCCAAAACCGCTGCTGTCGATGGTGATGACCATTTGGTCGTAGATTTTGTAGCGATACGACGCTAAGGAATTGGGGTTGTTGGCTTTACGGTGTGCCACAAGACTGTCAATAATGCGGTGGGCGGGGTTCTCGCCCGCTTCCACGGTCACTTCCTTCAGTTCAAAGGTGATAGGGCTAAGAACGACATTGTATTTGTCTTTATTAGGTTGAATGTCAATATCTTTCGTCTCAAAACCTAAGCAAGAGAATTTGATTTTTCGAATGGGTTCATTGGAAGAGATTTCATATTTGCCGTCGATGTCGCTCATGCCACCCGTTGTGCCGTCGTTGACAACCACGTTGACGAAAGCAATTGGCTGGCGACTCAGTTGGTTGGTGATTTTACCGCTGATTGTGTGATTCTGGCTCCAAAGCGTTGGCGTCAAAAAACAAAAGAGAAAAAAAAGGAAACCTATGCTTCGGCAGGTTTTCATTCCTGAGTTTCAATTAGATAGATAACCTCGTTGTCGCGTTTCATCATGTATTGCTCTCGAGCCACGCGCTCCATCGTGGCAGTGTCGTTCTGCAACTTGTCGAGCAATTCCTTGCTGTCCGAAATCTCTTGTTTGTAAAACTCAATTTGCTGTTTTTGGTCTTTCAGTGTCTTATCGAGCCTGATTTGTTTGAATAGGTTGAACGGGTCGATGAGCAGAAAAACGGCCAAAAACACCAATGTGGCATAGATGTAGCGGTTGTTGAGTTTATGGAGGAAGTTCTTGAATGCCATGATGATACGGGTTTAATGTTGTCGAAAAAAGAGTTGATCGATGTCGTTAGATAAACTTCGCTAAATGTGAGATTTCAGCGGAGACGAATAATCGGTTTGCAAAAGTAGCAATTTTTTCGGGGATTTTCACTTAGCTTGAAATTTTATTCATTTCATCTTGAACACCCACGCCGCCGTACTCTTCAAGTCGCTGTATTTCAGGCCGCTGGTTTTGATAATCAAATTTCCGTTCTGATATTTCCAGGGGAAGGTTTTTTGGCAACCTAACATGGTCACTTTCATGTCATCAGCGGGCTGGTCGATATTCAGAACCAATCCGTATTCAGGGTAGTCCAAGGCGATGGCGTAGAGTGCGTCCTCGCCTTGCGTGTAGCAGATGCAAGGTTGTTGGCAAGTGTAAAGGGCGGCCAAACCTTGGGGCTGACTTGTGGTTGGGGAATTGCATACCCATTCAGCTGCCATGAAGTCTTTCATCACTTGTCTTTCCATCGTTTCCGATGACCAGTACAGCGTGATGGTGGCTTCGAGTTCATCCTCCTCGTAGAACACTTCTATGGTATGGAAAGGTGAAGGTGTGTTTGAAAGTGCTATCGTTCTGGTATTGGATATTTTCGTGTTTTCAATAACCGTTTTTCCGTCAATCACCAATTTGGCTTTGTCATCCGTTTGAATTTCAAAAGTATAGATGTCTTCTGGACATGAGAACTCGCCAGACCAATAGGCTTTGAAATGGTCGCAACTGATGGCGGGGTCGGGCGAGTTGCGCTTCCAGTCGAAGTCGATTTTCTCGTCGATGTGTGTTACTTCGACTTTTTTCATCTCATAAAACTTCTTGTAAGGCCGCGTGCCATAAATCGCTTCCCCGTTGATTTCCAACCATTCGCCGAGGTCTAAAAGTCGCTCTTGTTGCAAAAGCGGAATCTTGCCGTCGGCGGCTGGCCCCACATTGAGCGTCATGCCACCGCCCGCCGCCACAAGAACGCAGAAATGGCGGATAAGTTCATCGGAAGTCAGGTAGTTTTCCAAAGGCTCGTTGCGATTGAGGCCGAAACTGCGCCCCAATCCGCGACATTCCGCCCAAGGTCTATCGGTGAGCGTGATGCCTGCGCTGTATTCGGGCGTGCGGAAACCGTGTTGCTGGCCATCGCCCCAGCGGTCATTCACAATGGCATCCTCGCCCACGGTGTTGTAGTACCACGAAATCAGTTCTGTGGCGTGCCATTGCTCCGCACTGTTGCGCCACTCGCCGTCGGTGAAAAGGACGGTCGGTTGGTAGCGCGTGACGAGTTCCTTGAACTGCGGAATCATGTGGGTATCCACGTATGTGCCAATGTTTTCGTCGGGGTCAACGTACCAGCGGTGGATGTTGCTCGTCCATTCGGGCAGGGAGTAATAAAAGCCCATTTTGAGGCCTCGTTTGCGCACGGCTTCGGTCAGTTCGCCGCAGATGTCGCGTTTCGGCCCGATTTCGACAGAGTTCCAATTCGGCGCATATTGACTCGGCCACAAACAGAACCCGTCATGGTGTTTCGAGACCAAAAGCACATACTTCGCCCCCGATTTTTGGAATAGTTCCGCCCATTCATCAGGATTCCAAAGTTCAGCTTTCCACATCGGTGCAAAGTCCTCATACTGAAAGTCTTTGCCGTAAACGCGCTCTTGGAAAGCCTTGCGGTCGTCGTTGGTCATCAGGCCGCGATAGTACCACTCGGCGTAACCTTCGAGGCTCGCGTAGGCTGGCACGGAATACACGCCCCAATGGATGAAAATGCCCAATTTGGCGTCGGAGAACCACTGCGGATAGCCCCGCTCGTTAATGGATTCCCAATTAGGCTGGACTTGGGCGGAAAGAAGGTTGCTGAAAAGCAACGCTGCGATGAGAATGATGGTTTTGTTTGCTTTCATAATGGGCAAAAATAGTACATTTTATCCATAATTGTTTGGCCTTGCCTAAAATTTCTTAATTTTGCCGTATGAATATCTACCAACTTTTCCCTAGACTGTTCGGAAACAAGCAGACCACGTTCCGAATGAACGGCAGCAAGTCAGAAAACGGCTGCGGCACGTTTAACGACATTAACAATACTGCCCTTGAAGCCATTAAGGGCCTGGGCTTCACACACATTTGGCTGACGGGCATTTTGGAACATGCCTCCGAAAGCACCGGCACGCACCCCGACATTACCAAGGGTCGCGCAGGCTCGCCTTACGCCATCACCGACTATCACGCCATTGACCCCGATTTGGGTACAATGGCTGATTTTGAACGTCTTGTCGCACGAATCCATGAAAAGGGCATGAAAGTGATTGTTGATTTCATCCCCAATCATTTGGCGCGACAGAACAAAGGCTTCGACCCTTGCAATTTCTATTATTGTGAGGGACAGAACTTTGTTTCACCGCGAAGAATCGCTGAACAGCCTTATGAGGAATGTCCCGCAAAGGCGACGGGCAACAATGTGTTTGCGCCCAACCCGAGCATCAATGATTGGTACGACACCGTCAAACTGAATTATGATGAGCACGACACTTGGGAGAAAATGTTAGAAATTTTGCGTTTCTGGTGTGAGAAGGATGTTGATGGTTTCCGGGTCGATATGGCCGAGATGGTGCCGGTGGCGTTTTGGCAGTGGGTGATAGCCGAACTGCGCAAGGATTACCAGCCTGTAATGATTGCAGAAATCTATCAACCAGGCCTTTATAAGCCTTTCTTGGATGCGGGCTTCGACTATCTCTATGACAAGGTGGGCTTGTACAATACTTTGGAGCGTGTGCTTTGTCAAGGCCACGAGGCGAAGGAAATCAGTCAGGTTTGGAAGGACTTGCACGACTTGGACGAGCATATGCTGCGTTTCATGGAGAACCACGACGAGAAACGTTTGGCTTCGCCGCAGTTTGTTGGTGATGCTTTTGCCGCTTTGCCTGCTGTGTCGCTTTCCGCCTTGATGAACACGGGGCCGTTTATGGTATACAATGGCCAGGAGAGTGGCGAGAACGCTATCGGCGAAGTAGGCTACAGCGGCGACGACGGCCGCACTTCCATCTTCGACTACTGCCACATGCCGCAGCACCAACAATGGATGAATGGCGGACAATTCGATGGTGGCCAGTTTGACGAGGCGCAGAAGATACTCTTTGGTTATTACTGTAACTTACTGCATTTCAGAAATGAACATTCCGCCATCAGCGAAGGCAAGTTCTACGACCTCATGTGGTGTAATCCGTGGTATATGAACTTTGACCCGCAGTTTGTCTATGCCTTTTTGCGCTATTCGGAAACGGAACGACTGTTAGTTGTCGTGAATTTCAATCGCAATGAACCCCGCGATGTGGAAGTAAAAATCCCGCACGATGCCCTCGTTTTGATGGGCAAACGCAAAGCCAACGAGTTCGATATGAATGACTTCTCTAACGAGGTGGCTCCTGTGCATTTGGAGGCCTCTGAAACCAAGGTTATTGATTTGGATTCGGGGGAGGTCGTGTTTCATTGAGGAGATTTTGGTATTTTTGCGGTGCTATAGACGATGAAAATGACGGAATCCAATAGAATAGAATTCAAGCGCGAATTGACCGACGAACTCGACATTGAGAAGGAAGTTGTCGCTTTCCTCAATTATCGAGAGGGCGGCATCATTTATATTGGTGTTGATGATGACGGCAAAGCCATAGGCGTATCTGACATTGACGGCGATATGCTGAAAATCAAGGACCGCATCCGAAAGAATGTTATGCCTTCGCCGATGGGCCTGTTTGATGTGACTGCTGAACTGGTTAATGGTGTGAAAGTCATCAAGGTGTTTGTGGCTTCGGGCAGCGAAAAGCCTTATTACAAAGCCAAATACGGTATGAGTACCAGAGGTTGTTTCATAAGGGTTGGAACAGCCGCTGAACCAATGACTACCACGATGATTGAGGACTTGTTCGCCCATCGGGTCAGGAACTCGTTGGGGCGTATTAGGTCGCCACGACAGGATTTGACTTTCAGTCAGTTGCGGATTTATTACGAAGAAAAGAAGCATCCGCTTAATGAGAACTATTTGCGCAATCTGGAACTTTTGACCGAAGATGGAGCGTTGAACTATGTTGCTTATCTTTTGGCCGACGAAAACGGGAATTCCATCAAAGTGGCAAAATATTCAGGCAAGGATAGGGTTGACCTCATTTCGAATAATGAGTATGGCTATTGTTGTTTGCTTACCGCGACAAGACGTGTGTTGGAGAAACTGAAGGTTGAAAATGCTATTTCGACGGAATTGACCTATATGAGCCGCATCGACACGCCGCTTTGGGACGAGCGGGCAATCCACGAAGCAGTCATCAATTTTATCGTTCACAATGACTATAGTCGCGAGGTGCCGCCGAAGTTTGAGATTTTCTCTGACAGACTTGAAATCACTTCATACGGTCGTTTGCCTGAAAATATGTCGGAAGATGAGTTTTTCAATGGCGTTTCCATCCCGCGCAACAAAGAGTTGATGCGGATTTTCAGGGACGTTGAGATGGTGGAGTCGTTAGGCTCTGGAATGCCGAGAATTATGCAAGTTTATGGTCGCGAATGTTTCACTTTCATGGAGCATTTCATTCGGTTTACTGTGCCGTTTTACAAGGATGTCACCGATAGTGTCACTGATAATGTCACCGAAGGAAATACAGACTCGCAAAAACACGTGGTAAAGGATATAGAACACGTGGAAATAGATGAAAAACACGTGGAAAAAAGCCAAGAATACGTGGAAAAGAATAAAAAACACGTGGAAAAAACATCGGAATTGATTCTTGATTTAATTCGTAAAGAACCAAGTATTACTTTGATCGAAATAGCCAAGCGAACAGGTTTGGTTCGTAGAAGTATTGAAGACCAGTTCAATCGTTTGAAACAAAAGAATCTCATCCGTCGTGTTGGTTCAAGAAAATTTGGCCATTGGGAAATCATCGAAAACAAAACAAAAACAGAATAATATGCTCCCTTTAGTACAAAACGACTCCTGGCTCACCCTCGTCAGCAATGCTGTTGACGACCGCCATAACCGCTACGAATGGCGGTTGAACGACATCAAAAACCGTTACGGTAGCCTCAAAAATTTTGCCTCGGCGCATCAGTTTTTGGGCTTCAATTATGACAAGCGTCGCCACGGTTGGTGGTATCGCGAATGGGCTCCCGCCGCGCATTACCTCTCGTTGATGGGCGACTTCAACCGTTGGAACCGCTATGAGTTCCCTTTGGAAAACATCGGCAACGGCATTTGGGAAATCTTCTTGCCGGATAGCGAGTTTGGAAAAACGCTTGTCCACGGCAGTAAATTGAAAGTGCTGGTGCAATCGCAAATCGGTGAGCATGAGCGTATTCCGGTATATATCAAACGTGTGATTCAGGACGAGGGCACCAAGGATTACGATGCCCAGTTTTGGAATCCGCCGACACCTTATATATATAAACACTCTGCTCCTCAGTTGAAAAATGAGCCGCTGCTGATTTACGAGGCGCATGTCGGCATGGCGCAAGAGGATGGGAAGGTTGGGAGTTACAAGGAATTCACCGAAAACATATTGCCCCGCATCAAGGCGGACGGCTACAACGCCATTCAACTCATGGCCATCGCGGAGCATCCCTATTACGGCTCGTTTGGCTACCATGTCTCCAATTTCTTCGCGCCGAGTTCGCGTTTCGGTACGCCCGAAGAATTGATGGAACTGATTGATACAGCGCACGGTATGGGCTTGTTGGTCATTATGGACCTCGTACATTCCCATACGGTGAAGAACATCCGCGAAGGCATCAACTTGTTTGACGGAACTGATTTTCAATACCTTCATGCGGGCGAGCGCGGCAACCACAACCTTTGGGATTCCAAGCTCTTCGACTACGGCAAGGAGGAAACGCTTCAATTTTTGCTTTCCAACGTGCGCTATTGGTTGGAGGAGTTTCGTTTCGACGGCTTCCGTTTCGATGGTGTGACCTCGATGCTTTATCTCGATCACGGTGAAGGCCTCGTCATTGATGACCCGTGGAAGTATTTCAACGAAAATGTGGATGCCGATGCGGTCACTTATTTGCAATTGGCCAACACCCTTTGCCATGGGTTGAATCCTCACGCCATCACCATCGCAGAGGATGTGAGCGGCATGGCGGGTCTTTGCAACCCGATTGCCGACGGCGGCATGGGCTTCGATTATCGCTTGGGCATGGGCGAGCCTGACTTCTGGATCAAGGTGCTGAAAGACCAGCCTGAGGAACAGTGGAGCATGAACGACTTCTTCTTCACCATGACCAACCATCAGCCGCAGACCAAGACGGTGGCCTACGCCGAAAGTCACGACCAAGCCTTGGTGGGCGACCAAACCATTGCGTTCCGACTGATAGGCAGCGAGATGTACAACGCTATGAGTATCGACACGCCTTCCATGACTGTGGACCGTGGCATTGCGCTTCACAAGATGATTCGCTTGTTCACCCTCACTTTGGGCGGCGAGGCTTGGCTCAACTTCATGGGCAATGAGTTCGGCCATCCCGAATGGATTGATTTTCCGCGCGAAGGCAACAATTGGAGTTACCAATACGCCCGTCGCCAGTGGTCGTTGGTGGACAACGAGCACTTGAAATACCGCTTCATGGGTGCTTTCGACAAGGCCATGCTCGATTTTGTGAAAAACAATATTGTGATGAACGCTTTGCCCGCATGGCTGTTGTTGGCCGACGAGAACAACAAGACCATCGTCTATGAGCGCGGCAACCTGATTTTCGTCTTCAATTGGGGGTCAAATTCCATCCCTGATTATGTGATACCCGTCAGGCAGACAGGCGATTACCGCATCATCCTCACCACCGACGAAAAAGACTTTGGTGGTTTCGGCAATATCGATACCAGCGTGAGATTCCCCTCAGAGAAGAAAGGCGACCGCATCACGATGAAGGTTTACAACGTGAGCCGCGTGGCGACGGTCTATCAGAGAGTGGATTAGAAACTGTAGTAAAATCCAAACGAAGGCGCAGCCAGTTTAAGGTCCAGCTCGAAGCTGTGCTTTATGTTTTGGTCTTCCGCCCGTTCCCTATTGTAGCTCAGAAAACCTATGCTGAATTCAGCCGACCAGTGGTCGGTAACGTCAAAGGAGACTCCTGGACTCAGCTCGACATTGAGCAAACCGAAATCCAACACGTCAATGTCAGAGGACAGGTCAACGAACAAGGTAAAGCGCTCACCGATGTCACAGATATCGTAGCGGACATAAGGCGAGAGGGTCAATGAGTGCTGGTAAACATCGTCTTTGGGAATAGTTCCGCCATATTCCACCGCGCAAGCAATGGAGAAAGGCGCATTGGGGAAGCTATAGCCCACATCAGGAGCGATAGTGAAGGTCTTTGTGTCCTTGTTGAGTTTGGCGTTGAGATTGCCGCCGATGTAAAACTGCGCGTGTGCGGAAACAATGGCCGCAACGATAAAAGCTAAGGTGAGAAGGATTTTTTTCATGGTTATCTGTTAAATGGGTTAATGGCGACAAAAATACGAAAAAAGCCGCCCGAATGAGCGGCTTTTCGTTTTTAAATTCTATGATTTAGAAGTTGTAATAAAGCCTGATTTGCGGAGAGGCCAGGTCACAATTCATAAAGAATCCGTTGTCTCCTCCGTAAAAACCATGGTCATATCCTACAAAGCCAAAGCGGAAGGCTGCCGTCCAGTGTTCAGTGGCCATCCAAGCGATACCAGGACGAAGCGTTGCTGCCCAACCCGATTGGTCAATCAGGCCGAAGTCACCAGTGAGGTCAAAAAACAGGGAGAACTTGTCGCCGATAGTGGTAGCTACGTAACGGACATAAGGCTCGAGGGACAACATATTGGCCGTACCCCATTCTGATTTGTCAAAAGTGTAGCCGGCACCAACAGCAACCTGCCAATGGTTGTTAAAAGCATAGCCAACTTCAGGAGAGATGGTCAAATAGGTGGTTTCCTTGTTGATTTGGGCACCAAGACCGCCACCAATCCACACTTGAGCGTTTGCAGTGAAAATGCCAACAAAGGCAAAAGCTAAGACTAAGAATAATTTTTTCATTTTTAATGAGTTTTGGTTAATAATTAGGTTGATAAATTGTTCTCAATTCAAAAACGCGGCAAAATTAGCAAATATAGTGCCACGCTTGTTATTTTAGGGACAAAATATCTCTAAAGGGGCTTTATTTTTCTATGAAAGCGATGGTTTCGCCCTTGGCGACACGCTTGCCTTGATCTGCCGTGGCTTCAACAATCTTGCCTGACCAGAGGGCATAAACGGGTTCCATGCCGTGCTGGCTGTTGATGGCGCACAGCAGGTCGCCTTCCTTGTAGACCTTGCCGGGGGCGGGGGCGACGCTCTTGTCGTCGAAGTCGACTTCCCACATCACGATGCCACTGACGGGAGCGACGACAGGCTCGGCGTTGGGATGACGCAGGGCACGGAGGTCCGGAATTTTGGCCTCGCCGCCAGCCTTCTCGAACTTCTCCTTCATCTTGGCCTCCAACTCTTGGTTGAAACGACGCTTGGCCTCGCCCGACTTGTACTCGCGGTACTGTTTCTCATGCATGGCAAATTCGAACAGCTCCTCGTCGTCCTGACCGCGGTCCCAGCCTTCCTTTTTCATCTCCTCGATGAAGTGCGGTAAGGCATTGGGATAATTGTCCTGCGGGTTGCCCGTGAAGAACTCGAAGCCCTTCTTCTTGGCTAATTCCACGATTTCGGGAGCCAAGGTGCCAGGCAGTTTGCCAGCCTTACCGAGAATCATGTCCCATGCGGCGGGGTCGATGCTGGTTTCATAGCGTGGCTCGCCCTTGCTGAGTGCGAAGAGGTTCATCAGGGCGATGTTCTTAGTGTATTGGCTGAACGGCGTTACCAAGGGCGGGTTGCCGAGCTTTGGCCAGATGTCCTGCACCTCTTGGAACATCTCAACGAGCATCTCGTCTTCGCTCAAAGCGGGCAGACCTTGCTTTTCGCGGTTCATGTTGATGGCGGCGTGTACCGGCTTGAGGTCGGCCATCAGCGAACCCATCATGCCACCGGGTAAACCGCAGCCCAACAGCAACGAGTTGATGTAACGGTTGCGTGGGTCGATCCAGTAACCGAGGAAGTCGTCGATGAAGCTTTGCGTCATGCTGCGGGCGGCCATATAGGTCTTCATGTCGATGTCCTTCACGAGGAAGCCAGCGTCTTTCAGCATGGCCTGCACGCTGATAACGTCTGGGTGCACGGTGCCCCACGACAACGGCTCCATGGCCACGTCGACATAGTCGCAGCCAGCCTTGCAGACCTCAAGCATCGAGGCCATCGAAAGACCCGGGGTGGTGTGGCCGTGATATTGCACCTTGATTTCAGGGTGTTGCGTCTTGATATGGTTCACGATCTTGCCCAACGAGGCGGGACGGCCCACACCGGCCATGTCCTTCAGGGCGATTTCCTTGGCGCCGGAAGCGATGAGTTGGTCGGCCATTTTGCAATAATACTCGGCGGTGTGTACCTGCGAGTAGGTGATGCTCATAGCGGCTTGGGAGATCATGCCGGCTTCATTCGCCCATTGGATGGACGGGATGATGTTGCGCACATCGTTGAGGCCGCAGAAGATACGGGTGATGTCCACGCCTTGGGCTTTCTTCACCTTGTACATCAATTGGCGCACATCGGCGGGCACGGGGTTCATTCTCAGGGCGTTAAGGGCTCTATCGAGCATATGACACTCAATGCCGCCTTTATGTAATGCAGCCGTGAAAGCACGGACGGACGGATTGGGGTTCTCGCCATAAAGCAGGTTGACTTGCTCGGCGGCACCGCCGTTGGTCTCCACACGATCAAAGCAACCCATATCAATAATCAAAGGAGCGATTTGCTCCAATTGGTCCTTGCGTGGCACGTATTTGCCTGACGACTGCCACATGTCGCGGTAAACCAGGCTGAATTTTACTTCTTTTTTCATTATTTTTGTGTGTTTTATGCTCTCGTTTAGGGCTGCAAAGGTACAAATTTTCTCGCTAATTTAACACAAAATGATGTGTTTTTGGAACGCGAAATGCGCAGAATGCCCAACTTTGCGCAGAAACCGCGATTTTTCGGCTTAACGCTATAAAAATCAGTGACAACCGTGATGGAAATTTGTTATCTTTGCGTCACTTTTAGCTCAATTTTATTCAATTTATGTTTAACCTAAAAATTTCAACAAAATGAGAAAAATGACGTTTTTGCTCGCCACCATGCTTATCGGTGGCATGATGCTGTCGGGATGCAAGAAAGACCCGCAGCCAACACCTACTCCTGACCCAACGCCTACTCCAACGACGAAGACGGTGGTGTACAAGATTGACAACACTTTCAAAACGGGCGACATTAATACTGGTCAAACGACCACACACACCGTTTCGCCCTGCTTCCATTACAGTTTTTCCTATAAAGATGCTGATGGAAAAATGGTTGATGTGACAGATGCCACATTGCCTTGGACCAAAGAAATCAGTGTAAATGTTCCGTTTGAGGCAAAAATCGAAGGTAAAGTCACTTACAATGAAGCCGAACTTCCGGAACAGGTTGAATATGCACGTATTGCCTTAATCAATGGCGAGGGTGAAACGGCTGGTTACTCTACTTCCAAAGCTGATTTTATAGAATGGATTGCTAGCCATCCAGAGAAATTAGAATATAGCAAAACCAAGACCATCCAATAAGAAAACTTGAAATTGGCAAGATAGCCAATATCGCACATTTGCCCGACCTTCGTTGTTTGGAGGTCGGGCAAATTGTATTTTTTGGACACATATCGCGTTTTTTCAGAACATTGCAGCAAAAACCGTACTTTTGCAGCCATGGAAACGAAGCAAAAACACATCGAAGAGGCGGTAAGCATCGAGACTCAATCTCTTGTGAATCATGTGGATAGCGGCCTGCCCCGTTGGCTCATTGAGGCGGCTTTTGTGTGCTATCTCTTGCAGGCTGCCATCAATTGGGCGCCGCTGATGCATTGGATGAACGATGCTCATCTCTCTTGGGTTCGCGGAATCGTCCAGACCTTCGGGGCTGTGGTGATGTATGTCGGATTGTTGCGCGGCATGAAGCCGCTCTATCGCCCCCTCACGGTGTGGTGGTGGGTGGTCATTGCGCTGAACCTCGCGGGGTTTGTGACGGAATTGGTTCCGTCCATCATGTACAGCGTTGGCCTGCCTGTTGCCGTTTCGCTGATGCTTGTCTATCTGCCTTTGGGCTGTGCCATTGCTTTTAGTTATCGTGGCAGGCTCCGTCAAGTGGGCCTTTGGATGGTGCTTTACATCCTCATTTCCAGCATTATACCCGTTGTTTCGTTCCTTTTGGTCGGTCCTGAGTCGGGTTTGGCCAACTTGCCGATGGAAATTCCCACCATTGCAGTCATTGTCATTTACGCTTGGATGCAGCGGCGGGTGCTGATTCCAAACCCTGCCGATACTGCAAAGGCGTGATGCCTAAACGGCGTTTCATTTCCATTTGAAAGGTACGCCGGCTGCCGAAACCTGCCTCTCCCCCAATGGCTTCGATGGTCCAATTGGGTTTTTCGCGCAACAGGCGACAGGACAGCAAAAAGCGTTTTTCGTTGAGATAGTCGCCCAAACTGGCATATTTCGGGTTGTTTTTGAACAATGCGCCAAGTCGCCGTTGTGTCAGGCCGAGGGAGTTCGCCATGGTTTTTAGGTTGAGGTCTGTATCGGTGTAAAGGCGCGTTTCGTCCATTTTTTTGTCCAACCAGGCCATCAAATCCTCGTCGCTGATGTTGGCGGTCAGTTCGATGTTCTCGCGGTGCTGGCGGGTTTGCTCTCGAAGCAGCGCCACTTCCTCACCCGTTTTTTGCTTCAATTGCTCCTCCAGTTCGTTGATTTGGTTCTTCAGTTCTTTTTTGTCGTCTTCGTGTTGCTTGTTCTGGTCAAGCAGGGCGTTTTGGTTCTCGACCAACTTGGCATTGGCAGAAATAATCTTCCTCGTGCCGTCGTTCAGCACTAACAAAGTGATTAAAAAAGCAATCACTAAAACCAAAATGATGACCAAAATGAGCAGGTAAGGTCCAGTCATGGAGTACTTGTTTCTAACGGCACAAAAATACCATTTATTCTCCCTGTTTTCGGCAAAAATCATCAAAAAAATGCGCAAAAATGGCAATTTTGCGCAGAAATTACCTCCTCTTCTTGAAAAACTCTGTCAGCAGGGCGAGGCATTCGTCGTGCATCACACCGGTTTTGGTTTTCGTCTTGGGATGCAGCATGTTACCGAATCGCGAAAAGCCATTTTTCGGGTCATCGGCAGCCCAGACCACCTTGCCGATGTGGGCGTGACACAAGGCTCCGGCACACATGGGGCAGGGCTCCAGCGTGACGTAGAGTGTGCATTCGTCCAAATATTTGGCGCCCAAAGCATTGGCCGCAGCGGTAATGGCGAGCATCTCGGCATGGGCGGTCACGTCGTTGAGGGTTTCGGTCTGGTTGTGGCCGCGGGCGATGATTATGTTGTTGCACACCACCACCGCCCCGATCGGGATTTCCTCGGCTTCAAGAGCTTTTTCAGCTTCTTGATAAGCCTGCTTCATGTAGTATTCGTCGGAGAAAACGGTTAGCATTTTTCAGTTGATAGTTGTCAGTTATTCAGTTGTTCAGTTAATGCAGGTTGCTGAGCCTGTCGAAGCACCGTCATTAATGGTCGGCCCTTCGACCCTTCGACAGGCTCAGGGCTCAGGGACCTAAACTATCTCGAATTTATCCCAGTCTGGCCCCAAAGGGAATTTCTCACGGAAATGCTGTAGTTTCTCGTAATCCAAAGTGCAGTGCAGCACGGTTTCTTGATAAGGCTCGGCCTTGGAGATGACCTCACCGCGGGAGTTAATCACCTGTGACTCACCACTGTAATGCAATCCGTTGGCATCCTCGCCCACACGGTTCACGCCTATCCAATAAGCTTGGTTCTCGATGGCGCGGGCCACAAGGAGCGTATTCCAGACCACCATCCTCGAATCAGGGAAATTGGCGAGATAGAAAGCCAAATCATATTCGTATTGCCCGTTTTGGTAGCAGTTTCGCGCCCATACGGGGAAGCGGATGTCATAGCAGACCATCGGCCTGATGCGCCAGCCGTTCAATTCCACAATCAGTTGTTTCTCACCGCGTTCCACAAGTTTGTCCTCGCCGCCCATGGTGAAAGTGTGGCGCTTGAAATACAGCTCATAGCTGCCGTCGGGACGCATCCAGACGAGGCTGTTGTAGTAATGCCCGTCTTTTTCCAAAGGGAAGGTGGTGGCGATGACGGCATTTTTTGCTTTGGCTTGATTCTGAAGCCATTGCATTGTCGGGCCGTCTTCGGTTTCGGCGAAGACTTTCGGATCGACAGGGAAGGCCGTGGTGAAGGTTTCGGGAAGGAGAATCAGGTCTGTTTCGGGCTGTACTTGTTCCAACAATTCGCTGAAATGCTGCAAGTTGGCAGCTTTGTCCTCCCATTTGAGGTCGGCTTGGATGTATGCTATGTTGAGGTTGTTCATGGGCTGTTGTTTAAAATTGGAAATAAATAAACGACTGCAAATCCGCCGTGATGAACTGGTAAATCACGAAGACGATGAGGGCGCAAACGACGACCATTAGTGGCAAGGGCATCTTGGCAAACCAAATGCGGTAACGCCGCTTGAAGTTCTCGGGCAGCCAATGGATTATCAGACCTATGATAATGAGAATGAACACGTTGCGATAATGAATGATAATGTCTGGAATTTGCTCCAAACGCCAATGGCTACCCATCTGGTTCACCATGTTTTTGGCGGTGTTCCAAGCGGTTTCGTTGGCCTCGGCGGGGTCGAGGTTGGAGCCGCTGCGGAAGAACAAGCGCGTGAAGGTGATGAAGGTGAAGGTCTGGAAAATGGCCCAAGCGTCTTGCAGCCACTGCCATGCCTTCTTGCCGCCAAACAGGTTGTAAATCATGCGGATAAGGTTTCCGCCAAGAATGATGATGCACCACACAAAGAGCACGTTGAATACAGGCTGCGGCACGAAAACGCATAACAGACGAAGGCCGAAAGTGACTGCCAAGATAAACAAAGTGCGCCCGTAAATGCTCCAGTCGCGCCAGAACTTGTAGAAAATCATGCCGATGCCGTTCAAGCCACCCCAAATCATGAAGTTCCACGAGGCGCCGTGCCACAGTCCGCCGAGCAGCATCGTGTCCATCGCGTTGATGTTGGTGGTGATTTTTTTGCGCTTCTCGGGCTTGAAAATGGCCACCAAAGCCAATATCACCGCAAGCACACCGATACCCAAGCCAACCCACCAGCTTCCCGAAAGGAACACCGCAATGGCGGCAATCATAATGATGATGCAGAACGAGCCGAAAGTGGCATTGCGGTTGCCGCCGAGGGGGATGTAGAGGTAGTCTTGCAGCCAGCGCGAGAGCGACATGTGCCAGCGTTTCCAAAACTCGCCCGGGTTTTTGGCTTTGTATGGCGAATTGAAGTTTTTGGGCAGGTAGAAACCCATTAGCATGGCCACGCCGATGGCGATGTCGGTGTAGCCAGAGAAGTCGGCATAGACTTGCAGCGAATAGCCGAACAAGGCCATAAGGTTCTCAAAACCAGTGTATAACAAAGGTTGCTCAAACACGCGGTCGATGAAATTGACGGCGATGTAGTCGCTGAGGACGATTTTCTTCACCAAGCCATTCATAATCCAAAACACGGCGATGCCGAACTGCTTGCGTCCGAGGAAATAGGGCTTGTGCAGCTGCGGGATGAACTCGTTGGCCCTCACGATGGGACCTGCCACCAACTGGGGGAAAAAGCTGACATAGAAGCCGAAATCGAAGATGTTTCGCACGGGTTCGATGCGCTTGCGATACACGTCCATGATGTAGCTGATGGCTTGGAAGGTGTAGAACGAAATGCCCACGGGCAGCAGGATTTCATCGACATTGAAGCGGTTGCTATGCGTGATTTCGTTGCCGACCCATGAGAACACGTCAAACACGCGGAACTCGGTGTGGAACAGGTTGTTGACGACATCCGTGAGGAAATAAGCGTACTTGAAGTAGCAAAGGATGGACAGATTCACTATCACGCTGAGCGCCAGCACGGTATTTCGGCTCCAGTCCTTCTTTCGCGAATGCAGCCACTTGCCTGCGAAGAAATCGTATAAAGTAATGAAAATCAAGATTAAAGTGAAGAGGCCGCTGGTCTTGTAGTAGAAAAACAGGCTGACGAAAAACAAGAAGGCGTTGCGCAGCAAGCACTTGTTTTTGAATAGGCAGAAGAAGGCGAACACGATGGCGAAAAAGGCCCAGAAATAGAACTGCGTGAACAGCAGGGGATGTGCCTTGTCGAAGGAGAAAAGGTTCAGGAAGAACTCGGATGCTATGTTGAGAAATCCTTCCATGCCTATCGTTTCTTGTTTTGTCTTACGTGTTGCATATAGCTTTCAATCAATGCGTTATAGAGCAAGTCGCCTATCAGTTTGTAGCCCTCGCGGGTGAAGTGCACTTTGTCCTTTTGGGCTAGTCCAGCCTTTTCCCAGGCTTGCATGGAGCGGAGGCCGCCCATCACGTCGAATTGGTCCCATACAGCGGCGCCGTACTCCTTCGCCATCTCCATGAAAGCCTGCTGGACGACCTTTCCGTTGGGGTTCACTTCATATTTCTTTTTTTTAATGCGCTTGAAGCTGTCGTTGTTGGTCACGAAAAGCAGGGCGCAGTCGGGGTTGACGCGCTGCATGATGTTGATGAGCTCGCCGTAATTCTCCTTAAACGTCTCTTTATCAAAGTCCTTCTCTGCCGCATCGTTGATGCCGATACCGAAAATGATGAGGTCGGGCTTGATGAGGTTAAGATCGCGCTCGAAGTCGTCGCAGCGCAGGTAGGACGGCACACTGGCTCCGTTGACGCCCACGCCGTGCACGCTAATGCCCGTCATGCCACTTTTCAACAGGATGCCCGTGAGGGTGAACTCGCCTTCCACAGAACCGAAACAGATGCATATAGAGTCCGTGTAATCAGGCAGTTGGAAGGTATAGGTGGACTGCCATTCGTCATACTCGCCTTGGATGACGGAGCCGTCATAACTGAGCATGGGCACCACATTCTCCGTCTCTGAGAAGCCGATCACGGTCACCTTGTTGAAGTCGAAATCGGGGGTCAAATCGGAGGGATAGCGTTCGCGAGAAATGATGCTGATGGAAGCTTCAGGGTCGGTGGTGGTAACAGCGGCACCGGCCAAGCCCATGCGCTTGTCAGTCTCGCGGCGCACGGCATTGCGGCAATAAGTCCACTCGCCCGTATAGCTCGCCATGAAATGCGAGGGATTGTTGGTTTTGCCCGCAGTGAACGGGAAGACGAAGTTCTGTCCGCCAATCAAATCGGTGCTGATACTGAGCAGGTTATCGCGGAACTGTTGGGTAAACACTCCTCCTTGTACGTGTGAGCCGCCGATGTGCATGATGCTCACGTTGCCCTGACCGAAAAAAATGACAGAATCCATTTTCTGATAAAAGCGTTCCATCGCGGTGCTGTCGCCAGGGAAAATCAGGTGGTTGCGCTCGAAATGGGCGAAACTGTAGTCGGGAATTTGGCGCATCAGAGGCTTGTCTTGTGCGATGAGGTGGCACCAACCCAGAGCCAATCCGAAGAAAAACAGCCAGCGTCTCATGGTTTCCCTCCTTTCCATGGCTCATAATGCGGCACGTTGCGATAGCGCAGCGTGATGGAATCCATGCTTTTGTCGCGGTTCACGAAATCGAGAACTTCCTGATTTGGAACATGTTGGCGAAGCTTGTAGAAATCGTAATAGGTCGTAAACGACTTGGCCAGATCTGAACCAATTTCTTGGGCACCCCTGAAGGTAAAGTGCACATAATCAGGGCCAGCCAGGGGAGGGTTATGCTTCACCCACTGCGCCATTGAGCTTTCGCCGCCCATCACGTGGAACATGTCCCAATAGGCCACATTGTTGCGCAAGGACATGGCACGCAGCGAGTCATTCAGCTCGGGCAGGCCTTTCCAGGTGCCCATTTTGCCGTTGTAGCTCTTGCCCATGTCGGCGGGACCGATGAACAAGAAAGTGCATTGTGGAGCCACCTGTTTTAGGTAATTTATCTGCTTTTCAAGCTCTTTCATGTAGGACGCGATGTTTCCACTCCCCGAGATGCCGGGCATTCGGTTGCCGCCAAATTGAAGGATGATTAAACGCGTGTCGAGCAGGTTGAACGACTGGCGCAAAACCTCCTCGTTGATTCGGGTGAAGATGGTGCCCGAACAGCCACGCAGGGCCACATTGTCCAAAGCCACACCCGCTTCGCCGTCAAGCAAAACAGCATAAATCTCCGCATCGCCCTTGAAACTGAGTGTGCCGCGTTTCACGTTGACGGGCAACTTCCAAGTAATGAGCGAAACGCTGTCATTGGCATCAAGCACTTTCGGCTCCGTAACCAACGTGTCGCACTTCAGTGAAGCCGTGAAACCTTGGCTGTTTCTGCCCAAAAGCACTGAAACTGTGGAAATTTCCTTGGCCTTCTCAAACGCCTGAGAATGACTCGTTTGCGTGAAAGAAATCGAACCTCCTCCCGCAACTTGCCCAAACTGCGACATCACGCCATAGCGGTTGTGGCTGGCACGGTGCGTGGTGGAATCGCCGTAAACGGTATAGCGTTTTAGTCCCGAGGCGCGTTGTGAGACCGAAATCGTGGCCACCGGCTGAATTGCCGGAATCATGTTGGGGCCAGAGCCGCCAAAGAATTCCTGCAACTTCTGTCGCAACACGGAGCTGATTCTGTCCATCTCGATTTGCGAGTCGCCATAATGCATCACGCGGTAGATTTTGCCCTCGGTTTTAGCCTGTTCAAATTGGGCGAATAGGGAGTCGAAAAAGGTGTAGTCGTCATCGGGCAGATAGATGCGGTTGGGGTTTTCCTTCAGGTAGTCGCGGAAGAACACGAGGCTGTCGTACATGGTCTCCGAGCAGGTCATCTCGAAACTGCGCTTCACATTGTCCATGACGGCATCCACGTCCACATCTTCCTCTTTCTCAGCTGATTCCGTTTCGGCATACGAGGGAAAACGCAACGTAAGCCCGTCCAAAGCAATCCCTTCGGCAGGGAAGAAAAGCCAGCCCAAGCCAAGCACAGCCATCACAGAGAGGATGAAAATCAGGGTCTTAATCGGTTTCATTGCTTAATAATCAGTTTTTGTCCCTCGCGAATCATGTCGCTTCTCAATTTGTTCCACTTTTTCAAGTTGGCCACCGAAACGTGGTGCTTGCTCGCTATCTTGGTCAACGTGTCGCCTTTCTTCACGGTGTATTTTATGGTGGTCTCTTTAGGCTTGGCCGGTTGAGGCGCAGGTTTCGGTTTCTCCGTGGCCGCGATTTCCTGTTTGGGCTTTTCAGAAGAGTTATTAGGTTGTATCTCAAGCACTTCTCCTAATTTCAGCTTGCCTTCGTTATAAACATAGACGCTGGCGATGAAGTCGCTGATGATGCTCACGTCGGGCATTAGGTCTTGTTCGTAGAAATCCCACACCGCGAGAGAGTCGCCGTTGCGGACCAAAGCGCGCTGCAAGGAATTGGGGCTGTTGGCGTAAGCCAAAATGCTGTACCACCAGTCGCCGTATTGCGCGTGCAAGTCGGAAAGGTAATCCAAGGCAGCGCAAGTGGAGGCTTGCATGGAGAGGCGCTCGTCGTCGGTTTCGTCGATGTCGAGGCCGTAACGCAGCCCCACCAAGACAGGCAAAGCCCAGATGCCCCGACGGTCGTCCTGCAAGTAATAAGTCCTCATGTCGCTCAAAGCCAAAGGCAAACACCTCAGTTCCAACGGCATACCGCGTTTGGTCAACTCTGTCTCGACAAAGGTGTCATATTCTGTAAAGGCGTTCGAGAAGGTCTTTGAGGCGTAGCGGTCGATGCGTTTCAGCAGATTGTCGTTATAGGGTAATGGAATGTCCTTTTCCATTGTTTTCAGCTTTTTTGCGACGATATCAGCATCCGACGACACGCACGAACCGCTTGCCGCAAGGCAAAAAACAAACAACGCTATTATAGATATTCTGTTGAATTTCATCGTGTTACAAACCAAGCACACACCGATACAAACTTCGGAGCATACAAACGGCAAAAATACGGATTTGTTTGGATTTGACACCTTCTTTTTTACTACTTTTGCAGCCTCAAAAAAGGAAGGGACAGAAATGATTGACCGCACCAAAGAATTGGAAACCGAAAGTATCGGCAAACTGCTGTGGATGTATGCCATGCCAAGCATCGTCAGCCAGATTATCGCATCGGTTTATAACATCGTCGACCGTGTGTTTCTCGGGCAATGCGTGGGCGCTCTTGCCATTGCTGGCTTGGCCATCACCATGCCTATCATGAACATCATCCATGCCTTTGGTTCGTTGGTGGGCGTTGGTTCTTCGGCAAGAATGTCGATTGTTTTGGGCAAGAAAGACATCAACTGGGCGGAGAAAATCTTGGGCAACAGCATGATTCTGACCTTCATCCTCGGCTTCCTTTTCGTCACGGGCAGCTATGTTTTCATGGACAGGATTCTGACCATGTTCGGCGCCTCAGCGGATACCATCGCCTACGCCCGCGAGTACATGGATATCGTGCTGCCTGGTATGTTCATGACTACTGTCACCTTCAACCTGACCGGCCTCATTCGCGCCTCAGGTTATCCCACCAAATCCATGTGGATTTTGGCGGGCGGCGCTGTCTTGAACATCATCTTGGACGCTATCTTCATCTATGTCTTGGGCTGGGGCATCGGCGGCGCGGCTTGGGCCACCACCATCTCCATGACCGTGTCGGGCATCGTGGCCATAAGCCATTTCGTGAGCCCGAAATCCTTCATCCGTTTCCGCAAACATGCATGGAAACCAAAGGGTTACATCTTCCGCAATATCCTGCTCATCGGCATGAGCCCGTTTTTGATGAACGTGGCGGCCTCGGGCGTGGTGGCCTTGCTTAATCGGCAGCTCATCCGTTATGGCGGCGACTTGGCCGTGGGCGCCTACGGCATTGCCAACACCTTTGGCACGCTCAGCGTGATGCTCATCCTCGGCGTGTGCCAAGGGATGCAGCCCATCGCAGGCTACAACTACGGCGCGGGTCATCCGCTCCGCCTGAAATCCGTCTACACGCTGACCCTCAAGGTGAACGTGCTCATAGGGACCTTAGGTGCCCTGTTGGCGCTTACCATTCCGTATATTCTGTTGCGTGCCTTCACCACGGAGCAAGCCTTGATTGACATCGGTGTGCCTGCCATGCGCTACATGATGGTGATGTTCCCGCTTGTCGGCTTCACCATCACCAACTCCAACTTCTTCCAGAGTATCGACAAGCCTTGGATTGCCATCGTCACCAGTCTTTCGAGGCAGGTGCTGTTTCTCGCCCCGATGATTTACCTCGTCCCGACGCTGTTCATCAACGCAGGCGGCAACGGCTTGACGGGCGTTTGGGCCTCGATGACCATTTCCGACGTGCTTGGCGCAGTACTGGCTTTCCTGCTGATGCTTTCGCAACGCCATGTGTTCAAAACCGCTGAATAACCAAGGTCCCTGAGCCAGTCGAAGGGCCGATAACAATATGCAAGCCAACAACGCCAAAACGACTCCAACCAACACCCACATCTACGACTCCTACCTGATTAGGAGCAAGGCCGCCATACGCGCCTATCTGCAAGCCTTGCGCGAGCAGGCATCGCCAGAAATGGCTGTCAATCAGCGTGATTTGGAGTCGCAGGTGCGCGAATGGCGCTCGCACAACCTGTTTTACTGGCTTCACATTTTCCGCAGCCGCACCAAGGACGTCGATTTGGAACTGAACCAAAGCTGGTTCCGCGAGCTGTTTTGCCGCGTGGTGGATTTCTTTTATTTTTGGTAAAACTAAACAATCCCGCTGATTATGACCCGCATCGAACGCATCACACAGATGGAAGCACTCTTCGACGAGAGCGAAGAGGTCATCCGCCACCTCGACCAAGCCCTTGAGGACTTCGCCGCCCTCCAACCCGCCATCGCCGAACTGGAAGCCTATTACACCTCCTCCCAATGGCGCAAGGACTTCGAAGCCGACGAAGCCGGCAAACTGCCGAAAGACCTCAAGCGCGGGGTGCTCAGCGAGGACGGGCTTTGGAATTTGCTTACGGATTATCGGCGGTTGAAGGAGACAATATGCAAAAAGTAAGAGAAATAGTTGGTTACGCCCTCGGCGGCACAATGTTCGTGCTGCTCATCCCAACTTTGATGTGGTGGGTTTCGGGAATGCCTGACTTTGAAACTATCCCTGTTTTAAGAAAGGTGATGGCCATCGTGTTTGCCGTGCTTGGGTTGTCGCTGAGCGTGTGGTCCATTGTTTACATGCGGCGCAAAGGCGACGGCAACCCCATGGATGCCTTCGGGCATGAGGTGGCACCAAGAACGAAGCACCTGATGACGGAAGGCCCTTACCGACTAAGCCGCAACCCCATGCTGACAGGGAGTTTCGTCTATTACGCTGGCGAGTGCCTCTGCCTCTGGACTTGGCAGGCGTTATTAGTGTTTGTAGCATTTATCGTTATCATGCTGCTGCAAGTCCGCAGCGAGGAGAAGCGGCTTCGTAAGGATTTTGGCGAGGAGTATGAGGCGTATTGCAAGAGGGTGGGGCGGTTTGGACCGATTGCTTTTAAGAGTCAATAACACTATTTGGCTTTTTTTCAGTTGGTTCCATTTTGGAACATGCTGCAAAATCTAAATCTATAGTCTTTAGTTATCATTCTTTTTCCTACCTTTGCCGCGTTGCAGCACCACGTGTGCCGTTTTTTTGGAATCGCCATGCAAGAACTTGTAAGCATAGAATCTTCTGACCGTATCAAAGACTTGATTTACACCGTCCGTGGCGTGAAAGTCATGCTTGATTCCGACCTTGCGGAAATTTACGGCTATCAAACTAGCCGTTTCAACCAGCAAGTAAAGAACAATATTGAAAAATTCGATGCAGATTTCAGATTCCAACTTACCAAAGAAGAGTATCAGCAGGTTTTGAAGTCAAAATTTTTGACTTCAAGTTTTTTCGTAACAAATTCAGAACCAAATGATAATGCTGAAGATGCAAACTTGATATCAAAAAAATTGACATCAAGATGGGGAGGCAATAGAAAGCTCCCCTACGTATTCACCGAACAAGGCGTTTACATGCTGATGACTGTGTTGAAAGGCGAATTGGCCACGCGGCAAAGCAAAGCCCTTGTCCGCGCATTCAAGGAGATGAAGGATCTCATTATCGACAGCAGAAGCCTAATCGGCCAAAGCGAACTGCTACAACTGTCGGTGCAAACCACACAAAACACGTCCGACATCGCCGAAATCAAAGCCAACATGGTAACGAAAGCGGATTTGGCCAAGGTGGTGCACGATTTCACCGACCCCAACACGCGCCGCGAATACCTGATTCTGAATGGCGAATCGGTTGAAGCCAATATCGCCTATTCGGGAATCTACAAGGCCGCCAAGAAAAGCATCTTTATCATCGACAACTACATTGGGCTGAAAACCCTCGTTTTGCTTAAAGAGGCCTCCCCCTCCGTGCAGATTACCATCTTCAGCGACAACATCGGGCGCGGCCTGCACCAATGCGACTTCGACGACTTCCACAACCAATACCCCTCCATCAAACTGAACTTCCGAAAGACCTGCGGCATCTATCACGACCGTTACATTGTGGTTGATTACAACAGTGGCATGGAAAGGATATTCCATTGCGGGGCTTCCTCAAAGGACGCTGGCAACAAGGTAACCACCATCACCGAAGTAACCGACCGCCAAGTATATCACCCCATTGTGGATGCCCTGCTGCTCAACCCCGTTTTGTCGTTAAATTGACAAAACCGTTCCTTGTTGTTCCAAAATTTCCTACCTTTGCCGCGTTGCAGCACCCCGTGTGCTGCAGCACTACATAAATAAGGCGTTACTTTGTTTTTGATTAGGGCAGGACAATATGGAACATGAGATGAATCAACTATCCAATACCGTTTATTCACATGCGGCCAATACCATCAAAGAGGCGATATTGGCCGCACAATACGAGGCAGCCCGAGGCGTGAACGACATTCAACTCATGCTCTACTTTGCCATTGGTCGATACATTTCTTCAAATAGCCGCAAAGGGCATTGGGGTACCGATGCAATCGGCACCATCAGCCGACTTTTACGTGCCGATTTGCCCGGATTACGGGGTTATTCGGAAACAAACATTAAAAGAATGCGAGGCTTTTTTGAGGAATGGAAAGAACTTGACCCTTTGAACGGCCAACCTAATTCGCCCATTCAAACGGACGATTCAAAAATTATTTGTAAAGGTATTGATAATGATATTGTTACAAATTCGCCCATTCAAACGGGCGAATTTTGTCCCACTGCTACATTGATGGACGAAATCGCCATTCTTCCTTTCGTTTTTCCTACCATTGATGCTTTTCCCGCCAATGATTTCCGCAGCATTGGGTTTACTCACCACTGCAACATCTTGGCCCAGTGCAAATTGCGCGAAGAACGCCTCTTCTACATCACCCTCTGCGCTCGTGAACACCTGACCCCCGATGGCATCAAGAACTGCATCAAACAAGACCTTTTCGCCCGACGTGGCAGCCTGCCAAACAATTTCTTGCAAAAACTGCCCACGGGCAACCTCGCAAAGCGGGCCATCCTTGCCTTCAAGGACCAATACATGCTCGATTTCATCAACGTTGAAGAACTTGGCGCCCGCGACATTGAGGAAGTGAACGAAACTGTAGTGGAACAGAAAATAGTGGACAACATCAAGAAATTCATCCTGCGCTTTGGCAAGGATTTCTTGTTTGTCGACAACCAATATACCATCACCGTAGCCGGTCATGACCACCGCATCGACCTTCTTTTCTTCAACCGTGAGTTGAACTGCCTTGTGGCTATCGAACTGAAGACGGGCGATTTCAAGCAGATTTACCTTGGTGAACTGAACGGTTACTTGCGGCTTCTCGACGATTATGTACGCAAGCCCCACGAAAACCCAAGCATAGGCATCGTGTTGTGCAAAAGTGCTGACCGCACCTATGTCGAATACATGATACAAGACTACGACAAGCCCATGGGAGTGGCTACATACAAGACCGCCACCGACATGCCAGAGCGCTTGCGCAAAGCCCTTCCTGACCAAGAAGCACTAATGAAACTTATCGAAGAAGGGTGAATGTGTCCCGTTTTTTCCTACTTTTGCCCGCATCTATCATGACCGTTACATTGTGGTTGATTACAACACTGGCACGGAAAGGATATTCCATTGCGGGACTTCCTCAAAGGATGCGGGCAACAAGGTAACCACCATCAGCGAAGTAACCGACCGCCATGTATATCACCCCATTGTGGATGCCCTGCTGCTCAACCCCGTTTTGTTGTTTAATTGACCGCTTCCTTTGCATTGACAATACGGTGTATCATATCGGTGCCTCGCTGAAAGAGTTGGGGAAGAAATGGGTTGCTTTTAGCAGGATGGAGATTGGAACGGATGGATTACAAGAGAAAATGTAGTGGACAAAAAAGAAAAACTTTTTCTCATGGGAAACGGGGAAAGCAGACTTGATTTGATAGAAAAACTGTATATTTGCAAGTTAAACTTCAAATATCCCATTATGGACGGATTCAAAAACTTGGAAATCAATAACTTTATAGGGATTGAGCATTTGACGATTGATGATTTGTACCGTATGGATGTTTCCCTCTTGCCAACCGCAACTACGATAACACCCAACATTGGAATTTGGATGCGGAGTATTTGGGGGTGTTGAAGGAGTTTTTGGAAATACATCTTATTTGATTATCTTAAAGCATCGTTGACATTACTTCTAGAACTAATTGATAAAAATTGTATGGATAAAGAATTCTATGAAAGCATCGAAAACCTTCTCAAACTGGAAAGGGAAAGTTTAGCCCTAAACATTGAATTGCTTAAGAGTTTGATGAGTCGTGGGATTCAGGACTTTGACAAACTCGACCGTGTTGCAGACCGATTATTGGATGTTATGCATGGATTGTCAGGCGAAGGCGAAGATTTTTATCGTCAATATTTGGATTACATAGCCACATTCAATCCCACCGAAGCAAAGAGGAGGAGCTATGACCTTGAATATGATTTAGGATACAAAACACACGTACTTTACGCCTCTGCACTGCTTTGCAAGAAAGAAATGGATGGCAAGGTGTCTCCCGATGGACGAACTTCTTTCCAAGTGGTAATGAATGATTACATTCCAAAGGTTTATGATGTATTGAAGAAAACCGCTTCATTCCTTTTCTTCGCCCACTATGCCAACAATAAAACTGTAATGGAATTAATGCCGATGCTGCAAGCCATCACTGAAGAGACCGATTATGTATGTGAACACGTTGATGAATTTGAAGAATTAATGCATTATCCTAACGAAACTTACCATCCTCTTTCTGAAAAAGAATGGCAAACCATACAATACATTGCTGAACATAACATCCAATTGTATGAACAGCATCCTGAAGTGAATAAAGAATTGCTGCACAATGTTTTCGGTGAAAAGCCGTTAATTCAGTAGCATTCATCATCGATACCTTTCCGTTATTATGAAAAATGTTTGGACAAGGGATGAACTTATCTTGGCACTTGACTTGTACTTTCGCCTACCTTTTGGCCGATTAAATCGCTCCACACCCGAAGTAATTGAATTGGCAAACTTGATTGGGCGAACTAACAATAGCGTCGCTTTAAGGCTCGTCAATTTCGCTGCTTGTGACCCTGTTATCATCGAAAGCGGACGTACTGGCATGCAGGGAGGAGTTTCTATTTGCAAACCTATTTGGGAAGAGTTTTCGGACAGGAAAGAAGACTTGTTCTTTGAAGCACAACAAATCAAGGCTAAACTGCTTCATAGTTCCATTGAAAACATTGTTGGCATTTCAAAAACAGACCTTATCGGTAAAGACAAACAAGCATTTGTCAAGCAACGAGTGAATCAAAACGCATTTCGCTCAATGATTCTTAATCTATATGAGAAACGTTGCGCCATAACAGGAATAAACATTCCTTCATTGTTGGTCGCGAGTCATATCATCCCTTGGGCAGAAAACGAGAAGGAGAGATTAAACCCTGAAAATGGATTATGTCTGTCCGCACTTTATGACAAAGCATTCGACAAAGGCTTAATCACCCTCGATAATCACTACCGAGTTGTTTTGGCAGACAAACTCAAAGTATTTGCCAAAGAACCTTATTATGAAAAGCATTTTTCACCTATCGAAGGGTTTGTAATAACTTTGCCAGAATATCATCGTCCAAACCCTTTGTTTCTTGAATGGCACAGGGATTGCATTTTCAACAAATAGCGTTTATCAACAAAAACCTATCATCCATGTCCTTCCTCCAAGTCATCCTAGCTATCCTCTTCCCGCCCTTGGTGGTGTATGACCGCGGCTTCGGGTCGATGCTCATCGTGTTTCTGCTCACGCTTTGCGGCTGGGTGCCGGGCGTGATTGCCGCGCTGATTATATTGAACAAGAACAAATGAACGAGATTGGCAAATTTTTCATATCTTTGCAGAAAAATGCCCCTTATGGATGGAAACATAGACATACTTGTGAAGGAACTTTGCAAATTACCCAAAGAAACCGGGTGGGTGGAGTTCAAACATAACAACGACAATCCCAAAATGATTGGCGAAGACATCAGTGCCCTTGCCAACACAGCGACTTTGAAAGACAGGGATTTTGCCTATATGATATGGGGTATTGACGACAACACACATAATGTCATAGGCACCTCCATCCATTTGCCAATGCAAAAGAAAGGTCAAGAGGAACTGGAGAATTGGCTGAGACATCAACTGTCAAAAAATGCAAATTTCGAGTTTTTGGAAACCGAATTAGAAGGCAGGCATATCGAAGTAATCAGAATCCATAAAGCCTTGCATATACCTGTCGCTTTCGAAAAAAACGAATTCATCCGCAGTGGAAGTTATACCAAGAAATTGAACGATTATCCTGAACTAATGGCTCAACTTTGGGATAAACTACGCAACAATCGATTCGAAGACATGTGCCCAATTAAAGATTTGAGATATGCAGAAATTTTACAATTGATCGATTGTGGAACCTATTTTTCTATGCTAAACCTGCCGCAGCCTATAGAAGAGAAAGAAGTGATTCATTATCTTGTGGAAGACGGAATCGCTGTCAGGTTCGACAATGGACTTTATGGCGTTACTAATTTAGGTGCAATTCTATTTGCCAAAGACTTGAACAACTTTCCAAGATTGGGACGCAAAGCCATGCGAGTAGTTCTATATCAAGGCAAAAACAGGCTGATAATCCAGAAAGAAGAAACTTTCAAAAAAGGCTATGCTGTATGCTTTGAAGATATTGTAAGATATATCTCCGCCCTTTTGCCAAGTATCGAAGACACTACTTCAGTGGCACTGACCACCAAAAGCAAATTTCCACTACCTGCTGTAAGAGAAGCAATTGCTAATAGTTTAATCCATCAAGACTTGTATATCACAGGTGCCGGTCCTGTAGTGGAAGTTTTTGAAAACCGTATAGAAGTTACTAATCCCGGCACACCTCTTGTGGATATATTCAGAATTATAGACAATCCTCCAAAATCCAGAAACGAAAAAATAGCATCTCTGATGCGGAGAATGAAGATGTGCGAAGAATTAGGACGTGGGTGGGATAGAATGGTTCTCGCTTGCGAAATGCAGTTTCTTCCTGCACCGAGAATTGAGATTTTTGAGGAATCGACCAAGGTCACTTTATTCTCTGAGATAGAATATAAAAACATCTCTGGCGATGATAAGTTGTGGTCGTGCTATCTTCATGCCTGTCTGATGTACATTCAAGGAGATGCATTAACCAACACCTCTTTGCGAGACAGATTTGGACTTAAAGAATCGTCAGCTGGCAGTGTTTCAAGGCTAATAAAAGAAGCTGTTGCAAGACATAGAATAAAACCTATTGATCCTAATACTGCCAAAAGATATATGCGATATGTTCCAGTATGGGCTTCTGTTTAATTTGCTTGTAATTTGCCAATGTGAAGAAATGGCAATACAAGTTTTTCGTAAATATCAATCAATCAATATGTTGTAAAACCACATCTAATTTGCTGGTAATTTGCTGAAGTTTCAAAATCATAGAAGACATCTTCTACAGCACAAAGGCGACAAGAAACTGATATTGCGGACATAGGCTGCGGGTCGATGCTTATCGTGTTTCTGCTCACGCTTTGCGGCTGGGCGCCGGGTGTGATTGCCGCGTTGATTATATTGAACAAGAACAAATAGTGAGCGACACCCAAAAAGCATCACTTCCCAAATACGCTCTTAAAGAACTCCACCGTGCTGGCAATGACCTGTTTGCGGCGGCGGGTGATGGTGTGGTTTTCGCCTTCCACCACTTTCAGGGTGGCCTTTGTGCCGTAGGTTTGTAGGTAGCGCTCGCTACACCACATCGGAACGATGCCGTCGCGGTCGCCGTGGAGGAGAAGCACTGGACCGTGATAGGCCGCCGCTGTACCGTAAATGTCGAGTTGCTGCGTGGTGACGAGGTATTCGCGTCCCAACTTATAGATTCCCCAACAGCGGATATACTCCGGCGGGTTCTTGGAGTCGAAAGTGGCGTTGAAGAACTTGCCACCCTGACAAGCCTCCTTGATGACCGAACCGGGAGCAATGAGCACCACGCCAGAAGGCACTACGCTTTCGGCGGCCAATCGTCCGGCTGTCATTGAGGCGATGACACCGCCCTGCGAGTGGCCTAACAAGCCGACTTCGCTCACATACGGCAGGCTTTGCACATAGTCCCAAACGGCCCTCGCATCGGCCAGTTCCTTTTCGATGGTCATGTCCTGCTTGCGACCATCGCTTTTGCCGTGACCGTTAAAGTCGAAGCGAATGGAGGCAATGCCGGTTTCGGCAAGGCCTTTGGCAAGTTGCGGCATGGGGCCGAAGTCCTTGCTGGAGAAGATACCGTGCATCAGTATCACCATCGGATATTGGTCGTTGGCTGTATCGAATCCTTCGGGCAAGGTGATTTTGTAGGCAATTTTGCCTTCGGGGCCACGGATGGTGGCTTTTTGGGCTTGGCAACTGGTCAGAAACACCAGCCCCAGCACCGTTAGAAGTACATAAATAACGATTTGTCTCATAAACAGATAACGCCGTTTATCAAGCTTTATTGTATTAATTTGGAGTACCAATGACAGAATAATTGTACATTTGCATCATAAAGAACAATCTTATGAAATCAAACTTGTTTTTTCCAGCCTTAATGAAATTTCTCCTTGGGGTCATCATTTTGGGTCTGCTCATCTTTCTGCCCGCTGGCTCGCTCCACTATTGGCAAGGCTGGCTGCTGATGGGCATTTTGTTCATCCCAATGTTCATTGTAGGACTCGTGATGATGGCAAAAAATCCAGAGTTGTTGCGCAAACGCCTGAACGCCAAAGAACAAGAAAAAGAGCAAAAGACTGTCGTGGCACTGAGTGGCCTGCTGTTCATCGCGGCTTTTGTCGTGGCTGGTTTGAATTGGCGTTTCCAGTGGCTACTGCTTCCCGATTGGGCTGTGTGGGTGGCCGCTGGCCTTTTCTTGGTTTGCTACCTCCTTTATGCGGAAGTCTTGCGCGAAAACACCTATCTCTCGCGGACCATCGAAGTGCAAGAGCATCAAAAAGTCATTGATACAGGCCTTTATGGCATTGTACGCCACCCGATGTATATGGCCACCACCATCCTCTTCCTGATGATGCCTTTGGTGCTGGATTCGCCCATCTCTTTTGGCATTATGTTGCTTTATATCCCATTGATAGCCAAGCGTATCCGCAACGAGGAAGCCGTTTTGGAGCAATGTTTGGAAGGCTACAGCGAATACAAACAGCGCGTGAAATACAAGGTTTTGCCGTTTATCTGGTAACGTTATGACCGACCGTCTCACTCCTCAGCAACGCCATTATGTGATGTCGCGCATCCACGGCAAAGGCACTAAACCTGAACTTTTGGTTCGGCAATGGCTGTGGCGGCACGGCTATCGCTATCGCCTCAACGTGAAATCGGTGCCGGGCAAGCCGGATATTGTGATGAGGAGGTATCGCACGGCGATTTTCGTCAATGGGTGTTTTTGGCACGGTCATTATGTAGAGACGCAATGCTTTGCGTCTTTACAAACAATCACCAATTCCCCTTGCTGCAAGATTCCGCAGACGAATCGGGAGTTTTGGGTGAACAAAATCAAAAGAAACCAAGAGCGTGACCAACAGAACTATCAAGTTTTGCGCGATAACGGCTGGCAGGTCATCGTGGTTTGGGAATGTCAGTTGCAGCCAAAATTGATTGAGGAGACGATGCTTCGCGTGGAGTTGCAGTTGAATGAGAACTTCCTCGCTATGCACAGCCCCAAGCCTGTTTCCTATGACCAAGAACAGGCTTATGACTATCTAATGGCGGCGGAGGAACCTCCGCATTATGGGCAAGAATAAGCCGTCAAATCAGCATCCGCGTCTTTTTTCGGTACTCAGCGTAGCCCGGCTTGTTTTGGAGCTGGCGCCGTTCCATCATGGGAATGCTGATGAACAGGAAGAGCGCTGTCATGGCCATTGGACCGAGGATGAGCCAATCTATTCCATGCAACGAGGCATACATTACCCATACGCCCCACCACATCGTGATTTCGCCGAAATAGTTGGGATGGCGGCCGTGTTTCCATAGGCCGGTGTCACAATATTGGCCGGGATGGGTTTCACGGAAACGATGGATTTGCGTGTCGGCAATCAATTGTATCGTGGCCGCAGTGAGGCAGATAGCAAAACCCAACCAAGTCAACAAATTGGTCGTAGTGATTCCGTCAAATAACCCAAATCCGGGGAGCATGGCGGCAAATACCAAAACCGTTGGCATCATGTTCAGGCCGAAGAAGTTGGTGACTTGGAAAAGGAAAGGCGATTGCGTTTCGCGATAACGGGTGTAACGCCAATCCTCATGGGCAAGACCCTTGAAAGTGAACGCCCAGTTGGCCGTCAAACGGATGCCCCAATACCAAACGGCAATCAGTAACAAAACGACTGGCAGAGTAAACATTGATTTATAGACCGCCCAAGCGGTGAACATCACAGGAGGTGCCACGCTCCAATAGGGGTCGTAAACCGACACGTTTTTATGGACAAGGCCGAAGCCCCAGACGACAATGGTGGCCATGACATCAGCCAGAAACAGCGCCCCAAGCTCCGACATCTCATTCCTTAACAACCTGAAGACAAGTATTCCCAATGCCGTGGCTATCAAATAAATGATGCCGATTTGTAAAAAGCTTTTTGTTCTCATTTCAGTATAAACTCTAATTTTCCTCCTGCCATAATCTGCTGATGGGTGAGGGTGTAATCTTTAATCGGCTGGCCGTTTAGCTTCACGCTTTTGACGTGGATGCGCTTGGCCGTCTTGTTGGGCGCAGAAATCACAAAGTCTTTGCCGTTTTCAAGATGCAAAGTGGCCTTGGTGAACAACGGTGTTCCGATGACATATTCGGCTGAACCCGCGTGGAAAGGATAGAACCCCAAAGCGGAAAAAATGTACCAAGCCGACATCTGGCCGCAGTCGTCGTTGCCGGCATAACCGCAAGGCGTGGCGCGGTAAAACTCGCTGCGCACCTGCTCCACCAACTCTTGGGTACGCTCTGGTTTGCCCGCGAAGTTGTAGAGATACACAGTGTGGTGGCTCGGCTCGTTGCCATGCGCGTATTGACCAATAAAGCCGCTGGCGTTACCATTGACTTCACCTGAAGTAGCGGTGAGGCTGAAATTCTCGTCAAGTTTTTTCAGGAAGCCTTTCGTGCCGCCGAAAAGGTCGATGAGGCCTTGCGGGTCTTGCGGAACAAACCACATGTATTGCCAAGCGTTGCCTTCGACGAAGCAGGGTTGCTCGTATGACAGGGGGTCGAAGCCGTCAAGCCAGTTGCCGTTTTCGTCCTTGGGGCGGAAAAAGCCTGTTTCAGGGTCGAAAAGGTTCTTGTAGAACATGCTGCGGCGGTAGAAACGCTCATAGTCGGCGGTTTTACCCAATTTCTTGGCTACCAAAGCCACGCAAGCATCGTCGAAAGCCTGCTCCATGGTGATGCTGACGCTCTCATTCTGGAGGGTTTGCGGCATGTAGCCATATTTTTCCCACACCTCAAAAGGCGAGTTGAAGTGGCTCCGCGTGCTGCTCTCCACCATGGCTTTATAGGCTTCTTCCACATTGATGCCAGGAATCTCGGCGAGGATGGCATCGGCAAGCACGGGAATGGCATGGTTGCCGATCATGCAATAGTTGTCCTGCCCCCAAAGGTCCCAGATAGGAAGATAGCCGTAAGTCTTGTGGTGCAAAACCATGTCACGGACAAACTGCGCGGCCACATCGGGCGCGATGAGCGTGTATAGCGGATGTGCGGCACGGAAAGTATCCCACAAACTAAACGTGCTGTGATACGTCTGTCCCTTGGGCATCTGCTTGATTTCGAAGTTGGTATCCATGTAGCGGCCATCCACATCACTCATCGTGTTGGGTTGCATCAGCACATGGTAAAGACCTGTGTAGAAAATGGTTTTCTGCTCGTCGGTGCCTTCGATGTCGATGCGGCTGAGTTCTTTTTGCCATGAATCATGGGCGGCCTTCACATAGTGGTCAAAATCCCAACTTTGTGCCTCGGCGAGCATGTTTTTTCGGGCACCCTCATTATCGACAGGCGAAATGGCCACTTTGACCATTAATTCGTTACCGTCTTTCGGGTCAAAACTCAAAGCAGCACGCAGTGTGCGACCGTTCACCACATCGCTGTTGCCAACATTGAGGTTGCCGTTCATCAAAACATGATTGACAATCGGTTTGGAGAACTCGGCGCGGAAATAAATCTTGCGCAGTTTAGCCCAACCACAAACGACGCGATAGCCCTCAATAGTATGGCCGTCAACAAGACGGATTTGGGCTTGGATGATATCATAATAACGGCGGCCTGAATAATAGGCATCTCCACGATATGTGCCACGGTCAAGGTCAAGAATGATAGTCTGGGGTTGTCCGTAGGGGAAAGTGTAACGATGGATGCCCGTGCGCGTGGTGGCTGAGAATTCCGTATTCACGCCGCTTTCCTGCAATAGCACTTGATAATACCCAGGTCGCGCCGATTCCGCGTCATGACTATAGTGCTGCCCGAAGTCGGCGGCGGCGAGTTGTTCGGGTGTTACAGTTCTGCTTAAAGGCATGAGGCTCACGTCAATAAGGTCGGTGCAACCCGTGCCGCTGAGGTGGGTGTGGGTGAAACCGTAAATCACATCCTTGTTATAATCGTAGCCCGAGCAAGGGTCCCAAGTCACCATCTGCTCTGTTTCGGGACTCAGTTGCACCATGCCTTGGGGCATCGTGGCACCCGGGAAAGTGCTGCCGCTGAGGGCACCCGTTTCGTCGGTCTGCGTGCCGATGAAGGGATTCACAAATTGTGTATAGTCGTTGGCACTTTGTGCGCTGAGGAATAGGGGCAGCAGGAGTAGGGCTGCTAAAAAGGTTTTATGTTTATTCATTTTCTAAGGTTTTTCTGTTTCCCAAAATAATACTGCCCTTTCCCCACCGTGGCCTTGCCGTATTGAATAGCGTTCACAGGACAATGGTGGTAGCAGCCCATACACATCGTGCAGTGGCCGTTCCATTTCGGGCGATCTTCTTCCAGAGTGATGTTCTTTAACGGGCACACCTCCACACATTTGCCGCAATGGATGCAGGCTTCGGTGGATAGGTATTTGCTGTCGTCGGTGGCATATTTGTTAAAGCCTGGGTTCACCAAATGGCTTTTCAGCCATGCAAAACGCCCCACAGTCATCTCCGAAAAACGCTCTTTGTTGAGAAGACGCGGAATGTTTCGCATCATGGTGTCATCTGCTTTGTCAATTTTCAGTTGGGCGTTCTTTTCTGTATCGAGTTTGAAGCCTGGCATACCGATGTAGGTCTCGGGCATTTGCACACTGAAACACGCTGACAGCGACCAGCCTTTCTGTTCGACGGCCTTGCGAAAAATCTTCTCGGTGAAGCCGCACTCGTCGCCCATAGTGCAGGCGAAATAGAGATAGTTCAAGGCGCCTGAGCCTGTCGAAGGGCCGACCTTTATGTTGAGTTTTTCAACAAAATCAAGTACCAGTTTAGGTGGTGCCCACGAATAGACTGGAAATACAAAACCGAGGCGTTCACCTTCGGCCAAAGTGTAGTCATAACGACCTTCGCGTGCCGCTTCGGGAATAAAGGTCAAAGTGTCGTTGAGGCCTGCCGCAATGGTTTCGGCTACGTGGCGGCTGTTGCCGCATCCACTGAAATAAAATATCATAAGTCGCTGGATTTGATGCCGCAAAAATAGACTAAATATCGTACTTTTGCAACCCAAAACGACATTGTTATGCCCAAAGACACCCTAAACCGCGCCATCCTAAAGTTGGCCGTGCCGAACATCATCAGCAACATCACCGTGCCGCTGTTGGGTTTCGTCGACATGATGCTGATGGGGCATCAGGACAGCATCGCTTATATTGGAGCCATCGGCTTGGGCGGCACCATCTTCAGCGTGATGTACTCCATTTTCAGTTTCATGCGGGCGGGTACGACGGGTTTCACGGCACAAGCCTACGGTGCCAACGACCGCGCCGAAATCGCCTATTCGCTCTATCGCTCGCTTTGTATCGCGCTGATTGCCACGGTTTTGGTTTTGTCGCTGCAAAATGCTGTGGAGTGGCTCAGCATGAAACTGCTTCACGGCAGCGAGGAGGTCTTGGCCCACACCGCAACCTATTTCCGCGTACGCATCTGGGCCGCGCCGGCGGTGTTATGCCTCTATGCCTTCAACGGTTGGTTCATTGGAATGCAAAACACTACGATTCCGATGGTTATCGCCATCCTGACCAATGTGGTGAACATCGTTTTGAGCGTCATTTTCGTCAATGTAATGGGCATGGGCGTGAGTGGCGTGGCTTTGGGCACGGTTATCGCGCAGTATTGCGGATTAATAACTGCGATTATCTTCCTTTTTGCCAAATTCCGTTATCATCTCGTCCCCATCCGGCGGGTGATTCTGTTGCAGACCGACAAGCTGAAGCGTTTCTTCCAAGTGAACGCCGACTTCATGATTCGCAGCATCCTTTTGGTGCTGAGCATTGCCTTCTTCAACAACCAGTCGGCCAAACTCGGCGACGACATTTTAGCGGTGAACATGATATTGATGCAGTTCTTCTACATCTTCTCCTACTTCACGGACGGTTTCGCCTATGCGGGTGAGGCCTTGGTGGGGCGCTTCACAGGTGCCCACGATGGGAAGCAACTCCGCCAAACCGTCAAACTGCTATTTCTCTGGGGGTTCCTCATCGCTTTGCCCTTCACGGTGCTTTATGCCCTCTTCCCCGACTGGTTCATCGGCCTCGTCAGCGACCAGCCCGAAATCCTCCCGATGGCCAAGCCTTATCATATTTATCTCGCTGCCATTCCGCTCATTACCTTTGCGGCTTTCCTTTGGGATGGCGTTTACATCGGGGCCACGGCAGCCCGCGCCATCCGCAATACCATGCTGATTTCCGCCATCGGCGTGTTCTTGCCCGCCACCTTATTATTAATGCCGCCCTTCGGCAATCACGGACTTTGGATTGCTTTTCTGCTGTTTATGGTCGCGCGAGGGCTTAGTATGACTTTGATGGCAAAAAAGGCTGTGTTTTCACAGGAATAACAGTTTCACTATAAAACTGCTTGCATTTTCAAAAAAGTTGTATCTTTGCGGCGGTAATTAAAAGTTGCTCCCGTCACGAATTTAGGGATAAGAAAATGAGAAAAATGTGTTTAGCCTTTATGGCCGCAATGATGCTTATCACCATTTCCGCTTGCAAGCGCGATATTTATGGTGATTTGTTCGTCAAAAGAGCACCTGTTACTTTTCATGTGACGAATGAAGACGGCCAAGCGTTGTCGAATGTATGGGTGAAAGCCGAAGAATGTGACGGTTTTGATGGAGATGTCGTCAATAGAGGAGCGGCGCGTAATGCCTATACGGATGACGAAGGAATGGCCACTATTTCGGATGCTGCTTGTCATAATCCTGCAGCCATGATGGGTGGTCGCACCAATGGGTTCACCTTCACGGCCACAGGATATGCCGTTTTCGATACCCTTTTCAACGCTTGGGAAGGAACTGTTGATATTGTTCTCCGCAGAGAATAGCTGAACCAAAGAAAAGACAGAAATAGGGCGCGGCAAGAGTGTCGCGCCCTTTTCATTTCATATTAGTAAGCCTTAAAACAGCCCCTCCAAAATTTCATCCTTAACAAGATTTGGCAAAGTGACCTTCAGTCTCGGTTCCGCTTCCATAGCGCGTTTAATGGCGAAAGTGGCGCCTTCATTTCTGGCCCAGTTGCGGCGGGCGATACCGTTGTTCACATCCCAATGCAACATGCAGTGGAGTCGGCGGTCTGCGTCGGCGGAGCCGTCGAGGACCATGCCGAAACCGCCGTTGATGACTTCGCCCCAGCCTACGCCGCCGCCGTTGTGGATGCTCACCCAGGTGGCGCCACGGAAACCGTCGCCGATGACGTTCTGCACAGCCATGTCGGCAGTGAAGCTTGAGCCGTCGTAGATGTTGGAGGTCTCGCGGAACGGGCTATCGGTGCCGGACACGTCGTGGTGGTCGCGGCCAAGGACGACGGGACCGCTCAGGCGACCGTCAGCGATAGCCTTGTTGAACTCGGCAGCAATCTTGGTGCGGCCTTCGCAGTCGGCGTAGAGGATACGCGCCTGCGAGCCGACCACGAGGTGGTTCTCTTGTGCGCCACGGATCCATTGGATGTTGTCGCGCATCTGCTGCTGGATTTCAGCGGGAGCGGTGCGGGCTATGTTCTCAAGCACTTCGCAGGCGATGTCGTCGGTGACGGCGAGGTCCTCAGGCTTGCCAGAAGCGCAGACCCAGCGGAAGGGACCAAAGCCGTAGTCAAAGCACATGGGCCCCATGATGTCCTGCACGTAGGAAGGATAACGGAAAGTGCCGTCTTCTTTCATAATGTCGGCACCGGCGCGTGACGATTGCAGCAGGAAAGCGTTGCCGTAGTCGAAGAAGTACATGCCCTTGGCAGTCAGCTTGTTGATGGCGGCCACATGGCGGCGCAACGAAGCCTGCACCTTCTCCTTGAAAAGTTCTGGGTTCTCGGCCATCATGGTCTTGGACTCCTCGAACGACTGCCCGACAGGATAGTAACCGCCTGCCCAGGGGTTATGCAACGAGGTCTGGTCGGAGCCGAGGTCGACATGGATGTCGTGTTCGGCGGCATATTCCCAGAGGTCCACAACATTGCCTTGGTAGGCATAGCTGCGGGCTTCCTTCTTGGCGAGGCTTGCGTTGACGTGCTTGAACAGTTCCTCGATGTTGTCGTACACCTCGTCGACCCAGCCTTGTTGATAGCGTTTCTGCGTGGCGGCAGGGTTGATTTCAGCGGTGATGCTCACCACTCCGGCGATGTTACCGGCCTTAGGCTGGGCACCACTCATGCCGCCCAAACCAGCGGTGACGAACAGTTTGCCTGCTGTGCTGCCACCATGTTTGCGCGCAGCGTTGAGTACGGTGATGGTGGTGCCGTGGACGATGCCTTGCGGACCGATATACATATAGGAGCCAGCGGTCATCTGACCATATTGCGTCACGCCGAGGGCGTTGTAACGCTCCCAGTCGTCGGGCTTGCTGTAGTTCGGGATCATCATGCCGTTGGTGACCACCACGCGTGGGGCATCCTTATGCGACGGGAAGAGGCCCATCGGGTGGCCGCTGTACATGGCCAGGGTCTGGCCCTCGTCCATGTTGGCGAGGTACTGCATCACGAGGCGGTATTGTGCCCAGTTTTGGAAGATGGCGCCGTTGCCGCCGTAGATGATGAGCTCGTGCGGATGCTGTGCCACGGCGGGGTCGAGGTTGTTTTGGATCATCAGCATGATGGCCGCGGCCTGCTTGCATTTGGCAGGATACTCCTCAATCGGGCGGGCATACATCTTGTAGGACGGGCGGAAACGGTACATATAAATGCGGCCGTATTTCTCCAATTCCTCTGCAAATTCGGGAGCTAATGTAGCGTGGAACTTGGCGGGGAAATAACGCAAAGCGTTACGGATGGCCAATTTCTTCTCGGCCTTGGTCAGGATGTCCTTGCGCTTGGGCGCGTGGTTGATATTCGGGTCGTAAGGTTTCACTTCCGGCAGTTCATCGGGGATGCCAGCGAGAATCTCTTTTTGGAAATCGTTGAGTGCTTTCATTTTATTGATTTTAATTGTTTGCTGATTTTGGCCGCAAATTTAGGTATTTTTTGTCATTGTTTGCAAATTCGTTTGCTCTTTCCCAAAAATCACTATTTTTGCTGCGCAAAATATGACAGCAGCAACACATAAACCAGTCCTGTGTCCCGAGTCAGAACAGACAAGTCATGAATATCAAATAATTCAAAGTCAAAATGAAACGAGTAAAACTAAAGAGAAGAGCCTTCGTGGTCTTGGTGGCAGCTTTGGTGCTGTCGGCCAACACCCTCTCGGCTCAAGGCGGCCTATTCAAGCGTGGTGCCGTCGCGGAAGAAAATGGTTACGGCTATTCCGGCCATAGCCAAAACGACCTTTTGGGCCGCAGCGGTGGAACCGAAGGAATCATCAACAACCAGACCTTTGGCCAAGATGTGCCATTGGGCAGCGGAGCCGTCATCCTGCTTTCGGCAGGCATTGGCTATGCGCTCCTGAAGAGAAAGGAGGACGAGCAATGAAAAAGCTGTGCATCATCATGGTGGCATTGGCCTTGCTGACGGGCATGGCGCAATGCAAGAAGGAAAACACGCCCACTCCCGCCAGCGGCGAAAAGGTGAGCATTACGCTCAATGTGGGCGGCGGTGCTTCGAAAGGTTCAGCCACCGGCAAAGGTTTAAGGACTGATGTGAACACCGAAAACGGCGAAGTCACTTTTGAGGAAAACGACGTGATTCATGTGGGCAGCGGCGGCGTTTATGTCGGCTCGCTGACCTACGATGGCACCAACTTCAGTGGCGACATCACCGAACCGACTGAAGGACAGAAACTGCAATTCTACTTTCTTGGCAACAAGACTCCTGAATTCAATGCAGACAACACCAGCTGCTCGGTAGTCATCAGCGACCAGCAGACGAAACTTCCGGTGATTTCCTACGCGCCTTCGCGTGAAAACTATGAAACGGGCCGGACGGCCTACAACGCCACCCTGCTCAACAAGTGCGCTTTAGTAAAGTTTAATGTAACCACAATTTCCGAAGCAGCCACCTGCATCACAGGTTTGAACAACAAGGTGACGGTCGATTTTGCGACTAACGGCTTCACTTACAGCCAAGACGGAGCAGGCTCCATAGCCTTGCCCGCTGGCAACGGCGAGAGGTGGGCTATCCTGCTACCGCAAGACGAGGTGACAGATGCTGTGGTCAATTCCTACGACGGCATTTATGCCGGCACTTGTGGCACCATTCCAGCGATTGCCGCGAATGATTACCTTACGGAAGGCATAGCCGCAAACACCAGCCACCGTGCAGGTGTCATTGAAGGGCTTTTCTCTGTGAGCGCCACCAAACAGGTGCGTTTCTCGAAAGGCAACTTGCAGTACATCGGCAGCGCGGGCAACGGCGACGACAACAACACGGGCGGCTACTGGAAGTTTGCCGACCACCAATGGGACTACATCGGTGAGACCACGCCACAAGCCACCGATAGTAAGACCATCGACCGCGACCTTTTCGGCTGGGCCACGAGCGGATATGAACGCAATGATACCTACTATCAGCCTTGGAGCGTAAGTGCAGATTATAGTATGTATCGTTCTTACGGAACTTGGGCAAACCTTTACGACCAGACGGACTGGGGCTACAACGCGATACGCAATGGCGGAAACGCCGAGAACAGCGGCTGGCGCACCCCGTCACGGAGCAACTGGGTTTACTTGTTCAACACGCGTACCACTGCATCCGGCATCCGTTGGGTGGTGGCTTCGGTGAACGGCGTGAACGGCTACATCCTGTTGCCTGACGACTGGTCGGCGGCCTATTACGCGCTGAACTATCCCAATAACAACGACAATGGTTTTGGCAGCAACACCATCTCTGCCGAGGATTGGACCAACTCGCTTGAGGCCCATGGCGCGGTATTCTTGCCCGCCGCAGGCAAGAGGGTGGCAGTGGATTATTTTGAGTCTCCAAGTGAGATGGAGAGTATTTACATTAATGATGTTGGTAGTTATGGCCACTATTGGTCGTCAGAATATTACAATGCTTCAAATGCGTTTAAAATGTATCTTGCCAGCACAAATTATAGCACAAATTGGGAATTTCGCAGTTACGGTTTGTCTGTGCGTTTGGTTCGCGATGTGGAATGACTCGCTAACTGTATAATCCTTATTGGATGATTTGTATATCCGCCCTTCCGTTCTTTGGGAAAACCTTGGAGGAGGAGGGCGGATTTTTGCAGGCATTTTTCTTCATAATGTGGCGGTTTTGGTGTTTTTGATTATTTTTGCAGGCAGAAAACAAATTAGAAATTATGACACAGAATGTAGGATTAAATCAGGCGCAGATGGATTTCCTTCGGTTGCTGGCACATTTCACTACCGAAGAGGAAGTGAAGGAACTCAACGATGTCGTGTGTGAGTATTATGCCCGAAAAATTGACGAGGAGATGGATCGGCTTTGGGATGAAGGCAAATGGAGCAACGAGAAGATAGAGGAGACGTTGCAAGAACACCTTAGAACGCCTTACAATGCTTAGTCCACGAAAAATTGTCCTCGACACCAATTGTCTCATCGCTTCGTTATCGCGGCATGGGGAGTATTATTCCGTTTGGAAGGGTTTTCAGGAAGGGAAATACACTTTGTGTGTTTCCACAGCCATTTTAGAGGAATATGAGGAAATCATTGGGCAAAAAACTTCAGCGATAGTGGCAAGGAATGTCATCGATTTGCTTCTAAAGAAAAAGAATGTGGAGCTTATCCAGCCATTTTTCAATTTCCATTTGATTGAAGCCGACCATGATGACGATAAGTTTGTTGACTGTGCTTTTGCCGCCGATGCTGCCTACATTGTTTCCAACGACAATCATTTCAATATCCTTGAAAAGGTCACATTCCCTAAAATATTCGTTTTAAAACTTCGAGAGTTTATGAAAATTCTTGAAGAAGAATAAAGGAATTGTCTTTTTTCTATGAAACGAATCATCGCAATATTACTTTTCCTGCTTTTAATGCCTCTCTTGGTGTTCTCCCAATCCGCAGAAAACCAAAACTATAAACCAGCCTTCAATGCTGCTTACACGGCCTGCCCCAACATCCCGAGAGGTCTGCTCGAAGCCATTTCTTTTACCAATACGCATTGCAACCATCTAATAGATGACAACTATTTCCACGACGGCTCCGAGGCCATGCCAAGGGCTTATGGCTTGATGGGTTTGGTGAAGGAAGGCAAAGGCTATTTCCGTGAGAATCTGCATCTTGTGGCGGAATTGTCGGGGATTTCGGAAGCGGAGATTTTGGATAATCCCGAGAAGAATGTTTTGGCCTACGCCAAGGCTTTTGAGCGTTTGGTTAAAGATAGCAAAGCCACTGAAATTAAAGGGTATTTATCAGTCATTCAGGGGCTTTCGGAGCTGCCGATAGGGGAGAAGAAAGATGTTTATCCCATGCAGTCGATGCTATATTCGGTGTGTCTTTTCCTGAATGATGTGCAACGTGCTGAAGAATTTGGTTTTCAGAAACATAACATTGACCTGAAAGCGGTTTTTGCTGAATATTACGACATGCTTACTGCTCCCGAACTGAGCCTCTCGCGCAGTCCCGACTATCCTCCGGCCATTTGGGACCCTGCGCCGGAATGCAACTGGGAGCCGCGCACCAAGGAGGTGAGCGCGGTCGTAATTCACTATACTGAAGGCTCTTACGCAGGTTGCATCAGCTGGTTCAAGAACTGCGACGCGGAGGTTTCGGCGCATTATGTCATCCGCTCCGCCGACGGACAAATCACCCAAATGGTGCGCGAAAAAGACAAGGCTTGGCATGCCCGCACGGCCAATGGCTACACCATCGGCATCGAGCATGAGGCTTACGGCAATATCTGGAGCTTCTTCACGGAGGAGATGTACCAGTCGTCGGCGGCCTTGGTACGGAGCATCTGCTCGCGTTACGAGACCATCGACGGGCGGCGCACCCACGACCGCGACACTTTGGACAACGGCTTCTGCGTCAACAACGGCCTCTACAACCTCGGCGGCGAAGGGGCTTGCGTGGCCATCAAGGGGCACCAGCACTATCCCGACCAGTCGCACACCGACCCGGGGCCATATTGGGACTGGAACTACTACTACAAACTCATCAACGAGGGTGCGCTGGTCACCATTTTGGAAGGCGAGGAAGGCCGCCTCGACCATCAAAACTATGGCGACGATGAACGCAAGATTTGGGTGATTCGCGGACCAGAAGAGTCGACTATCCAGCTGGATTTCAGCAGTTTCAGCCTTGAGACCGATTACGACTTCCTTTGGGTTTACGACGGCGATAACGTGTTTGCTCCGAAAATCGGGCGCTGGAACACGCAAAGTCCAGGTACAGTGCAAAGCTCGGGCAACGTGATGTGTGTGGAGTTTCGCTCCGATTGCGCCACCACTGACACGGGCTGGGAAGCTTCGTGGAGCGCCGTGATACCTACTCCCGTTGAGCCGGAGATCGAAATCAAGGCGGGAGTCTTCCCCAATCCCTTCCACGATAGTTTCACCGTTTTGGCGGACAGCAAGGATCTCACGGATATGACGGTTTACGACATTTTCGGCAACCAAGTGCTGCCGCTGATACGCTTCTCTGAATCGGTCACCATCGATGCAAGCGCTTGGCCCTCTGGTGTTTACGTTGTCAATTACGGCATCCCAGTGCTGATGGGCAAAGTGGTCAAATTGGTAAAACTCTGATTCCAAAGTGTGCCAAACAAAAGATTATTCCGTCAAATCCCCCAAAAAACTGTACCTTTGTCGCCATCCAAATCTTGAATTTTAAATTTTGAATCTTTAAATCTTTAAATTTTGAAATCTTGAAATTTTAAATCCCAACGATATGAAATACAACAGAGTACTCCTGAAACTCAGTGGCGAGGCCCTGATGGGCAGCCAGCAATACGGCATTGACCCGCAACGCTTGAACGATTATGCCGACGAAATCATCGAAGCCGCGAAAGCCGGCGTGCAAATCGGTATCGTCATCGGCGGCGGCAACATCTACCGCGGCCTGCAAGGTGCCTCGAAGGGCATGGACCGCATCCAAGGCGACTACATGGGTATGCTCGCCACCGTCATCAACTCGATGGCCATGCAATCTACCTTGCAAGGCAAGGGCCAGAAAGCCACCTTGCTCTCCGGCCTTTACATCGACCGCATCGCCGACACGATGAGCAGCGCCAAGGCCATCCGTCTGCTTGAGGAAGGCCATATCGTGGTGATGGGTGCCGGCACCGGCAATCCCTTCTTCACCACCGACACCGGCAGTGCCCTCCGCGCCGTCGAAATCAAGGCCGACATCATCCTGAAAGGCACCCGCGTGGACGGCATCTATACCGCCGACCCCGAGAAAGACCCCACTGCGACCAAGTTTGAGCACATCACTTACGACGAGGCCTACCAGCGCAACCTGAAAGTGATGGACATGACCGCCTTCACCATGTGCAAGGAAAACGACATGCCGATGTACGTCTTCGACATGAACACGCGCGGCAACCTGTTGAAGGTCTTGCACGGCGAGAACATCGGAACCCTTGTAACGAAGTAAACCTGCGACGAAAACGTCACTGCGAGGCACGAAGCAGTCTAGAGCATGAACTTTTTTCTGGATTGCTTCGTCGTCCCTCCTCGCAATGACGCAAAGCGACAACAAGGATGAAAACAAGAAAAAAACACCTGCGGAAGACTCACAACAAGTCGAACAAAACCATTGACCTTGTCCTGATAGCGGTCATTATGGTAGTGGCGGCGGTGCTGCGTTTGTGGAAACTCGGTCAAGTGCCCTTTATGCACGACGAGTTCAGTGCCCTGTTGCGCACCCGCTTCGACAACTTCCACGACTTTATTCAACAAGGTGTACTGCCTGACAGTCACCCGATTGGGGTGCAAGCCTTCCTATGGCTTTGGGTGCGGATTTTCGGCTGGAGCGAGTTGTGGGTCAAGCTGCCCTTCGCGCTGATGGGCATCGGCTCCATATACCTTATTTATTTAATAGGGCGGCAGTGGTTCAACCGCAAGGTCGGGCTGTTTTCGGCAGCGTTTTTTGCCGTCAGTCAGTTCACGGTGTTTTACAGCCAGTTGGCGCGACCCTATTCGGCGGGGCTGTTTTTCGTCCTGCTGATGGCCTATTTTTGGTACAAAATCATTTTCGAGCCAAAAACGCCGACCAAAGGCACTTACATCGGCTTTGCGCTTTCGGCTTGGGCTTGCTCTTTGATTCAATATTTCTCCATCGCTCAAGCAGGGCTGATTTTCCTCACGGGCTTGTTTTTCTTGCCGAAAGAACGTCGAAAAGCTTACTGGCTCAGTGGTTTAGCTGCAGTAATTTTGTTCGCTCCTACCCTACCCATTTTCTACCAACAACTCTTCGTGAGCGGTAGCATCGGTGGCTGGCTGAGTGCGCCCAAGAGCACTTTCCTCATCGATTTCATCCAATACACGATGAACTACTCCTCGTTGTTCATGTTCACCGTGGGCATTGTCATCCTTTTGCCGCTTATCCTTGGCAAGCGCGACAAGCGTAACAATCCCCTACGTTGGGCAGGCATCGCGTGGTTTGTCATCATTTTTGGCCTTGCCTTTGTTTATTCCATGCTCCGCGAGCCCATCATCCAGCATAGCACACTGATTTTCAGCTATCCATTCCTCATTATCGTGGCTTTTTCGCTGTTCCAAAACCGCACTTTATCGATGTGGCAAAACGCCTTAGTGGTGGCCGCGATTCTTTTTGCTGGAATGAGTTCGCTCATCATGAACCGCCGCCATTACGACCTGATGTATCGTCAAGGCTTCGACCAGATTGCCGTTGAAATTCAGCAAGATAAGAACCAATTTGGCGACCAAATCCAGTTTGCCACGCGCACTGAAATTGGTGAGGCTGCCGAGTTCTACCAACGCCAAACCGACGTGGAAAACCGCATCGTTTTCGACCGTTACAGCAACCTCGGCGAGTTCAATGACTGGCTCGGTGAGCACAAAGACACGCCCATGCTCGGCTTTGGCTGGACCGACTATGTGAACCCGGCTTGGGAGGTCACCGCCGTGGGCAACTATCCTTACTTGATTGAGCAAAAGGACTGGTTTACATCGCGTTACCTTACCTTGAGCAAAAACCCATTGCCCGAAAGCCGATACTTGCTCACCACTTTGGGCGAAACACCTTATCCTTACGTGGAAGGCCAAGAATGGGGTCGCGCAAGTACGTTTTCTTGTGATTCCCTGCCAGACGATGTGGAAGCTTTGGGCATTATAGCGCATTTCAACAACGAAAGTTCTGTCGGCAACTTGCTGATGGTCATCGAAATCCACGATGCCGAAACCGATTCCATCGTCCTATGGCACAGTTCGCTGGCCGAGGACGGGCATTTCGCGCCAGGCGACAACGTCATTGCCGACGCCATCATTTTCGACGCCAACTTTACACCACAAGGCAAAACCGTCAAGGCTTATCTTTGGAATCAAGGTCTCAGCAGTCTAACTTTGGATCGGATGAGCTATTATTTCACACGGAGAAACCCAATTTTGACGGGACTTTATGAACCGTTGAATTGAAAATTGGCAAGTTTTTTGAATTGAAAAGGAAAAACTTTTATTTTTGCACCCAAATTTCAAAAACTATGACTGAAGATTCTCAATTTGTATTAGACGAGGCCACTGAAAGCATGGACAATACCATCAAGCACTTGGAGCATGAATTTCAGGGCATTAGGGCAGGTAAGGCCAGTCCGGCCATGCTGAACGGCGTTATGGTTGAATATTACGGCACGACGGTGCCCATCGAGCAAACCGCCAACATCGGCTGCACCGACGCACGCATGATTGTGGTGCAACCCTTCGACAAGAGTGCTCTTGGCAACATCGCCAAGGCTATTTTGAACGCCAATTTGGGCTTCAACCCCATCAACAATGGTGAAATCCTCCGCATCAGCGTGCCGGCTCTCACCGAGGAACGCCGTCGCGACCTCGTGAAACGCACCAAAAACGCCGCCGAGGAAGCCAAGGTGGGCATCCGTGGCATCCGTCGCAACGCCAACGACGACGCGAAAAAATTGGAAAAGGATGTGATTTCGGAGGACGAGTCGAAACTCCTGCAAGAGGAGATTCAGAAACTCACCGACAAATACATCAAGAAGATTGATGACCTCACGGAGCTGAAGTCTAAGGACATCTTGACAGTGTAAATGAAAAAGGAGCCAATCGGCTCCTTTTTCATTTACAGAACGTTTTCAATCGCTATCCCGAACAATTGTTGCAGAGATAAGCCGAAGCATCGTGCTTGCGCGGGGATGATGCTCGCTTCCGACATTCCTGGAACGATGTTCGCCTCGATGAAGAACACGCCCTCGTCGCTGACGATGTAGTCCATCCGGACAAAGCCCTTGCACTCTAATTTCTCATACAACATCGCTGTAGTTCCTTTGATTTCAGTTTCGATGGCTTCGTCGACTTGGGCAGGAGTGATTTCATCGCACTTGCCGGCAGTGTATTTGGCCTCGTAGTCGAAAAATTCGTTCTTGCTGCAAATCTCGGTAAGCGGGAAGACCATCATTTTGCCTTTAAACTCCATCGCGCCGCAGCCAAACTCGCGACCGTCGACGAACTTCTCGCACATCACCTGTCGGCCAGCAGCCCTCGCTGTAAATATCGCAGGCACAAGCTCTTCTGCCGTTTTTACTTTGGTTACGCCCACGCTGGAGCCGTTGCAGGTCGGTTTGACGAACAAAGGCAGTCCGAGTTGCTTGATGATTTCATCGGCATCGTATTTCTCGCCTTCATTAATTAATACTGAAGGCGCGACATTTACGCCGTAAGAAGCCACCAAGCGCTTGCAAAAGTCCTTGTGGAAAGTGAGGGCGCAAGTAGTCAAAGGCGAAGAAGTGCAAGGAATACCCAACAAATCCAAGTAGCCCGAAAGCGGCCCGTTTTCGCCCGGCTCGCCATGCACCGCGTTGAAAGCCACGTCGAATTTCGTCCTGTGTCCACCTACTGAAATGGAAAAATCATTCTTGTCAACGTCCACACGGGTACCATCTTTCAAAAGACCATACCATCCTTTTTTTGATACTACAATGATCTTCGAATTATACAGTTCTGGATCCAGGTTTTGCTTCACCACCTGAGCACTTTTGACAGAAATTTCGAACTCTCCCGAATCTCCGCCACAAATAATTGCTACGTTTTTCATATTTTTTGTAATTTTGTCGGTTTAAAGGTCAAACAATAATTTTGCTCAAAACTGAGTTGTAAATACACGGCTAAAATACGAAATTATGGGATTCCTACACTTTCTCAAGAAAAAGAATTTTTATATCAACCTGGTGATTATTCTGCTGCTATGTGTGTTTTTGCTATGGTTAACATTCAGATTGTTAGATAAATACACTCGTCACGACAAGGTTTACACTATGCCCGATTTTGTGGGTCAGGATTACCGCCAAGTGAAGCACGACTATGCAAAAGACTTCCATTTCATCCTCATCGACAGCGTTTATCCGAAGGGACAACAGCCTGGAAGCATCTATCAACAGGACCCGTTGCCTGGCTCAAAAATCAAGAAAGGGCGTAACGTTTATACCATAATCGTGGCCGAAACACCCGAGATGACCATTATGCCCAACCTGAAAAACATTTCTTTGCGCGAAGCCATTGGACGATTGGAATCGTGTGGTTTGCAAGTGGATTATCTGGAATATGTCGATTATTCCTATAAAAACAATGTTATTGGCCAGTATTACCAAGGCAGTCCGATTGAAAAAGACACTGAACTTGTGAAAGGCAGCAAGATTGTGCTGCGCGTTGGCATCGGGCAAGATAAGATGAATGTAAAGGTGCCCAACCTCATAGGTAAACCTGCTGCTGAAGCCAAACGCCTGCTGAACCTTGCCGGACTGAACCTCGGAACGGAGTCATACGAAGACAGCGACAGCATTCAGTATATGCGGGTTAGGAAAATGAAACCTGGTCCCAGCTCTGGGTCGGTCAAGCCTGGTACTTACATCGATTTGACTTATCACTCGAGCCGCACGCTCGACTTTAAGAAAGAAATGCAGGAACTACTTCACGAAGATTCCCTTCTTAATGTTCCTCAACGATTTGAAATTGACACAGTTATAGAATCCATTGAAACCACTGACTATGAATATGAAGACGTATTTTAAAGCCGTTGTTCTGGCATTGGCTCTCGGCTTTGGTGCTGGCCATGCCTTTGCCCAGGAGATATTGACAGGTTTTCAGAGAGAACCTTCTTCGCCATCAACGCGTTATATCAACAATGCGGGGATTTTTCTGCCTTTTTTTGATGATTTTAGCAAGACACGCGTCTATGCCGATTCCACCAAGTGGATTGACCGCAATGCCATGGTCACTGATGGCTTTCCACTAAATCCACCAACCCGCAATGCGGCCACACTGGATGTCCTCGACCAATACGGCCGTGTTTACGACTATGCCATCAGTAACCCTTTCGTAGCGGAATACCTCACTTCGGCACGCATTCGCTTGGATTCAATTTTTGACCCGTTGCCCAGGGCTCTCACACCCGCCGATTCGCTGTATTTCAGTTTCTGGTACCAGCCTCAAGGCAACGCCAACCCGCCTGAGGCGCAGGATTCGCTCGTGCTTCAATTTGGCACGGCCATCGAGCGGCAGGAATTCCTTTATATTGATTATCAAAACTTTAGCGTGTCAGAAATTTTTGCCCAAATGCAGGTCGATACCTTGTTCCCTGGCGACACGATTTGGTCGTTCGGAGGCTGTCTTCCGGGGATGTACACTCTCGTCTATGACACTTTGACGAGCCAAACCCAAGGCATCATCGCCGTCCCTTGCGATTCGGTTTTCACCACCGTTGCCGACACCACATGGACAAACATTTGGAGCACGCCCGGACAAAGACTTGAGACGTTTTTGGAGGAAAATGGCGGCCAGTATTTCAAGCAGGTGATGATTCCTGTCCGCGATTTGAAGTTCTTCACCGATCACTTCTGTTTTCGCTTCTTCAACTATGCAAGCATCGTAAATAATTCATTACCAAGTAATCGTGGCGAGGAAGACATCTGGAACATTGACCTTGTTTACCTCAACATCAACCGCACGGTGAACGACACCGCTTATTCCATGCTGAGTTTTTCGGGTCAGTTGCCCACCTTCCTCAGCCGTTACCAGGTCATGCCTTACCGCCAATATCGCGTTAATCCCAACTCGGCTGTCCGCGAGAGTCTGAGCCTCGATGTCGCCAATTTGGACAATGTGCCGCATGAGGCCAATTATTACTATACTGTTCAGCAAGTCGGTGGAGGTCAGCATTATAAGCGTATTCTTGACCCCGTCACCATAAATCCTTATATGGAATCGGGCTACTTGAGTTGTCCCGAAAACGGCGAGTCACCAGCTTGTCCATATGTCGGCGAGCTGTTTGCGCTCAGTATGTGGTACGACTCGGTTTCGTATGAAATCAAGCATTACGTCTACGACTCAACCTGTACGCCGCCTTTGGTGGATTCACTGATATACCGTCAAGGATTCTACAATTATTACGCCTACGACGACGGCATTCCCGAGATGGGCTACGGCGTGGAGCCAGCTGGTGGACGCTTTGCCGTGAAGTTTGAGTTGGCTGAGTTCGATACCATACAAGGTGTACAACTGCTTTTCAATCACACACTTAACGATGCTAACGACAAGTATTTCGACATTGTCATCTGGAAAGACGAAAACAATCGCCCGGGCGATGAGATTTATCGGATGCGCAACATGCGTCCGAGATGGGGCGACCAAGCCTATCAGTTCCAGTATTACGAATTCGACCAACTTGTGATGCTGTCTGGTGCCTTTTACATCGGCCTCATGCAAAATAACAATGGCCTGATTAACATCGGTTTCGACGCCAGCAACGACAACAGCCAATATAATTTCGTCAACGTCAACGGCTCTTGGATGCCAAGTGAAATGCACGGCTCGCTGATGATTCGCCCGGTGGTTGGATCGTCATATTTTATCGGTGTGGATGAGTTTGAGAGTACCACGCCAAACGTGAAGCTTTATCCTAATCCAACAAGCAATTTGCTGAATATCAGTGTTTCCGAAGATACTGAAATCGTCCAAACCTGCATTTACGACCTCATGGGACGCCAGCTGTATCAAGGAGCGTTTGAGACTGCAATTTCCGTCACCAACCTTGTGGAGGGGATGTATTTCATCCGATTCACTACGACTGAAGGACAAGTAATCACCCAAAAATTCATCATCAAGAAATGAGTGACATCCAAGACGAAGTCTTTGAACAAGACGATGAGATTTTAGAGGACGAGGTCGTTGAAGATGACGACGAGTTGATAGAGCAAAGCGAAACCTCCGATGAGAATGGCGGGCTTTTCGAGCACATGCGCATCACCGTGGACGGCGGCCAGGATTCTGTGCGCATCGACACTTTCCTGACTTCACGTATTAGCAGCATCTCGCGCAACCGCATCCAGAATGCGGCCAAGGCAGGCAATATTTTGGTGAACGGTGAACCCGTGAAACAAAACTACAAGGTGAAGCCTAACGATGTGATTTCCATTGTATTCAGCTATCCGCCGCGCGAGGCCGACATCAAGCCGCAATACATTCCTTTGGACATTGTTTATGAGGACAACGACGTCATCGTCATCAACAAGCAGGCAGGTTTGGTGGTGCATCCCGCACACGGCAATTTTGAGGGCACGCTGCTGCACGGTTTGGCCTATCATTTCGAGCAAACGCAGCAAAACGTGGAGAACCGCATCGGCTATCTCGTGCACCGCATCGACAAGGACACCACAGGTTTGATGATTGTGGCCAAAAACGAGGCCGCCCAGACCGTGCTCGCCAAACAGTTTTTTGAACACACCATCCATCGCCGCTACAACGCGCTCGTTTGGGGCGACTTCGACGAGGACGAAGGCACCATCGTGGGTAACATCGGGCGCAGTCCCAACAACCGCCGCCGGATGGCTGTATTTCCTTTCGGCGAGAGTGGCAAGGAGGCTGTCACTCATTGGAAGGTATTGGAACGATTTGGTTATGTGACACTTAACGAGTATAGGCTGGAAACTGGACGCACGCACCAAATCCGTGTGCATTCGCAATTCATCGGGCATCCGTTGTTCAACGATGCGCTGTATGGCGGTGACATCATTCTTAAAGGAACCACCTTCTCAAAATACAAGCAGTTCATCGACAACTGTTTCAAAATCATCCCTCGCCATGCGTTGCACGCCAAGGAATTGGGCTTCGTGCATCCCACCACGGGAAAGGAGATGCTATTCACTTCCGACTTGCCTGACGATATGCAACAGGTACTCGAGAAGTGGCGTACCTACATGAAGGCGCGAAATTTAGTAGAGGAAGCTTGAAAACGGCAGGAACCGTTTGAAAATCAAGGTAGTTTTACTTCGGCGGGCATGAAGTTCGACACATCTCCGCCGTTTTTGTAAATGTCGCGGACAACGCTTGACGACACACCAACCAGCTCGCTTTCAGTGAGTAGGAAGATGGTTTCCAACTCTGGGTGCAGGCGTTTGTTGGCATGTCCAATCATGTTTTCGTATTCGAAGTCGCTGCCGCAGCGCAGGCCACGGATGATGGTGTTGGCGCCCACTTTTTTGCAGAAGTCGGCGGTGAGGCCTTGGTAGCTCTCCACCTTCACTTGAGGATAGTCTTTGAAGACGGCTTCGCACCATTTGATGCGGTCTTGCAATTCAAAGGTGGAACGTTTCTCCATATTAATACCGACGGCGACATAAATCTCGTCGAAGATGGGCAAAGCCCTCAAAACGATGCTGCGGTGCCCCAAAGTGATGGGGTCGAAAGAACCGGGGAAAACGGCTATTCTTTTCATTGTGTTGTGTTGTTTCGGGTTGCAAAAGTATCAATTCGCCGCGACTTGGCGCAAATCTTTTCCAAGAATTTCGCTTATGGAACGGAAAGTGCCTTTTATAAACGCTTCAATATCTTCATTCCCAATCAGTTTTATCTCTGTGATGCCTTCCTCGGTCTGAGGCTTGGGCTGGATGGTATTAGATGTGTACATCAAGTACCAATAGGTGCGTTTCAATTTCCATTCCTCGTGCTCAAAATAGCAATGCCATGTGGATGGCAACTCTTTGACAATCTGTAGTTTGCTGATTCCTGTTTCTTCCTCCACTTCACGCAGGGCAGCGGCTTCAGGGGTCTCACCTTGTTCTATATGGCCTTTGGGAAGGTCAGGGATGCCTTTTCGCACGATGCTGACAAACTTGCCGTCTTTGACCACGATTCCGCCTGCCGCAGGAGTCATTTTGAAAGTCTTGCTTAAGGCATTTGCCACGGCGTTTTGGCTCACTTCGTGGATGAAAGTGTCGCCAGAGTCGCGGTCATCGAGCCATTCAGGTAAAAAATCACACAAGAGTTCGGCATTGTATCTTTCAGATTCTTGGGGTGTTGCATCAAATTTCAACGAATCGCCTTCAATTTTCGGGAAAATTAAGCTTTTGTTTTCTTGAAAAATCTTGTACATTTGTAGCGCGTTTTGAAAGATTTGTGGACGACAAAAATACAAAATTATGGAATACGAAGATTCAGCATTGACATTGGCCCAGCATCTGCTGCAAATCAAGGCCGTGAAACTCAGCCCGAAAGCCCCATTCACTTGGGCTTCGGGACTAAAAAGCCCCATTTATTGTGACAACCGCGTCACGCTTTCCTATCCTGCCGTGAGGACTTTTATTCGCCAGCAGTTTGTGGAGAAAATCATGCAAAATTTCGGCAAACCCGATGTAATCGCAGGCGTGGCCACGGGCGGTATCGCCCAAGGCGCATTGGTGGCGCAGGAGATGGGATTGCCGTTCGTGTATGTGCGCAGCGAGAAGAAGTCACACGGAATGCAAAACCAGATAGAAGGTGTCATCAATGCAGGGCAATCGGTGGTGGTCATCGAGGACTTGGTCTCCACAGGTAAATCAAGCTTGATGGCGGTCGATGCCTTGCGCGAGGTCGGAGCCCAAGTGAAAGGCATGGTGGCCATTTTCACCTACCAGATGGAACTCGCCAAGAAAAACTTCGAGGAGAAAAACTGCCAGTTGGTCACTTTGTCGAACTACGAAACCTTGATTCACAAGGCCGTTGAAGAGGCCTATATTAACGAGGACGACCTCCAGTCGTTGAAGGAATGGCGCAAGGACCAGCAGGCTTGGAGCGACCAGTGGAGTTAAAACGTATATGAAGCGTAGACTGCTGCTGATATTGGGTTTGTTTTTCGGCCTCGCCTTCTGCGCGATGGCGACGCACCAGCGTGCGGCCGAGATAACCTACAAGTGGCTCGGCGGCAATGCTTACGAGTTTACGCTCACTTGTTATACCTATTCGCCCAGTCCAGCAGGAATGCAACGCGATTCCCTCCCTGTAAAATGGGGCGACGGTGCGGAGGAATTCATCCCTCGTGTGGTGTATCAACACCTCGGCGACGATTACACGCTGAATGTCTATAAGGCTGTACATAATTACTCGTCTTCAGGAACTTACACCGTTAGTATGGAAGACGCCAACCGCAACTACGGTGTGGTGAACGTGCCCAATTCGGTGGCGGTGCCGATGTATATCGAGACGGAATTGGTCATCAACCCCTTTTTGGGCTTCAACAATTCCGTGCAACTGCTCAACGCTCCGATTGACAAGGGCTGTGTGGGCAAATTATACCTGCATAACCCTTCGGCTTACGATCCCGACGGCGACAGCTTGAGTTACAAATTGGTGATTTGTAAAGGTATGGACGGCATGGATATTCCTGGCTATAGCTATCCGCAAGCTTCGCAATCGTTTGAAATTGACCCTGTTACGGGTGAGCTACGTTGGGACAGTCCCGTGCTGCAAGGCGAATACAACGTGGCTTTCATGGTGGAAGAGTGGCGCCACGGCGTGAAAGTCGGCTCCGTTATCCGCGATATGCAAATCTTGATTTCAGCCTGCAACAACGACTTGCCGCAAATCCATTGTGAGGACGAGTTTTGCATGGTGGCAGGCGAGCAACTGAACTTCATGATTTCGGCCACTGACCCCAATCCACACAATAATGTGACTTTGGCGGCTTCAGGTGCGCCCTTCGAGGTGTCGGTGAGTCCTGCGATACTCAATCCCGAGACGGACACTGGACCGAATCCCGAGCTTGAGTTCCTCTGGAACACGGTTTACGCCCACATCCGCAACACACCCTATCAGGTAGTGATTCACGCCAAGGACGACGGCGTTCCCGTCAGCCTGACCAATATCAAGACGGTAACTATCAACGTGATGGCACCTAAAGTGCAAAACCTAACCGCCGAAGTGCATGGCCATGATGCAACACTTTCGTGGTCTCATTATCCTTGCCCGAATGCGGTGGCTTTGTTGGTCTACCGCAAGGCGGGCTGTAATGGCTATGAACCTGATTCCTGCGAAACGGGTATACGTGAAGGTTACCAATTGATTGCAACTTTGAACAATGTTTCAACAACTTCTTACATTGATCCAGACCTGCCGCAAGGCATTGAATATGAGTACCGTATCCTGGCTCAATTCCCCGATGGCGCCAAGAGCATCGTCAGCGATGCGGCTTGTGTGACCTTGAAAAACGACAGTCCGCTGATGACCCATGTCAGCAACGACAGCATTGATCTTGTTTCGGGTCAAGTCGTGACGCGTTGGGTCAAGCCGAAAGAGATTGATGACCAATATATTGCGCCGTTTAGTTACTCCTTGACACGCATTATCGATGGCGTGACTTCTATCGTTTACGAAGGTGCCGACACTACTTTTTTAGATGCAAATGTCGATTTGGCGCAGGTCACCTCATTAATATATAAGGTGCAAATGCGCGATGCCAACCAGCAAGTGATGGGCGAGAGCGCGACGGCCTCGGCTGTGATACTTTCGGCCAACGGAACCAACGATGAAGCGAAGCTTTCGTGGACGGAATCCGTTCCGTGGATGGTAGATAGTACGTTGGTTTTCAAGGAAGTGAATGGCGTTTTCGTCAAAATCGCCTCGGCAAACAGCTGGAATTACACTGATTCCGACGTGGAAAGCGATGCGACCTATCGCTATTATGTCTGCACTTACGGGCATTACACTTTGGAGGGCATTATGCGGCCTTTGGTGAACTATTCCGCTATCAAGACGGTGCGCATTGGGCACGAGGAACCGACAGAGGAGTTTTCCTACGAATTGCCCAACGTTTTCACACCCAACGATGATGGTTACAACGACATTTTTGAACCCAAGGTAACAGGTGCCGACTTGATTGTCAGCGCAAAAACCGTGATTTTCAATCGTTGGGGCAACATCCTTCACGACACCGACGACCCGCTTATCCAATGGGACGGCAAGAGCAAACTGACCAAGATGGATTGTCCGCCCGGCACATATTTTTACGTTTGCGACATCACCTACATTGGCAAAACAGGGGAGGAGAAACTGCATTTGCAGGGCTCTATAACTATCATCCGATAAAACAAAATAGAGGCGGCGTTGCCACCGTCTCTATTCTTGATTTAAATCAATATTTCATCATCTCGATGAGGTCGACCATGCGGTTGGAATAACCCCATTCGTTGTCGTACCACGACATGATCTTCACCATCTTGCCCATCACCATCGTGCTTTGGGCATCGAAGATGCTGCTGTGCGGGTTGTGGATGACGTCGCAGCTGACGATCGGGTCCTCGGTGTATTCCAGCACGCCCTTCATGGGGCCTTCGGCGGCTTCCTTCATGGCGGCGTTGATTTCCTCCTTCGTGGCTTCGGTCTTCAGTGTGCAGACGAGGTCAACCAAGGAACCAGTGGGCGTAGGAACGCGGACGGCGATGCCGTCGAGTTTGCCATTCAGTTCGGGGATGACGATACCCACGGCCTTGGCGGCACCAGTGGTGGTCGGGATTTGCGACATGGCGGCGCTACGGGCGCGGCGCAGGTCGCTGTGAGGACCGTCGAGGATGACTTGGTCGTTGGTGTAGCTGTGGATGGTGGTGATGTAGCCCTGCTCGATGCCGAAGCGGTCGTTCAACACCTTGGCCACGGGAGCCAAGCAGTTGGTGGTGCAGGAGGCGTTGCTCACGCATTCCACCTCGTCGGTGAGGTCGTTGTTGTTCACGCCGACCACGACGGTGGCGTCGATGGCGTCCTTTGAGGGAGCGGAAAGGATGACCTTCTTGGCGCCGGCCTTCAGGTGGTCGCCATAGCCGCCCTTGCTGCTTTCCTTCGAACGGAACACACCAGTGGATTCAACCACTACATCAGGAGTCTTGCTCCACTTGATGTTTAGGGGAGCGCGTTCAGCGGTAACAGAGATACGTACGCCATTGACGATCAGCGCAGTATCGTCATATTCCACTGTGCCAGGGAACTTGCCCTGAGTGGAGTCGTATTTTAACAGGTGGGCCAGCACCTTGGTGCTTGTCAAATCGTTGACGCCCACGATTTCCAGATTCGGACGTTCGCAGATGATGCGGAACACGTTGCGGCCAATACGGCCGAAACCATTGATACCTACTTTAATCTTTTCCATTTGGTTATTATGATTTGATTGTTCGTTTTTTGAAAGAAGCTGCAAAAATACGATTTCTGCGGGAAATAAGTTACAATATTGGAAAATTTCATATTTTTGTCTTCGAATTCTCCGAATTGATTCGCATCAACTAAATTTATACAATATGAAAAAAAGATTATTTATGATGATGTGCTTGCTCGCCCTGTTGGCGACGGGCATAAGTCTGAAGGCTCAGGAAATCTCAATCACATTATTACCTGGCTGGACCTGGATCGGCTATCCCAAGGCAGGGACGATGGACATTGCCACGGCCATGGGAGATTTTGTTCCTATGGAAAACGACGTCATCAAGTCGCAGTTCAGTTTTTCAGTTTATGAGAACGGGCAATGGTCGGGAAACCTTCATGAGCTTTCCCAAGGTTTGGGCTACCACTATTTTTCAAACCGCAGTTATCCTGTAACTTTTTCGTTTAGTGATTCATTCTTGCCGCTCACTGTGGAGACTGCTTCGCCGACCGAGATTACTTCCACAAGTGCAGTAGTTGGTGGCACGGTGACGCTGCCCGAAGGCAGCCATGTGTTCCTGCGCGGTGTGTGCTGGGGCACGGAGCCTAACCCCGACATTGACGGTAACCACACCTCCAACGGCGCTGCCGTAGGCAGTTACAGCATTACGCTTGAGGACTTGACCCCTAATATTACCTATTATGTACGGGCATACGCAGTTTCCGACTACGGTCTAGCATACGGCGATGTGTTAAATTTCATCACTGAAAGCGGAGGCAGTGATGACCACGAATATGTCGATCTCGGTCTGCCAAGCGGTCTTTTATGGGCTACCTGCAATGTGGGCGCCGACACGCCCGAGGGTTATGGCGACTACTTTGCCTGGGGCGAGACGCAGCCTAAGGACACCTATAACTGGAGCACCTACCAGTATTGCAACGGCAGTTATGACCAGATTACTAAATACTGCTGCCAAGCCAGCTGCGGTTACAACGGCTTCACTGACAACCTGACCACCTTGTTGCCTGAAGACGATGCGGCCACGGCCAACTGGGGCGATGGCTGGCGCATGCCCACGAAAGCGGAATGGGAAGAGCTGATGAACAACACTACCGTAACATGGACGACACAAAACGGCGTGAACGGCAGACATTTCACGGCCTCGAACGGCAACAGCCTCTTCC